>NZ_JAJPWO010000003.1:0-815342 GCF_046549075.1 Amycolatopsis sp. lyj-84
CAGATTCGGTGCTCATCGGGTCGATACTGCCAAGTAGCGATACGCACTAGGCACGGAGGCGGCTTTCGCGACGTCTGGTGTCCCGAAAGTGGCTTTCGCGACACGGCCGCTTCGCCACTCACCCCGCCGCCGGCCTCGCTCTCCGACCCCGCCAGGCGCCCTCAACCGAACTGATCCCTAAGCCGACCGCAGCCCCGCCAGCTCGCTCCGCGACCGCACCTTCAGCTTCCGCAAAACGCTCGCGACGTGCTGTTCCACCGTGCGCCGGGACAGGAACAGCACCTCGGCGATCTCCCGGTTGGTGTGCCCGGCGGCCAGCAGCCTGGCGACATCGCGCTCGCGCGGGGACAGTTCGTCGCCGTAACCCCGGCGCCCACGCCGCGAGGGGGCGACGGCGCCGGTGGACCGGAACGCGTGACGGCAGCGTGCGGCGTCACGCGTGGCGCCGAGGTGGTCGAACGCTTCGGCGAGCGCGGCGAACGTCTCCGCGACGTCCTCGTTCATGGCCAGGCGACACCGCGTGGCCCGTTCGGCGATCAGCGCCGCGTGGTACGGCGCGGGGAGGGCGTCGAACCGCGCCCGTGCCTGCTCGAAGGCCTTGATCGCCTCCGCGTGGTCCCCTCGCGACGCCGCGACGAGCCCGCGGTTCGCGGCCAGCGCGGCACGGGTCGACGGCGCGTCGAGGTCGCCGATCTCGCGTTCGAACTCGTCGGTCAGCGCTTGCGCCGCGGCATCCTGCCCGGTGGCGCAGTACGCGTCGACGGCGGCCATCACCAGATCGGCACCCCAGGCCCAGACACCCTTGGCGCGCAAGAGTTCCAGTCCCTTCTCCGCCTGGGTGACGGCGGCCTCGCCGAGGTCCTGCGCGAGCAGCATGCCCGCCATTCCGGCGTGCGCGGCGATCGCGACCGGCGTGAACGCGTTCTCCGGCTGGTCCGCCGCGGTCCCGGCGAACCGGACCGCGGCTTCGTCCCATTCGCCGCGGGCGGCGGCGAGCAGCCCCAGCACCAGGCACAGTTCGCTGGTCACCGGCAGCAGGTCGCGGTACTCGTCGATCAGGGCGTCGGCCCGTTCGGCGAGACCGTCCCAGTTCCCGGTGAGCCAGTCGGTGTGGACCGCCGTCGCGCGCGCCGTGCTGACGACGTACGGCGCCCCGCAGTCGGCGGCCAGCTGCATGCCGCTGCGCAGCAGGCTCCTGGCCCGCCGGTGGTGACCCGTCCAGGCGCAGGCGTCGGCGCTGTTGCAGTGCAGCCGCGCCAGATGCCGCTGCTCGTCGGGTGAGCTGACGCTGGTGGGCGCCCGGTCCAGCATGTCCCAGCCCCGCGCGTCCCCGATGTGCAGCCGCGACGCCGCGTTGTTGGCCAGCAGGATGATCTTCAGTCCCGGGTCGGTCGCCCGGTCGATGAGCCCGTCGACCCGGTCCATCCACCGCCGGTGCTCGTGCAGCGGGGTCGCGCCGACCCAGGGCTGGGCGAGGACGCCCATCCCGCGTCCGGCCAGGTCAGGCCGGTCGGCCAGGTCGTTGACGGCGATTTCGATCTCGGTCCTCGCCGCTTCCAGCCCACCGGCCTGGCGCACCAGCAGAAGCCCGAGCCCCAGCCGGACCTCGCCGCTCAGGCGCCCGGACAGCCTGCCGTCGGTGAGCAGCCGTTCCAGCGCCGGGACGACCTCGGTCTGGGCGAGGCCGTTGCACGCCACCGAACTGAACTTGACCGCCAGTCTGTCCACATCGGACGGTTGCAGTCCCGGTTCGTCGAGCAGGGTGCGGAGCAGATCCGTCGCGGTGGCGAGATCGCCGACCGTCGACGCCTGATCGGCGGCCGCTTCGCCGTACTTCAGGGCTCCGGCCCGGTCGCCCGCCTTACGGCAGTGTTCGGCGAGCCGCACGAGGGACTGCGGGAGCCGGTCGCGCAGCAGCCGCGCGGCCCGCCGGTGCAGTTCCTGCCGGTCGGGGCCGGGGATGGTGCGGTAGACGGCCTGCTGGGCGAGCGCGTGCCGGAAGCCGTATTCGCCCTCGCCGGTCTCCACCAGGACGTTGCGTTCGAGCGCGAGGACGAGCGCGCGATGGGCGCGTTCGGGGGTGAGCGCGGCCGCGGCCGTCAGCAGGTCCGGAGTGGACGGTATGCCGAGGACGGCGGCGGCCTCGGTGATCCGCCGGGCGGCGGGCGGCAGCGCGGTGAGGCGTTCGACGGTCGCTTCACGCAGCAGAGCCGGGACTTCGACCGCGTCGAGCAGGCGCCTCGCGGTCGCGCCGTCGGCGTGCACCGCGCCCTCGATGCCCGCGACCGCGTGCACGACCTCCTCGACCACGAACGGGATCCCCGCGGTCCGCTCGTGCAGCCGCGCGGCGAACTCGGCTGAGACGTTCGCTTCGCCGAGCAACGCCGACACCAGCGCTTGGACGCCGTCGCGGTCCAGCGGCCGGAGCGTGACGAGCACGTGCGCGGTGCCGGGCGCGGGCCGGAAGGCGCTGCCGAGCGGGATACCGCCGGGCGTCTCCTCACGCCGGTAGGTGAGCAGGAGGGTCAGCCCCGGGGGCGGGTCGGTCATCAGGAACCGCAGCAGGCGGCGGGAGCCGTCGTCCGCCCAGTGGAGGTCTTCGATGAGCAGGACGTGCGGGCCCAGCGCGCCGAGCAGTTCCCGGACGGCGCGGAAGAGCCGGTGCCGTTCGGCCCTCGGATCGGCGAGCCGGGCGGGCGGCTGGGGCAGGTAGGCCGCGAGTTCCGGCAGGTAGGGCGCGAGTACCCCGGTCACGGGGTTGAGTTCGCGCGCCGGGCGGACGTCCTTCAGCGCGTCGAAGACCACGCCGTACGGGAAGGGCTCCCGCAACGGCTGGCAGCTTCCGGTGAGGACCGGTCGTCCGGCCAGTTCGGGGCAGGCCAGCAGCTCGGTGGCGAGCCGGGTCTTGCCCACCCCCGCTTCGCCTTCGAGCATGATCACCGACGGCGAGCGCATCGCGCCGTCGAGGATCTCGCCCAGTTCCGCATCACGGCCGACGAGCACGGGCGAACTCGTCCTGCGTCGGCAGCCACCGATCACCATGCCGGGTCACCCCCGCTTCACGAACCACACCGTTCGAGTGAACGCAGCTTAGGCACGTGCTCAGCGATCACGGAACCCGCCCGGACGGTCACGGAACTTTCGTAGGGATGGTGATTTTCCCCATTAGATACGTAGTCCTACGGACCGTTGCCTCGCTTGTTCGCGCAGGTCCCACCACCCGAAAGTGATTCAAGCGTGACTGGTCGTCACGGCGCCGGTCCGGAAACCTGCCGGCGCGAACCACCTGTTCGAGTGAACGGAGCTCAGGAAATGCGTGGAGAACTTCGACGTCACCGGATCGCGGGTGCGGTGCTCACCGGGGCCTGTGTAGCGGCCTCGCTGGCCTTCGCCGGATCGGCGACGGCCGCCGAGGGGCAGATCCGCGGCGCCGGTGTGCCGGGAGCCGTCACTGACGGGTACATCGTCTCGCTGAAGAGCGGCGACGCCGGCCTCGCGGCCAAGTACGGCGGCCAGGTGAAGGCGACTTACACCGCCGCGCTGAACGGCTTCTCGGCGAAGATGACCGAGGCACAGGCCAAGCGGCTCGCCGCCGACCCCAACGTGGACTTCGTCCAGCAGGACGCTGTCGCCCACATGACCGGCACCCAGACCAACCCGACCTGGGGCCTCGACCGGATCGACCAGAAGAACCTGCCGCTGGACAAGAAGTACACCTACCCGAACGACGGTGCCGGTGCGACGGTCTACGTCCTCGACACCGGTGTCGACTACCGCCAGTCGGAGTTCGGCGGCCGTGCGAGCAGCGGTTACGACTTCATCGACAACGACAGCGACGCCAAGGACTGTCAGGGCCACGGCACGCACGTCGCGGGCACCGTCGGCAGCGCCACCTACGGCGTGGCCAAGGGCGCCAAGATCGTCTCGGTCCGCGTGCTGAACTGCCAGGGCAGCGGCCAGTACTCGCAGATCATCAGCGGGATCGACTGGGTCGTGAAGAACGCCAAGGGCCCGTCGGTGCTCACCATGAGCCTCGGCGGACCGGCCGACTCCGGTGTGGACTCCGCCGTGCGCCGCGCGGTCTCGGCGGGCATCACCAACACGGTGGCTTCGGGGAATTCCAACACGGACGCCTGCTCCACCAGCCCGGCCCGCGTGCGTGAGGCCATCACCGTCAACGCCACCCAGAACGACGACCGCCGGTCCACGTTCTCGAACTACGGCAGCTGCACCGACATCTTCGCGCCCGGCACCAACATCACCTCGACCCGTAACGGTGGCGGCACCCAGCAGATGAGCGGTACCTCGATGGCGACCCCGCACGTCGCCGGCGCGGCCGCGATCTACCTGACCTCGCACCCGTCGGCCAACCCGGCCGCCGTGGCCTCCGGTCTGGCGAGCGCCGCCACCAGCGGTGTCGTGACGAGCCCGGGCTCCGGTTCGACCAACAAGCTGCTGAACGTGGCAGGTCTCTGATGCGCCGCGGCGTGCGGGCCGGTGTGGTGGCCTTCGCGGCCACCGCGCTGGCCGCGCTCGCCGCAGGCAACGCCGTCGCCGCGCAGGCGGAAGGCGTTGTCGTGCAGGCGAACCAGCACTACGGGAACCAGTACATCGTGGTGCTCCACGATGTCGGCACCATGGCGGTCGAGCAGTCTTCGGCCTCCTTGACCGGCCGCTACGGCGGCGAAGTCCGGTCGGCGTACAAGAACGTGCTCCGCGGCTTCTCGGTCAAGGGCATGTCCGAGCAGCAGGCCCGGCGGCTCGCGGCCGATCCCGCGGTCAAGGCGGTCTACCAGGACGGCACCGCGCGTGCCGTCGGCACGCAGACCAACCCCACCTGGGGCCTCGACCGGATCGACCAGAAGAACCTGCCGCGCGACAAGAGCTTCACCTATCCGAACACGGGTGAGGGCGTCACCGCGTACGACATGGACACCGGCATCAACCCGGAGAACCCGGAGTACGAAGGCCGCGCGTCCATCGGCAAGGACTTCGTGGGCGGCAACGGGAAGGACTGCAACGGGCACGGCAGTCACACCGCGGGCACCATCGGCAGCAAGACCTACGGCGTGGCCAAGAAGGTCAAGATCGTCGGGCTGAAGGTGCTGGGCAACGACTGTTCGGGCAACGGTCCCGACTCCGCCATCGTCGACGCGGCCGAATGGCTGACCGCGAACGGCACCAAACCGGCGGTGGCGAACCTGAGCCTGCGGATGGACCAGGTCGGGCTCGGCGACGACGTCATCAAGAAGTCCATCGCGGCGGGCTTCGTCTACGCGGTGGCGGCGGGCAACGAGAACCAGAACGCCTGCAACGTCAGCCCCGCCCGCATCCCCGAGGCGATCACGGTCGGCGCCTCGGACGAGAACGACAACAAGGCGTCGTTCTCCAACCACAGTTCGTGCGTGGACATCTTCGCCCCTGGCAACAACATCACGTCGTTGTCCACGTCCAACGGTGGTTCGGCGAACATGAGCGGCACTTCGATGGCCACGCCGCACGTGGCGGGCGCGGCGGCGCTGTACCTGTCCGCCAACTCCGGCGCCACCGCGCAGCAGACGCGGGACGCGCTGGTGAACAACTCCTCGGACGGTGTGCTCAAGGGCCTGCCGAGCGGGACGGTGAACAAGCTGCTGAACGTGTCGTTCATCGGCGGTGGCGGCCCCGGCCCGAAGTGCGGGGCGAAGTCGAACACCACACCGGTGTCCATTCCGGACGCGGGTGACGCGGTGACCAGTTCGGTGACGCAGGAAGGCTGCGACGGCAAGGCGTCGGCGACGCTGCCGGTCAAGGTCGACATCGCGCACACCTACACCGGTGACCTGGCGATCGACCTGATCGGGCCGAGTGGCGCGGTGTTCGCGCTCAAGCCAGCGGGAGGGATCGGCGAGGCGAGTGGCGTGCACACGTCGTACACGGTGAACGCCTCGTCCGAACCGGCGAACGGGACCTGGAAACTGCGGGTCCGTGACGTTCACCGGTTCGACAGCGGGACGATCGAAGGATTCTCCATCACCTTCTGAGTCCTTGCGAACGGCGGTGCGCCGCGGTCACGATGACCGCGGCGCACTGTCGTTTTCGCTGGGAGGCTTGTGATGGAGTCCTATGACGCCGTGATCGTCGGTGGCGGGCACAACGGCCTGGTCGCGGCGGCCTACCTGGCCAGGGCGGGCCGGTCGGTGCTGGTGCTGGAACGCCGTGACGAGGTCGGCGGGGCGGCGGTGTCCTTCCGGGCCTTCGCCGGGGTCGACGTCCGGCTTTCGCGGTACTCGTACCTGGTGAGCCTGCTGCCGCGCAAGGTCATCGCGGACCTCGGGCTCGAACTCGATCTCAGGCGGCGGAGGATGTCGTCGTACACGCCCGTCGGCGACAGCGGTCTCCTTGTCGACACGGGCGACGAGGGGCGCACGGCGGCGTCGTTTTCCGCGCTCACCGGGTCCACAAAGGACTTCGAGGCGTGGCGGCGGTTCTACGCGATGACCTCCCGGGTCGCGGAGCGGACGTTCCCCACGCTGACCGAACCGTTGCTCTCCAGGGAGGAGCTGCGCTCGGGCATCGATCCGGAAGCCTGGGACGCGCTGTTCGAACGGCCGGTCTCCGAAACACTCACTGAGATGTTCGGCGACGACATCGTCCGCGGTGTCGTCCTGACCGACGCGCTGATCGGGACCTTCGCCGACGCCGGCGATTTCCGGCAGAACCTCTGCCTGCTCTACCACGTGATCGGCAACGAGACCGGCGATTGGGACGTCCCGGTGGGCGGGATGGGCGCGGTGACCGGCGCGCTCGCGTCGGCCGCGCGGGCGGCCGGGGCACGGCTCGTGACGGGCACCGAGGTGCTGTCCATCGACCCGGACGGCTCGGTGCGCTACCGGCTCGCCGACGACGAGTTCGCCGTGCGCGGCGGTCACGTGCTGGCCAACGTCGCGCCGCGGACACTCGCGCGGTTGCTGGGCGAGGAGCCGCCGGAGGCGCCGGAAGGCGCGCAGCTCAAGGTGAACATGGTGCTCTCACGGCTGCCGCGGTTACGCGATTCGAGCGTCGACCCGCGTGAGGCGTTCGGGGGCACGTTCCACGTCAACGAAAGCTACGGGCAGTTGGCGACGGCGTACGCGGAGGCCGCCGCGGGCGAGATCCCGTCGCTGCCGCCGTGTGAGATCTACTGCCACTCGCTGACCGACCCGTCGATCCTCGGCCCGGCCGAACAGACCGCCGGCGTGCAGACGTTGACGCTCTTCGGCCTGCACATGCCCGCGCGATTGTTCGAGGGGCGCAACGACGCCGCGCGTGAAGCGGCGTTGCAAGCGACTTTGTCCTCTTTGGACAGTGTGCTGGCCGAACCGATCGAGGACTGTGTGCTGCGTTCACCGGACGGCCGGTTGTGCATCGAGGCGAAGACACCGCTGGATCTCGAAGCCGAACTGGGGCTGCCCGCGGGGCACATCTTCCATCGCGATCTGTCGTGGCCTTACGCGGCCGATGCGGCTCAGGTGGGGAAGTGGGGTGTCGAGACGGCGCACGAACGGGTGCTGCTCTGCGGTGCGGGCGCCGTGCGGGGCGGTGGCGTCTCGGGGATTCCTGGGCACAATGCCGCGATGGCGGTGCTCGCCCGGTCCTGATGTCATGAAGCCGAAGGGGAGGCACCTTTGAGCGACATCGAAGCGGTCGCTGACTTGCTACACGATCACCGTGTACGGGACGGATGGCTTCGTGAAGACCTACACCGGAGGGGGTTCACCACGATGGCGGTAATCGCCTACTACACCCGCGACGGGGAAGAACTCACCAGTCCGGCCGATGCGGACGCGCTGCTTTCTCGCATGGCCGAAGCCCAGGGCCCTGGCGAGTTGCCACGGATGGCTGCGATCGAACACGAGGAATCCGGTGAAGTCCTCGACGTAGGCGTCAACGGTGCTCATGGGTTCGTCGCGCATATCGGCCTGACCGGCGGTAGCGCAATCAGTACGAACGGATCAGACGCACCGGGGACCGTCGAGTACGACGAGCAGGCGCATGTTCGCGTAATACCCGCCGTCGCCGAGATCCCGGTCGACCAGGTCCGCGAAGCCGTCCGCCGATTCGTCAAGTCAGGTGGCGCACGACCCGACAACATCACGTGGGCTGACGTCTAGCGCGTGAAGGTCCCCTTCCCCGGCTCAGCCGGGGGAAGGGGACCTTCACGCGCAAAGCGGGGCTACTGGACGGTGAGGGTGTAGGTCGCCGTCGAGGTCTTGCCCGCCGAGTCCGTCGCGGTGACGGTCACCGGGTACGTGCCGCGCTGGAACGGCGCGACCACCTGCATGGTCGAGCTGCCGCCGCTCGAGATCGTCTTCGGGTTGAAGAACGGCGCGAACGGCAGGCCCTGTCCGGACGCCGACAGCGTGATCGTTCCGGTCCCGCCGGTGGCGGAAACCGTGACGTTGCTGAAGAACCCGGGCTGGGCGGTCCCGCTGCCGGGGCTCACGCTCACCTGGAGGTTGCCGGGCTGCGGCCCGCCTTCACCGACGGTCAGCGTCAGCTTCGTGGTCGCCGTGTCGGTGGTTCCCTTGCCCGAGATCGTGACCGCGTAGTCCTTTTCGGCCGTCCCGGCGGGAACCTCGATGCTCACCTTGGCCGACTCGCCCGAGGTGATGGACGCGGGCTGGAACGTGGCCTTCGCGCCGTCCGGAAGCCCTGACGCGCTCAGGTCGACCTTCTCCGCGCCGTTCTTGCCCGGCTTGCTGGTCACCGTGGCCGAGACGTACTTGCCCGGCTCGACCTTGAGCGAGGACGGCGTCACCGCGAGGGAGAACGTCTCCGGGTTGTTCGGCTCGCCGATCTGCTGCTTGACCCAGTCGCCCATGTCGTTGTTGAGCCTGCCGTACACGCTGTACCACTTGAAGTCGCTGCGGCTCCACGACGCGACGCCGACGATCTTGCCGTCCACGACCAGCGGCCCGCCGCTGTCGCCCGGCAGGATCGTGACGTGGCCGTCGCTGTAGCCGCTGCAGATCATCGTCGCGTCTTTGAAGCCCGCGCCGACACCGTTGCAGCTGCTGCCCTGCACGATCGGCAGGGTGAACTTGTGCAGTTCGACGTTCGCGGGACTGTCGTCGTGGTTCTTCTTGCCGTAGCCGAGCCCGAGCCCGGACTTGCCCGGCTTGTTCAGGTCCGTGTCGGCCGACGTCGCGACCTTCGCGTACTGACCGCCCGGCACCGGGATGTCGGCGTCGGTGGTGACCACCGCGACGTCGTACCCCTGGTCGAAGTTGACGTACTTCGGGTGCTTCTCGTAGCTGACGACGCCGATCTTCGTTCCGCCACCGGCGTTGAGATCGTCCAGCCCGTAGAGGAACGACTTCGCGCCCGCGGCGTCCTTGCAGTGCGCGGCGATCAGGATCTTGCGCGGCGCGACGACCGAGCCGGTGCAGGTCTGGCCCTGTGGTCGCGTCCCGCCTTCGCGCAGGCCCGCGATGATGAACGGGTGGTCCTTGACGGAGGCCGGGGTGCCGCCGATGGAGTTCGTGTGGAGTCCACCGGGGACGATCGCTTGGTCCGTCGGGGTGACGGCTGGCAGGTTCGCGGCCGCGGCAGGCGCGGGCAGGAGGACCGAGAGGCAGCCGAGGGTGGCGGTGGCGATCCCCAGAAGCCGTTGTCTTCTGTTCACGGTTGTTCCTTTCCAGATGGCTGGAAATCACTTTCCGCATGTGCCACCGGCGGAACAATCGAGGAAGAAGCCCGTAGGGGTACTGAACTAATGCGGCCCGTCTCCGGTGAGCAGCTCCAGACTGTGGTCACCGGTGCGCTCGACGTCGAGGCCCGCCTTGGACAGCACCCGCAGCAGCTGTTCCACAGTGGACGGTTCGCTGCGGGACTTCACCAGCTCCGCGGCCAGCCGTCCCTTGTACGCCTTGTTGAAGTGGCTCACCGTGGTCCGGTTGCCCTTCGCGTCCTCGGTCACCACACGGACGGTCACCGCGTCCGGCCGGAGTTTCGCCAGCGCCGAGTAGGTCCCGGAACGCAGGTCGACGACGAGCCCCTCGATGCCCTGGAGCACCGGTTCGAGCGTCGGCTTCCACACGCTGCGGATGGTCCCGAGCGACGGCAGCGCGTTCCCGCCGGAAAGCCGGTACGCGGGGATCGGGTCGGTCGCCGCGACCACCCCGAACAGCGCCGAAGCGACGGCGAGGCGCTTCTCGGCCTTCGCCAGCGTCGCCTTGGTGAAGGACTTGACGTCGAGCGCGTCGTAGAGCACCCCGGTGTAGCGGCGCAGCCCCGGCATCGTGGGCGAGGTCCACAGCTCGGCGTTGCGGGCGACCTCGTCGGCCTGCCGTGGCGTGATGCCGAGCGCGGCGACACTGGCCGGGACATCGCCCGCCAGTTCGACGAGCGCGTCGGCCAGCTTCGCCCTGGTCGGATTCAGTTCCGGGAACGACAGGGCGCCGAGGTCCAGCGGCGCGCCGGTGCCACCGGCGGCCTTGGTTTCGGAAGGGGGGAGCAGCACGAGCACCACGGAAGCGTAACTAAATGGAGTGCGTCACCCCGAGGCGCGGGCTTAGCCTCGTCCGCATGAGCCTGACCTGGCGCCCGCTGACCCTGGACGACATGCCGCGACTGGCCGAGACCTTCGCCGAGGCGGAGCGTGTCGAGCCGATCGAGGAGCACTACAGCGCGGAGGATCTCGCCGAAGAGATCGGCTCGCCGACGGTGGACCTGCCGACGGCGTCCACCAGCGCCTGGGACGGCGGCAAACTGGTCGCCTACGGCCTGCTCAGGAAACGTGACGCGGCGGATCCGGTGCACATGATGCGGGTCGAGACACTCGTTCACCCCGAGTACCGCGACGACGCGATCGCCGCGCACCTCACCGGCTGGTTCGTGGAGGCGGGAAAGCGCCTCCACGCGAAGTCCCACCCGGACGTGCCACTGGAACTGCACGCCGCGGCCAACACCAAGCAGCGCTGGCTCTCCGAGGTCCTCGTCGACTCCGGGTACGAGCACGCCCGGTGGTTCGTCGACATGCGCGCCGACCTCGACGCGATCCCGCCGGTCAAGCCGCTGCCCGAAGAGTTCCCGCTCGTCACGTACGAGGACAAGTACGAAGCCTTCACCCTTCGGTCCCGCAACGAGACCTTCGCGGACCACTGGGGGAGCACGGAGCAGTCTCCGGAGGCGTGGCGGCATCTGGTGGTCGGCGGGAAGGATTTCCAGCCGGACCTGTCGTTCCTGCTGCTGAGCCCGGAGCGTGACCGAGTGGTCGCGATGGTGCTGAGCGCGTTCTTCGCCTCCGACGAGGCCGCCACGGGTGTGAAGGACCTGTATGTCAGTCACGTCGCGACGGACGCGGCCCTTCGCGGGCGCGGCATCGCGGGCGCGCTGCTCGGGCACACGATCATCCAGGCCAAGGCGAAGGGCTTCCAGCGGGCTTCGCTCAACGTGGATCAGGACAACAGCCACCGCGCCCTCGGTGTCTACGAACGTGTCGGCTTCAGCGAGCATCAGCGCTGGGCCGGGTACGTGAAGCCCGTTCCGACCTGACCGGTTGTCACCCGAAAGGGTGGATTTGGGTACAGTCGATCTTCTCGGAGAGATCGCTGGGGGTGGTAGGGCGTTGCCGGTTTCCGCACGCCTCGGCTGGCATGACCTGCCTTCGGCGACGCGTGACACCGTGGAGCGTGAGCTCGGGTCGGTAGTCCGCCGTTCGCTGTGGCAGACCCCGGAATTCGACGGCGGTGTCTCCGCGAGGCTCGAGCTCGACCGCGGTCATCGCTGGGTCTTCCTGAAGGCGATCCCGGCGAACAGCCCGCGCGCGGGCGGCTACCGGACGGAGGCCGCCATCGCGCGACGGTTGCCGCCGGAGGCGCCCACGCCGAAGCTGCTGTCCTTTGTGGACGGCGAGTGGCTGGTGCTCGCGTTCGCCGACTTCGACGGCACCAGGCCGAACCTGCGCCCGGGGTCGCCGGACCTCTCCGCGGTCCTGGCCACCTTCGGCGCACTCGGGCGCACGCTCACGCCGTGCCCGCTGCCCGATGTCCCGGACGCCCTCGACGATCTCGGCCCGCTCCTGCGCGGCTGGCACGAACTGGCGAAGGAGCCGCCCGGCGATCTCGACGGCTGGGCCGTCCGCAACCTCGACAGGCTCGTCCAGCTGGAGACGTCATGGCATCCCTGGTCGGCAGGGGACACGTTGCTGCACAACGACATCCAGCCCGAATACCTGGTGCGGACCGGACCGGGCCGGGTGCTCGTCACCAACTGGCGTTATCCGGCGAGAGGCGCGGGCTGGCTCGACCTGGTCGCGCTCGTGCCGTATCTGCTCGACGCCGGGCACGAGCCCGCCGACGTCGACCGCCTGCTGCGGCGGCGCCCCGTGCTGTCCGGCGTCCCGGTGTGGGCGGTCACCGCGTTCGGCGTCGCCTTGGCCGGGCACACCGAACGCGCGAGCCGACTTCCGGAACCACCCGCGACGACCGGGGTCCGCGCGGCGCAGCGCCGGCTCGCCGCGGCCATGCGCGACTGGCTCGCCTACCGCACCCACTGGCCCTAGACGCTCGGTCCGACCGGGCTGAAGGACGCTTTCCCCGCATGCCATGCGGCCAAAGCGCCCTTCACCGCGTGAGACGCGGGGAAAGCGTCCTTCAGCCGACCACGTTCAGCGGCTCTTCCCCGGCGACGTACCGGCGCAGCTGCTCGGCCACCAGCCGCTTCGCGCGCGGGTAGAACGACGCCGACCCGCCCGCGATATGCGGCGTGATGACGACCCCCGGCGCCGTCCACAGTGGATGCCCTGCGGGCAGCGGCTCCGGATCGACGACGTCCAGTGCCGCGCGCAAGCGCCCGGTGACGGTCTCGGCGGTGAGCGCCGCGGTGTCGATCGCCGAGCCCCGCCCGACGTTCACCACCAGGGCTCCGTCCGGCAGCGCGGCGAGTTCCGCGGTGCCGAACAGTCCCGTGGTCGCGGGCGTCTCGGGCAGGATCAGGACCACGATGTCGGCGGACGGCAGCAGCGCCGCCAGTTCGCCGACGCCGTGGACCCGCTCCGCGGGACGCGCCGTGCTCGCCACCCTGGTCACGACCGCTTCGGCCGCGATCAGCTGTCGCTCGATGGCCTGGCCGATCGAGCCGTGGCCGACCAGCAGCACCCGGCTGTCGGCCAGCGAACGCGTGTGTTCGCGAGCCCACGAGCCCGTCGCCTGCTGCGCGAACCAGCGCGGCAGATCCCGCTGCGACGCGTGGATCAGCGCCAGCGTGTGCTCGGCCACGCTGAGGTCGTGCAGGCCGCGGCCGTTGGCCAGCTTCACCCCCGCCGGCACCAGCGGGACCAGCCCCTCCACCCCGGCCGAAAGCGACTGCACGAGCTTCAGCGACGGCAGCCTGTCGATCAGCTTCGTCGGCTCCGCCCCGGTGTCGTACGGCAGCACGTAGACCTCGACGTCGTCGAGGCCGCCCTCCGGCAGCGGTCCGATGCCGTCGTACAGCCGGACACCCAGGCCTTCCGGTAGCTCGATGTCGGCCCAGGGAAGGATGGCTCGCTCCGTCATACCGCCATTCTGACCATCGGGACCGCCCTCACTACCCGTGGGTCGCGACGCAGAATTCGTTGCCTTCGGGATCGGCCAGCACCGTCCAGGCGATACCCGGCATCTTCTGCTCGTCCACCTGCTTCGCACCCAGTCCGGTCAGGCGCTCCACCTCCTTCTCTCTGTCCTCGGCGCCGAAGTCCATGTGGACCCGGTTCTTGCCCACCCGCGGCTCCGGCACGCGCTGGAACGCGAACACCGGCCCGTTCTCCACCTTGGGGTGCAGGATCAGGAACTCGCCGTCGTGGTCCTGGTCCACCTCGACCCCGAGCGCCTTCGTCCAGAACGCCGCGAGCCCGCGCGGATCCGCGCAGTCGATCGTGATCATGCCCAGTTCGATACCCATGGCGGCACGCTAGCGGCACCCACCGACAAATCCGAGCGCCTGCGATAACCGGTTGAAGAGCCCAGGGGAGGGGTGACTACGCTGCGCAGAACGTCTCAGCACGTAATTCCAGCGAGGAGCCCAGAAGTGATCACCAGGATGTCGTCGTTGTTCCTTCGCACCCTGCGTGAGGATCCGGCGGACGCCGAGGTACCGAGCCACCGGCTCCTGGTACGCGCCGGCTACGTCCGCCGGGTCGCCCCGGGCGGTTACTCCTGGCTGCCGCTGGGCCTGCGGGTGCTGCGCCGGATCGAGAACGTCGTCCGCGAAGAGATGAACGCCTTCGGTGCGCAGGAGATCCAGTTCCCCGCGCTGCTGCCGAAGGAGCCCTACGAGGCCACCGGCCGCTGGACCGAGTACGGCGACGCGCTGTTCCGTCTCAAGGACCGCAAGGGCGCCGACTACCTCCTCGGCCCGACGCACGAAGAACTCTTCGCGCTCACCGTGAAGGGTGAATTCAACTCGTACAAGGACTATCCCGTCGTCCTGTACCAAATCCAGACCAAGTACCGCGACGAAGCGCGTCCCCGCGCCGGCATCCTGCGCGGCCGCGAGTTCGTCATGAAGGACTCCTACTCCTTCGACCTCGACGACGAGGGCCTCGCGAAGTCGTACGAGCTGCACCGTCAGGCGTACACCAAGCTGTTCGACCGTCTCGGCATCGAATACGTCGTCGTGAAGGCGACTTCGGGCGCGATGGGCGGCTCGGCCTCCGAGGAGTTCCTCGCCGTCGCCGAGACCGGTGAGGACACCTACGTCCGCAGCACCGAATCGGGTTACGCGGCCAACGTCGAAGCGGTCACCACGCCCGCTCCCGAGGCCAAGCCGATCGAGGGCCTGCCCGAGGCGAAGACCCACCACACGCCGAACACGCCGACCATCGAGTCGCTGGTCGCGTTCCTGAACGACGCGGACCTCGGCCGCACCTTCACCGCGGCGGACACGCTCAAGAACGTCCTGGTCAAGACCCGCCAGCCGGGCGCGAAGGAGTGGGAGCTGCTGGCCATCGGCCTCCCGGGCGACCGCGAGGTCGACACGAAGCGCCTCGAAGCCTCGCTCGAGCCCGCCGAGTTCGAACTGCTCGAAGAGGCCGACTTCAAGAAGAACCCCTTCCTCGTCAAGGGCTACATCGGCCCGAAGGCGCTGAAGGACAACGGCGTCCGCTACCTGCTCGACCCGCGTGTCGTCGAAGGCACCGCCTGGGTCACCGGCGCCGACGAGCGCGACCACCACGTGGTCGACCTGGTCGCGGGCCGCGACTTCACCGGTGACGGCGTCATCGAGGCCGCCGAGGTCCGCGAAGGCGACGCCTCGCCCGACGGCAAGGGCACCCTGGTCGCCGCGCGCGGCATCGAGATCGGGCACATCTTCCAGCTGGGCCGCAAGTACGCCGACGCGTTCTCGCTGGACGCGCTGGGCCCGGACTCCAAGCCCATCCGCATCACCATGGGTTCCTACGGTGTCGGCGTCTCGCGGCTGGTCGGCGTGCTCGCCGAGCAGAACCACGACGATCTCGGCATCATCTGGCCGCGCGAGGTCTCGCCGTTCGACGTGCACGTCGTCATCGCGGGCAAGGACGAGACGATCGCCGCCGGCGCGGAGAAGCTCGCCGCCGAACTGGACGCCGCCGGGATCGAGGTCGTCCTCGACGACCGCAAGGCCTCCCCGGGCGTGAAGTTCGCGGACGCCGAACTCGTCGGCGTGCCGACCATCCTGGTGGTCGGCCGCGGTCTGGCGAACGGTGTCGTCGAGGTCAAGGACCGCCGCACCGGAGACCGCGAAGAGATCGCCGTCGACGCGGTCGTGGAGCACCTGGTCAAGCTCGTCCGCTCGTAATGTTCGGCAAAAAGCGCGGGGACTCCCCGGGCTATGAGGACAAACAGGCGCTGAGCGGGTTCGGGGGCTACGAGCCCTCGGACTCGCCCGGCTACACGCCGTCGCCTGTCGAACCCGTGTCAGAACCCACGCTGGAACCTTCGAAACCGGCGAAGCAGCCGATGTCGCGAAGCGGGCGAAGGGCCATGTACGGCTTCTTCGCCACGCTCGGCGTCATCGCGGTCGCCGCCTTGGCGAACAACGGCTCGGACCGGTCGTCGAGCAGCAGTACGCCGACCACCCGCGCGCCGGTCGTCTACACGCCTTCGCCGCGCGTCGTCGCGCCGCCGGTGACCGACGGCTGGCAGTCGGTGGCCGGAGCCGACGGTCTCGTCGCGTATGACGTCCCGCCGAACTGGACGCCGAAACCCGGCACGATCCACGGCTGGGAGAAGACCGCGCTCGTCCCCGGTATCTCCATGTTCTCCAGCGCTTTCGTCGGCGACGACTACTGCCCGGCGGTCAAGGGGAGCAGGGTCGGGGGCAGCGGATTGACGACCGTGAAGGTCGCCGACGCGCCCGGCGCCGCGAACAAAGCCTTGTACGACCTCGTGGTGAGCGCGTACAACCCCGAGGAAGGCCCGTTGTCGGCCAAGATCGTCGCGGACCCGCCGCAGCAGGCGGAGTTCACGCTCGGCACCGGCAAGAAGGCCCCCGCGAACATCCTGATCGCCGAGGTGACCCTCGGGTACACCGGGACTTGCATCCCGAAGCGCGCCCTCGTCGGCGTGCAGGCGGTGGACATGGGCGACGCGTCCGCCGCCCTGCTCGTCTATTCGGACCAAGACCAGCAGGGCAGTGCGGATCGCGAGCAGATCTTGAAGATCCTCAAGACCTACCGGGGTGTCCCGGAAGCCGATCGCAAGACCATCACGCCGCCGCCTTCGACGCTGCGCTGATCTTTTTGGGGCTGGGGCTTCTTACCGGAGCGGGCGAGCTTCGCCAGCCGCAGCAGACCCGTGTTCGGCAGGTAAGCCCGGCCGAGCGCGATCCCGATCCGCGGCAGATCCGCCTCGTCGCGGAACGCGAGGTACAGCGGGACGTGGCGCGGCTGGAACTTCGCCTTGAACGCGTGCAGTGAACGGAAGCCGTAGAACGGTTCCATCATCGTGCCGAGCGCGTCCAGAACCCGTTCGACGGCATGCGCGGGCTCGCCGGAGCTCGCCAGCGGGGCACCGGACAGCGACACGAACTTCGCGCCTTCCTCGCGGAAGGCCAGGCACGACGACGCGATCAGGAACTCCATCGACGGGCGGAATCCGTCGGCGCGTTTGCGCATGACGTCGAGCGTCCACCCGCCGATCGCGCCGGCACCGGTGTACACCGGCAGCCAGGACGTCACGCCGTGGACCACGCCGTCGGCGTCGACGGCGAGACCGACGCGGGTCTCCGGGTCCATCGCCTCGTCGACCCCGCCGAGGGTGAAGCCCATTTCGGGCATGCCCTTGTCGCTGATCCACTCCTCGGAGATCGCGCGGACCTGCGAGATCACCGCGCGCGGCTGATCGGCGAGCCGGACCAGCCGGAACTCGATGCCGTCCTTCTTGGCGCGGTTGATCGCGGTCCGGACGTCCTGCCAGCGCTTGCCGCGGAACTCCAGCGTCTCGAGTTCGATCAGGGTGTCCTCGGCGACCTGGACGTGCTTCCAGCCGAGTTCCTTGGTCGTGGCGGTGGTTTCGCCGGTGGCGGAGAACAGGCACGGCACGAGGCCGGTGTTCTCGCACATCGTGATGAACTCGGCGATCGTGCGGTCGCCCGCGCCGTCCGGGGCGATCGGGTCGCCGAGAGCGATCGCGACACCGGCGTGGCGCCGGTAGGCGAGGTAGGACTTGCCGTCCGCGGCGACGAAGTACGAGTTCTGCGGCCACGTCGTCATCCACGAAAGCGTGCTTCCGCCGTGACGGCTGAGCAGCGTGCGGGCCAGCGCGGGGTTGCCCATCCGGCCGAGGCGGCGGCGTTTCCGCCGTGACGGCACGCGGAAGGCGCCCCTCGAGGAGACCAGCAGCGCGAACTCGACCGTCCACAGGAGATTGTCCACGAAGAACAGCGGCGGATCCGAAAGCCCGGTGTCCTCACCGAGGACCTCGGCCAGCGCGAGCACCCCGCCGTAGGCCATCACCTGAAGGATGACGAACGAGGTCAGGATCATCGCGCACCACCAGGCGACCTGGCTGCCCTTGCGCAGGCCGTTCATGATCGGCACCACGATCAGGCACAGGATGACGACTTCCCAGGTGGACAGCGAAAGTTCCTCGGACGAACCGAAGGGGCCGTTGCCTGGGACGAAGGACATCACCAGTTCGGCGACCGTCAGCACCAGCAGGCCCGCCACGACGTAGAACCGCCACTCGCGCAGGCTCGGCCGCCGTTCGCGGACGGAATCCCTCGAAGCGACGAACTTGCGCCCGAACGGCAGGGCCAGGACGAGAGCGAAGAAGTGCACTAGGTCGGCGAGCGTGCCGACGAAGATGATCGCGATCCCGGCGTAGACGCACAGCCCGGCGCGCAACCGCAGGCGCCACGGCGGGCGCAGGGTGGCGCTGGCGACCGCGACCGCGGCGAGCGCGCCCCCGGAGAACCCGACGTCGAGGCTGCCCGCGACCCGTTCCGCCCACTCCCAGCCGGAGTTGCGGCTCAGCGCGAGGAACTGGACCGCGACCAGCACGCTGACGAACTGACCGCCGATGGCGACGGCCATCGCCCGGCGCGTGCCGAGCCGCCATTCCGCGAACCCGGCGAACAACGCGAAGCTGAGCACCATCGGCAGGTAGTAGAGCGGGACGACCGCGAACAGCGGTCCGGTGAGCACGGTCCACCAGCGGCCTGATTCGAGCGACGGCAGCCCATAGGCGATGTACGGATACACCGCGCGATCCTCGGCGGCCGACCAGAGCGCGCCCGTGGCCAAGGCGAGCGCGAGCATGGTCACCGTGACGAGGGTCGTGAAAGGCAGCCGGTGCCTCAGCACCGTGGCGATCTTGTGCGTCCGGCCCGGCGCGGCCGTCCCGCTTCCCCCTGTTGGCATGGGAATCAAGGTAGGCGCGGGAGCCGGTCGGACACATCCGGCACGGGACCCATATTTCCCTTAGGGGAGTGCTACTCGCGACGGATGCTCTCACCCATCTTGAGGACGATGTCCCTGGCTACCGGGTCGGGGATCTCCTGGTCCGCCAGCACCAGGAGGACGTGGTAGCGGCCGGAACCGGGCAATGCGGACAGGGGCAGGGCGATCGCGGTGATCGCGACGGACGGGGCCGAGCACGGCCCGTCCGCGGCGGGGACGACGGTGGTGGTCACGGAGGTGGCGATCGTGCCGCCGTCGAGGACGGTCACCGGTCCGGCCTCGCCGATTTCGGTCTTCGGGGCCCGCCCGCCGCTGATGGAGCCGTACGCGGCCGCGGCCCAGCGGAGGGTGGTTTCTTCCGCCGCTTGGGCGAGGCTTCCGACCTCGCCCTCGTCGATGGTGGTGAACCCCGCCATCGCGCGTGCCGAGAGGTCGGAGCCGGGGCAGAAGTCGCGCTGGTACCGGGCGACGCCCTGCAACGTGACGAGTTCGCCTGCCGGTGTCTCGTACCCGACCGCGACGTCGGGTTCTTCGAGTTTCCAGTCCGGCGGGACGTCGAAGACGAGCGGGTGATCGTCGGACAGCACGGGCTGCCAGCCCTCGATCACGGGCTCGATCCGGCCGGGTGACTCCGGGTCCGGCAAGGCGAGGTCCCGCGCGGGCGGCGGCGGGGCCGCGGTCCTGGCCTGGTAGGTCGCCGTCGTGCCGACGACGAGTACGACGATCAGTCCGATGATGCCCAGCGCGGGCAGGAGACGGGGGCGGCGTCGGGCCGGGACGGCGTCCTGGACGGCCGGTAGCGGCCTCGTCTGTTCGGCTTCGTCTTCGAGCGGCTGCCCGGTGAGCGGATCGACGAACCACAGTCGCGGTTCGCCGGGGTGCCCACCGGGGCCGGTCACTGCTGCGGCCTCAAGCTCGCGAGGATCTTCTGGGCGTCCGCGTCGGGCAGCGCGTCGGGCGTTCCCTGGTCGAGGGCCATGACGAAGCAGATCGTCTGGTCGCCGGACTTGAACGCGGCCGAGGTGATCTTCACGCTCGGCGCCCGGCACTCCTCGGTCTCGGACGGGGTGAACGTCCCGGTCGAACTGACCGCCTGGATCGACCCGCCCGCGATCGGGACCTGCTTGATCTCGGGCAGCGGGACATCGGCCTTGCCGGTGGCGGACTGGATCCAGAGCCGGACGGCGCCCCTGGCGGCGTTCTCGACCGGGATCTGGTCCGCGGTGGCGAACCCGACGACGCCGCGGTTCGAGCCGCGGGCATCCGGGCAGGCGCCGAGTTTGTAGGTCGACGCCTCGTGGACGACCATCTTGAACTCGCCCTCCTCGTACCCGACGAGCTGGCCGGGCTTGATCTCCCAGCCGGATGCGGGCAGGTCGTAGGCGACCTTGTCCTTGGCGGACAGGACCCCCTGCCAGCCGGGTGTCGTCGAGGGGACTTTGTTGTCCTTCGGCGCCCCGCTGCTCGTGGGCGGCGGTTTCGACGCCGAGGACGACGGCGGAACCGGTGCCGACGACGGCGGCGGACCGGCCTGAGGCTGGGGATCGTCGCCGTCACGCAGGACGAAGAAGAGCGTGGCACCGACGGCGATGACCAGGACGAGCGCGCCGAGGCCGATCCACAGGCCCTTCTTGCTCTTCTTCGGCGGTTCCGGCGCGAAGCCCTGGTACGTCTGCTGCGGGAACTGCTGGTACCCCTGGTACTGCTGCTGGGGATCCTGCGGGTACTGGCCGTACTGAGGCGGGCTCTGCGGCGGATACCCCTGCTGCGGGGGTTGCTGCTGGTAGGGCTGCTGCGGTTGCTCCGGCCAGCCGTTGCCGCCTGGGTATGCCATGGAGCGAGCTTAGTTGGCGCTCCCGAGTACGGCCGTGCGCACCGCTGCCAGGTCGGACAGGTCGCCGAGGACGGTGTGGGCGCCCGCGTCGGCCAGTTCCTCCGCGCTGAACTGCCCTGTCGCCACGGCCACCGCGACGGCGCCGTTGTCGAGCGCGGCCCGGACGTCGTCCGGGGTGTCGCCGATGACGACGACCGAGGTGGGCGCGAACTCGGTGCCGTGTTTGGCCGAAGCGTGGCCGACGGCGGCGGGCACCAGATCGGGCCGGTGCGCCGAAAGCGAGCCGTAACCGCCGATCTCGAAGTCCACGTGCTCGTGCAGGTCGAACGCGGTCAGCTTGTGCACGGAGATCTCCGGCAGGTTGCCGGTGACCAGGGTCTGGACGACGCCGCCGTGCGTGGCGAAGTCGTTCAGCGCGTCCTTGGCGCCCGGGAGCGCGCGGCCGCTCGTGGACAGCGTCGGGGCGTGGCTCTCGGAGACCGCGATCAGCGCGAGCCAGAGCTTGCGCACGTTCTCCTCGGTGGGCTCGACGCCGTGCGAGGTCAGGATGTCGGCGCTGATGGCGCGTTCGGTGCGGCCGCCGAACTGGGGCAGCGCCCGCAGCTCGATACCCGCGACCTCGGCGAGCGCGGTCGTGTACCAGGAGGCGCCCACGCCACGCAGGTCCACGAGGGTCTGGTCGATGTCCCACAGCACGAGCCGGTGCGGAGTAGTCACGCGGCCGACGGTACCGGTGAGCTTGTTCAACGTCTGTTGACTTCTGCTGATCAGCCCTCCAGGAGACTGAAGCGGACGCGCCGGACCGGGTTGTCCAGGTTGGTGTCCACCAGGCAGACCGACTGCCAGGTGCCCAGCGTCATCACCCCGCCGAGCACCGGGATCGTCGCGTACGGCGGCAGCAGCGCGGGCAGCACGTGGTCACGGCCGTGACCGGGACTGCCGTGCTGGTGCCGCCAGCGGCCGTCGCGGGGGAGCAGGTCGTCGAGCGCCGCGAGCAGGTCTTCGTCACTGCCGGCGCCGGTTTCGAGGATGGCCAGCCCGGACGTCGCGTGCGGGACGAAGACGTGCAGGATCCCGTCCTCGGCGTCCGCGTCGCGCAGGAAGGACTCGGCGTCCCTGGTCAGGTCGTGCACCACGGCCACGCTGCCGGTGCGCACCTCGATCTCCGTGGAGTACATGCCCGTCACGGTAGTGCCCCGAAGCGCGCGACGTAGTGCCAAACGCGTTTGAGCGCTTGCTGGTCGACGTCGCGGGCGTCGCCGAGGACACGCGGATCGAGGTGGCCGTCTTCCGCCAGGGCCAGGCCGAGTTCGACGAATTCGGGACCCCGGTAGGCGGGGTGTCGTGCGAGTTCTCGGGTCGACAGGCGGAATCCCGGATGCCATTCGACAGGGCAGCCGAGCCCGAGCGCGGCCTTTTCGACGTCGGTGCCGCGGTGGCTCGGGTCGAGCACGAGGGCTTCGACGTCCGTCGTCAGCTGGACCGGACCGTGGACGTGTGCCTCGATGTAGTCGTCGAGAAGGTCCACGTCGTCCTGATCGGCCAGTGCGATCAGCGCGGAAACCCTGGTGCCGTAACCGAAATCCGCCGGACGCAGGACGCTGTCCGGATAGCAGAACGTCGTCCGCCCGATGGTGTGCGCCGCCATCCGGAAATGGGCCGAGCCGAACCTCGGCGCCCCGCCCACCGCGCGACGCCGGAAGTTGAGCGCCCCGTACTTGGGCCGTTCGGCGGGTGGCGCGTCGTCGTAGGCGCCGCCGAACATCCGGCTCTCCCACCGCCAGCGGTCTCCGCCGGGGTACGCGGTCAAGCCGCCGTTGCTCGTCCCCGTCTCGAACTGGTTGCGGTAGAAACCGTCCTCGGCCATCGCGGCCAGGAGCGACCGTCCGTCCACTGTGGATCTATCGGGATGGAAGTGCAGTGTCACCGGCAGTCCGGCCTCGTGCCCGCCGCGTGCTTTCGCCGCGACGTGGGAGAGGGCCGGGGATCTCATCACCCGAGTATCAGGCGTGCCGCCGGGCGAGGGCGACCAGATATCGGACCGGTCCGGCCGTCGGGTTGACGTAGGCGCACGGCTGCGGAGTGCCGAGCTGCAGGCAGTCGCCCGCGTCGAGTTCGTGCTCGACGTCGCCCTCCCGGAACCTCAGATGCCCGTCGAGCACCCAGATCTGGTGGTGGGTCAGCGCGTAGGTGTGCGCGGGGAAGGCGACTTCGGCGCCCGCGGGCAGCACGACCTCGACCAGTTCCAGCGGCCCGCCGAGCGACGGCGACACCGCGCGGCGCACGTAGCCGGTGTCAGGGTCGGTCCAGGTCGGCTGATCGGCCGCGCGCACGAGCCGCCGGTCACCGTGTTCGGCGCGCGCGATCAGCTCGGACAACGTCATCCCGAGCGCGGCCGAAAGCCTGCTGAGCAGGACCGCCGTGGGCTGCGCCTCGCCGCGTTCGATCTTGCCGATCATCGCCCTGGACACGCCCGACATCTCGGCGAGGGCATTGGCCGAGAGGTTCTGGTCGAGTCTCGCGGACTGGAGCGTCGCGGCGAGCGACGCGGACAAGGGATCCGACATGCTGCTCACTATAGTGGCAGCCTCGGTTACTATCGTTGCCATGGTGATCAGGGAAGCGACGGAAGCCGACGCGACGGCGTGCGCGGAGATCTACGCGCCGTATGTCACCGACACGGTGATCTCGTTCGAAACCGAGGCCCCGAAGCCGGACGAGATGGCCGAGCGCATCGCCAGGGCGCAGCGATCACACGCGTGGCTCGTGCTCGAAGACGACGAAGGCCGCGTCGCCGGCTACGCCTACGGAGGCCCTTTCAGCGGCCGCCCTTCCTATCGCTGGTCTTGCGAGGTCAGTGTTTATCTGGAGCTCGGCCGCCGGAGGACCGGCGGCGGGCGGGCGCTCTACCAAGCGCTGCTGGACAGGCTGGCGTCGCGCGGCTTCCGGAACTTCTGCGCGGGGATGGTGCTTCCGAACGACGCGAGCGCCGGGCTGCACGCGGCGATGGGGTTCGAGCCGGTGGGGACCTACCAGCGGATCGGGTACAAGCACGGGGCCTGGCGGGACGTCGCTTGGGTGCAGCTGTGCCTGCCGGAGGTGGACGGGGTGCCGGTGGAGCCGCGGTAGGGCGTGGACGCGCGCCGGTTGGTCGTGAGCGGCGATTCGGGTTGAGCGGACCGGTATTTGGTTACCTGCGCCTGACCAGGGCGAATGGGAAGTTTCGGCGGCGACATGTTCGAGTGTGAAGGATTTGGGACGTTGAGTGTCCTGATTCCTTCACCGTCGAGTGGGGAAGATTCCGGAGACCGACATCGGCGGCCCGCTCGCCGAAGTCGTCGCGAAACGGGAAACCCTGCTCTAGGACTCCAGATACCGGAGCACGGCGAGCACCCGCCGGTTGTCCCCTTCGGACTGGGGCAGCGCCAGCTTCCCGAAGATGCTCGACACGTACTTCTCCACCGAGCCCGCCGAAAGGAACAGCGCCGTCGCGATGGCCGAGTTCGACCGGCCCTCGGCCATCAGACCCAGCACCTCCCGCTCCCGCGGGGTCAGCCCGGCGAGCGCGTCCGTCTTCCGCGTGGCGCTGAAGAGCTGGCTGACCACCTCGGGGTCGAGCACGGTCTCGCCCTCGGCGACGCGGCGAAGCGCGTCGAGGAAATCCGACACCTCCGCGACGCGGTCCTTCAGCAGGTAGCCGACACCGCCCGCGCGGTCGGCCAGCAGTTCCGTCGCGTACTGCGTCTCGACGTACTGCGAGAAGAGCAGGATCGCGCACCCCGGCATTTCCGCGCGCAGCGCGATGGACGCGCGCAGGCCTTCGTCGGTGTGCGTCGGCGGCATCCGGATGTCCACAATGGACACGTCCGGCCGGTGTTCGCGGACCGCCGCGCACAGGCTGTCGCCGTCGGCGACGGCCGCGACGACCTCGTGCTCCCGAAGGTTCAGCAGTTCGACCAGCCCCGCCCGCAGGATGGCCGAATCCTCCGCGATCACGACGCGCACGCCGCCCCCCATGTTCCTATGTCCGTAGTGGTATCTCAGCGCTGATCACCGTAGGCCCTCCGGGAGGGCTGTCGATGTCGAGCCTGCCGTCCACCGTCGCGAGCCGTTCGGCGATCCCGGCGAGGCCGCCGCCCCGCACCGGCCTCGCCCCGCCCTCGCCGCCGTCCCGCACGACGAGCCGCAGGCCGTCACCGAAGATACCCACATCGACCTCGATCGCGGCCGAAGTGTGTTTGGCGGCATTGGTCAGCAGTTCGGCGACGGTGAAGTAGGCGATGGTCTCGATCGACGGCGACGGCCTGCTCGGCAGGGTCACGGTGATCCGCGCGTCGATGCCCGAGCCCGCGGCCAAAGTGGACAGTGCGACGTCGAGGCCGGCGTCGAGCGCGGCGGGGTGGATGCCGCGGGCGAGGTCGCGCAGTTCGACCAGTGCCTGTTTCGCGTTGGCGTGCGCGGCGGTGACCAGGGCGGTGACCTGCGCGAGGTCGCCGTCACCGGCCAGTTCGTCCTTCGCGATGCCGAGCTTCATCGCCAGCGCGACCAGCTGGGCCTGGGCGCCGTCGTGCAGGTCGCGCTCGATCCGGCGGAGCCGCCGCGTCGCGTCGTCGACGGCGGTCGCCCGGCTGCGTTCGAGGTCGCGCACGCGTTTGGAGAGGTCCTCGGCGCCGAGGACGCCGCGTACCAGCAGGCGGTCGAGTTCGGTCAGGCCGTGGACCACCCACGGCGTCGCCAGCAGCACGGCCAGCCCGGTGAGGGCGAGCGGCAGGGTCAGGAGCCAGGTGTCGACGCGGAGGTCGAACGTCGGCATGGCTTCGCCGTTCAGGGTGAACCAGAACAGCGGGTACGTCAGCGTGCTGACGGCGTATGTGAGCAGCGTCGCGACCAGGAAGAACTCGATGAACGACAGCGGCAGCCGGATCACCAGGTAGGCGATCGACCGCCAGCCGATCGGATCCCCGATCTTGCTCTTGACGCCGTTCCACAGACCCGGCCGCAGCTCGGGCCGGGTTGGCGGGGTGACCGTGGTCCCGAGCAGGGCCCGCGCCAGGGCGATATGCGCGGCGCCGATCAGCCGCGCGCCCGCCAGGACACCGATGAGCACCGGCAGCCCGACGGTGAGCAGGCTCAGGCCGATCCCGAGGACCAGCCCGACGACGACGAGCGCGACGAACACCAGTGTCAGCGGCGCGCCGATGATCACCCACGCCAGTTCCGCCCAGTACGCGCGGCTCAGCTGTGCGCCGAGGACGCGTCGTGGCAGAGCGAAGCGGGTGGTCACGGCTTCACCTTGCCGCGACCACCCGCCTCGTGCCCATCCAGGTTTCCCTAGTCTTCGCGGTGCTCTTCGTCCGCCTGCGCCCGCTGGGACGCCTCGCGCATCTCGATGACGTCCGTCAGCCAGTCGCCGGTCTCGCGGGCGATGTCCCGGATCGCGCCGGTGATGATCGTCGCGATGTTGCCGATGTGGGTGGCCGCCGACTCGGTGACCTCTTGGACCACGTCCTTGGTGCTTTCGAACTGACCGACCATGTCAGACACCTTAAGCCGCTCGGAGGGTCTTGTCGCTCTCCACGGTAGCGGGAGTGCGGGGTTCACCGTTCCAGGGCATGGCGAGTTTCACGATCTTCTTGGCCACCGAGAACAGCTGCTTGTGCAGGGGGCCGGTGTTGTACGGCAGGCCGTACTTCTCGCAGATAGCCCGCACCTCGCCCGCGATCTCCGGGTAACGGCGCGCCGGGATGTCCGGGAAGAGGTGGTGCTCGATCTGGTGCGAGAGGTTCCCGGTCATGATGTGGAAGAGCTTGCCGCCGGTGATGTTCGCCGAGCCGAGGATCTGCCGCAGGTACCACTGGCCCCGCGACTCGTTCTCGGTCTCCTCCTCGGTGAAACTCTCGACGTCGGCGGGGAAGTGCCCGCAGAAGATGATCGAGAACGACCACAGGTTGCGGGTCAGGTTCGCGGTCGCGTTGCCGAGGAAGGTCAGCGGCGCGAGCGGACCGGTCAGCAGCGGGAAGAGCACGTAGTCCTTGCCGACCTGGCGACCGGCCTTCTTGAGCATCTTCAGGCCGACCTCCTTGTTGTCCGACCACTTGCGCTCGCCCTTGACGATGCGGTCGAACTCGAGGTCGTGCAGCATGACGCCCCACTGGAACATGAACGCCAGCGCCACGGCGTACACCGGGTTGCCGAGGTAGTACGGGTGCCATTTCTGCGCCGGGTCCATCCGCAGGACGCCGTAACCGATGTCGCGGTCCTTGTCGAGGATGTTGGTGTAGGTGTGGTGCATGTAGTTGTGCGAATGACGCCAGTTCTCGGCGGGCGCGACGTTGTCCCACTCGAACTTCTGCGAGCTCAGCGCCGGGTCACGCGTCCAGTCGTACTGGCCGTGCATGACGTTGTGGCCGATCTCCATGTTGTCGAGGATCTTCGCCACCGAAAGCGCGGTCACGCCGGCGATCCACGCGGGCGGGAAGAACCCGGCGAACAGCAGCCCGCGGCCCGCGACCTCGAGCGCGCGCTGGGTCTTGATGACGTTGTGGATGTAGTCGACGTCGACCTGGCCGAGATCGGCGACGATCCGTTGCCGGATCTCGTCCAGTTCGCGGCCGAACTCCTCGACCTGGGCGGGGGTCAGTTTGTCCTGCAAGCCTGTCATCTCGGCTCCCTTCTAAGCGTTGATCTCGACGTCCCCGACCGGGACGGAGATGCAGAGCTGGATCTCTTCGTTCTCTTCGCTGGAGGTCTCGCCGGTCTTGGCGTTCCGCACACAGCCCGACGTCTTGACCTGCGTGCAGGAGAAGCAGATGCCCATCCGGCAACCGTGTTCCGGGCTCAGCCCGGCGTCTTCGGCCTGCTCCAGCAACGGCTTCCCGGAGTTCTCGAACTCGCGGCCGCTGCGTGCGAACCGGACCTGTCCTTCGGCGTTCTCGGTGTCGAACGTGAGCGCCGGCGGCGTGAACTCCTCGGTGTGCAGATGTGCGCCGAGGCCGTCGGCCTCGAACGCCTCGCGGACCGAATCCATCAGCGGCTTCGGACCGCACAGGAAGGTCTCGGCGTCGGGGTACCAGGGGACGGTCTCCGCGAGGTGATCCTTCGAGAAGAACCCGTGCAGGTCGCCGCCGGTTTTCGTGTGAGTGAACGCGTGTACCAACCGCAGGCCGGGCAGACGGCGGGCCAGGTCGGCGAGCTCGGCGCGATAGAGCGCGTCTTCGGCCCCGTTGGAGTAATGCAGGAAGGCGATGTCGCCCTCGTGGCGCTCGTCGGCCAGCGTGCGCAGCATCGACAGGACAGGCGTGATCCCGCTCCCGCCGCTCACCAGCAGGATCCGCCGCGGCCTCGGCGAGGGCAGCGTGAACTCACCGTCCGGAGTGGACAGACCGAGCACTGAGCCGATCGTGACCGTGCGGTTCAGGTGCCGTGAGACGAGGCCCTGCGGATCGGCCTTGATGGTCAGTTCCAGTGATCCGTCGTGCTCCGAACCGGCGGGCGAGTAGCAGCGGGTCCGGCGGACGCCGTCGATCTCGACGGTCACCCGCACGTACTGGCCCGCGACGTGCCCGCGCCAGGCGCGGCTCGGCCGGATGGTCAGCGTGACCGTGTCGGGCGTCTGCCGCCGGACGCCGGTGACCAGGCCGCGGATTTCGCGGCGGACCAGCATCGGGTCGACGAGTTCGAGGTAGCGGTCCATTCCGTGGGGCGTGAGCAGGGCCTCGGCCAGCGAGGCCAGCCGCCTGGCCCTGCGCGGTACCAGTGCCGTCATCACATCTCCAGAATTCAGTGAACGCTTGTACACTGAACAGTGAAGTGGCGATGGTCCCGCTTGTCAACGCGAGAGGAGGGCGATGTGACGTGGGTGATACCGCGGAGGCGATTACGCTGTCGGTCGTGACAACTGAGCCCGTTTCCAGGCAGGAGCGCAAACAGCGCACGCGTCAGGCGCTGCTGGACGCGGCGCTGGAACTGGTGGCGGAACGAGGGTTCTCCGGGCTGAGTCTGCGCGAGGTGGCGAAACAGGCCGGGATCGTGCCGACGGCCTTCTATCGCCATTTCGCATCGATGGACGAACTGGGCGTCGCGCTGGTGGAAGAGTCGATGCGCACCTTGCGCACGATGATCCGCTCCGCGCGCACCAAGCCCGCGGCGTACAACGACATGATCCGGACGTCCGTGCGCATCCTGCGCGAGCACGTGCGGGCGCACGAGGCCCACTTCCACTTCCTGACCAGGGAGCGCTACGGCGGCACCGGTCCGGTCCGGCAGGCGATCGGCTTCGAACTCAAGCTCTTCGTCAGCGAACTCGCCGTCGACCTCGCGCGGTTCGACAATCTTCGCGAATGGCTGACCGAGGATCTGCACCTGCTGGCCGACCTGATCGTGACGACCATGCTCACGACGGTGCTGGAACTGCTCGAAGCGCCTTCGCGTGACGACGAGATCGGCCGCACCGCCGAACGGCGGCTGCGGTTGATCTTTCTGGGGGTGCCGAACTGGCGCAGCGTTCCGTGATGCGGAAAGTCGTTGCTCCGTAAGTGTCATAAGGGGTCCCCATAGGACGGCAACCGTCCTATGGGGACCCCTTATGACGTCGCACACCTGGATCGATGGCTGGATCGATCGTGATGAGCGATGTCACGGAAAGATGCCGTCCGGATACGTTCAGCCAGGAAAGTTGTCGGTCGGACGTGGTAAACAGTGCGGGTTCGTGTGGTCCTCTCCAGCGAGGAGGTCGCCTGTGGCGGCAGAAAACGAGCAGCTCACGGTCGGTGTTGTCCGGGAGACCGGACAAGGTGAACGCCGCGTCGCGCTGGTACCGAAGCTCATCGAGCGCGTCTCAGGACGCGGACTGCGGGTGGTGGTCGAGCCCGGTGCGGGCGCCGGCGCGCTGCTCGCCGACGAGGTCTTCGAGCAGGCGGGCGCGGTGATCGGCGATCCGTGGGATGCCGACATCGTGGTGAAGGTGGCGCCTCCGAGCGCGGCCGAAGTCGCGAAGCTCAAGCAGGGCACCATCCTCATCGGCTTCCTGAATCCCCGGGCCGATCCGGACGGGATAGCGGCGCTGGAGTCGGCGGGCGTCCGCGCCTTCGCCGTCGAGGCGATCCCCCGGATCTCGCGCGCGCAGGCCATGGACGCCTTGTCGTCACAGAGCAGTGTCGCGGGTTATCGCGCGGTTCTGCTTGCAGCGGAGAAGCTCACCCGCTTCTTCCCGATGCTCACCACCGCGGCCGGAACGGTGCCGCCGGCGAAGGTGCTCGTGCTCGGCGCGGGTGTCGCCGGGCTGCAGGCCTTGGCGACGGCGAAACGGCTCGGCGCGCAGACCACCGGCTACGACGTCCGGCCCGAGGTCGGCGAGCAGGTGAAGTCGATCGGCGCGAAATTCCTCGCCCTCGGCATCGAGGCGGCCGGTGAAGGCGGGTACGCCCGCGAGCTGACCGAGGAGGAAAAGGCCGAGCAGCAACGCAGGCTCACCGAGGCGATCACGAGGTTCGACGTGGTGATCACCACCGCGCTCGTCCCCGGCCGCAAGGCGCCGATCCTCGTCACCGCCGACGCGGTGAAGGGGATGCCCGCCGGTGGTGTCGTGGTCGACCTCGCCGGCGAGTCCGGCGGCAACTGCGAACTGACGAAACCGGGCGAGGAGATCGTCGAGCACGACGTCACCATCTGCTCGCCGCTGAACCTGGCGGCGGAAATGCCGGCGCACTCCAGCGAGCTCTACGCGCGCAACGTCACCGAGTTGCTGGAACTGCTCGTCGACAAGGAGGGCAAGCTCGCGCTCGACTTCTCCGACGAGATCGTCGCCGGGGCCTGCGTGGCCGGAGCTCGCGATTCCGAAAAGCAAGGGGGCGAGTGATGCTCGTAGGCAGCCTGGCGATCCTCGTACTCGCCGGATTCGTGGGATTCACCGTCATCTCGAAGGTGCCCAACACCCTGCACACCCCGCTCATGTCGGGGACCAACGCCATCCACGGCATCGTCCTGCTCGGCGGGCTGATCGTGCTCGGCCTCGGGGTGGACGGCGTACTGAACAAGATCCTGCTGGTGATCGCGATCGCCTTCGGCACGATCAACGTGGTCGGCGGCTTCCTCGTCACCGACCGGATGCTTTCGATGTTCAAGGCGAAGAAGCCGGAAGACGGTGGTGACAAGTGACGACCTTCATCGCCGTCCTCTACATCATTTCCTTCGCACTGTTCATCTACGGCCTGATGGGCCTGACCGGTCCGCGCACCGCGGTGCGCGGCAACTGGATCGCCGCGGTCGGCATGGGCATCGCGGTGATCGCGACGCTTTTGACGCCCGGTATGAGCAACTGGCTCTTGATCGCCCTCGGCGTCGCGATCGGTGTCGTCGTCGGCGTGCCGTCCGCGCGCAAGGTCAAGATGACCGCGATGCCGCAGATGGTGGCGCTGTTCAACGGCGTCGGCGGCGGGGCGGTGGCCCTGATCGCCTGGGTCGAGTTCCGCACCACGGAGGGCTACGCGCACGAGCCCGCGTACGTCGCGATCGCGTCGCTCTTCGCCGCGATCGTCGGTTCGGTGTCCTTCTGGGGCTCCAACATCGCGTTCGGGAAACTGCAGGAACTCATCTCCGGCCGCCCGATCACCCTCGGCAAGCTGCAGCAGCCGGTGAACGCGCTGGTGCTGATCGCCGCGATCGTCTTCGCGGTCGTCATCGCCACCGGCGGTGACGCCGAACTGCTGATGATCGGCCTGCTGGTCGCGGCGGGCGTGCTCGGCGTGGTGGTCGTGCTGCCGATCGGCGGCGCGGACATGCCGGTCGTCATCTCCCTGCTGAACGCGCTCACCGGGTTGTCTGCGGCGGCCATGGGTCTCGCGCTCGACAACACCGCGCTGATCGTGGCGGGCATGATCGTCGGCGCGTCGGGTTCGATCCTGACGAACCTGATGGCGAAGGCGATGAACCGGTCGATCCCGGCCATCGTCGCCGGCGGGTTCGGCGGTGGCACGGCGGTCGCGAGCAGCGGGTCCGGCGAGGTCCGGCCGGTCCGCAGCACCAGCGCGTCCGACACCGCGATCCAGATGGCGTACGCGAACAAGGTCGTGGTCGTCCCCGGTTACGGCATGGCCGTCGCGCAGGCGCAGCACGTGGTCCGCGAGATGGCGAAGCTGCTGGAGGCCAAGGGGATCACCGTCGAATACGCCATCCACCCGGTGGCGGGCCGGATGCCGGGGCACATGAACGTGCTCCTCGCCGAGGCCGACGTCCCGTACGAACAGCTCAAGGAAATGGACGAGATCAACTCCGAGTTCGCCCAGACCGACGTCGCGCTGGTGATCGGCGCGAACGACGTCACGAACCCGGCCGCGGAGACCGATCCGGGCTCGCCCATCTACGGGATGCCGATCCTCAAGGTGAACCACAGCCGGTCGGTGATCGTGCTCAAGCGCTCGATGAGCTCGGGCTTCGCCGGCATCGACAACGAGCTCTTCTACGATGCGAAGACAAGCATGCTCTTCGGCGACGCCAAATCGTCGGTGGGCGAGATCGTGGAGGAACTCAAAGCACTGTGACCGGTCCCTCGGAAGTCGTCGCTTCGTTCGACGACCCGGCCGACAACCTCGCGTTCGACGAAGCCCTCCTGCGTGCCGCACCGGAGGCGCCGGTCCTGTGGATCTGGCGCAACACCGACAGTGTGGTCGTGGGGCGGGGGCAGAAGATCGAACGCGAGGTCAAGGCCGACGTCTGCGCGAGCGACGGCGTCCCGGTGCTGCGCCGGGCCAGCGGCGGCGGCACGGTGTTCCACGATCCCGGCAATCTCAACATCACCCTCGTCCTGCCGGGGCTCGGTCTCTCGGCGAACGCCGTCAAACCGCTCGAAGCGCTCGGGGAACTGATGACCGCGACGGTGGCCCGGCTCGGGCTGCCGTCGCGGCTCGGTGATCGCGGCCTGTTCGTCGGTGACTCGAAGTTGTGCGGTTTCGCCGTGTTCCGGACGAGAACGGGCTTGCTCGCGCATTCCACCCTGCTCGTTTCGACCGCGGCCGAACGGGTCGGCCGGTACCTCACTTCGGCACCCGCGGATCCCCGTCCGCTCGACTCCCACCGGAGCCCGGTGGCGTCGCTCGCCGAGCATGGCCTGCGCAAAGGTGTTGCCGACGTCACGGCCGCGGTCCGCGCGGCGGCGGCCGCGCAACTGGGTGAACTCACCACCCGGAAGCCCTCGGCGGCGGAGCGGGAGTGGCACCGCTCGCTCCGGCACACGCGGTACCACTACCCGGAATGGCATTCCGAGGGTTCTCAACGGGCTTCTTGATCGGCGACGACGATATCGCCGATAACGAAACAAAAGGCCCCATTCGCTACTCGAGCGAAGGGGGCCTTTTGTTTCGGAGAATTACTTTTCCGTGGCCGAGAAAGTGACGGCGGGCACCTTGCGGGTGGCCCGGCTGGTCTTCTTCGGCTCGGCGGCCTTCTTCACCGGCGTCTTGGCGGCGGCCTTCGGCGCTGCCTTGGCGGCGGTCGTCTTCGCGGCCGCGGCCTTCGGAGCGGCCTTCGCGGTCACCGTCTTGGCGGTGGTCTTCGGGGCGGCCTTGGCCGGGGTCTTCGCCGCGGCGGCGGCCTTCGCGCGGCCGGCCGGAGCCTTGGCGGCGGTGGTCTTCGCCGCGGTGCCGCGGGCCGACTTCGCCTTGGCCGCGGTGGCTTTCGCCGTGGTCTTGGCGGGGGCCTTGGCTTCCGCCTTGGGGGCGGCGGCCTTCGCGGGGGCGGCCTTGGCGGCGGCGGGCTTGCGGCCGGCGACACCCTTCGCGGCGGGTTTGCGACCCGGCTTCGCGGCGGTCTTCGCCTCGGCCTTCGCGGCGGTCGCCGCGGTCTTCGGGGTCGACTTCGCCACCCGCGCGCCCTTGGGTCGCTGCACGACCCGCGGCCGCAGTTTCCGTCCACCGATCCGGCGGCCGCTTTCCACATAAGCACTCAGGATTTCCCGGAGTGCCGTGGCGTTGTCGGCCGAAAGGTCGATGTCGTAAGCGATTCCGTCCAGGCCGAAAGCGACCGTTTCTTCGGCCGCCTCGCCGGTCAGATCATCCAGCAAATGCACAGCAGTGTTCCTGGCCATGAAAAAACCTCCCGCGCTCGATCGTTCTACTGCGTAACCGGCACGGTGCAACCTGAACCCGCGGCTGATGACTCACGCAGCGACACGAGGATAGCGGCAGGTTGCGCGAAGCTGCGCGGTGGTGTGCGCTGAATGCATGTCAGCACAGACTTTTGACGTGATCGTGATCGGAGGCGGCCCGGTCGGCGAGGTCGCCGCCGAACGAGCCGCGCGTGGCGGTCTTCAGGTCGCCCTCGTCGAACACGAGCGCTTCGGCGGCGAATGTTCTTACTGGGCCTGCATTCCGAGCAAGGCGTTGCTGCGGCCGGGGAACCTCCTCGCCGCCGCCAAACGCGTCCCCGGCGTCCCGGTGGGCGACGCGGTCGACCCGGCCAAGGTGTTCGCGCGCCGGGACTGGTTCACCGGCAAGGGAGACGACACCGGACAGGTCGAGTGGGCCGAAGGGGCCGGGATCGCCCCGATCCGCGGGCACGGCCGGATCACCGGTGAGCGGGAGGTCACGATCGACGGTGGTGACGTGCTGACCGCGCGGCACGCCGTGATCGTCGCCACCGGCAGCGTCCCGCGCACGCCGTCGATCCCCGGACTGGACACCATTTCCCCGTGGGGTTCGCGAGAGGCGACTTCGGCGGAAGAGGTCCCGCGTCGGCTCGGCGTCCTCGGCGGCGGAGTCGTCGGCGTCGAAATGGCGCAGGCCTTCGCCACCCTCGGCGCCGAAGTCCACCTGATCATTTCGGGGGCGCGGCCACTGCCGCGGCTTCCGGACTTCGCGGGTGACGCCGTCATCGCGGGGCTCCGCGAAGCCGGTGTCACCGTGCACACCGGCTCGGGTCTCGACTCCGTGTCCGCTGTGGACGGTGGTAAGGAATTGGCGCTGAAAGGCGGCGAGCGGTTGCTCGTCGACGAACTGCTCGTCGCCACCGGCCGCGGCCCGGCGACCGGCGGGCTCGGCGTCGAGACGCTCGGGCTCGAAGCGGGCGCGCCGCTCACGACGGACGACAACGGCCGTGTGTCCGCTGTGGACGGTGACTGGCTGTTCGCCGTCGGGGACGTCACCGGCCGGGCGCCGCTGACCCACCAGGGCAAGTACGCCGCCCGGGCCACCGGGGACGCGGTGGCCGCGCAGGCCGCGGGCAAGCCCGTCGACTCGGCCGCGTGGAGCGCGCACAGCGCCACGGCCGATCACCACGCCATCCCGCAGGTCGTCTTCACCGACCCCGAGGTCGCTTCGGTCGGGCTCGCCGGGCCCGAGGAGGGCAAGCCGCACCGCGTCGTCGACATCGACATCGCGGTCGCCGGTTCGTCGCTGCACGCGGACGGTTACGCGGGCAAGGCGCGGATCGTCGTCGACACCGAACGCGGGGTCCTGGTCGGCGCGACCTTCGTCGGGCAGGACGTGTCCGAGCTACTGCATTCGGCGACGATCGCGATCGTGGGCGAGGTCCCGCTGTCGCGGCTGTGGCACGCGGTCCCGTCGTTCCCCACGATCAGCGAGGTGTGGCTGCGCCTTCTGGAGGCGTACGGGCTCTAGCCGTTGACGGGGAGTTCGAGGGCGGCCTTCGCGCCCCGGACCAGGCCGGGATCGTCCGGAGTGGACGGTCCCGGCACCCAGACCACCTGGACCAGCCGGACGGACTTCCCGTCCAGGCCGCTCTGGTAGGCCGCGCCCTCGAACACCGGGACGTCGCCCTGCCATTGATTGGTCTCGGTGGCGATGTCGAGGATTCCGCCGCCGCCGGGAGTGTCCGCGGTCGCTTTGAAGGCGCTCGCCTGCGCGGCGTCCGGGAAGTCCACGACGGCGATCGTCACCGCGGCGGCCCGGCCGTCGATGGAACTGGCGAAGCTGGCCCGTTTGACCGCGGAGCAACTCGTCCGCTGAAGGCTCGACTGGACGTCGCCGTACGCGTGCGACGCGCATTTCTGATCCGCGGCCGACGCCCGCGAGGTGAATTGGATGTTCTCCACCGCACTGCTGCTCGGCGGCGGTGAACTGGTCGCCGGGGTCGGCGGCGGGGGAGTCTGCGTGGACGCGGTGTCGTCACCGCCGGAAGCGACGCTGATGGCCGCGACCAGCAACACGATGAGCAGGCCGATCGCGGCGACCGGGAGCCACTTCACCGTCTTGGACTGGTGCGGTGCCTTCGGCGGGGACTCGGCGGGAGCGGCGGGCGGCGGCGCCTGCCGGACCGGGGGGACGGGTTTCGCGGCGACGGCCTGGGGAGGGGGCTGAGGAAGCGGGGCGGGCTTGGCGGCCTGGACGGGCTTGGCGGGCGGAACGGCCGGTTTCGCCGGTCTTTTCACCTTGCCCGGATGCTGCACCGGAACCGTCGGGGCGATCGCGACGAGCGGGTTCTCGCGGATCACCGTCGGCTCGTCGTCGGAGAAGGCGCTGAACCCTTCCCCGAGCAACATCTCCTCGGGCATCGGCGGCGCGTCCGGGGCGAGCGCGGCGATCAGGTCCCGCGCCTGCTGGACCGATCGGGGCCGGGACGCGGTGGCCAGCGAGACCGTCGCGGCGAGCATCGTCTTCGCCGTCGGGTACAGGACCCGGACCGAGCCCGCGAGATCCGCGGCGGGCTGGTCGACCGTCTCCACATAGGGGCCGACGGCGATGATCGTGCCGATCGGCCCGGCGCCGGGAGCGACGTCCGCGATCTTGTGCGTGCACGCGGCGGACAGTGAGAGCGCGTCGGTGGCCGGGTTGATCGAGGTGTCGCCGTGGACCAGCGGCCAGCCGTCGGCCTTCCACGGGCCGCCGAGCGGGGCTTCGAGTTTCAGCGCCGGGTCCGGCAGGTCGACGCCGATGACGATGAGGACGCCCTTGGGCATGACGACGACCGCTTCGACCGGCCGCCCTTCGACCGGGCTGGCGCCGACCAGGGCGACCCCGCCGACGACGTTGCTGCCCCTGCCGAGTGAAGCCAGCGCGGCGCGGACGTCCTCGGCCACCCGGGACGGCTGTTGAGCGAGGCGAACGAGTCGCACCGAACCCTCCCCATCTCGTCGGTCTCGGTGCACAAAGTAGCGCCTCCATCCGGACTAACGGGCAGACACGTCGCAGGTAGGCGAGGTGATGTTGCGCCGAGAAGTTGTCATGGACGTGAGCGCAGTCACTCATCCGGGTGTACGGCACTGCGCTTTTGACCCCTGTCACCAGGAGAAACGCCATGGCCGTATCTCGCCCCTGGCGTCGACGCGCCGCGCTCGTCGCCGCCCAGGGTTGACCCGCGAGCCGTGAGTGGCGATCCGAAACGGAATGTTCAGTGCGTGATCGTTCGTTGGCTGATGTCCCGAATGCGGCATCGGGAGCCCTTCGCTCGTGAGTCCCACGTCCCAATCAGGTGCGACTTGTGGTGTTCATGTGGCCAAACAGCACAGTTGGGGTGCACAATGTGCTCACGCGTACCGGGAGGCGGCACGAGCCACCTGACCAGCGCAGCTCGCGAGGTCGTAGGGGAAGACGCCCCTCGTCGAGTAGCGGAGGTCAGCAGTGAGCACCCGTGGCAACACCCGTGGCGTGGTGTACGTCCACTCGTCGCCGTCTGCGGTCTGTCCGCACGTCGAGTGGGCTATTTCGGGCACCCTGGGTGCCCGAGTCGAGTTGAAGTGGACGGCGCAGCCCGCCAGTCCAGGACAGCTCCGCGCCGAATGTGGTTGGCGTGCGCCTTCGGGCACCGGCGGAAAGCTGGCGTCCGCGCTCAAGGCGTGGCCGATGATCCGGTTCGAAGTCACCGAAGAGCCCAGTGCGGGGGTCGACGGCGAGAGGTTCTGTTTCGCTCCGGGCCTCGGCCTGTGGCACGGCAGGACCAGTGCCAACGGCGACATCGTCGTGGGCGAAGACCAGCTGCGCGCGCTCGTGAGCAAGGTGCGTGCCGGCGAATCCTTGGCACACAAGCTCGACGAGCTCCTCGCCGCCAATTGGGACGAAGCGCTCGAACCGTACCGGCACGCCGGTGACGGTGCTCCGGTCACCTGGCTGCACCAGGTCGGGTAGACGGAGTGAAGCGGAAAGAGGCGGGCGGCTAACCTTTCAGGGTGACCGCCCAGCCTCGCCCTCTCTCTCGCCAGCGGTGGCTGATCCCCGTCCTCGTGGTGGTGATCTCCCTGACCGTCGGCGTCGGGCTGCTGGCACGCGATCTCTACCTCCGCCCGGAGGCCGAACCCACCGCGCCGGTCGTCAGCGAATCGCCGACGTCGGTCGCCCCCGGCGAGCAGCCCGGCTCGGGCGCCGTCGAGGTGACTCCCGACGTCTTCGCGCATCCGCACTACCAGAGCGTGCGGCAGGTACTGCAGGGGTATTTCGACTCCATCAACCTTCGCGACTATCCGAAGTGGACTTCGGTGGTCAGCAGGGACCGGGCCAAGACCAAGACCGCCGTGGAGTGGAAGAAGGACTATCAGTCCACTCGGGACGGCAGCATCCTCGTCTACCGCATCGAGCCGGGCGCGCCGACCACGCTCCGGGTACTCGTCTCCTTCACCAGCACGCAGGACGTCGAGGACGCGCCGGTGTACCTGCCGGAGGGGTGCATCCGCTGGCGGCTGGTGCTGCCGCTGCGGCTGGAGAACGGATCCTGGCGGGTCGACACCACCGACGGCGGCACCAACCCCGAACACGAAAGATGCTGAAGTAGGGGACGACATGGTCCCCCAGGCTGACGCGTGCGCGAGCCGGGGCGGAATAGAGTCGCGGGCATGGCAATTGATCAGCCGGCCCTGCTGACCGACGCCTCGAGGGGGCTCTCCAGCGAAGAGGTCGCCCGGCGGGTGGCCGCGGGCCAGACCAACGTGGTCTCGACGAAGACCAGCCGGACCACCGGCGAGATCATCCGCGCGAACGTCTTCACCCGGATCAACGCGATCTACGGTGTGCTGTTCGTGCTCATCCTGTCGACCGGGTACTTCATCGACGGGCTGTTCGGCGGACTGATCATCGTCAACAGCGCGGTCGGCATCATCCAGGAACTCCGGGCGAAACGGACCCTGGAACGGCTCGCCATCGTGGGACAGGCGAAGCCGACCGTCCGCCGTGACGGGCAGAGCGCCGAGATCGCCCCGGAAGACGTCGTCCTCGGTGACCTCGTCGAACTGGGGCCGGGCGACAAGATCGTCGTCGACGGCCCGGCACTGACGGCCGAAGCGCTGGAAGTCGACGAGTCGCTGCTGACCGGGGAATCCGATCCGGTGGTCAAGCAGCCGGGCGACAAGGTGCTTTCGGGCAGCTTCGTCGTCGCGGGCAGCGGCACCTACCGCGCGGACATCATCGGCAACGAGTCCTACGCCGCGAAACTGGCCGCGGAGGCCAGCAAGTTCACCCTGGTGAAGTCGGAACTGCGGCAGGGCATCGACAAGATCCTCAAGTTCATCACCTACCTGCTCGTCCCGGCGGGCGCGCTGACCATCTACAACCAGCTCGCGGGCGACCAGGCGTGGCCGGACGCGCTGCGCGGCATGGTCGCGGCGCTCGTGCCGATGGTGCCCGAAGGCCTGGTGCTGATGACCAGTGTCGCGCTGGCGGTCGGCGTCATCCGGCTCGGCAAGCGCCAGTGCCTGGTGCAGGAACTCCCGGCGATCGAAGGACTCGCCCGCGTCGACGTGGTGTGCGCGGACAAGACCGGCACGCTCACCGAGAACGCGATGCGGCTCTCCGAGGTCCGCGAGATCACGCCGGGCCACCCGGTGGACGACGCGCTGGCCGCGCTCGCCGCCGCCGACCCGCGCCCGAACGCGAGCCTGCAGGCGATCGCGGAGGCGCACCGGACCGATCCGGGCTGGCGGATCTCCACGACCATGCCGTTCTCCTCGGCGCGCAAGTGGAGCGGTGCGTCGTTCGACGGCGACGGCGACTGGGTGCTCGGCGCCGCCGACGTCCTGCTGCCCGAGGGAGAGCACCGTGCGGAGGCCGAGAAGATCGGCTCGCGCGGTCTGCGCGTCCTGCTGCTGGGCCGTGCCGAGCGGGCCGTCGATGCCGCCGAAGGCCCCGGTGACATCGAACCGGTGGCGCTCGTGGTGCTGGAGCAGAAGGTCCGCCCGGACGCCAAGGACACCCTGGACTTCTTCGCGCACCAGGACGTCGCGGTCAAGGTCATCTCCGGCGACAACGCCATCTCGGTGGGCGCGGTCGCGGGCACCCTCGACCTGCCCGGCGCGGACAAGCCCGTCGACGCGCGGAAACTGCCCGACGACGCCGAGAAGCTGGCCGACACCGTGGAGGAACGCGCCGTCTTCGGCCGCGTGACGCCGCTGCAGAAACGCGCGATGGTCGGCGCGCTGCAGTCGAAGGGCCACACCGTCGCGATGACCGGCGACGGCGTGAACGACGTCCTCGCGCTGAAGGACGCGGACATCGGCGTCGCCATGGGCGCCGGCAGCCCGGCCACCCGCGCGGTCGCGCAGATCGTGCTGCTGGACGACAAGTTCGCCACCCTGCCGTACGTCGTCGCCGAAGGGCGGCGGGTGATCGGCAACATCGAGCGCGTCTCGAACCTGTTCCTCACCAAGACGGTCTACTCGGTGCTGCTGGCGCTGATGGTCGGCATCGCGCAGGTGCCGTTCCCGTTCCTGCCGCGGCACATCACGATCACCGCGTGGTTCACGATCGGCCTCCCCGCCTTCGTGCTCTCGCTGGCGCCGAACAACGAGCGCGCCCGCAGCGGCTTCGTCGGCAGGGTGATGCGGATGGCCGTCCCGGCCGGGCTGGTCATCGCCACGGCGACGTTCGTGAGTTACCTGCTGGTGTACAAGGGATCCGGACAGTCCGAACTGGACAAGATCCAGGCGGGGACGACCGCGCTGATCACGCTCATCACGATCGCGCTGTGGGTGCTCGGGATCGTCGCGCGGCCGTACCGGTGGTGGAAGATCCTGCTGATCGGCGGGATGGTCGTGCTGACGCTCGCGTTGTTCCTGATCCCGTTCACGCAGAAGTTCTTCGCGCTGGACCCGAGCGTGAGCGCGTACACGGTCTCGGCGTTCGCCTGCGCCGGGGTGGGGATCGTGCTGGTGGAGGCCGCCTGGTGGATCGGCCGTCACCTGGTGAAGCGCTCGGAAGCCTGACCGCCTGCGGTTTCCGTTCCCGCGCGTGCAATGAAAGGCCCGTTACTTGCAAAATTTGCAAGTAACGGGCCTTTCATTGCACTTGACCGGCGTCAGGCAGCCGGGGTGAACAGCAGTGCCGTGTTGTGCCCGCCGAAACCGAACGAGTTGCTGATCGCCGCGCCCAGCTCGATCTTGCGCGCCTCACCGGAGACGACGTCGAGCTGCACCTTCGGATCCAGGTCCTCGAGGTTCAGCGTCGCCGGGATGAGGCCGTGGTAGATCGCCAGGATCGTGGCGATGCCCTCGACCGCGCCGGCCCCGCCGACCAGGTGGCCGAGCGCGCCCTTGGGCGCGGTCACCACGACGTGCTCGCCGACGGCGTTGCGGATCGCCGCGGCCTCGCCGACGTCGCCGACGACCGTGGAGGTCGCGTGCGCGTTGACGTGGCCGACGTCGGCAGGGGAGACCCCGGCCATCGTCATCGCCTGCCGCATGGCGGCGATCTGGCCGAGGCCCTCCGGGTGGTTGCCCGTGATGTGATAGGCGTCCGAAGTGATCCCGTACCCGCTCAGCTGCGCGTAGATCCGCGCGTTGCGGGCCTTGGCGCGGTCCGCCCGCTCCAGGATCACGACACCGGAGCCCTCGCCGAGGACGAAACCGTCACGGTTCACGTCGAACGGCCGGGACGCCTTCGTCGGGTCGTCGTTGCGGGTGGACACCGTCCGCGCCTGGGCGAAACCGGCGAGGGTGATCGGGTGGATGCACGATTCGGCACCACCGGCGACCACGACATCGGCGCGGCCCGAGCGGATCATCTCGTAGCCGGCGGCGATGCCTTCCGCGCCCGACGCGCAGGCCGACGCGGGCGAGTGCACGCCGGCGCGGGCCTTCAGGTCGATCCCGACGTGTGCGGCGGGGCCGTTCGGCATCAGCATCGGCACGGTCAGCGGGGAGACCTTGCGGAGTCCCTGCTTGTGCAGAAGGTCGTTCTGGGAGATCAGGGTGACCGGACCGCCGACACCGGTACCGATGGTCACCCCGAGGCGCTCGGGTTCCACATCCTGATGCTCATCGGTCGGCTGTTCGAAGCCCGCGTCGGCCCAGGCCTGACGGGCGGCGATGATCGCCACCTGCTCGCAGCGGTCCAGCCGCCGGGCCTGGACCCGCGGCAGGACTTCGGACGGGTCGACGGCGAGCATGGCGCCGATCTTCACCGGCAGCTCGAGTTCGTCGACCCAGTCGGCTTCGATGCGGCGGATCCCGCTCGCCCCGGCGAGCAGGCCGTCCCACGTGGACGCGACGTCCCCGCCGAGCGGCGTGGTCGCGCCCATCCCGGTGATCACGACGTCGATGTTGCTCATTGGAGTCTCCCCAAGGTCGGCGCCAATCAAGAACTCGGACTTACTTGGAGTTGGCCGACACGTAGTTCACCGCGTCGCCAACGGTCTTCAGGTTCGCGAGCTCGTCGTCCGGGATCTTGACGCCGAACTTGTCCTCGGCCTGAACAGCGATCTCCACCATGGACAGCGAGTCGATGTCGAGGTCGTCCACGAAGGACTTCTCGGCGGTCACGTCGTCCTGCGCCACACCGGCGACCTCTTCGACGATCTCGGCGAGGCCGGCGAGGATCTCTGCGTTGTCTGCCACTGGTTGTTCCCTTCTCGGTGATGCTTTCGGCTGCCCCGCGGACACGGTGTCCGCAGGGGAAGTATTCATCACGGGCAGATGAAGGCCTGGCCCGCGTAGGAGAGTCCGGCCCCGAAGCCGACGGCGAGTACGACGTCGCCCTGCTTCGCGGTGCCCGCCTTGCGCATGTGGTCCAGCGCGAGGGGGATGGACGCGGACGAGGTGTTGCCCGAGTACTTGATGTCGTCGGCCACGACCATGTCCTCGCGGGCGCCCTTGGCCCGCAGCTTCTTGGCGATGGCTTCGACGATGCGCAGGTTGGCCTGGTGCGGGATCAGGACGTCCACATCGGACGGTTCGAGCCCGGACAGTTCCAGCGCGTGCAAGGCGATCGGCGCGATCTGCGTGGTCGCCCACCGGAAGACCGACTGGCCTTCCTGGTAGATCCACTTGTCGTCGCGCATGTAGATGAGGTCGACGTGCTCACCGGCGCTGCCCCAGGCGACCGGGCCGATCTGCGCCGTGTCGGCCGCGCCGACCACCGCGGCGCCCGCGCCGTCGGCGAAGATGATCGCGTTCGCGCGGTCGACCGGGTCGACGTGGTCGGTGAGCTTCTCGGCTCCGATGACGAGCGCCTTCTTCGCGCTGCCGGCCCGGATGAGGTCCGACGCGACACCGAGGCCGTAGCAGAAGCCGGCGCAGGCGGCGTTGAGGTCGAACGCGGCGGGGTGCGTGATGCCGATCCGGTCGGCCACCTGGGCGGCGGCGTTCGGGATCTGGGTGGGCATCGTGCAGTTCGGCAGGATGACCGTGTCCACTTCGGACGGATCCACCCCCGCGTCGGCGAGCGCGGCGGTGCCCGCCTTGACCGCCATGTCGACCAGCGACTCGTCCTTCTCGGCGAACCGGCGCTCGACGATGCCGACCCGCTCACGGATCCACTGGTCGTTGGTGTCCATGATCTTCGAGAGATCGTCGTTGGTCACGATCTTCTCGGGCTGGAAGCTCCCGACACCGAGGATGCGGGTCCCGGCGGCGCCCTGCGCCTGCCGCAAGGTGGATCGGTCGGTCACGAAGCGTCCTCCTGCCCCTGAAGCTTCGCCAGCTCGGCCGGCGTCTTCAGCGCGATGGTGGTGGTCACGGTTCCCTTGAGCTGTCGCTTGACCAGTCCGGTCAGCGTGCCCGCCGGCGGCAGTTCGAGCGTCGAGGTGACGCCCGCGGAGACCAGACCGTCCATGGTCAGGTCCCAGCGCACCGGGCTCGTGACCTGCTTGACCAGCCGGTCGAGGTATTCGGCCCCGCTGGTGACGACCTGGCCGTCGGCGTTCGACAGCAGCGGACGCGTCGGGTCCGCCGGGGTGATCTTCGCAGCGTGGGCGGCCAGCGCTTCACGCGCGGGTGCCATGTAGGACGTGTGGAACGCGCCCGCGACCTTGAGCGCGCGGACCTTGGTGCCCTCCAGCGGCTCGGCCACGATCTTCTCGATCGCGCCGACGGCGCCGGAAGCGACGATCTGGCCGGCACCGTTGCGGTTCGCCGCGGCGAGACCCTGGCCTTCGAGCCACGCGACGACCTGCTCCGGGTCGCCGAGCATGACCGCGGCCATGCTCGTGGGCTCCAGCGCGCACGCCTTCGCCATCTCCGAGCCGCGGACGGCGGCCAGCGCGACCGCGTCCTCGGCGCTCAGCACCCCGGCGATGGCGGCCGCGGCCAGCTCACCGACGGAGTGTCCGGCGACCGGCGCGTCCGCCGCGATCGGGGCCTCGCGCTGCACGTATTCGAACGCCAGCAGCGACAGCGCCACGATCAGCGGCTGCGTGATCGCGGTGTCCTGGATCTCTTCGGCGTCCGCTTCGGTGCCGAGGCGGACGAGATCGAGACCGGCCCGCTCGGACCAGGCTTCGACGCGCGCGCGGGCGCCGTCGAGCTCGAGCCAAGGGGAGAGCATGCCTGGGGCTTGGGAACCCTGACCGGGGGCGAGGACTGCTGCTGTCACCCCACTAGAAAACACTCTCGGCCACCATGGTCGTGATGCCGACGCTCACCAAGTCCGGCCGACGTAATTGTCGGAACCCTCCAAAAGTGCCTTCCTGATCTCTGCGCTTAACCCAAAAGCCTTGTCGGGTTCAACCAGCTTTCCCTATGAGGTCCATCACTGCGCAGAGTTACCAACGGGTTTACCAGAGGCCGCGGGCGCGGGCCAGCCGTCCGACCGTCAGTGCCACCTTCAGTACCCACGCGTCGCGTGATTCGGCGGCGTGGCGGCCGGTGAGTTCGGCCGCCTTCCGCAGCCGGTACCGGACGGTGTTCGGATGCACGAACAGCGTCCGCGCACAGGTCTCCAGGACGCCGCCGCTGTCGAGGTAGGTCTCCACCGTCCGCAGCAGTGCCGGGCCCGCCTCCTCCAGCGGCCGGGCGATCTGCTCGACGAGCAGGCGTTCCGCCTCCGGGTCGCCGGACAACGCGCGTTCCGGCAGCAGGTCGATCGATCTCGCGGGCCGCGGCGCGCCGGGCCAGCCGACGACGGCGCGCAGGCCGGACAGTGCTTCCGTCGCGCTGTGGTGCGCCTCGGCGAGGGTGGGCACCGTCGGCCCGGCGACGACCGGGCCCTCGGCGAAGGCGACGGACAGCTTGGTGAGGATCTCGCGGTCCTTGACGCTGCCGTCGGTGGGGCCCGCGACGACCACGACCAGGCGGGAGCCCTGCACCGAGAGCAGGACGGGACGCCCGACCCTGGCGGCCCGGCTGCGCACCTCGAACACCACGGCGGGCGGATCGTCCGACGTCGGGGTGCCGACCAGCGCGGTGGCGGGCGCGGCCGGATCCCAGCCGAGCGCGGCGGCGCGGGAGAGCACAGCCTCCTCGGCGTCGCCGCGGACGATGCCGTCGACGACCAGCGCTTCCAGCCGCGCGTCCCAGGCGCCGCGCGCCTCGGCGGCGGCCGCGTAGGAGTTGGCGGCGGCGAACGCGATCTCCCTGCCGTAACGCAGGATCCCCTCGATCAGCGCGGCGCGTTCCGCCTCGTTCGCGGCGAACTCCGGCAGCTGCTCCTCGAACACCTCGATCGCCAGCCGCACCATGCCGACGGCCTGCCGCAGGCTCACCCAGCGGGACAGTTCGGCGGGCGCGTCGCGAAACGCCTCGGTGGTGAGCGAGAGCGCCTCCTTCGCGTCGCGGAGCCAGTCGACGAAACCGGCGGCACCCGCCTGGGTGATCAGCAGGACGCTCGCGCGCTGGTCGGCGGGGAGGCGGGCGAACCAGCTCAGCCGCTCCTCCATCACCGCCACGCTCGCGCTCGCGAGCCGGCCGGAGGCGTGCTCGAGCCGCCGGAGGGTCTTGGCGGACAGCCCGTGGTGCTTGGGGACATGCCGTCCGGAAGTCGCATCAGCCATGGTCAGCCGATCCTAGTCCGCCCGGCCGAGGTGGCCCTCGTCCTGCGGTACTACCGGCTTCGCGTCCGAAGTGGACAGACGTCGCGTGATACGCGGCGATGAATGGTGAAAGGTGTTTGCATAAAACTCGAGGCCGCCCGGCGCTTGCGTTTTACGCCGCGCCGAGCGGCCTCGTCTCCCCGGTCCCCACCGGTAGAACAAGTATGCGACTTGTGGATCTTTTCCCGCTAGTTCACTCACTCGATCGTGGGGTGCCGAGTTGCCGGTCAGGTGCCCGTGATCAACGATCCCTCGCAAGCCGCGCCGGGTTCGGCACGGATGCGCCGAGGAGGGAGTTCGCCGTGGGCGAGCAGCTGAAAGACGGTCTGGGGCAAGCATGGAACCTTGTCGCCACCTTCGTGCCGAAACTGGTCGGATTCCTGATCATCCTGCTCATCGGCTGGTTGATCGCCAAGGCCGTGTCAAAGGCATTGGGACTGGTTCTGTCGAAGATCGGTTTCGGCAAGCTCATCGAGAAGACCGGACTCACCGGAACGCTCAAACAAGCGAATGTCGACGCGGGCGGGATCCTCGTCAAACTCGTGTACTACTTCATTCTCCTGATCGCGCTGCAACTCGCGTTCGGCGTATTCGGTGAGAGCAATCCGGTCAGCGCGCTGCTCAACGAGATCATCGCGTTCCTGCCGCGCATCCTGGTGGCCCTGGTGCTGGTGATCGTCGCGGCCGCCATCGCGAAGGTCGTCCGCGACCTGGTGACCGGCGCGCTGTCCACGCGGCCCGCGGGGCGGCTGCTCGGCACGGTCGCCTACTGGCTGATCATGGCGTTCGGCATCATCGCCGCGCTCGGCCAGGTGAACATCGCGACCGCGGTCACCGGACCGATCCTGGTCGCCGTGCTGGCCACCATCGGCGGGGTGATCGTCGTCGGCTTCGGCGGTGGCCTGATCAAGCCGGCGCAGGACCGCTGGCAGGGCTGGCTGGCCAACCTTCAAGGCCAGCTGGAGGCCGGAAACGGCAAGCAAGAGGTCCGTTCGGAGCCGCCGACTTCGCCCGTCGGGATCGGTCGCGTAGATTCCTGATCATCCCGGGGGCCCGGTGATCGAGGAAGGCACCGGGCCCGCGTGGAGCTGAAGGGGCCCTTCGCCGCATAACACGCGGCGAAGGGCCCTTTCGTCGCATCTCACGCGGGCAAAGTCCCCTTCGGCTACTCCACCTCAGCGGCTCTCGAGCCCGTCCCCTGTTCCGCACCTCACACTCTCTAGGGAATGGTGTCGCGGCGGAGCATGTTGGAGCGGGAGACGGAGAGGGGCGAGGACGTGGACTTCCTGCTGCACAACGGTGTCACGGTGCTCGGACAGTGGATCTCCTTCGCCGAACTGGCGGGGCAGATCTTCGCGCTGGCCGTGGTCTTCCTGGCACAACGCCGCACGTTGTGGACCTGGCCGGTCCAGGTCGGCGCCACCGTGCTGTTGTTCTCGGTCTATCTCTCCGCGCACCTCGGCGGGCTCGCCACCAGGCAGGTCGCGATCCTCGCCATCTCGATCTACGGCTGGTGGGCCTGGTCCCGCCGCAGCGACCCGGTCTACGGCGTCGTCGTCCGCAAGGGCCGCCTCGGCGAGCGCCTGGCGATGCTCGGCGCGTTCGCGATCGGCACCACCGCGATGGCGCTGGTCCTGGACGCGCTGAACGCCTCGTGGGCGCCCTGGCCGGACGCCGCGATCTTCGTCGGCACGCTGGTCGCCTTCGCCGCGCAGGGCACCGGTCTCGTCGAGTTCTGGCTGGTGTGGCTGGTCGTCGACGCGATCGGCGTGCCGCTGCAGCTCTCGTCGGGCCTCTACTTCTCCGCCGCGGTCTACATCGTGTTCGCCGGACTGGTCGTCCACGGCTGGTGGAGCTGGAACCGGACGGCGAAGCAGGTCCGCACCGGGGTTGTCAGCGCATCGTCGCGTGTGAAGGCTTGAGGTCGGCGAGGGTGCGGACGCCCAGCAACTGCATGGTCCTGACCATCTCGTCGCGCAGGATGTCCACGCACCGCTGAACGCCGCGTTCGCCCCCGGCCATCAGGCCGTACAGGAACGCGCGCCCGATGAGCACCGCGTCGGCTCCGCGAGCGATCGCGGCCACGATGTCGCCGCCGGAGAGGATGCCGGTGTCGACCCACACCTCGGCGTCGCCCTGGATCTCGTCGAGCACCGCGGGCAGCAGTTCGATCGGCGTCGGCGCGCGGTCCAGCTGGCGTCCGCCGTGGTTGGACAGCAGCACCGCGTCGGCGCCGTGCTTGACCACGTCACGTGCGTCGTCGACGTTCTGGATCCCCTTGATCACGAGCTTGCCGGGCCAGGTTTGGCGAACCCGGTCGAGGTCGTCGAAGTTCAAGGTCGGGTCGAAGAGCTTGTTGAGCAGTTCGGCGACAGTGCCGTCGAAGTGGCTCAACGACGCGAAGGTCAGCGGCTCGGTGGTCAGCAGGTTGAACCACCACGCCGGATGCATCGCGCCGTCGACGAACGTCTTGAGAGTGAGCGCGGGCGGGATGGTCAGCCCGTTGCGGACGTCGCGCAGCCGCGCGCCGGCGACCGGGGTGTCCACCGTCAGCATGAGCGTGTCGAACCCGGCGGCCCAGGCGCGATTCATCAGATCTTCGCCCGCCTTGTGGTCGCGCCAGACGTAGAGCTGGAACCACTTGCGGGCCTCCGGCGCGGCCGCCGCGAGGTCTTCGATCGACGTCGTCGCCATCGTCGACAGCCCCATCGGGATCCCGTTGCGCTGCGCGACCCGGCCCACCGCGGACTCGCCCTCGTGGTTCATCATCCGCGTGAACCCGGTCGGCGCGAACGCGAACGGCAATGCCGAACGCTTGCCGAGGATCTCCTTGCTCGTGTCCACATCGGACACTCCGCGCAGGACGTTCGGGTGGAATTCCACGCTGCGGAAGGCTTGCCGGGCGCGGCGGAGGCTGTCTTCCAGTTCCGCGGCGCCGTCGGTGTAGTCGAACGCCGCCCTGGGCGTCCGCTTGCGGGCGAGCATCCGCAGGTCGGCGATCGTGTGCGCGCCCGCCAGCCGCCGCTCGGTCGGATTGAGCACGATCGGCTTCGGCCGCAGGATCTGCTTCAGCTCACTCGGCTTCGGCAGTCGACGCTTCGTCACACTCGCTCACCTTCTCGATTCGCCCCGGAAACATCCGATGTCTCACCCTAGCTCGTCCGGTCCCGAACGCAATGAAAGGCCCGTTACTTGCAAAATTTGCAAGTAACGGGCCTTTCATAGCATCGCTACGCGCTACCGGAGTCCGACAACTGCGGTCCCGCGGCGGTGACGTCGTCGAGGCGGTACTTGCGCGCCGCCTCGGCCACCTTCGCCCGGTCGACCTCGCCGCGCTTGGCGAGCGCGCTCAGCGTGCCGACCACGATCGACTGCGCGTCGACCAGGAACTTCCGCCGGGCGGCGGGGCGGGTGTCGGAGAACCCGAACCCGTCGGTGCCCAGCGTCAGCATGTCGTTCGGCACCCACGGGCGGATCAGGTCCGGGACGGCGCGCATCCAGTCCGAAACCGCGACGACCGGTCCGCTCGTGCCGGACAGCTTCTGCGTGATGTACGGCACACGCGGGGTGTCGCCCGCGTGGAGCAGGTTGTCGTGGTCGACCTCGACGGCTTCGCGCCGCAGCTCGGTCCACGACGTCGCCGACCACACGGCCGCGCGTACGCCCCACTCCTCGGCCAGCATCTGCTGCGCCCGCAACGCGTCCGGCATGGTGACACCGGACACCAGGATCTGCGCCTCCGGACCGTCGCCCGACGGGGCGTCGGCGTAGCGGTACAGACCCTTGAGCAGGCCGTCGACGTCGAGGTTCTCCGGCTCGGCGGGCTGCTGGTAGGGCTCGTTGTAGATCGTCATGTAGTAGAAGATGTTCTCGCCGTTGCCGTCCGGCCCGGTCTCGCCGTACATCCGGCGCAGCCCGTCCCGCACGATGTGGGCGATCTCGAACGACCACGCCGCGTCGTAGGCCACGACGGCCGGGTTGGTCGCCGCGAGGAGCAGCGAGTGCCCGTCCGCGTGCTGCAGGCCCTCACCGGTCAGCGTGGTGCGGCCGGCGGTGGCGCCGAGCACGAACCCGCGGGCCATCTGGTCCGCCGCCGCGTAGAGGCCGTCACCGGTCCGCTGGAACCCGAACATCGAGTAGAAGATGTAGATCGGGATCATCGGCTCGCCGTGCGTGGCGTACGAGGTGCCGACGGCGGTGAACGACGCGGTGGAGCCCGCCTCGTTGATGCCCTCGTGCAGGATGACGCCCTTTTCGGACTCCTTGTAGGCCAGCATCAGGCTCGCGTCGACCGACGTGTACGTCTGGCCGTGCGGGTTGTAGATCTTGGCCGTCGGGAACATCGAGTCGAGACCGAAGGTGCGCGCCTCGTCCGGGATGATCGGGACGATCCGCTTGCCGATCTCGGAGTCCTTCGCCAGCTCGCGGACGAGCCGGACGAACGCCATCGTGGTGGCGACCTCCTGCTTGCCCGAGCCCTTGCGGATGCCTTCGTAGACCTTGTCGCCGGGCAGCACGAGCGCCTTGGAGGCCTTCGGGCGGCGCTCCGGCAGGAAGCCGCCGAGCGCCTTGCGGCGGCCGATCATGTACTCGATCTCCGCCGAGTCCTTGCCGGGGTGGTAGTACGGCGGCAGCTTCGGGTTCCGCTCGAGCTCCTCGTCGCTGATCGGGATGCGCTGGGCGTCCCGGAACAGCTTGAGGTCGTCGAGGGTGAGCTTCTTCATCTGGTGCGTGGCGTTGCGGCCCTCGAAGGACGGCCCGAGGCCGTATCCCTTGATGGTGTGGGCCAGGATCACCGTCGGCTGGCCGTGGTGCTCCAGCGACGACTTGTAGGCCGCGTAGACCTTGCGGTAGTCGTGGCCGCCGCGCTTGAGGTTCCAGACGTCGGCGTCGGTGAGGTCCTTGACCAGTTCCTTGGTCCGCGGGTCGCGGCCGAAGAAGTGCTCGCGGACGAAGGCGCCGTCGTTGGCCTTGTAGGTCTGGAAGTCGCCGTCCGGCGTGGTGTTCATGAGGTTGACCAGCGCGCCGTCGCGGTCCGCGTGCAGCAGCGAGTCCCACTCGCGGCCCCAGATGACCTTGATGACGTTCCAGCCGGCGCCGCGGAAGTACGACTCCAGCTCCTGGATGATCTTGCCGTTGCCGCGCACCGGGCCGTCGAGCCGCTGCAGGTTGCAGTTGATCACGAAGGTCAGGTTGTCGAGGCCCTCGCCCGCGGCCACGTGGATGAGGCCGCGCGATTCCGGCTCGTCCATCTCGCCGTCGCCGAGGAACGCCCAGACGTGCTGGTCGCCGGTGTCCTTGATGCCGCGATCACGCAGGTAGCGGTTGAACCGGGCCTGGTAGATCGCGTTCATCGGGCCGAGGCCCATGGACACGGTCGGGTTCTCCCAGAACTCCGGCATCAGCCGCGGGTGCGGGTACGACGGCAGGCCGCCGCCCTCGCCCGCGTGCGAGAACTCCTGGCGGAACCCGTCCAGCTGGTTCTCGGTCAGCCTGCCCTCGAGGAACGCGCGGGCGTAGATGCCGGGGGAGGCGTGACCCTGGATGAAGATCTGGTCGCCACCGCTGGAGTGGTCCTTGCCGCGGAAGAAGTGGTTGAAGCCCACTTCGTACAGCGCCGCGGACGAGCCGTAGGTCGAGATGTGACCGCCGACACCGACGCCGGGCCGCTGCGCGCGGTGCACCATGATCGCGGCGTTCCACCGGATGTAGGCGCGGTAGCGGCGCTCGATCTCCTCGTCACCGGGGAACCAGGGTTCGTTCTCGGTGGGGATGGTGTTGACGTAGTCCGTCGACGTCAGCGCCGGAACGCCGACGTGGCGTTCCCTGGCCCGCTCGAGGATGCGCAGCATCAGGTAACGGGCGCGCTGCTGACCACCCCTGGCCAGCGCCTCGTCGAAGGAGTCCAGCCATTCGGCAGTCTCCTCCGGGTCGATGTCGGGCAGGTGCGCCGCCAGTCCGTCACGGATGACGCGGACGCGTGCCGGGGTCTCCTTGCCGGAGGCGCCGTCGTTCTGCGGGGCCAAGGGGTCTCCTTGCGAAAGGTGGTAGCTGGTTCTGCTCGTACGCGGACGTGTCGCCTTCCATCGTCGTCCTCCGGTTCCGTTCGCGTCACCGCTACTGATCGGTAACGTTCGCGTACCCGATCGCGACACGTCTCGCGCGCGCCTGTACTCGCGCGCGCGTTTTCTCTCCCACCCTAAAGCAGGGTGTCCGGCGGTGCCCAAGTGCGCCTGAATTGACCACCCACGAGTGGGCCGAATGTCCGTACGCTGCGACACGAGTTGTTCAAGATCCGGTGTGGACGGTTGCGCGCAGCGCCTCACCAGTGTTCGCTAACGGGCATCGTGTACCCGAGTGTGGTGCCCGCCCGGTCGATCCGGCCGAGGCGACACCACGCTCCGTCGTAGTTGGAGGAGTGACAGCAGTGGTCGCCGCGGGAGACGCTGATCAGAGCAGCGTCGCCGAAAGGCTTGGGATCAAGCCGGACATGGTGGTCCAAGAGATCGGCTGGGACGAGGACGTCGACGACGACCTCCGAGCGGCGATCGAGGAGCAGATCGGCGGCGACATCCTCGACGAGGACGCCGACGAGGTCATCGACGTTGTGCTGCTGTGGTGGCGCGAAGACGACGGTGATCTCGGAGACACGCTGATCGAGGTCCGGACCCCCTTGAACGAGAACGGTGTGATCTGGGTGCTGACCCCGAAGACGGGACAGCCAGGGCACGTCGAGCCGAGCGAGATCGCCGAAGCGGTGCCGCAGGTCGGGTTGGCGCAGACCGCCAACATCAGTGCGGGCCCGAAGTGGGCAGGCACCCGGCTGGTATCGCCGAAGTCGTCCAAGACCAAGCGGTGACCTCCGGAGCCGCGCGATCGACACGATAGGGTTGTCGTCGCAGGCCCCTGTTCGCTCTTTGAGAGGAAACCGCCGGTATGGCCGTCGAGGTCGGATCGCAAGCCCCGGACTTCACGCTCAACGACTACAACAAGCAGGCCGTGAAGCTGTCGTCCTTCCAGGGTGACAAGCCGGTCCTGCTGGTGTTCTACCCGTTCGCGTTCAGCGGTATCTGCACCGGCGAGCTGTGCCAGCTCCGCGACGAGTTCGCGGACTACGACGGCGAAGGTGTCCAGGTCATCGGTGTGTCCGTGGACACCCCGTTCTCGCTCAAGGCGTGGGCCGAGCAGGAGGGCTACCAGTTCCCGCTGCTCTCGGACTTCTGGCCGCACGGTGAGGTCGCGAAGGCCTACGGCGTCTTCAACGAGGCGGCCGGCCTGGCCACCCGCGGCACCTTCCTGATCGACAAGGACGGCGTCGTGCGGTTCGCCGAGGTCAACCAGCCCGGCGAGGCGCGCGACCAGCAGGCGTGGAAGAAGGCCGTGGCCGCACTGGCCTGAGTCTTCACCGGTGGCACCCGTGCGCGGGTGTCACCTTCCGGGCGCATAGCTCAGCGGGAGAGCACTCGGTTTACACCCGAGCGGTCGTAGGTTCGATCCCTACTGCGCCCACCAGGCCACGCTTATCGAAGCCCGATCGGTGAATCTTTCGCCGGTCGGGTTTCTTCGTTTGCGCAGGCCAAGCCGCTTCTGACGTCGTCAAGCGCGTCGCCCGGCTGTCGTGACCGGTCCGGTCACGCGAGACCGTGTGGATTTCTGGTCGTCCAACGCACCAAAATCCACACAGTCGGGGCCTCCGAGATCATCGGAGGCCCCTTTCGCTACCTCGGTACTTGGAAGCCGCCGATCTCCCGCTCCAGGAGTTCGGCCAGCCGCAGCGGGGTGCGGTCCTCGAACATCGGCCCGATGAGCTGCACCCCCACCGGCAATCCCTCGGGGGACCGGCCCGCCGGGATGGCGGTGGCGGGAAGGCCGGGCATAGTGGCCAGACCGGCCAGGACGAGCTGGTCGAAGTACGGGTACTCGACGCCGTCGATGTCGATCCGGCGTGCCAGCGGATCCGGATTGTGATCGTGCGGAAACGCGGGAGTGGGCGTGATCGGGCACACCACGGCGTCGAACTCGGTGAAGAACTGCCGCCAGCCGTGACGGTGGAGCTCGCGGCGGGTGTTCGCCTCCATCCAGTCGCGGTGGGTGAACACCATGGCGCGCAGCCGCGTCGCGTCGAGGCTCTGGTCGTCCGCGCTCAGTTCGGCGGCGCGGGCCTGCAGTTGCTCGTACCCGTCGACTGGGAACCGTGCGACGGAGCTCGAGAACATCAACTGCGTGTAGAGCGTCGCGGCTTCGGTCAGATCGGGCAGCAGCGGGGTGTGCCGTTCGACGCGGGCACCGCCGTCGGCGAGCGCGTCGGCCACCCGGTTCACGCCCGCCCGTACCGCGGACCCGGTCGGGATGAACGGATGCTCCTCGATGACCAGGACCCGGAAGTCGCGGAGCCGCTCGTGGCGCGCGGGTGGCAGCGTCACGTGGTGTGCTTTGCCGAGCGTCAGCGGGTCCGGTCCGGTCATGACGTCGAGCAGGAGCGTGAGGTCGCGGGCGGAGCGCGCCATCGGCCCGACGACGGCGAGGTCGAGTTCGACCGGCAGGGGCGGTGACGGCGGCGCGACCATGCCGCGGGTCGCCGCCAGCCCGAGGGTCGGCTTGTGCGCGTAGACGCCGCAGAAATGCGCGGGGGTGCGCAGCGAACCGGCGAGGTCGGAGCCGAGGGACAGCGCGCCGAAGCCGGACGCCAGGGCCGCCGCCGATCCGCCGGAGGATCCGCCCGGCGTGCGCTCGTGATCCCACGGATTGTTGGTGGTGCCGTAGATCTCGTTGAAGCTCTGGATGTCCTGCAGCCCCAAGGGCACGTTGGTCTTGCCCAGCACCACCGCGCCCGCGGCCTTGAGCCGCGACACCTGGACCGCGTCCTCGGCGGGCACGTAGTCCCGGTGCGGCGGCATGCCCCAGGTCGTGGGCAGCCCGGCCATGTCGTAGCACTCTTTGACCGTCACCGGGATGCCGAGCAACGGGCGGTCTTCGCCGCGGGCGCGCGCCTCGTCGGCATCGCGCGCGGCGGCCCGCGCGCGGTCGAAGTCCGGTACGCAGATGGCGTTGATCGCCTTGTCGTCGCGCTCGATACGGGTGATCGCGTCGTCGGTCAGTTCCGCCGAAGTCACGTCACCGGCACGCAAAGCGGCCGCGAGTTCTTCGGCCGTTCGAAAGTTCCACTCCATGTAAATCGACCGTACGGGCCCCTTGAGCAGGTCATAAAATACTGTTTCGCGCAAACGGCCACGCCCATCGAAAACCCGGAGACACCCCGACCGCGCGGGGATACCGTCGCCGCATGCGCGACACCCTGACGTGGCGGCCGCTCACCCGCGAGGACGCTAAAGCGTCGGCCGACCTCCTCAACGCCATGGAGACCGTGGACGGCATCGGCGAGAACTACACCGAGGAAGACACCCTCCAGGAGTTGATCGACCCGTACGCGGATCTGGATCGGGCGAGTCTCGCCGCGTTCGACGGCGACATGATGGCGGGCTACATGAAGATCCGCTTCAAGCCGTCCGCGGAAGAGGTCCATCGGGTCTTCCTCGACGGCGGAGTGCATCCCGGGTATCGCCGTCAGGGTCTCGGAACCGCGCTCGTCGACGCGGGGGTCGAGGCGGCCGAAGTGGTGCACGCGCTGCATCATCCGGCCTCGAAGCTCGTGGTGGACGTCAACCGGCCCGAGCGGATCGCCGGTCTGGCCGAGCTCCTCCGGAGCCGGGGATTCGCGGCGGTGCGCTACTTCCAGCGCATGGAACAGCCGCTCGGCGGCTCGCTCGGCGATGTGGGGATCCCGGACGGGTTCCGGATCGAGCCGTGGTCGGAGCGGAACGACGAGGACTTCCGGGGCGTCCGGAACGAGGCGTACCGGGACTACTGGGGCGCGGTGCCGATGCCCGTGGACCTGTGGAAGAACAAGATCACCAACCAGACCTTCCGGCCCGAGGTGAGCTTCCTGCTCCGGGAGGAGGCGACGGGCGCACCGGTGGGAATGCTGGTGACCATGTTCTGGGAGGCCGACACGGAGGCCACCGGCGTCCGCGACGCGCACTTCATGCTCGTCGGAACACTCCGGGGACACCGGAGGCAGGGCGTCGCCGGAGCGCTGATGAGGCACGCGCTGCGGGCCGCGGCCGAGCAGGGTTACCACCGGGCCAGCTTGAACGTGGACTCGGCGAGCCCGTCCGGCGCGTTCGGGGTCTTCGAGAAGGCGGGCTTCGCGCCGACGATGCGGTACGTGCGGTGGGCGCTCGAAATTCAAGGCGCAGACACGTAAAGGCCCCTTCACTCGACTGAGCCGAGTGAAGGGGTCTTTACGCACCCCCAACCCCTGTGGAACGTCTTGATCTTTCGGCGGTCTGGTCTGCCCCCTCGGCAGGCCAGACCGCCGGTGCGCCGCGCCGCGGGTGGCGAACTTTCGGCTGCACAAGACAAGAGACGGTCGGGTCTGCCCAGATACATCAAGATCGGCGGCCAAAGGAGTGACATCGGTGATCACGGGCCGTGACTAGGCGCGGGTGAGCCGGTTCGCCAGGGTCGACATCGTGTAGGTCCCGATGCCCATGACGACTTCGAGGGCGTTCCGCTCGGTGTAGCCGTGCCCGAGGAAGGTCCGCAGCGTCTCGTCGTCCACGCCGCCGGCGGTTTCGAGCACCGCCAGCGTGAACTGCCGGACGGCTTCCAGACGCGCGTCGGGGACGGGCCCCTCCGTGCGAAGCGCCGCGATGACGTCGTCGTCCGCGTGAAGTCCTTTCAGCTTGCCGGTGTGCATCTCGATGCACACTCCGCAGCCGTTGCGCGTCGCCACGGTCATCACGACCGTCTCCCGCGCGAGCGGTTCGAGCGTGGTCTTCTCGAAACTCGCGCTGAGCTTCAAGAACCCGTCGAGCAGCTCCGGCGACGACGCCAGCCGGGCGACGGCGGTGGGGAGGTGGCCCAGGTGCCGGATGGTCGCCTCCATCGGGCGACGCGAGGCTTCGGGCGCGGTTTCGAGGGTGTGATCGGTGAACAAGGCAGCCCCTTAGGATGGTCAACGTGGTTGACGAAAAGGTAAACCAGGTTGTCGAACATGGCAAGCGAGTTCCCGACGCGCCCGGGTTCGAGCTGCCGCTGCTGCTGTTCGCGGGCTTCCGCTCGATCATCGACCGGCTGCACGCCGAGCTGGCCGAGCAGGGGCATCCCGACGTCCGTCCGGCGTACGGCTTCGCCATGCAGGCGATCGGCCGCGACGGCGCGACGGCGAGCGAGATCGGGCGGCGGCTCGGGGTCAGCAAGCAGGCGGCGGGCAAGACCGTCGACAAGCTGGAGCAGCTCGGTTACGTCGAGCGCGCCGACGATCCGGCCGACGCGCGGCGCAAGGTCGTGCGGCTCACCGGCCGCGGGGTCGACTCACTCGGCCGGAGCGCGGCGATCTTCGAGGACCTGCGCAAGGACTGGGCCGACGCGCTGGGTGTCGACAGGGTCCGCGCGCTCGAAGCCGACCTCCGCACGATGGCGCCGGCGGACGGCTTCCGCCTCGACGTCGCCGGCTGGTTCGGGGCCTAGAACGGGCAGCCCGGGTTCGGCGCGTCCTGCGACAGCGGGCTCCCGTGAGGCAGGACGTAGAGCACCTCCAGCACCACCGGCGTCGTCCCGAGGTTCCGTCCGATGTGGACGGTGTCGCTCGGCTCGGTGAAGACGGCACCCTTCCGGTACAACCCGTCGAGACCGCAGTCTGCCGAGTTGTGCGTCAGCGTGCCCGCCTTGACGTACGCGTAGAGCTTCCCGTCGTGGTAGTGCCAGCCGGTGTACCCGCCGGGCTGGATGACGACTTCGCGCAGCACGTAGTCGGTGTCCCCGACCGTCTTCTGCTTGAAGATCGTCCCGGTCACCCCGGAACCGGGCGTCGCGTCGGCCGTCGCGGGGACGGCGACCAGGAGCGCGAGTGTGGCGAGCAGCGTGGTCACGGACCGCAGGCGCATGAGGAAAACCGTACCGCGATCCACGCTGCCCGAAAGGGCTGTTCAGGTCGCCCGAAGCGTCCGCCGCAGCATTTTGCCGCTCTCCGTCCGCGGCAGCCGCTCCCGGAAGTCGAACCGGCGCGGCGTCTTGAATCCGGCGAGTCCGGCCCGGCAGTGTTCCTCGAGCCGCTTCGCCAGCGCGGGGTCCCCGGCGACACCCTCGACCGGTTGGACGACGGCGACGACCCGTTGCCCCCACTCGGGATCCGGCTCCCCGATCACCGCGACGTCGGCGACGTCGGGATGGCTCAGCAGCCGCGCCTCGATCTCGGCCGGGTAGATGTTCACCCCGCCGGACAGGATGAGATCCGTCCGCCGGTCGCACAGGAAGACCCGGCCCCCGGCGTCGAGATAGCCGACGTCGCCGACGGTGACGAACTCCCCGGAGCGCGCGGCGGCGGTCTTGTCCGGATCATCGTGATAGTCGAATTTCGTGTGCGCGGAACTGAAGTAGAGCGTCCCGGTCTCGCCGTCGGGGAGTTCCCGGCCGTCGTCGTCGAGGACCTTCACCAGCACGCCGTCCAGCGGCTTGCCGACCGTGCCCGGTTCGGCGAGCCATTCGCGAGCGTGCACCGCCGTGATCAGTCCCTCGGACGCGCCGTAGTACTCGTGGACCACCGGCCCGAGCCAGGCGAGCATGCGCTCCTTGACCTCACGCGGGCATGGCGCAGCACCGTGGATCACCGAGATCAGGCTCGAGAGGTCGTGGCGCGCGCGGACGTCCTCGGGCAGCCGCAGCATGCGGTGGAACATCGTCGGCACCAGATGCGTACTCGTGACGCGGTGCTTTTCGATGAGCCGCAACGTTTCCCCGGCGTCGAACCGGTCCATCAGCACGAGCGTGTGCCCGAGATGCAGGCTCGCGGTCGAGAACATGCCCGGCGCCGCGTGATAGAGCGGGCAGGCGACGAGGTGCACACCGTGCCCCGGCAGGACGTCCAGGCGTTCGAGGACGTGCGCGTGGATCGGGTGCAGCGCGGGCGGCCGCCCGGACAGGGCGCGCCGGACGCCTTTGGGGCGCCCCGTCGTGCCGGAGGTGTAAACCATCGTCTGCCCGGCCGTCCGATGCGGCGACGTGGTGGTGGGCGAGTCCGCGCCCCAGGCCGCGTAATCCGCCCAGCCGGGCGTTTCGCCGCGCGAAAACCGGTGCAGGCCCTCCAGTTCCGCGGTGCACGTGGCCGCGACGTCCGCGTCCGCGACGGCCACTTTGGCTCCACTGTTGGCCGCGATGTAGGCGATCTCGCCCGGTGAGGACCGGTGGTTGACCGGGGTGAAGTAGATCCCCGCCTGCAGGGTCGCCAGCAGCAGTTCGTAATAGGCGAGTCCGTTGTGGATGATCGCGACGACGCCGTCGCCTTCGCCGAGACCGAGCGCCCGTAAGGCGTGGGTCAGCTGGTTCGCTCGCGCCGACAGTTCGCCGAAGGTGGTCTCCCGCCCGTCGACGTCGATCACCGCGACGCGGCCGGGATCCCGGGCCGCGACTTCGTAGAACGTGCTCATCCCGCCACCGTGCCATCCGGGCCGGGTCGCCGCAGGCTCTCCAGATGCCGCCGGAGCACCGTCCGCATCATCTCCGGCGAAGTCCGGCCTGCCGACAGGGCGAGGCCGTCCAGCAGCGCGGCCAGCCGTTCGGTCTCGACGGCCAGGTCGAGCCCGTCGAGCAGGCCACCCGCACCGTGCGCGCCGTCGAGGACCCGCCGGACCAGGGCGCGGACCCCTTCATGCGTGCGAGTGGCCTCCTCGGCGAGGTCCGGTCGGTTCTTCGCGGCGGCCGTGAACGCCAGCCAGACGTCGGTTTCGGCCCGGGTCTGGTCGGTGAGCGGGAGCAGTTCGCCGAGCAGCGCTTCGGTGAGTTCCAGCCGTCGTGAGCGTGGCGTCGCGGGGTCGAGTTCCGGGAGGTGCGCGAGCAGTCTCGCGATCACCCGGTCGCCGAGCGCGCGCATGGCGAACACGATCAGCTCGTCGTGCCCCTTGAAGTAGTGCCGCACCGAACCGATCGCCAGCCCGGCCTCGTCGGCCACGCTCCTGAGCGAAGCCTGCGCGAGACCGTCCCGCTGGATCACGCGGAAGACGGCTTCGGCTATCTCCAGGCGACGGGCCTCGGGGTCGACGATCTTGGGCATGTTGCCTTTATAGCACGACCTTGCTATTTTATTTGGCACAGGCATGCTACAAAGGGGGAGTTCATGAGGACCTGGCTACTGGTCGCGTTGGCGATCGCCGTGGTGATCGCGATCGTCGTGCGAAGGCTGCGAGGGGAGCCGCTGGTCGCCCGCGACGTGTTCGGGGCGCCGGTGATCCTGATCGGGATCGGGGTCTACGGCCTGACGAAACTCGACGCCTTCACGTTCACGGACGGTCTCTGGCTCGTGTTGGGCGCCTTGGTCGGCTGCGGCCTCGGCGTGGTGCGCGCCGCCACCACGAAGCTGTTCGAGCGCGATGGCGTGCTTTGGCTGCGCTACACCGGCTGGACGTTCGGGGTCTGGGTGCTGTCGATGGCGGTGAACTTCGGGATCGGTTTCCTGGCCGCGACGTCGGGGGCGCATCCCGACGCCAGGCCGATCACGCTGTCGATCGGCGTCAGCCTGCTGGGGGAGGCGCTGGTGATCGGCATGCGCGCGAAGACGACGGGGCTGCCGTACGCCCCGCCGTCCGAGTCGGTGCTTTCCCGGCGCTAGGCCAGTTTCCCGACTTCGTCCACGAGGAGCGCGATCTCGTCTTCGGTGTTGAAGTAGTGCACCGAAGACCGGACCATCGACGGCAGGCCTCGTGCGACGAAGTCGAACTGGGCGGACGACGCTTCCACGACGCTGACGTTGATCTTCGCCGCCGCCAGGCGCTGTTTCACTTCCGGTGACGGCGTTTTCGCGACGCTGAACGTGACGATTCCGCACTGCCGCGCGCCCTGGTCGTGGACGAGGACGCCGGGGATCTCGCGGAGCGCGTCGCGCAGGGTCGCCGCGAGCGCGGTGACGCGGGCTTCGATGGTGGGCATGCCCCACTCGAGGGCGTAGTCGATCGCCGCGCCGAGTCCGTGCACCGCGGCGTGATCGCGTTCCCAGACCTCGAACATCTTCGCCGTCGAATCGACTTCGTAGCTCTCGGGCGCGGTCCACGCGGCCGAGTGAAGGTCGAGCATCGCGGGCTCCACGCGCTCGCGCAGCCGAGGGTGCGCGTAGAGGAAGCCGGTGCCGCGCGGCCCGCGCAGGTACTTGCGGCCGGTCACGCTGAGCGCGTCGCAGTTCAGGCGCGCGACGTCGAGGTCGATCTGGCCGGCGCTCTGGCACGCGTCCAGCAGGAACGGGATCCCGGCCTCGCGCGCGACCGCGCCGATCTCCTCGGCGGGGTTGACCAGTCCGCCCTGGGTCGGCACGTGGGAGACGGCGATCAGCTTGACGTCGCCGTCGACGCGGCGCTTCAGGTCCTCGACGTCCAGCTGCCCGGACTCGTCGTTCTCGACCACCTCGACGACGGCGCCGGTGCGCTTCGCGAGCTGCAGGTAGGAGATGACGTTGCTCGCGTACTCGGACTTCGCCGTCAGGATCCGGTCTCCCGCGGCGAACGGCAGCGCGTAGAAGACGGCCTGCCAGGACCGGGTCGCGTTGTCGGTCAGGGCGATGTCGTCGGGTTCGGCGCCGACGAGCCGTGCGGCCGAGGCGTAGACGCCGTCCATCCGCTCCAGGGTCGCCGCGGCCTGCTCGTATCCGCCGACCAGGGCTTCTTCGCGCAGGTAGCCGACGACGGTGTCGGTCACTCGTGCGGGCGGCAGCGACGATCCGGCGTTGTTGAGGTGGACCACCTCCGCGCAGCCCGGCGTCTCGGCGCGAGCGCGGTTTACATCGAAGTCCGTCATGCCTAACTGAATACAGTACGGCCGAAGTGCATGCAATACTGCCCGCATGACGAGGAACCTGCTCCGGAGCGACCTCGCGGAGGAGATCACCGCCCGGGTACTCGACGGCCGGCTCGCCGCGGACAGCCGGATCAACGAGGTGCACCTCGCCCGCGAGCTGGGTGTCAGCCGGACACCGCTGCGCGAGGCACTGATCGGGCTGGCCGATCGTGGCCTGCTGGTCTCGGCGCCGGGCCGCGGTTTCCTGGTGCCGCCGTTCGACCCCGAAGAGGCCCGGCGGCTGTACCCGCTCGTCGCGGAACTGGAAGCGCTCGCGTTGCGCTGGAGTTCGCCGCAGGACCTCGCCGGGCTCACCGGCGGCCTCGACCGGATCGCCGACGAGATGACCGCCGAACTCGGCCGCCGGGGTGATCTGTCCGAATTGGACGATCGCTGGCACGCGCTGCTGGTCTCGCGGTGCACGAATCCGCATCTGCTGCGCTTGATCGAACAGACCAAGCCGCTCCTGAAACGCTACGACACCTCGTATTTCGGAGGCACCGAACGCTCGCTGGAGAGCATCGACGAGCACCGCCGGATCGCCGGGGCGATCCGCGTCTCCGACCACGCGACGGCAGCGGAGCTGCTCGTGCGGAACTGGGTGAAGACGTTGGCATATCTGGAGAACATGGGGTGAAACGATGTTCGTGACGGCACATCTGAGCGACAACCATCTCGACGGCGGGGAACGCGCCGACGAACGTACCGCGCGGGTCATGCGGTACCTGGAGAACCTGGCGAAGCCGGTCGACGCGATCCTGGTGACCGGCGACATCGCCGACCACGGCACGCTCGAGGAGTACGGGCGCGCGGCCGAACTGTTCAAGACCGATGTCCCGTTGTTCACCTGCCCCGGAAACCACGACAAACGCGGCCCGTTCCGCGAGGGGCTGCTCGGCCGGGCGCCGGACGACGCCCCGGTCAACGAGGCGCACACCGTCGGCGACGTCACGTTCGTGATGGCGGACTCGAGCATTCCCGGCAAGCCGGACGGACGGTTCGACGACGAGACCCTGGCCTGGCTGGACGGCGTTCTGGCCGACGATGACGGCCCCGCCTTCATCGCCTTCCACCATCCGCCGGTCGCGCTCGGCCTGCCGTTGGTGGACGCGATGCGCCAGCACGGCGAGGACAGGCTGGCCGAGGTGCTCGCCCGTCACCCGCGCGTGGTGGCCCTGCTCTGCGGACACGTCCACGCCTCGTCGTCGACGACGTTCGCCGGGCTGCCGCTGCGGTCGGCGCCCTCGGTCGGGTCGAGCATCCTGCTCCCGTGGGAGGAGAACGGGCTCCGGCCGTGGGGAGAAGGCGGGCCGATCGACTACGACCTGCCGCCGTCGCTGCTGTTCCACGTGCTGCACGACGACGGCAGGCTGACCACCCATCACCGGGTGGTCCCGGGCTAACCCGAGAACACCGGCAGCGTGATCGCGGACGGGTGCGCGGGGTCGTGGAAGATCTCGAACCGCGAGGGTTTCCCGTCCACCGCGCTGAAAACGGGCTCACCGGTGCCGTGGTTGCGGGCGAAGCGGGGGAACGCTCCGCCCGCGACCTGCAGCCGCAGCCGGTGTCCGCGCCGGAACCGGTAGGCCGTCGGATCGAGCCGGACCTCCGCCGCGACCACACCGTCCTCATCGGACCCGGGACTGCCGGGACGCAGCCGGAGGACGCCGTCGGTGACGTTGCGGGAGACGCCGCGACCGTCCACATCGCACAGCCGGACGAAGACGTCGCCGTGCCCGAGGTCGGTCCGGACGTGCACCAGCGCGGAGACCTCGCCGATGACGTCGAGGTCTCGCTCCAGCGCGTCGCCGGTGAAGAGCAGCACGTCCCGGCGCTCCTCGACGGCCTTGTTGTCGCGCTGTTTCTGCGTGCCCGAAAGCAGGGGCCCGCCCACGGACGGCGTCGGATCGGCCGGGTCGAAGGTGAACGTCCCGGGCTTCGCCTCCAGCGGTCCGGCGGTGGAAAGCCCGCCGGGACGCAGGAAATACGGGGTGGCGCCGGACTCCGGCGGCCAGGTTTCGAAGTCCAGCCAGCGTCCGGCGCCCTGGAGGTACAGGCGCACCGGGGCTTGGCGCAGCGGCGCGCTGTCGCCGTGAAGGTGGGCGGAGAGGAAGCCGATCTGGTCGGTGATCAGGGTTTTGAGGCTGGCCGGTTCGCCGTGCGCCCAGGGGCCGACGGTGATCCTCGGCTCGCGTCCCGCCGCGGCGAGTTCCTTGAAGTCGCGCAGCTGCGCGGAGATGAACAGGTCGTACCAGCCGGTCACCATCGTCACCGGGGTCGTCAGCGCGGCGACCTCGGCGCTGTGGTCCGACGGGGCCCAGAAGTCGTCTCCCGGCTCGGCGTGCCCGGAGACGTCCTGCAGGAACCGCACCTGCTCGCCGATGGCCGCGACGTCCGCGCCGGAAACCGGCAGATGCGCCATGGCCTGGCGGGTCTTCTTCGTCTGCCAGGGGTTCGGAAGGCCGGCGAACCGGCCTTCCTGGCGGCCGATCAGCGCCGACCACGAAACCATGTTGTCGACCGCGAGGATCCCGCCCGGATAGAACGTCGAGACGAACTCCGACGCGGTGACGCCGAGGCACAGCGCTTCGAGCGGCTCGTCGAGGTACGGCGCGACGGCCCACTGCGTGTGACCGAGGTAGCTCGCGCCCGCCATCGCGACCCGCCCGTCGCACCACGGCTGCTCGCGCAGCCAGGCGACGGTGTCGAGGCCGTCCTCCTTCTCCAGGTGGAACGGCCGGAACTCGCCGCCGGAGCCGAAGGTTCCGCGCGTGCTCTGGAGGACCGTCTGCAGGCCGTGCCGGGCGAACGTCTCGCCGAAGATCTTGCCCATCACCCCCTTGCGGCCGTACGGCGTGCGGATCAGCACCACCGGCCGGGGCTCGCCGCCGGGGACGGCGTAGCGGTCGGCCAGCAGTCGGACGCCGTCGGACATCGGGACGGGGATCCCCTTGGTCGCCACGGGAGCGGGGCCTTCGGCCGGGGGGAGGCCGAGGAACCGGTCGAGGAGTCGGTCGAGCACGCCTGGGCCGCCTTTCGTGCGGATGATCATCGTCCGCTTACGACCGTACTCCAGATCACCGCAGGTGGTGGGTCTCGTGAGTGGTAATGACGGTTAGAACCGTCATTACCACTCACGAGCCTGGCGCGGGGCGGACCGCCCGGTACCGCCCCGCGGGTCTCAGCGAAGCCGCGCGAGTGTCTCCGGCTTCAGCAGCTTCGCCAGTTCTTCGGCGGGAAGAAGGCCCTTCTCGACGACGAGTTCCGCCACTCCGCGCCCGGTCTCCAGCGCCTCCTTGGCGATCTCGGTCGCAGCCGCGTACCCGATGCTCGGGTTCAGCGCGGTCACCAGCCCGATCGAGTTCTCGACGTAGCCCCGCATCACGTCGGCGTTCGCGGTGATCCCGGAAACGCACCGCTCGGCCAGGACCACGCAGGCCGACCGCAGATGCGTGATGCTCTCCGAGAGCGAGTGCAGGATCAGCGGCTCGAAGGCGTTGAGCTGCAACTGCCCGGCTTCCGCCGCCATCGTGATCGCGACGTCGTTGCCGATGACCTCGAACGCGACCTGGTTGACCACCTCGGGGATCACCGGGTTGATCTTGCCCGGCATGATCGACGACCCGGCCTGCACCGGCGGCAGGTTGATCTCGTTGAGCCCGGCCCGCGGTCCCGACGAGAGCAGCCGCAGATCGTTGCAGCTCTTCGAGAGTTTCACCGCGATCCGCTTGAGCACACCGGAAAGGTGCACGAAGGCGCCGCAGTCCTGCGTCGCCTCGACGAGGTCGGCGGCGGTCACGACGGGCAGCCCGGTGATCTCGCGCAGATGCGCGACGGCGGCTTCGGCGTATCCGGGCGCGGCGTTGAGGCCGGTGCCGATCGCGGTCGCGCCGAGGTTGATCTCGTGCAGCAGCGCCACCGCTTCGGTGAGCCGCAGCCGGTCTTCGCCGAGCATGACCGCGTAGGTCCCGAATTCCTGCCCCAGCGTCATCGGGACCGCGTCCTGCAGCTGGGTCCGGCCCATCTTCAGCAGATCGTGGAACTCGACGGCCTTGGCGGCGAACGCCCGCTCCAGCACGACCATCGCTTCGGTGAGCTCGCGGACGGCGATGATCGTCGCGACGTTGACCGCGGTCGGGTAGGCGTCGTTCGTCGACTGCCCGAGGTTCACGTGCTCGTTCGGGTGTACACGGGCGTAGTCGCCCTTCTCGTGGCCGAGCAGTTCGAGCGCGCGGTTCGCGATCACCTCGTTGGCGTTCATGTTCGTCGAGGTGCCCGCGCCGCCCTGGATGACGTCGACGACGAACTCCTCGTGCAGCGCGCCTTCCCGGATCTCACGGCACGCCTCGCAGATCGCGTCGGCGACATCCGGGCTCAGCAGGCCGAGACCCGCGTTGGCGCGGGCGGCCGCCTCCTTGACCGAGGCGAGCGCCTCGATCAGATGCGGGTACGCGGAGATCGCGGTGCCGGTGATGGGGAAGTTCTCCCTGGCGCGCGCGGTGTGCACACCCCAGTAGGCGTCGGCCGGAACTTCCTTGTCTCCCAGCAGATCGTGTTCCACGCGGTGCATCGAAGGCTCCTCAGGCGGCAAGGTGGTGTCCGGCGAGCGCGTCCGTCACGCGCAAACCGGGGGTCGGCTCCAGTACGTCCTGTTCGACGCCGCACAGCGCGAGCGCGGCGGCGAGCACCGGCCGCCGCGCGCGGTCACCGCCGTCGGCGATCTTGAGCGCGATCGCCGTCCCGTCCGGCAGGGCGGCGACCTGGACGGCTTCGAAACCGTCCTTCGCGATCAGGCCGGGAACCGCGCGCATGAGCGCGGTGACGTCGCGACGGGTGCCGGCGACCAGTTCCGGATGCTTCCGGATCCCTTCGCCGACAAGGCCTTCCGGAGTACCCGGAGCGGCGGCGGCGATCTTGCCGACGGCCTTGGCGAGCCCGCGCAGCGAGACCGCGAACAGGGGAGCGCCGCAACCGTCGACGGCGACCTTCGGGATCGGCTGCCCGGTCAGGTCTTCGACGCAGTCCGCGATGGCGCGCTGCAAGGGGTGTCCCGGGTCCAGGTAGTCCTTGGTGGACCAGTCGTGCAGACGGCAGGTCGCGAGCATGGCCGCGTGCTTGCCGGAACAGTTGTGCGCCAGCCTCGAAGCGGTCCGTCCCGAGGCGATCCAGGTGTCCCGTTCGACCGGATCGAACGGCAGATCCTCCGGTGTCCGCAGGTCGTCGGCGGTGAGCGCGGCTCCGTCCAACGTCCTGAGGACCTCCGAGAGGTGGATTTCCTCGCCGGAGTGGCTGGCCGCGCCGACGGCGAACCCCGCCGGGCTCAGGTCGACCCCGAGCCGGGCCATCGCGGTGGCCTGCAAGGGTTTCGCCGCCGAACGCGGATAGAACGCCGCCTCGACGTCGCCCGCGGAGAACAGCACGCGGCCGTCGGGCGCCAGGATCACGGCCGAACCGTGGTGCACCCCCTCGACCATTCCGTCGCGGAGGAGGTGCACCAGCGGTACGTGCGCGGGAACGCGGATCTCGGGGATCACAGCTTCGTCTTTTCGAAGACGTCCATGTTGATCCGCTTGCGGACTCCGAACCATCCTCCCACCAGCGCCAGCCCGATGACCGGCAGGCAGAACAGGGTGATCCGGCCGACCTCGTCGAAGCCCATCAGCACGATGACGGCGACGAGGAAGAGCAGCGTCGCGATCTCGGTGTAGGGCGAGAACGGGAGGCGGTACGACGGGCGTTCGACCTCGCCGCGTTTGGCCTTGCGCACGAACAGCAGATGCGAGAGCACGATGATCGCCCAGGTGCCGAGGATGCCGACGGCCGCGAAGTTCAGGACGATCTCGAAGGCCTGGCTCGGCACGACGGCGTTCAGGCCGACACCGACCACGCAGACCGCGGAGGTGAGCAGGATCCCGCCGTAGGGCACGTGGTTCTTGTTCATCACGCCGGTGAACTTGGGCGCGGATCCGGCCAGTGACATCGACCGCAGGATGCGGCCGGTCGAGTAGAGCCCCGAGTTCAGGCTGGACAGCGCCGCCGTCAGCACGACCAGGTTCATCACGTTGCCCGCCTGCGGCACCCCGACGTGCGAGAGCACCGTGACGAACGGGCTCTCGGTCTTCGAGTACGAACTCCACGGCATCAGCATCGCCAGCAGGACCACCGAACCGACGTAGAAGATCCCGATCCGCCACATGATCGAGTTGATCGCCTTCGGCATGATCTTGCGCGGATTCTCCGTCTCACCGGCGGCGACGCCGACCAGTTCGACCGAGGCGTAGGCGAACACGACGCCCTGGACGATCAGCACCATCGGCAGCACACCGGCGGGGAAGAAGCCGCCGTTGTCGGAGATCAGCGAGAAGCCGGGCACCTGGCCGTCGATCGGCTGCTGGGTGACCAGCAGCCAGATCCCGATCCCCATGAAGGTCACCAGCGCGGCGACCTTGATGATGGCGAACCAGAACTCCATCTCGCCGAACAGCTTGACCGACACCATGTTCAGCGCCAGCACCACCGCGAGCGCGATGAGCGCCAGCACCCACTGCGGGATCGGCGTGAAGAAGGACCAGAAGTGCGCGTAGAGCGCGATCGCGGTGATGTCCGCGATACCGGTCGTCGACCAGTTCAGGAAGTGCATCCAGCCCGCGACGAAAGCGCCCTTCTCGCCCATGAACTCCCGGGCGTAGGAAACGAAGGCGCCGGAGGAGGGGCGGTAGAGGATGAGCTCGCCGAGCGAGCGCACCACGAAGAACGCGAAAAGGCCGCAGACCGCGTAGACGATCGCGAGTGCGGGGCCCGCCTGGGCGAGGCGTCCGCCCGCGCCGAGGAACAGACCGGTGCCGATGGCGCCGCCGATCGCGATCATGTTGACGTGGCGGGGCTTCAGCGCCTTGTCGTAGCCGGCGTCACCGGCGTCGGCCGGCACCGGCGCGGACTTGTCGTCCGCGCTGAGGGTCTGTTCGGTCACGGTGTCAGTCGTCCTTGTTCTGGTGCGTCGTGTGGCTCGGCCGCACGATGGTGGTGAGCGCGTCCTCGACGTGTTCGAGATGGGAGGTCATCGCCGCGACGGCGTCCGCTTCGGAACCGGCGGCGATGGCGGTGACGATCTCACGGTGCTCGGTGTTCGACCGGGTCCGACGTCCACCCAATTGGTTGAGAAATGCGGACTGGCGGGCCAGCGCGTCCCGGATCTCCTCGATGACCTTGCCGAACACCGGGTTGCCCGAGGACTGGGCGATGGTGATGTGGAACAGCGAGTCCAGCGCCACCCACGCGGTGTTGTCGGTTTCGAGGTCCATCCGCTCGACGAGGTGGCCGAGCAGGTCGAGGTCGTCGGTGCTGCGGCGGACGGCCGCGTACCCGGCGACGGGGATCTCGACGTGGCGCCGGACCTCGAACAGGTCACGGGCCGAGTAGGTCCCGAAGGTGGGGTTCTCGACCGGCCCGGTGGCGGTCACGAAGGTCCCTTTGCCCGTTTTGGACACGGTGAGCCCGAGCGCCTGCAGTCCCCGCAGTGCTTCGCGGACGACCGAACGGCTGACCTCGAACTCCTTGCCGAGCGCGGATTCCGACGGCAGCTTGTGCCCGACGGGGTACTCGCCGCGCTCGATGGCGCCGCGGAGGTGGGCCAGAACGGCCTCCATCGCGCTGACGCGTCTTGGACCACCGTGTCCGGCTGTCTGGCTGTCAGACAGGTTCATGAGACGAGATCGTGCGGTCGGCCCCACGCTTTGTCAAGCGATCGGCCGAGGGGCCCGATCCGCTGTGCGAGGACGGCGTCGATGGGGTAAGCGGCACCGGAATTGAAGGCGGTGCTGGGCGCTTTCGTCTGTCCGAAGTTCAGTGGTGGCACCGGAATCCCGCGCGGGGGTGGTCAGTGTCACAGCGGTGTCGAGCAGGGCGTCGGTACAGGTGGTCGTGAGTGGCGATTCGGGTTCTAACCCGAATCGCCACTCACGACCGCCTTCACGGCACAGACCGGGAGTCAGCGCGGCAGCATCGGCATCACGTAGTACGTCAGGTCCACTTCGCTCGGCTCGACCGAGCGGATGACGCAAGCCCGCATCCCGGGCTGGATGTCGAGCCGCACCCGCTCCCCGGCGAAACCCTGCAGCGCGTCCAGCAGGTAGCGCGCCTGGAACGAGGGCGACGTCCGGCCGCCGGACACTTCGGCCTTCAAGGTCTGCTCGGCCTCGCCGGTGTCCTGCTTGGAACTGGCCAGCCGCAGGTGCGAGTCGCCGACCTCCAGCGTCAGCACCCTGCGCTCGTCCGCGTAGACGCCCACCCGGCGCACGGCGGCGGCCAGCGCGTCGGCGGCGACCTCGACCGTCGTGTCCACAGTGGACGATTCGATCAGCTTCTCCGACAGGAATCCCGCGTCGAGCACGGCGGTGGTGACGGCGACGCCGGACCAGCTCAGTCCGAACCGCGTCCCGTCGCCGTGCAGGCCGACGGGACCCCGCGCCTGCTTGGCCGTCTCGGCGAGCAGGCCCGCCGGGACGAGCGCGTCGATCGGGTCGCCTCCGGCGCGCAGCGGCAGGGTGGCCACGGCCATCCGGTACCGGTCGGACGCGGTCAGCCGCAGTTCACGGCTGAAACTCTGCACGCGGACGCCGGTGAACATCGGCAGCGCGTCGTCCTTGGCCGCGGTGCCCGCGACCGTGCGCAACGCCGTCACCAGCGCCGCACCGTCCACTTCGGACACCAGGGGCGGCATGTCCGGCAAGCGCAGTTCGCGGCTCAGCAGCGGCAGCGCGAACCGGCCGCCTTCGACCCGCACGGCCAGCCGTGAACCTTCGACGACCAGGCGCACCTGATCGTCGTCGAGCATGCGCAGGGTTTCGGCGAGCGGCCCGGCGGGGACGACCACCTCACCGTCGGTGTGCGAGACGGCGTCACAGGTCAGGCGGACCGCTCGTTCGCTGTCGTTGCCGCCGACGGTCAGGCCTTCCCGCCCGGCTCGCAGGAGCAGGCCGGAACGGGCGGAAAGCAGCCGGGCGGCGGCGGAAACGGCGGACGAGAGGGAGCGGGTGGCGGCAGTCAGGTCCATGCCCGCAAGCTAGCGGGCGGCACCGACAAGTTCGGGGGCTTCGGCGACGGCTCCGGACGGCTGCGGGCGGAAGGTGCCGCGCAGCAACCAGACCACCGCGGCGAGCGCGAATCCGACGACGCCGGCGGCGAGGAACGCCGCTTCGTATCCCGCATGCTCGACGAGGTAGCCGCTGATCGACTGGCCGAACGCGAGACCGAGGGTCACCGCGGTGAGCACCCAGCCGAACGCCTCGGCCGCCGTGCCCTTCGGCGCGGCGATCTCGATGGCCGCGGAGTGCGTCGTCGACTGCGGCGTGATGAGGGCACCCGCGGCGAGCATGGCGAGCGCGAGGCCCCAGAGCGACCCCGGCAGCGCGAGCAGCGCCACCAGCGCGCCGAATCCGGCGAGCAGGACCGGCAGCCGCAGGCCCATCTGGCGCGGCCACGGGCGCAGGCTGTACGCGACGCCGAACGCGACCGAGCTGACCGACCAGGCCGAGAGCAGCAGCCCGCCGATGGAGGTGTTGCCCGCTTCGGTGGCGGCCGCCGGGACGGCGACCTCGACGAAGCCGATCACGGCGCCGAAGCCCAGCGCGGCGATCGCGAGGGTGCGCATGCCGGGGCTGGCCAGCGCGCCGAGCAGTTTGCCGCCCGAAGACGGTGACGGTCCCCAGGCCCGCACGGTCGGGCTCAGCGCGAACACCACCGCGCCCGCGATCATGGTCAGCGAGCCCACGACGATTCCGGTGCCCGCCCACGGCGCGGCGATCAGCAGCCCGGCGAACCCCGGGCCGAGGATGAAGAAGACCTCCATGCTGATCGCTTCGTAGGAGAACGCCGCGTTCCGCGTCGGCCCGGCGGGCAGCAGCCGTGTCCACAGTGCCCGCGAGGCCGAGCCGACCATCGGTTCGGTGATCCCGGTGCCGAAGGCGAGCGGGACCAGCACGAGCGTCGGCGCGTGCGCCTCGATCGCGAACACCAGCCCGGTCATCGCCAGCGCGAAGAACACCGTCGTGGTCAGCAGCGGCCGCGTCGGCCCGAAACGGTCGATGAGCCGTCCCTGCACCACCGCGCCGACGGAGACACCGATCAGCGACCCGGCCGACACCAGCCCGGCCGAGGCGAAGGAGCCCGTCTCGCGCTGGACGTAGAGCAGCGCGGAAATACCGATCATGGCGATCGGCAGACGGGCGAGCAGGGACGCGATGACCGCCCCGCGGGATCCGGGCGCCGTCAGCGCGGCCCGGTAGTCGGCGAGGGAGGTGCGGTGGTTCTCGGCGGAAGCGGACACAGACTGGGACACGCGTACCAGTATGAACCACTTTGGTACGCGAGTACCAGATCTCGGCCGGTAAGTTTGGTCACCACCGGATTCGGGTACTACGAGCCCTGAAGCCCGCTGGTTCGTCACGATCAGGTAACAGTCAGTCAAATCTGAGTCATTCGGGGCAACAAATCGACGCAGATGGCGTCCTTGAGAGTGAAAGAGCTTGAATCCACGGCCGACGGCCGTGGATGGTTGTACGACATCACACAATCTCCAACTCCCTCCGGCGTACGGGTCGGGGCCTGAATCCGGAGGGCGGGGAGCGCGGATCGTCGGGGGATGGTCCGCGCACAGCGAAGAGCCGGTGCGCCACGTCGGGGGTGGCGCCCGGCTCTTCGTTGTCTCTCCGCAAGTAGCCCTCTAGTCGCGGTACTCGAACGCACAACTGCCGCAAGTAGAGGACTACTTGCGGCAGTTGAGGAGTGCTGTCGGTTACCGGGCGCGTCGGGCCAGGCGCTCCGGGTCCAGGATCAGGACGCTCTTGCCCTCGAGCCGCAGCCAGCCGCGGTGCGCGAAGTCGGCGAGAGCCTTGTTGACGGTCTCGCGCGAAGCGCCCACGTACTGGGCGATCTCTTCCTGCGTCAGGTCGTGAGTGACCCGCAGCAGGCCTGCTTCCTGGCTGCCGAATCGCTGCGCGAGCTGCAGCAGCGCGCGCGCCACACGTCCGGGGACGTCGGTGAAGATCAGCTCGGCGACCATGTTGTTCGTCCGGCGCAGCCTACGGGCGACCACGCGCAGTAACTGCTCGGCGATCTCGGGGCGGGTGGAGATCCACTGCCGCAGCGCCGGGCGGTCCATCGTCACCGCGCGGACCTCGGTCACGGTCGTCGCGCTGGACGTCCGGGGGCCGGGGTCGAAGATGGACAGCTCGCCGAACATGTCGGACGGGCCGAAGATGCCCAGCAGGTTCTCGCGGCCGTCGGGTGACTTGCGGCCGATCTTCACCTTGCCGGACTGGATGATGTAAAGCTTGTCGCCGGGTTCACCCTCGTTGAAGATGACATGCCCGCGAGGGAACTCCACGGATTCCAAGGTCTGTGCCAGCGCCTCGGCGGCTGCCGGCTCAACACCCTGGAAAATGCCCGCTCGGGCCAGGGTTTCGTCCACCTCGGGTGCCTCCTCATCGAGATACGACGTCGATCCCCCACTGCCGGGGACCGTGTCGCCGCTCACTTTTGCGTCAGTCTAGGTCGTGCGCGCGAGATCGCTCGTCGGCACGCCGCAGGCGCGTCCGTGCCGGGAACGATCTCGCTCGAACGTGGAGCCTAACTCCGCACGCGTCGCGCGCGAAGCCTGGCCGCCTTCCCGCCCAGCCTGCGCAGCCGGAACAGCTCGAGCGCGCGCCCGATGCCGTGCCCGTACAGGGCCCGGACCTCGTTGGGCTGCGCCTGCTCGAGGAACTCCTCGACCTCGTTCTCCTGCACCGCGACGTGCTTGAGCCTGGTCTCCACGCGTTCCATGAACAGCGCGAAGAACATGATCACCAAGGGAACGAGGATGACGAACCAGACTGTCATGAGCCCTGCCCTGGGAATTCCGAAAAATTGTGCATTACTCCAGATCCTCGCTCATGGCGTACTCGATCGAAGCGCCGAGGTGGTGCTCTGGCGTGTCGGACGACGACCGGCGGGTGCTCCCCACTGGCTCGTCCGATGGCGCCCGTAGGCTATCGGGGTGCCTCCTGCCCTCACCAATGCCCCCCGTGCGGGGGGTAAGGGTGAAAGCCGGCTCGCATTGGTGAGACGCGCCAGGCGGATGAAGCGTTGCCTCGACGACGAGTTCCCGGACGCCCACTGTGAGCTTGACTTCACCACTCCGCTCGAACTGCTGGTCGCGGTCGTGCTGTCGGCGCAGACCACCGACGTCCGCGTGAATCAAGTCACCCCCGCGCTCTTCGCGCGCTATCGAAGTGCCGCCGACTACGCCGGCGCCGATCGAGCCGAACTCGAGGAATACCTCCGGTCGACGGGCTTTTTCCGGGCCAAGGCGAACTCGGTGATGGGACTCGGAGCCGCGCTGGTGGAGCGCTACGACGGCGAAGTGCCCGGCAAGCTGAAGGACCTCGTCACGCTGCCCGGTGTCGGCCGCAAAACGGCCAACGTCGTGCTCGGCGACGCCTTCGGAGTGCCGGGGATCACCGTCGACACCCACTTCGGCCGCCTGGTCCGCCGCTGGGGCTGGACCGAGGAGGAAGACCCGGTCAAGGTCGAGCACGCCGTCGGCGAGCTGATCCCGCGCAAGGAGTGGACGCTCCTGTCGCACCGGACGATCTTCCACGGCCGCCGCGTCTGCCACTCCCGCAAACCCGCCTGTGGCGCCTGTCCGCTGGCCAAGATGTGCCCCTCGTACGGAACCGGCCCGACGGACTTCGAAGAGGCCGCGAAGCTGGTCAAGGGCGAAGAACGCGAGCACATCCTGGATCTGGCGGCCGGGCGGTGACCAGGGTCACCAAACTGGCCCTCGGCGCCGCCGTGCTGGTGGTGGCCCTGATCGTCGCGTTGCTCACGACCCGTGACAGTCAGGGGCCGGTGAAGACCTCCGGCGACCTGACAGCCGCCCGCGCGAAGGCCGGGCTGGCCGCGTGTCCGCCGCCTGGCCCCGGCGAGGTGGCGACGCTGCGCGGGGTCGATGTCGAATGCCTCGGCGACGGCTCCCGGGTCGACCTCGCCCGGGTGCTTTCGGACGGTCCCGTGCTGGTCAACCTGTGGGCGTCGTGGTGCCAGCCGTGCCGCGCCGAACTGCCGTTGCTGCAGGAGTACGCCGCGCAGCCCGGTGCCGCGCGCGTGCTCCTCGTCCAGGTCGCGAGCTCCGGGGCCGACGGGCTGGCGCTGCTGGCCGAGCTCGGTATCCGGCTGCCGTCGGTGTTCGACGGTGACGGTCAGTCGGGTCCCGCGCGGACGGCACTGAAGGTCCCTCCCTCTCTTCCGGCGACGTACCTGGTCACGAAGGGGGGAGACGTCCGGCTCATCGAGAACCCACGCGTCTTCCTGAACACTGAGCAGGTGCGCGCCGCAGTGGAAGGGACACCATGACCGGCCCTCTCGTGGACCCGGAGGCCGTGCCCGCCTGGCTGCAACCGCTCGTCAAGATCAGCGGGGACGTCGACGCGGCCGCCTTCAGCCGGTTCAGCGTGCCACCGGACGCGAGCTACCGGTCCGCGTCCGTCCTGATGCTCTTCGGCGAGGGCCCGCAGGGGCCGGACGTCCTGCTCCAGCGCCGCGCCGACACGCTCGGCTCGCACGCGGGCCAGGTCTCCTTCCCCGGCGGCGGCGCCGAGTCCGGTGACGACGGGCCGGTCGGCACCGCGCTGCGCGAAGCGGAGGAAGAGACCGGCGTCGAGCCTTCCGGCGTGCTGCCGGTCGCCGTCTTCCCCGAACTGTTCGTGCCGGTTTCCGCCTTCGCCGTGACACCGGTGCTCGCCTACTGGCGGACGCCGTCCCCGGTGCACGCCGTCGATCCCGGCGAGACGGCGGCGGTGGCGCGGGTGCCGGTCGCCGAACTGACCGACCCGGCCAACCGGTTCCAGGTCAGGCGCGAGGGTTACGACTGGAAGGGGCCCGCGTTCGACGTCGGCGGGCTGTTCGTCTGGGGCTTCACGGCCGGTCTGCTGGCGATGACGTTGTCGCTCGGCGGCTGGGAACGGGACTGGGACCACGGCGACGTCCGGGACCTTGACGTAGCGTTGGCCGAACATCAGGCGCGGGTCGACGGGCGGCAAGTGCCGGAGAAGGAGTAGGCGCCGGTGAACTGGGTTGACGTACTGGTGATCCTGCTCGCGCTGCTGGCGGGCGTGTCCGGCGCGTTCCAGGGGGTGATCATCGCTCTCCCCTCGCTGGTCGGGGTGGTGCTGGGCGCGCTCGCGGGAATCAAGATCGCGCCGCTGGTCGTCGAACTCTTCGAGCACCCGGCGGCGAAGGTCGCCTTCGCGGTGGCGACCGTGGTGTTCCTGGTCGCGCTCGGCGAGACCCTCGGCGTGTGGGTGGGGCGGAAACTGCGCCAGAAGATCAACCCGGACAAGCTTTCCGGCGTCGACAAGACGCTCGGCGCGGTGGTGCAGGCCGCCGTGGTGTTCGTGGTCGCCTGGCTGATCGCCACGCCGCTCACGGCCGTCTCAGGAGTGCCGGGGCTGGCGAAATCGATCAACAGCTCCGTCGTGCTCGGCGGCGTCAACGACGTCATGCCGGACGCGGCACAGGGTTTCCCGAGCGAACTGCGCAAACTGCTGGACGCGTCGGGCTTCCCGTCCATTGTGGACCCGTTCCAGAAGCCGAACGTCCAGGACACCAGCCCGCCGGACACCGCGCTGCAGGCGAGCGCGATCGTCAAGCAGGTGCACGGCAGCGTCGTGAAGATCCGCGGCAACGCGACTTCGTGCTCGCGGGCGCTGGAAGGCAGCGGTTTCGTCATCGCGCCGCAACGCGTGATGACGAACGCGCACGTCGTCGCCGGTACCGACGAGGTCGCCATCGAAGCAACTTCGGGCAAGTTCGCGGCCAGGGTCGTCTACTTCGACCCGGAGGCCGACGTGGCCGTGCTCGCGGTGCCGAGGCTGCAGGCGCCGGTGCTCCCGTTCACGCCGAAGGTCGCTCGGGCGGGCGACAACGCGATCGTCCTCGGCTACCCGCTCGACGGCCCGTACACCGCGTCGCCCGCCAGAGTGCGCGGCCGGATCAACCTGCGCGGGCCGGACATCTACGAGTCCAACACCGTGCAGCGCGACGTGTTCACCGTGCGCGGGCAGGTCCGCAGCGGGAACTCGGGCGGGCCGATGATCAATCCCGAGGGCGAGGTCATCGGGGTCGTCTTCGGCGCGGCCGTCGAGGATCCGGAGACCGGCTTCACGCTGACGTCCGAACAGGTCAAACCGGTGGTGGACACGGCCCCGGCGCTGAGCGCGAACACGTCCACCGGTCCCTGCGCCAACTGAGCTGTCCGTTGGGTGCAATGAAGGGGACTTTCATTGCAAATTTTGCAATGAAAGTCCCCTTCATTGCACGCGCGAAGCGGGTCAGGAGCCCGAAGAGCGGCCCTCGCGCCAAGAAGCCACAGTCTCCTCGACGTCCAGCGGCCGTGCCCGCAGCACCGGCCCGCCCGCCGGACGCCGGTGCTCGGCCCGGATCCGTTCGTTCAGTTCCTCGACGATCTCCCGCACCCGTGCCTCCCGGCGCACCCGCGCGAGCGTGTCCGGCAGGTCGTCGAGTTCCTTGGCGATCGCCAGCGACGGCGGCAGCAGCGCGGAAACGTCGTGCCCTTCGCTGCGGACCTTGTTCACCACCCAGGCGAGCGCGGTGTCCTTGCCGTCGGTCTTCGGCAGCGGTTTCCCCGCGCCGGGAAGGTCGTCGAAGTCGCCCTTCGCCTGTGCGGCACTGACCTGCCGGTCCACCCAGGACTCGAACGACACGCCCGTCGGTTTGCGCTCGGTCATGCTTCCAAGATACGGAGGAAGTCCACCAGCGCGGCCGAAGTGCGCTCCGGGGCCTCCAGGTGCGGGAAGTGGCCGATGCCGGGCCAGCGCTCGAGACGGGCGTCCGGGGCCCGGCGGCGTGAGGCCGCCGCGGTGTCGGGCAGGACGCACCGGTCGTCCTCGCCGTGTAGTTGCAGCACTCGGGCGGCGTAGCGGCCTCGCAGTGCTTCGCTGAACCGGCGGCCCTCGCCGCGGAACTGCGCGCGGAACGCCCATCGGTAGTACTCGAGCGCGCTGTGCGGCACTCCCGGCACGAGCATCGCCTGCCGGAACGTCCGGACGGTTTCGGCGAAGTCCGGAGTATCCGTCCATTGTGGACCGGACCAGCTCCGGAACAGCTCCTCGACGGCGAACGCGTCGTCCTTGACCAGCCATTTCTCCGGCGCCATCGGCACCTGGAAGCGGAACAGATGTCCCGAAGCGCGCAGCTGCCCCGGCCGCCGGACGGCCCGGCGCAACGCCAGCGGATGCGCGCCGCCCAGCACGCTGACCGACGAGACCAGCCGGGGGTGCAGCGCGCCGACCGTCCACGCGAGCATGCCGCCCCAGGCATGTCCGACGAGATGGGCCTTGCGCGCGCCGAGTGACTTGATCAGCCCGCCGACGTCGCCGGCGAGAGTCCAGGCGTCGTAGCCGCGCGGGGGTTTGTCCGAGTCGCCGTAGCCGCGCAGATCCACCGCGACCGCGCGGAAACCGGCGTCGGCGAGCGCCGTCAGCTGGTGGTGCCAGGTCCACCAGAACTCGGCGAACCCGTGCAGCAGCAGGACCACCGGTCCGTCGCCGAGTTCGGCGACGTGCAGCCGGATGCCGTTAGCCGAGACGTCACGATGGGTCCACGGACCGTCGATCCGGACGATCGACGGGTCCGGTGTCGCCTGCACCGATTCGAAGACTTCTCAGCCGCGATCCGCGGGCACGTCGTCCGCGTCGTGCTTCGGCTTGAACGCGGCGGCGGTGTCCTTGAAGCTGTTGATCGTGCGCTCCGGCGCCTTGATCTTCTTCACCTTCAGGTAGCCGAGGAAGCCCGCGGCGATGGTCGTGACGAGCATCAACCCGAATACGATCGCGAACGCCGCCCAGCGCTGCAGCCACTCCGACAGCAGTTCACCGAGGAAGAAAAAGAAGAAGAACGAGCTGTACAGCCCGATGACCAGCGCGATCAGGAAGAAGAGGGCCCCTTTGAGGCCCTTCTTCGCCTCCGCGACGACCTCGGATTTGGCCAGCTCGACCTCGGCGCGGATCAGCGTCGAGACGTGCTGTGTGGCATCGCCGACGAGTTTCCCGAGGGACTGCTCGCTCGCTACCACGTCGTCATCGCTCGACAGGGGGAGGTAGGGCACGGCCCCCACGCCGTCGGGGCCGGTGCGTTCGTGCTTGGGGCTGCTCACACCGGTCATCGTGCCACGTGCCCTCATCCTGGGCGCGGCGGACCGGCGAGTGTCGCGCTAGAGATCCTCGCGCGCGTGCACGCGGCTGCGGTGCACGAGCATCGCGGCGGCCGAAAGCGAGGCGATGGCCGAAGCGATCAAGACCGCCGTCTTCGCCAGTTCGACGGACTCGCCGTCGAGCGCGAGGTCGGCGATCAGCAGGCTCACGGTGAACCCGACGCCGCCGAGCATCGACAGCGCGCCGATGTCCCGCCAGCCCATGCCCCTGGGTTTCTCCGCGAGCTTGAACTTCACCGCGAGCAGGCTGGCGCCGAAGATCCCGACGAGCTTCCCGCCGACCAGCCCGACCAGGACGGCCAGCGGCAACGCCGTGGTGAAGACGGCGCCGAGCGACTCGGCGTTCACGGTGATCCCCGCGGCGAACAGCGCGAACAACGGCACGGCGACCGCTGCCGACCACGGCTGCAGCCGGTGTTCGAGCCGGATCGCGGGCGCGTGCTCCTCGCCGGAGTCAGAGCGGACGCGGGTGAGCAGGCCGAGCGCGACGCCGGCGATGGTGGCGTGGATGCCCGCCGAGTGCACCGCGACCCAGGTGATCAGTGCGAGCGGCACGTAGATCCAGGCGCTGCGGACGCGGCGGTGCTGCAGATAGGCGTACAGCGCGAGAGCGGCGACGGCGACACCCGCGGCGACGAGGTCGAACTTCGCGGTGAACAGGATCGCGATGACGAGGATCGCGCCGAGGTCGTCGACCACCGCCAGCGAGAGCAGGAAGACCCGCGCGCTGCTCGGCAGGTTGGACGCCGTGATGGCGAGCACGCCCAGCGCGAAGGCGATGTCCGTGGCGACCGGGATGGCCCACGCGCGATCGATGCCCGGCGCCCCCCAGCCGACGGCGAGGGCGACCAGCGCCGGGACGATCATGCCGCCGATCGCGGCCACCACCGGCAGGATCGCCTGCTTGAACCGGGAGAGTTCGCCGACCACGAGTTCGCGTTTGAGTTCGAGTCCCGCGACGAAGAAGAACAGCGCGAGCAGGCCGTCCTTGGCCCAATCGCCGATCGTCAGATTCAGGTGCAGGAATTCGGGGCCGAGCCGGAAATCGCGGATCGCGCGGTAAACGTCGTCGATGGGCGAATTCGCCCAGAGCAGGGCGATGGCGGTGGCACCGAGCAGGATCAGCCCGCCGGTGGTCTCGGTGCGGAGATAGCGGGCGAAGTCGGCGACGACGGCTTTCGCGGGACGGTTGGGGCCGGACAAGGCATCCTCCGGTTTTCGGCGACACGAATACTGTTGCCGACCAGACTTCCCGGCGCACCTTGACTCGATTTTAACGCTTTGAGCTGCGAATTTCATCTCTTCATGACGGGTGCCACAAGATCATCCGGACGTCGGTGTCCCGTCCACATGCTGGGCTTCTAGCATGTCAAGTGAAAACCGACAACGATGTCTTCGATAAGGACGGCATGGTGAGTACCTCTACCGAGGTCCAGCACGACACGAGGTTCTTCGGGCACCCACGAGGGCTGGCGAACCTCTTCGGCGTCGAGATGTGGGAGCGGTTCTCCTATTACGGGATGCTCGGCATCCTCCCCATCTACCTCTACTACGAAGTCAGTCAGGGCGGCCTCGCGCTGCCGAAGGCCTCCGCGCTCGGCATCGTCGGCGCGTACGGCGGCATGGTCTACCTGTCGGCGGTGATCGGCGCCTGGGTCGCGGACCGCGTGCTCGGCTCCGAACGGACGCTGTTCTACAGCGCGATCCTGATCATGATCGGCCACATCAGCCTGGCGATCCTGCCCGGGCTGGCCGGTATCGCCGTGGGTCTCTTCTGCGTCGCCGTCGGCAGTGGCGGGCTGAAGTCCAACGCCACGGCCATCGTCGGGACGCTGTACGCGAAGGACGACGAGCGCCGCGACGGTGGTTTCACGATCTTCTACATGGGCGTGAACATCGGTGGTTTCGTCGGACCGCTGCTGACCGGCCTCGCGCAGAGCGAACTCGGCTTCCACATCGGCTTCGGGCTCGCCGCGGTCGGGATGGCGCTCGGCCTGATCCAGTACACGATCGGCCGCAAGAACCTCGGCGAGAAGGCGAGCGAGATCCCCAACCCGCTGCCCGCGTCGCAGCGTCCGCTGGTCTTCATCGGTACCGCGGCCGGTGTCGCGGCGATCGTGCTCCTGATCGTCTTCGGGGTGATCAACCCGGCGAACCTGGTCGACATCGTCGTCTGGACCGTCGCGGTCATCTCGGTGATCTACTTCGTGGTGATCATCAGCAGCAAGAAGATCACCTCCGAGGAACGCAGCCGGGTGTACTCGTTCATCCCGATGTTCATCGCGAGCGCGGCGTTCTTCTCGCTGTACCAGCAACAGTTCACCGTCGTCGCGGCCTACACCGACGAACGGCTGAACCGCACCATCTTCGGCTGGGAGATGCCGGTGGCGTGGGTCAACTCGATCAACCCGGTGTTCATCATCCTGTTCGCGCCGGTGATCGCGGCGATCTGGACGAAACTCGGCTCGCGGCAGCCGTCCTCGCCGGTCAAGTTCGTGCTCGGCACGGTGACCATGGGCCTGGCGTTCCTGCTGTTCCTCCCGATGGTCGGCAGCGGCAAGAACGCCAGCCCGCTGCTCGCGCTGGTGGGCATCCTGTTCGTGTTCACCATGGCGGAACTGATGCTTTCGCCGGTCGGTCTTTCGCTTTCGACCAAACTCGCGCCGGAGGCCTTCCGGACGCAGATGGTGGCGCTGAACTTCCTGTCCATCTCACTCGGTACGGCGATGTCCGGAAAGCTCGCCGAGTACTACTCGGTGGACGACGAAGCGCCGTACTTCAGCATCGTCGGCGGGGTCGCCATCGTGGTCGGTGTGGCCCTTCTGGTGGCGACGCCGATGATCCGCAAGCTGATGAAGGGCGTCCACTAGACGCTCTTTTGCCCGCGCTGACGAGTGACCCTCGGAGGTGCTGAAGGGGCCCTTCACCGCATAGGACGCGGTGAAGGGCCCTTTCGCTGCGTCAGATGCGGGGAAGGGCCCCTTCAGCCCTGCCCTACGCGACGCTCGTCCCGAACAGCACGCCGACGTAGTAGGTCACCACCATCGTCAGCGCGCCGACACCGACGTTCCTCGCGATCGCGCGGCCGACGTGCGCGTCGCCGAGTTTCGCGCTGAGGAAACCGGTCAGGACCAGCCCGACCACGACCGCCGACGCGCACGCCCAGACCCGCGCCGAGGTCGACGTCCACAAGATCGACAGCAGAGGCAGCAGCGCGCCGACGGTGAACGCCACCAGCGACGCCCACGCCGCCTGCCACGGGCTGGTCAGATTGTCCGGATCGATGCCGAGTTCGGCTTCGGCGTGCGCTTGCAGCGCGTCCTTTTCGGTCAGTTCGCGGGCGACTTCGGCGGCGAGTTCCGGGGAAAGGCCCTTCGCCTCGTAGATTCCCGCGAGTTCCCGTTCTTCGGCTTCGGGCATCTCTTTCAGTTCGCGTTTTTCCAGCCGCAACTGCGCGCGTTCGGTGTCGCGCTGGGTGCTCACCGAGACGTATTCGCCGCCCGCCATGGAAAGCGCGCCGGCGACCAGTCCCGCGATTCCCGCGGTCGCGATCGCGGTGGAGTCGGTGGTCGCGCCCGCGACGCCGACCACGATGCCCGCCACCGACACGATCCCGTCGTTCGCGCCGAGTACCCCGGCACGCAGCCAGTTCAGCTTGCCGCCGAGGTCCTCATGAGGTTCGTGAGGATGGGCTGTCGACACGGTATCGGTCACCGTTTCAGTGAAACACGAAGAACGGGAATCGGCGAGAGGAAACCTTTTCGGTCAATGCAGCCAAACCTTATTGACTATTGCCTTACCTAACCCGTCGGCTAGGACCTCGCGTGACAGTGGCTTCGCCACGGGTCTGCGGTCCCCGTGGGCGGCGGAGGTTCGGAAGCGTCGCGAAAGCCAGCGTGCGGGCGAGCGACAGAAACGCCACATTCGCCTTACCCCTCAATGGAACCCGAAACGTCACTCACGACCCACCTGTACCGGGCTAGGTTGTGCCTGTGGCCGAAGTGGTGATCCTGATCGGGCTCCAGGCGTCCGGGAAGACGACGTTCTTCCGGCGGGAGTTCGCGGGCACGCACGTCCACGTCAGCAAGGACACGTTCCCCAACGCCCGCCGTCCGCAGGTCCGCCAGCTGCGGATGCTCACCGAGGCGCTCGAAGGCGGTCGTTCGGTGGTCGTGGACAACACCAATCCGTCGGCCGAAGAGTGGGTGCCGCTGATCGAGGTCGCCAAAAAGTACGGCGCGAAGGTCGCCGGGTACTGGTTCCCGCCGGACTTCGTCGGTTCGCAGGAGCGCAACGCGCGCCGGCAAGGCAAAACCCGGGTGCCGGACGTCGGTCTGTATGCGACGCTCAAACGCCTCAGGCGACCTGGCGCCGAGGACGGTTTCGACGAGCTGTACACCGTCGGTTTCGACGGCGAGGGCGGTTTCGTCGTGGAACGGGGGTGACCGTGGAGTCCGGCGGTTTCGAAGCGCGGCAACGGGAACGTGAGTGGTTCCACGGTCTGACGGTGCCGCCCGGTTCCTGGACGGTGCTCCGCGTCGACGGCAGGGGATTCTCCAAGTTCACCGAAGCGCGGTTCGAGAAGCCGTTCGATCCGCGGTTCGGCGAGTGCATGGTCGAGACCGCGAACGCCTTGATGGCGGAGTTCGCCTCGCCTTACGTCTACACGGAAAGCGACGAGATCTCGATCCTGCTCGACCCCGCCACGGACCTCTTCGGCCGGGGTGTCGAGAAGCTCGTGTCGATCTCCGCGGGGGTCGCGTCGGCCGCGTTCACCCACGCGGCGGGGACGCCCGCGCACTTCGACGGCCGGGTCTGGCTCGGCACGACGGCGGACGACGTCGTCGACTACTTCTCGTGGCGTCAGGCGGACGCGACCCGCTGCGCGCTCAACGGCTGGTGCTACTGGATCCTGCGCAAGGCGGGGAAGTCGGCGAGTGAGGCCGGAGCCGCCATCGAAGGCGCGGGTACCGCCGAGAAGAACGAACTGCTCTTCGCGCACGGCGTCAACTTCGCCGAAGTGCCCACCTGGCAGCGACGCGGCGTCGGGCTGTACTGGGAGACCTATGAACGCACGGGTTTCGACCCGGTGCGCGAGATCGAGGTCTCCGCGACCCGCCGCCGCGTCCGCGTCGAGCGCGAGTTGCCGATGAAGGCCGAATACCGCGCCTTCCTCGGCGAGCTGCTTCAGCCGATCGGTTCGGGCAGCCGCCGCACGGTGTAGGCGAGGTCGATCGTCTCGCCGGTCGCCGGGTCGCCCAGTTCCACGCGCCAGGAGTCGGCGAACTGGTCGACGCCGTGCACCATCGGGATCGTGCCCGAGATCAACACCGTGCCCGGCGCGTGCAGACCGCGTTCGCGCAGCACGTCCAGCCAGTACGACGGCGGCAGCAGTTCCGCGAGTTTTCCTTGCTGGATCAGGGTTTCCCCGGCCCAGGCGGACAGTGTGAGCTCGTCGAGCCGGTCTTGGACGTCGACGAGCCGCCACGCCTTGGCGGCGAGGACGTCGGGGCCGGCGTTCTTGCTCCACGCGACGCCATGGGCTTCGAGCGCGCGGTCGGTGTGGTCGCAGGCGGCGGTCAGGAGGACGTCCTCGGGGGCCGGACCGGTGATGACGAGGGCCCATTCCGCCTCGCCGGAGGTCCGTTCGTGCTGCACGGGGACCTCTTCGGTCTGGCTCGCCAGGTACGGCGCGACCGGGTAGAGCGCCGGGATCACCGAGGGGGCCGGGACACCGAGTTCGGCCAGTTCGGCCACGTGGGCGGCGACGTCTTCCTGGCTGCGACCGGCGTATCCGGCGTTCAGCAGCGTGTGGACCTCGGTCCGCCGCTCCTGGCCGTCGGGAAGGGTGAAACGCAGCTCAGGCATCTGTCCTCCGAAATTGGGGGTTGCGCATACAGCTTGTATACAAGGAGTATATCCGCAATTCAACCCCTCCCGGCGGGGTTGAGGGACCTCGAACGGACGGGAAGTGGACATGACCGCACCAGCCGGTGACCGGCGCTCGCTGCACAAGGCCTTCGCGGCCAGCCTCTCGGGAACAGCGCTCGAGTGGTACGACTTCGCGGCCTACTCGGTGGCGGCCGCGACGATCTTCGGGCATCTCTTCTTCCCCTCGGAAGACCAGCTCGCGAGCACGATGGCGGCGTTCTCCACCTACGCCGTCGGCTACCTCGCCCGGCCGCTCGGCGGGTTCATCTTCGGCCGCCTCGGCGACGTGCTCGGCCGCAAGCGCATCCTGGTCATGACCCTCGTGCTCACCGGTGTCGCGACGTTCCTCATCGGCGTCCTGCCCACGTACGAGAGCATCGGCGGCTTCGCGGCGATCCTGCTCGTGGCGCTGCGCTTCGCACAGGGTGTCGGCATCGGCGGCGAGTGGGGTGGCGCCGTCCTGCTGTCGAGTGAGTTCGGGGATCCGGGCAAACGCGGGTTCTGGGCGTCGGCCGCGCAGATCGGCCCGCCCGCGGGCAACCTGCTCGCGAACGGCGTCCTCGCCGTACTGGCCGCGCTGCTGACCGAGGACCAGTTCAACAGCTGGGGCTGGCGGATCGCGTTCCTGTTGTCGGGAGTGCTGGTCGTGTTCGGCCTGTGGATCCGCCTCAAGCTGGAGGAAACGCCGGTCTTCAAGCAGCTCCAGGAGCGTGGCGAACGTTCGTCGGCGCCGATCTCCGAGGTCTTCCGCACCGAACGCCGCGCGCTGATCGCGGCCGTGCTGATCCGCGTCTGCCCGGACGTCCTCTACGCGCTGTTCACCGTTTTCGTGCTGACGTACGTCACCACGCACACCGGCCTCTCTCGCGGCGCCGGGCTGGCCGCGGTGATGATCGGTTCGGCGTTCCAGCTGGTGCTGATGCCCCTGTTCGGCGCGCTGTCGGACCGGGTCTCGCGCCGCAAGATGTACCTGTTCGCGACCATCGCCGCCGGGATCTGGCCGTTCGTGTTCTTCCCGATGGTCAGCGGCGGTTCGTTCGCGATGCTGGCGATCGGCATCGTGCTCGCGCTCGTCATCCACGCGGCGCTCTACGGGCCGCAGGCCGCGCTCGTCACCGAGCAGTTCTCGCCGCGCCTGCGCTACACCGGCAGTTCGCTGGCGTACACCCTCGCCGGGGTCATCGGCGGGGCGCCCGCGCCGTTGCTGTTCACGGCGCTGCTCGCCGGCTTCGACAGCTGGCTCGCGATCGGCGTCTACCTGCTGGCGACCGCGGTGGTGACCGTCATCGGGGTCCTGCTCGCCCGTGACCCGGACCGCGAGGAAGAGGCGGCAGCCCTGGAGGCCGCGCGATGACCTGGACGCCGATGTCCACAGTGGAGGGGCTGCCGCTGCTCGGCGGGCAGGGCCGGTTCCGGACGGCCGCCACGGCGGAAGGCGGTCTGGCGTACGAGATCTTCTACCCGGCGGGCGTCGCCTCTCCCGTGCACAGCCACGATCACGACAGCATCGTGTACCTGGTTTCGGGTTCGCTGCGCGGCACGCTCGACGGCCGGGAGGTGACGCTCGAGGTGGGCGAGACGATCGTCCACCCGCGCGGTGTCCCGCACAGCGTCGAGGCCATTGTGGACAGTCAGTGGATCGAGTTCAAAACGCCACTGCCGTCGCGGCCGCCGATCAGCGGATGAAAAGAAACCGGGGCGGACACTGAAGTTCCAGCGTCCGCCCCGGTCGGGAGGAAAGTCTTACGCGTCCAGCTCGGCCAGGGCCAGCTTCGCCTTCTCCAGCTCGGCTTCGAGCTGGGCGACCTTCGCGGCCTGAAGCTCGCGAGCGGCGTTGATGACCTCGTCGATCGGGCCCGACAGGTCCGCGTGCAGTTCCTTGGCGGCGCGGGACACGGCGGCGGCCGGGATCTCCAGGCCCTTCGCGACCCACTTGGCGCCGTTCTTGAGCTCGGCCTGCCATTCGCCGTCGGCGGTGCCGGTGACCGTGAGCGTCAGCTCGACGGTGCGGGTCTTCTTCGCCGTCGTGGCGACCTTGGGGCGGCCACGCTTGGGCTTGGGGGACTCCGCCGCGGCTTCTCCGGCGGGGGTCTCCGTCTTGTCTTCGGCCGGGGAGTCCCCGGTCTCGGTGGCCGTCGCGTTCTCGGCCGTCTCGGTGGACTCTGCCTGCGGCTTCGAGTCGACGGGCGCTTCAGTAGCCGCTTCTTCGGACACGGCGTCAGTGCGTGTCAAGGCATCCACGGTCATCGTCGGTGTCGTCTCCTTGCCCGGGTATGGGGTGGTACCCGGCACATCCTAGAACAGGCGTTCGACTGTCGCGCGGCAGGGTGTGCTAAGCGTGTCGCATGATCGGATCGGTCCGCGACGATCGGGCGCGGTCCGGTCGCGCTCCGTCAGAGTCGACGGCGAAGGGAGGCCTCGTGATCTCGGCACTCAACCGGCTCGTCGACCTGGTCGAAGAGCACCTCACCGACGAGCTCGACGTCATCGGGCTGGCAGGTGCGCTCGGCACGACCGAGTACCACCTGCGCCGGATGTTCTCGTCGCTGGCGGGAATGCCGCTGTCGGAGTACGTCCGCCGTCGCCGCATGACCGCCGCCGTCGCCGACGTCGTCCGTGGCGAGGACGATCTGCTGACCATCGCCGTCCGGTACGACTACGGCTCGGCAGAGGCGTTCGGCAGGGCGTTCCGGGCGGTCCACGGCGCCGGTCCCGGTGACGTCCGCCGCGACGGAGGCCCCCTTCGCACACAACCGCGGCTCAGGTTCCGCCTGAGCGTCGAAGGGAGCATCCCCATGGAAACCCGTATCGTCGACCGGCCCGCTTTCCGGCTCGTCGGGCACGCGACCCGCGTCCCGCTGGTCCACGAGGGCGTCAATCCGCACATTCAACGGCACATCACCGCGCTGCCGCCGGAAGCGCACGCCCGGCTGAAAGCGCTCAGCGACACCGAGCCGCCGGGGCTGCTGCAGGTCAGCGACGCTCTCGACCCGGACGGCGCCGAGCTGACCTACCTGCACGGGGTCGCCGTCACCGGGGACGCACCCGGCGATCTCGACGTCATCGAGGTGCCGTCCGGGCGGTGGGCGGTCTTCCGTACCGACGGCCCGCATCCGGAGGCGCTGCAGAAGGTGTGGGCGGCGACGGCGACCGAGTGGTTCCCGTCCAACCCGTGGCGGCTGCGGCCGGGGCCGTCGATCGTCACGATCCTGGAGCACTCGGACGACTTCGGGACCGCCACTTGTGAGCTTTGGCTGGCTGTCGAGCCCGCCTGACCGATGCCAGGAAAGGCCCGTTACTTGCAAAATTTGCAAGTAACGGGCCTTTCCTGGCGCTCTCGGGAGCTACTCCTCGGACTTGCCCGACTTCAGGCCCGAAGAGATCAGGTCCATCACGGACGAGTCGGCCAGCGTGGTGACGTCGCCGACCTGGCGGTTCTCGGCGACGTCGCGCAGCAGGCGGCGCATGATCTTGCCGGACCGCGTCTTCGGCAGTTCCTGCACGACCAGGATCTGCCGCGGCTTCGCGATCGGGCCGATCTCCTTGGCGACGTGGTTGCGCAGTTCCTGCACGGCCTTGTCGCCACCGTCGACGGCGTTGCCGCGCAGGATGACGAACGCGACGATGCCCTGCCCGGTGGTCGGGTCGGAAGCGCCGACGACGGCGGCCTCGGCGACCGTCGGGTGCGAGACCAGCGCGGACTCGACCTCGGTGGTCGAGATGCGGTGCCCGGACACGTTCATCACGTCGTCGACCCGGCCCAGCAGCCAGATGTCGCCGTCGGCGTCGTACTTCGCACCGTCACCGGCGAAGTAGTAGCCCTGGTCGCGGAAGCGCGACCAGTAGGTGTCGCGGAACCGTTCCTCGTCGCCCCAGATGCCGCGCAGCATGCCCGGCCACGGCTTGTCGAGCACCAGGTAGCCGCCGCCACCCTTGCCGACCTCGACGCCCTGGTCGTCGACGACCTTCGCCGAGATGCCCGGCAGCGCCTTCTGCGCGGAGCCCGGCTTCGTGGAGGTGACGCCCGGAAGCGGCGAGATCATGATCCCGCCGGTCTCGGTCTGCCACCAGGTGTCGACGATCGGCGCCGAGTTCGCGCCGACGTTCTCGCGGTACCAGATCCACGCTTCGGGGTTGATCGGCTCGCCGACACTGCCCAGCACGCGCAGCGAGGAGAGGTCGTACTTCTCCGGGATCTCGTTGCCCCACTTCATGAACGTGCGGATCAACGTGGGCGCGGTGTAGTAGATGGAGACCTTGTGCTGCTGGACGATCTCCCAGTGGCGGCCCTCGTGCGGGGTGTTCGGCGTGCCTTCGTAGACGACCTGCGTCGTCCGGTTCGCCAGCGGCCCGTACACGATGTAGGTGTGCCCGGTGATCCAGCCGATGTCGGCGGTGCACCAGTAGACGTCTTCGCCGGCCTTGTGGTCGAAGACGTTGTGGTGCGTGTACGCCGCTTGGGTCAGGTAACCGCCGGAGGTGTGCAGGATGCCCTTCGGCTTCCCGGTGGTGCCGGAGGTGTAGAGGATGAAGAGCGGGTGCTCCGAGTCGAACGCCTGCGGCGCGTGCTCCGCGGACTGGCCGTCGACCAGTTCGTGCCACCAGAGGTCGCGGCCTTCGGTGATGGGCACCTCGTCGCCGGTGCGGCGGACGACGATGACCTTCTCGACCGATTCGGCGCCTTCGAGCGCTTCGTCAACATTGACCTTCATCGGCGCGGCCTTGCCGCGGCGGTACTGGCCGTCGGTGGTGATGACGATCCTCGCCGCCTGGTCGTCCACCCGGGATCGCAGCGCTGTCGGGGAAAAACCACCGAAGACGACACTGTGCAGAACACCGATGCGGGCGCACGCGAGCATCGCGAAGATCGCTTCGGGCACCATCGGCATCTGGATGGCGACGCGGTCGCCCGCGGTGAGGCCGAGGGACTCGAAGGCGTTCGCCGCCCGGGAGACCTCGTCCTTCAGCTGCGCGTAAGTGATGTCACGGCTGTCGCCGGGCTCGCCGACCCAGTGGATGGCGACCTGGTCTCCGTGTCCGCCGTCGACGTGGCGGTCGACACAGTTGTAGGCGACGTTCAGCTTCCCGCCCACGAACCACTTCGCGACCGGCGCATTGGTCCAGTCCAATACCTGCGACCACTTCGTGTCCCAGTGGAGGCGCTCGGCCTGCTTGGCCCAGAAAGCTTCCCGGTCCGCGTCGGCTTCGGCGTAGAAGTCGGCGGTGGCATTCGCTTGCGCGCTGAAAGCCTCACTCGGGGGGAAGGTCCTGCTCTCCGTGAGCAAATTGTCCAGCGCCGGCGACTGCTCGGTCATGGTGCGATGCCTCCTGTGATTCGCGTGTCTTCACGCCCGTTGGCACGCTATCGACGTTACGACGCGAAGTAAAAGGTTGCATCGTGGTTGCGCGCGGCATTCATCCGCTTGAGGACAAAGCGGTACGGACCGCGGGCCATTCTGGTCCGGTGAGGGAGTAGACAACGGTGTCACGGACGGTTCCGTCGGGCCGGACGCGATGCGCGCGCAGCACCCCTTCCCGCTGTGCGCCGAGGCGTTCGATCGCCTTCTGCGACTTCAGGTTGTTGATGTCGGTCTCCCACGAGACACGGTTCGCGCCGAGGTCGTCGAAAGCGTGGCGCAGCAACAGGAGTTTCGACTCGCGGTTGAGACCGGTCCGCTGCCACGCGGAGCCGATCCAGGTGTAGCCGAGGGAAATGATCTTGTGGCGCGCGTTCATCGCGTAGAACGACGTCGTGCCCGCGACCTCGCCGGTGTGCGCGTCGAGCTGTGCCCAGGCGCGGCGGTCGGTGTCGGCGAGGATGCCGTCGACCATCGCCTCGGCCTCGGCGAGGTCCCGAGGCTGCCGGAGGCTGAGCCAGGTCCAGATCGCGGGGTCGGATCCGGCTTCGAACAGGCCCTTCGCGTGGTCGCGGGTGAGCGGTTCGAGGCGGACGCGTTCGCCGTCCAGGGTCGCGTGGTCGTTCCAGTCGTTCACGATCTTGACGCTACGTCCGGCATTGGCCCTGCTGGATAGCCAGTTTCGAAGCATTCGAGAAGGCCACTGAGGCGTTGCCTATGCTCGCGGGAACGATCGAGAAGGCGAGGCGCGCATGGCCGAGGAGCGGGAAGAGCTCACCTGGGAGTTGTTCGGAACGGCCGGCAGGGAGCTGGCGCAGGCCGTCGCCGACGACGGGTTCGAGCCGGACCTGATCCTGTCGATCGCGCGCGGCGGCCTGTTCGTCGCCGGCGCGCTCGGCTACGCGCTGGACGTGAAGAACCTGCACGTGATGAACGTCGAGTTCTACACCGGCGTCGATCAGCGTCTCGACCTGCCGGTGATGCTGCCGCCGGTGCCGAACGTCGTCGACCTGACGAAGAAGAAGGTGCTCGTCGCCGACGACGTGGCGGACACCGGCGCGACGTTGAAGCTGGTCCGCGACTTCTGCGCCGACCATGTCGCCGAGGTGCGCTGCGCGGTCGTCTACGAGAAGCCGCGCTCCGACGTGAAATGCGAGTACGTCTGGAAGCACACGGACCGGTGGATCAACTTCCCGTGGTCGGTGCAGGCACCGGTCGTGCGCCGCGAGGGTCAGGTGCTGGACGCGTGACGGATCCGCTGAAGCCGCTGCTGGATCTCGAAGGTGTCGCGGCGGCCGCGAAATCGGCACAGGACGCGGTGTTCGCCGTCCACCGGCTGCCCGCCAACCTGCGTGGCGGCGCGGCGACGGCCGCCGAAGCGTCCGTGCGGTCGGCGCGCGCGTCGGCCGGGATCGAGGGCGCGGCGCCCGAACTGCCGGAATCCGGCGAAGTGACCGATCCGGTACTGGCGGGCGCGTTGCGCGTCGCGGAAGCGCTGGAGGGGCTGCTCCCGGCGTGGCGGCGTGCGCCGCTGCAGGCGTTGGCGCGCTTGCACGTCCTCGCCGCGTCGGATCTGGTGACGGACCTCGACGCGCTGGGACGACCGCGGTCGTCCGGTGACGTCGGGCCGCGGCTGGAGATGCTGGCGCAACTCGTCACCGGCGCGACGTCGGTCCCCGGACCGGTGCTCACCGCCGTCGTGCACGGGGAACTGTTGGCGCTGAAGCCTTTCGGTTCGGCGGACGGGATCGTCGCGCGGGCTGCGGCGCGGCTCTCGGCGGTGGCGACGGGGCTGGACCCCAAGGCGCTGACGGTGCCTGAGGTCGCGTACTTCCGGCGCGTGCCGAAGTACCTCGAGGCCGCTTCGGCCTTTACGGACGGGACTCCCGAGGGTGTCCGGTCCTGGCTGCTCTTCTCCTGCGAAGCCTTCGAGGCGGGCGCCCGCGAGGCGAAGTCCATCTCGGACGCCGCCGGCTGACCTCCTCCTCGCGTTTCGTCCTCCAGTTGCGGTACTTGCACGCAACTACCGCAACTAGAGGACGAAACGCGGGGGTGTGGTGTGCCGACAGGGGATCTTGAGTAGGTGTAGCTAGTAGCCACATGGTTTAAGTGCCTGGAGCGACCTAACGTCGTCGGGCATGAGTGGTGCGTATCACAGCGATCTGGCGGGTAAGTCCGCGCTGGTCACGGGCGCGGCGAGTGGGATCGGCCTGGCCTGCGCCGAAGCGCTCGCCCAGGCCGGGGCCAAGGTCCACCTCGTCGACATCGACGACGCCGTCGAGAAGGCGGCGGCCGAGGTCGACGGCATCGCGCACGTCGCCGACCTCACCGACGCCCGGGCCATCGAGACCCTCCCTGCCGAGATCGACATCCTCGTCAACAACGCCGGCTTCCAGCACATCGCGCCGATCCACGAGTTCCCGCCGGAGACGTTCACCCGCCTCCAGGCGCTCATGGTCACCGCGCCGTTCCTGCTCATCCGCCGCGTGCTGCCGCCGATGTACGACCGCGGCTGGGGTCGCGTGGTCAACATGTCCAGCGTCCACGGCCTCCGCGCGAGCCCGTTCAAGTCCGCGTACGTCACCGCGAAGCACGCGCTCGAAGGACTCTCCAAGGTCACCGCGCTCGAAGGCGCCGAACACGGGGTGACCAGCAACTGCGTTAATCCCGGCTACGTCCGGACCCCGTTGGTCACCGGCCAGCTCGAAGCGCAGGCCGAAGAGCACGGCCTCGAACGCGACGCCGTCATCGAGCAGGTCCTGCTGCGCCGTTCGGCGATCAAGCGGCTCATCGAACCCGCGGACGTCGCCGCGTGCGTGCTCTGGCTCTCCGGCGACCACGCCGCCCATGTCACCGGTACCTCGATCCCCCTCGACGGCGGCTGGACCGCCGCGTGAACCCTCCAGAAAGGACGTCCCCGGTGACCACGCAACCCCGTGGCTCGATCGCGAAGGTGGTCAGTGCCAGCCTGATCGGAACGACGATCGAGTGGTATGACAACTTTCTCTAAGGTGCTCTGACCTGCCATTATGGTGTTGTTGATCTTGTCAAGCCGTTGTCAGGCCGTCGCGGAGTCGGAGGCCGTGTCAGGCCGTCGACGGGGCTTGAACGTCTTGTTGGTCGCCAGCCGGGCACGCTTGTGGCTGGAAGGCACGAGATGCGTGTACAGCCGCAGCGTGTAGCCGGGGTCGTGGTGGCCGAGGTATTCGGCTACTTCCTTGATAGAGACACCGTTGGCCAACCACGCCGACGCGCAGTAGTGCCGCAGTGCGTGCATCCCATCGCGTCGTTTGCCGTAGTCGTGTCCGGCCGCGCGGACAGCGGGGTTCCAGACGTCACTGGTGAAGTTCCCGCCCCGCCACACATTCGTGGCCAGTGCGCCCCGATGCTTGCCCATCTCGCACTGTCGTTTGTCGATCAGCACGCGCACCGTGACCGGGTCACCGCCGGGATGCAGCCACGGCAGCGTGAGCGTTCCGGGCTCGAACGTCTCGCAGTAGTCATCGATCGCGTCGAGGACCCCTTCACCGAGCGGCACGATTCGCGTTTTCCCGCCCTTGGGAGGCGCGAACACCGGGACACTCCCGATCCACCTGATTTGCCGCTCTACGTGCAACTCAAGGGCATCACGGTCGATATCGTCGGGACTGGCCCCGAACATCTCCATCTGCCGCAGCGCGCACCCGCCACCGAGCGGCACCATCACCTGATACAGCGGCGGTAGCGCGAGCTGAACCTTGTGGAGCTTCGCGTCAGTCCACGGGACGATCTTCCGCTGTTCCGGTTTCGGCCGCCGGACACTCTTGGCCTTGCACGGGTTCGCGCGGATCTTCTTATCCACCACCGCCGCTTCAAGGATCGCTGACAGCAGGTCCCACAACTGAGCACGGTAGGACGCCTGGACACCCGCCGTGTCCTCGTCGCCGTCGGTCAGCCATTCCATCCAGTCCCGCAGCGTGTCGACCTTCGCCACGACCTCCAACGGACGATCACCGAGCTTCGGATACACCCGGGCGTTCAGCCGATGACGAACGGTTTGCATGGTCGCCGCGTCCTGCGACTGCCCTTTGAGCCACTGTTTCACGTAGACGCGGAGCGTGATCTTGCCCGCGTCGGGATCGATGTACTCGCCCGCCAACACGTCGTGCTGCATCTTGGTCAGGAACTTCTGGGCCTTGCCCAATTGCTTGTCCGGGAAGGACTTGTTTCGTTCCTTGCCTGCCTCATCGTAGAAGTGGACCTTGTACCGTTCGCCTTTGCCGAACAGTTCCGTCTTCTCCCGCACCGGACGGCCGTTGGCATCCACGACAAACTTTTTGCCGTCCTTTTTCTGCCGCCACCACCGGTCCTGAACATGACCCTTCATGGTTGTGCCTTTCTGCCATGGGAAAGGACCCGGGCCATCCGTTGAATGAACGGCCCAGGTCCCTACCCGGTTACTTGCTGGTCAACTTCGCGAGCCACGCCCGGACTTCAGCGGGTGCATAGCGTGCGTGCCGCCCCACCTTCATCCACGGCGGCCCCGACTCGCCCTCGGAACGCCAGTTCCGGAGCGTCTTCTCCGGTATCCGCAGAAACGACGCCAGCTCTCCCGGAGTCCACAACGCCTCTACCGCAGCCGTATCAGTGCTCAACTGGTCCCCCTTTCCCCGACTCAAGCGGCCTCTGGCCGAGTTGCCGAAGTTTCCGGCCAGTCCTCGCCGGGTGGACCTTGCGCGGCCAGTAGCGCCCTGTCGTACTCGGCCCGCCAGGTGATCCGCTCCGCAATGGCACGCATCACCAGATGATCACGCGGTGGACAGTGCGTGTCGCCAGATTCGACCTTGCGCCACACGAACCGATCCGCCGCCGGTTCCTCTTTCACCACACCGATATCCGCCAGCGCGGACACCACGAACGCTTTCCGGTCCGCCTTGTGATCCGCCACGGTCTTGCCCGACCACTTCCGCGACACCAGCACCCGCCGACCCGGAAGCCCCAACGTGGTCCGGCGGTGTGCACGTCCCTTGCAGTGCCCGGGAACGGTCTTTCCGTTGGCCCCCTTGGGGTTGATCCCGTACAGCAGCCACACCGCACACCGGGGTGAACACGGGGTCACCGACAGTTCCGCGTGCAGGCGGTCGTGGTGATCCCGCTGTCCGGCGGTGTCCGCGTCAACCACCTCACCCGTGGACTTGGTCAGGTACTTGGTCAGATAGCCGATATGACGGCCGGATTCCTCCGTGCCACCCAAGATCCCCTTGGAGTGGACTTGGCGGCCGAACGTGACGACGTGCGCGGGTTCCTCGACCGCATCTTTCGCGTCATCGAACGAGGGCAGCGGCTCCCGGGTGTCCGGGTCCACGAACGTCCGGGAGTCCATGTCCCACAACGGTTCCCGGTCCGTGTAGACGATCTCGTCATGGTTGGGCCACCACACCTGGTGATAGGTCGCCTCGGTGACCATCCGGATGACCTCATGGGAGATGGAGCCGCGTAGGGCGGTGTGCAGGTGCGGAGCCGCCCGCCGTTGGGGTTCCACAGTGGCGAAGTACTGCACGTCCCAGCCGACCACTCGCCGGAGGTTCTGCCACCACCGATCCACCAGCGCCGAGAAGTGCACCGCGTCCCTGGCAGCCCGCCGGTAGTCATACGTCGAGGGGTTGACCGGCGAGCCGTCCGACCGCACCGGGCCGTAGGTGTCGCAGGTGAGCGTGACGAACATCGACGGCCGGAAGCGCCCCGCGTACTCCCGCCCGACCGTCGCCGAAGACACCTTGCGGCGTGGCAGGTTCGGCGCGTCCTGCCTCCGTTTCGTGGACCGCTTCACCGCCTTCCGCTCTGGAACGTCGAGGGCGGGCAGGCGACCCGTCATGCCCGAGTCCCGCAGCTCCGCGTCCACCGAGTCGACCTCCGCCCGGATCTCCTCCGCCTCGACCTCATCACCGGTCGCCACCGCCTCCAGGTAGGCCGCCGCCAGGTCAGCCCGGAACGCCACCAGCTCCGTTTGGCTCTCCGACGGGGTTTCCCGGGTGATCACGGGTTCCTCGGTCATGTGCCATCCCTCACGGCACTGGGCCTGCCGCAGCGCCTTTGCCTTGCGAGCACAGGGAAGACACACTGATTCCACCGTCGATCCGCACGGCACCGGGACGTAGCGGATCTCCCCGGTTTCGGTGTCCCCGACCTCCATCGTGAACGGCCGGACACACACGCCGTGCTTCTCCGCAGTGGCCTTCACAACCTCCGCAGAGAGCGTCCCGCGGAATCGCCTATTTGCCGTCTCGACCTGCTGATTCGTGGTTGCGCTGGTCATGCCGTCCCCCTCTCGCCGCGCCGGTCTGACAGGTGCACGACCGAGGCACCGCCGTTGGTGACGTAGTGCTCCAGGTGCTTGATGGTCTGGTCGGAGACCCACCCGGCCCGGACCCGCAGCGGTTCGCGGATGCCCTCGCCCCACACGTAGCCGACACCAGCCGAGCCTTCCGGGATGCGGTTCGCCCACGCCCCGCGTTCATAGGCGCCGTCGCCCAGCACCATCGGAACCTGTGTCTTGGACGTCACCCGCAGCGCCACCCGACGCGGCAGCAGCTCCCGCACGGGAACGGTGTCCTTCGTCGGCTCCTGGACATAACCGCGCACCGTGAACAACAGTGCCCGGCCTTGCGTGGCCAGGACCGCCACCCGCTCCACAATGGCCTCACGGGTCTTCCGGTCGGTGTAGCGGGTCAGGGCACCGATCTCGTCGAACTCCAGTAGCTCCAAGGGAAACTCGGTCGACAGCGGCACTTCACGGGTGTGTCCGGCGAAGACACGCTTACGGTTCTCCAGCTCATCGATCAGCGCGTCCAGGATCTCCAGGGCCTCCTTGCCCGACTGGCCGTAGCGGGTGAAGATCCCGCGTCCGTAGGACAGTTCCATGGCTTTCGGGTCGATGCCCGACATTCGGACCAGGCCCGCCCGGATTGCCGGAGCGGCGGACACCAGCGGGGACCACATCACCGAGCCCTTGCCCGCACCCGTCGCGCCAGCCACCAACGTGTGCGCGCCACGGCCCATCAACGGCACCGTCCACGGTTTCCCGTACTCGGTCGACCCCGCGTAGACCGCCCGCAGATCCACCCCCGAGCCATCGGTGGGCAGCAGTTCCGGAACCGGCAGGCACGTCACCGCCGCGTCGAGCAGATCACGGCGCATGAAGTCGATCGACACCACGTTCGGCTCAAGCTCCCGCACCTGGCACCGGGCAACCTTGCGCGCCACCGCCAGCTCGCGGGCGACCTCATCGAAGTCTTCCGGCTTCTGCCCCGGAACCAGCCGGACCCGGACCTCATCCCATGAGGCACCCGACCGCACCGACAGCAGCTTCGGCACCGCCACCCCGGACTCCTGACGGGCTTTCGTGACCGCTTCACGCTTGCGACGCCGGGATACCAGGTTCACGGTCACGTCGACCGGGATTGCGGTGTCTCGGACCGTCAGCCCGCAGGCATGCAGCCAACCCGCCAGCTTGCGCCCGTAGAGCGCCCAGCGCAGCCACCACGACCGCAGCCACCGCCCACACCACTGGTCATAGCCGACCGCATCGAGGCGCCACCACACGAGCTGTACGAGCGCCAGGACACCGACCGTGACAGCCAGCGACACCCAGCCCAGCAACGAGCACCAGGCCCACAACCCCAGCAGCGCCAGGCAGGTACGCCAGTGCCCGACTAGTTGCCGAACAATCCAGCCGACCGCCCGCAGCAGGCCCCACAGCGCCATACCCAGCACCGCCAACGCGGCCAGCGCCTCGAACACACTCGCCAGCACACGGCCGACTTTGGCCAGCACCCACAACACCACCGCCAGGCCCCCGCCGACCGCGAGGGTGGTCATGATCTCCTGCGTACTCATCGGCGCTCACCCCGCTCACCAGCGGCGGGAACCACGATCGGCAGCGGGAGCATCCCCAGGCACGGGGCGCATTTCTCCTCACCCGGCAGCAGCCGAGCGAAACGTTTACATTCAGGGCAGCGCGTTCGGGTGACCCCCGTTGACTCGCACCGCTTGTCATCGTTTATCTTTTGCATTGTTCACTTACTCCAGTGGACAGCGCAGAACCGGTTCAAGGTTGGTAGCCACACGGCCGGTTCTGCGTTTTATAGGGACACTTTTAGCCACGTGAGGACGCGTTTATCTAACACGCGTCCCACGTGTGAAAATTGTTTCTCTTCAGTTGTCGACTACATGATCATTTCTTCGCGCGGGCACGCTCCCTGCGTTCGAAGTCCCGCAGCGCGACCATCCACACGTGCTCCCGCGCGATGTCCAGGCCATCCGCCAGCAGAACCACCGTGGCCAGCTTGGTCAACGCTCGTTCGTCCCGCTCCAAGTGGCTGACATAGTTCACGCCAAGACCGGACCGCTCGGACAGTTGAGCTTGCGTCAGGCGTCGAGACTTTCGAGCCCGCCGCAACCACTGCCCCGACGTCATCCCATCCAGCACCGCACCGTCGTGCAGCAGAGGCACCCGCGCATCCTCATCCATGTACCGACTCACCCACTTCCGGGAGATCGATTTCCCGATCCGCCAGAATGTCGGTCACCACTCGATGCATGAACCGCAACGGGTCCTGATTCAGCGCATATGCCAGGCTCAAAGCCTTTTCCACCGAATCCAGCCGCTTGTGACCACGCTCCAGCTCATACAAAAGCTTCACCGACATATTCGACACGAACGCGACCTCGTCAGCGGTCTGGCCCCGAGTGACCCGCACCCACCGCATCCAGCCACCCGCACGCGACGTGTCCGGAAAAGGCCGATCCGACCACAAGCGCCACATCCGCCGCTCAAACGCATCACGCGACTCCATGTCAACCCCCCTCCCGCATTCGGTAGTCATCAATCGCCAGTATCAAAAGATCATCGAAACCGATCGCTAGTTCCTCGCACAAACGAATCAACGTCGTCATCGACGTGATCGGCTTTTGTCCGGTCTCGATCCGTGAAATCATCCCGCCACTCAGCCCCACCCGCTTACCTAGCTCCTCCTGACTCCAATTCCGCCGCGCACGCTCACGCCGCACATACTGCCCAGTGGCGAACTCCATGTCATCCAAGGGCGTATCCCACCTCCACGGATGCGCCACCATCACAACACCACCCCCGACGAACCCGGCCCCGTAGTCACATCGCGCCATTCCGGCCGACTCGTAAACCCTTCCACGCGACGCCGCTCAAACTCGGCCCACGCCAAACACTCCCACCTATGGCCCGGATCTAAATTCGCCACCGCCTTGAACATCTTCACATTTGTTCGGTGATAAGCGACCCATTGAACCGAATCGTCCGAAACCGACGGAACCCGCGTTGCCATATCCGCCCGCGCCGCACTCAAAGTACGCGGAACATCGGAGCCGCAGGACACTTTGGTCTCACTCATTCCGGTCCCTCGATTCCTATTACCGGATCGCTCTTGCCGCCACTAACGTCGCCAGTTCGTCCGCGCCGTCGCGGAGTTGGTGAAGGAACCGCACGCGGGTCATCCACATGCGCGGCGTGCTTGGGGGCCGAATCGTCAAGAGTCCCGACGTGCCCGAGATCATCAGCACCGGCGGGAAAGCCGGATCCGAACCAGTCTCCTCGACCGTCACTTCGTCCCACGATCCGATTACCCACGTCAGACCCGGCTTGTCCCACATCGCCACTCCCTTCTTTACGTTGCTTCATCTCGCTTTGTGCACGTACCGCCCATTCGCGCGCGTCGTATTGGAAGCCCTCAGCCGCCGACACAACAGCCGCTCTCACCCACCACGACAAACGGCCCTCAGCCGCTAGCGCCTTGAATGCGTCCGCGACCGCTTCGCAGGCCAACGACAACTCATGTGCTAGGCGTGCATTTACCCCAGACGCCGCCCGGTCATGCAGGTCACCAAACTTGCGGTAAGCCTGCTCCCAGGCCACGACCAGGGGCGGAGGGACTACGGCAAAGCCAAGCCCCGTCCGCACCCCGCCGACCATCACGCTGCCTTTGCTGTCGCATCACCGGTGCCCGCAGCACCAGCCCGAGCCGACTTCGAGCCGCCGCCCGCAGCAGCCGCCTTGAAGCCCGTCGCCCGGAACGCGTACGACTGGTACTTGTACTCGCCCTGTCCGGCCACCTTCGGCTCAGCCGTCAGCCCTTCCAGTTCGATCGGCCGCATACCCGGCAGTACCTCCGACGTCGACGGCACCGGCTGCACATCCGCCAAGAACGTCACCTCGAACGAGGCCCGCTTCGCCTTCTCCTCGCTCGGATCGGTGACGGTGGCCTTCCACTGCCGCTTTCCCGTGATTTCGTCGACACGCTGTCGAGTAGGCCGCCCGGCCGCCTTGTCCTCTCGCGACTGGAACTCGCTGTCCGGTGCCACCACGCCGACCAGAACCAGCCCTTGCGGGAAGGCCTCGTCGAAGCTGATCTCGAACCTGTGTCCCCTGCTGATTGCCATGGATGTGTCCCTTGCTCGTCTGGTGCCCGCCTCCCGGGCCTGCGGCTACTCCCACCGAAGCAACCTCGTATACGAGGTTAAACCTCGTATGAGAAGCTGTCAACATACGAGGTTCATGAGACACTCACTGACAACGCGCCCAGGGAGGACGACATGTCAGAACTGATGTTCGGCGACCATCCGGAGTGGCCGGACAACGACGAACCCCTCTACAAGAAGATCGCCAAGGAGTACCGCCAGAAGATCGTCAGCGGGGAGCTACAGGACGGCGAGAAGCTGCCAAGCGAAGCACAGCTCTGCGACATACACGACGTCTCGCCAATCACCGCACGTTCCGCCATGCGCCAGTTACGAGATTGGGGCTTCGCAAATGGCGTCAAAGGCAAGGGGGTCTTCGTTCGTCGCCTGGAGAAGTTGACCCGGATCGCTCCGATTCGCTACTTCAAGGGACAAGAGGCACGTACGTACGTGCGCGAGGCCGAAGCCTCCGACGTCGAGATGGCAGTCGAGCACCACACGACCAGGACGACCGCTCCCGCGAACATTGCGGAACGTCTCGGCATCGAGGAGGGAGATCCTGTCACCTGTACGCGGTACTTCATCCGGATGGGTAATCCGCCTCAGCCGGTCACCAGCAGCTATGCCTGGGAGCCCCTGGCGATCACCGGCGGCACTGAGATCGAACTGCCGCACGAGGGACCGCATGCCGCTAAGGGTGTAGCTGATCGATTCGCCGCCATCAAGATCTTCGTGAACCAGGTCGAAGAGAAGCTCGATATCCGCACGCCCACCGTCGAGGAAGCCAAACTTCTTGACATCGCGACCAACCGGCCGGTCGTGCAGATCACCCAGACCTTTCGCAGGGTCGAGAAGTGGGGCGCCGAGGACGTAGCCGTCGAAACGGCCGACATTCTCTTTCCCGCCGACCGCTACGAACTCCGCTACGTCATGGATATCCACTAGCGCCACGCAGCACTGAGCCCGGCCGGTCTTCTGGCCGGGCTTTTTGCTGCCGAATTTGGCTCTATGGGATCAAGGCGCCGCCGTTGGCGGCGCGCGGGTCACCTGCCGTTCGGCGGGCTTCGCCCAAGAGGCGACGCCGGCCTACCGCTCCGCTCTCGGCAGGCGCCGCCGGGCGAGCCCGCCGTAGGGCAGCATCCGCAGCGCGCCGCCAACGACGACGAAGCACCAGGAGCAACACAGCCAGATCACCCCGGCTCGCCAAGGTCACGCGAGCGGTGATCGCCCATGTACCCATTCGCCTCACGCGTGGGGATCAACTCACGACTTTGGGCAATCAGGTCCTGGCTAACAATGATCAGCTCACGGCCGGTCGCCATCAGTTCGTAGCTCTCGGCAATCAGTCTTCGACTCTTGATCACCTCGACAGGCAAACCGCGCTCTGACGCTCCCATCTCATGACGATAGCGACCGCCGTCCCCGCCCACGAGAGCACCTGAAGCAGTTACATCACATGGGCTATCGCCGAAGCTCCCCGTCTGAAAGACACCGTGGTCACCAGGGGATCCCTCGCTTCTGAGCGTCTAACACCGGTCCGCCCGCATCAAGGCGGGAAAGCGTGCCTTGACACGACCGAACCGGCGCTAGAAGCAGCTTGGACGAGGGAAACGGGGGCAAAGAGGCACCGAACAACTCAACCGCCGTCATCGACTCGCGGGAGTATCGGCAGAGGTCAACCCGGCTCGAACCGAGGACCTGGCAGCCATCCCAAGATCAGGGCCAGGCCGTCTACAGGCCGTCAGACGTCAGGACACGGCCGGACACAACGGGACACAACCGGCCGAAAAACGCAGGTCAGAGCACCTTTGAGCCCATAGACCCCGAGGTGGCATCCACCAGGCATCTAGTTGTATGACTTCTTCCTCTACACCTCCGCCGCGGCGCTGGTGTTCGGCAAATTGTTCTTCCCCACCAACGATCCGCTGACAGGCACGCTGCTCGCGTTCCTGACCTACGCCGTCGGCTTCCTCGCGCGGCCGGTCGGCGGGCTGGTGTTCGGGCACTTCGGGGACCGGGTCGGCCGCAAGAAGCTGCTGGTGCTGAGCCTGCTGCTGATGGGCGGTTCGACCTGCGCGATGGGCATCCTCCCGACGTATGCGACCGTCGGCGTGCTGGCGCCGATCCTGCTGACGCTGCTGCGGCTGGTCCAAGGTTTCGCCCTCGGCGGCGAATGGGGCGGCGCGGTGCTGATCGTCTCCGAACACGGTGACGACAAGCGCCGCGGGTTCTGGGCGTCGTGGCCGCAGTGCGGCGCCCCCGGCGGGAACCTGCTCGCGACGGCGGTCCTGGCGATCCTCGCCGCGACCCAGTCCGACGAGGCGTTCCTCAGCTGGGGCTGGCGGATCCCGTTCCTGCTTTCCGGGGTCCTCGTGGTGATCGGGCTCTGGATCCGGCTCGCGGTCAGCGAATCGCCCGTCTTCCTGGCTGCACAAGAAAAGAGCGCGCCCGAGCACGCGCCGGTCGTCGAGGTGTTCCGGAACAACTGGCGCGCGGTGCTGATCACCATCGGTTCGCGCATGGCGGAGAACGTTTCGTACTACGTGATCACCGCGTTCATTCTGGTTTACGTCACCACCGGATTGAGTTTGCCGAAATCCGCGGGACTCAACGCGGTGCTCATCGGTTCGGCCGTGCATTTCCTGACCATTCCCTTGTGGGGCATTCTTTCCGACCGGATCGGCCGCCGTCCGGTCTATCTGTTCGGCGCGATCGGCATGGCGGTGTGGAGCTTCGCGTTCTTCGCGATGCTCGACACGAAGAATTCCGGTGTCATCATTCTCGCGGCGACCGTCGGGCTGGTGCTGCACGGTGCGATGTACGGTCCGCAGGCCGCGTTCTTCTCCGAGCAGTTCCCGACGCGGGTCCGCTACACCGGCCTTTCGGTCGGCGGGCAGCTGTCGTCGATCGCGGCGGGCGCGGTGGCGCCGCTCATCGCGGTAGCGCTGTTCAAGGAGTTCGGCAGCACGGTCCCGGTCTCGCTCTACGTCGTCGCGATGTGCGTGCTGACGGTGATCGCGCTGCTCGCCGCCCGCGAGACCAAGGGGGAATCCCTGCACTCCGAAGTTCTCACGGAGCGCGGTCACGTGTCAGCATGACCGTTGTGGACGGTGCGGAAACGACGAGGGCTTTGCGCCGGCTGCTCGAACTGCTCGCCTCCGGGGCGGGCAGTGAGCAGCTGGCGCACGTCCCCGTCGACCCGAAGGCCACCGAGCTGGCGCTGCGGATCCGCGACACCGTCGCCGAGCACCGGCGGCGCGAGGCGGAGCTGGCCGCGCTGTTCGACACGGCCAGCGACCTCGCCAGGCTGGACGATCCGGACGCCGTCCTCCGGTCGATCGTGCGGCGGGCGCGGGCTCTGCTCGGTGTGGACGTCTCGTACCTCAGCCTCAACGACGAGACCGAGGGCAACACCTACGTCCGCGTGACCGACGGCTCGGTTTCCGCGCTGTTCCAGGACATCGTGCTGGGAATGGGCGAGGGACTCGGCGGGCTGGTCGCGCAGACCGCGCGGCCGTACGCGACGGCGGACTACTTCAACGACAAGCGGTTCCGCCACACTTCGTCGATCGACACCGGCGTGCTCGACGAGGGGCTGACAGCGATCCTCGGGGTGCCGCTGGCGATCGGCAGCAAGGTCATCGGGGTGCTGTTCGCCTCGGATCGGACCACGCGCGAGTTCTCGCCGGAGGAGGTCGCGCTGCTGTCGTCGCTGGCCGACCACGCGGCGATCGCGCTGGACAACGCGCATCTGCTCGACGAGACGCGGCGCGCGGTCGCCGAGCTGAACGCCGCCAACGCGACGATCAGCGCGCACAACGACGCGATGCGCCGCGCCGAAGACGCGCACGACCGGCTGATGGATCTCGTGCTGCGCGGCGGCGACCTGGCCGAGGTCGCCGCGGCGGTCGCGGACGTGCTCGGCGGCGGGATCGCCGTCTACGACGCGGACGGCGCCGTGCTGGCCAGGACCGGCGGGGAGCTGAGCCTCTCGCGTGCCGCCGTGTCCGCGTCCCGCGCGAGCGGACGGGCAGTGTCCACTGAGGACGGTTGGCTGTGCGCGGTCCAGGCCGGGCAGGAGTTCCTCGGCAGCCTGGTGCTGGGAGGCGGGCGGTCCCTCGGTGAGGCCGACAGGCGGCTGTTCGAGCGCGCCGGCGTGGTCACCGCGGTACTGCTGATGCAGCGGCGGTCCGTCGCGCGTGCCGAGGACGAGGTGCGTGGAGAACTGCTGTCGGATCTGCTCACCGCGCCGGGCCGCAATCCCGCCGCGCTGCTGGCACGAGGTCGCCGCCTGGGGGTTGACTTGTCGACATCGCACGCGGTGCTGATTGCCCACTCCGACGACGTCTCCCGGCGGCGGCTGGCCATGGCCGCCGCCCGGCACGCGGATCTGGTCGGTGTCCACGCCGACGAGGTCGTCCTGCTGGTCCGCGGCGAGGACGCCGGCGCGCTGGCCCGGTCCGTCGCCGCCGAGCTCGCGTCCACAATGGACTGCCTGGTGACGGTGGGTGCGGCGGGACCGGCCACCTCGCCACGGGCCTTGGCCGAGGCGCACGCGGAGGCCGCGCGGTGTGTCGCGTCGTTGCTCGCCCTCGGCCGGGTGGGTGAAGGCGCGAGCATGGCCGACCTCGGGTTCGTCGGGCTGCTCCTCGGCGAACACGCCGATCTCGACGCGTACGTGACGGCCACGATCGGCCCGGTCCTCGACTACGACGAACGCCGCGGTACGGATCTGATCGGCACTTTACGGGCGTATTTCGCCTGTGGCGGCAACTTGACGCGGGCGAAGGAACTGCTTCACGTGCACGTCAACACCGTCGTGCAGCGGCTGGACCGCATCGCGTCGCTGCTGGGCGAGCAGTGGCAGACGCCCGAGCGCGCGCTGGAACTCCAGCTCGCGCTCAGGCTGCACCGCCTCACCAATGACCGAACCGGATGACGTCGGAGAAGTCGCGTCGAGCGACCGTCGTCGCCGACGAGCCGGGTGACGGGCCGGGCTCGTCGCCATGGCCGAGTGCCACGACGCCGATCGGGTCGTGATCCTCCGGCACGCCGAACTCGCCGTGAAGGCGCTCCACGCTCTCGGGAGCGAGGCCGAAGAACACCGCGCCCAGCCCCTCGTCGACGGCGGTCTGCAGGATCAGCAGTGCCGCCATCCCGGTGTCGACGTCCCAGTACGGCACGCGCCACCAGGAGTCGTCACCTTCGGCGAAACCCTTGTCGGGCTTGGCATAGCGGTCGAGATAGGCGTTCTTGACCGAGAGCGGCACGATCGCGACCGGTGCCGTGGTCACGGATTCCGGCGCCCAGCTGGCTCCGAACTCCCAGAACTTGGCGAGTTCTTCACCGGTCAGGACGAGAAATCCTTGTCCTTGTGAGAATCCGGCCGAGGGACCTTTCAGCGCGTTGCGCAGGATGCGCTGAAGGCTCGCCTCGGCGACGGGTTCGTCGGTGAACTTCCGGACCATGCGACGGCGTCGTACGACGTCCTGGAATTCCATGAGATCAGTTTAGTGCGCAAGAGCTCGCGAGGTCGCCGCTCGCGCGCGGGATCGTCGCCGAGGACGGCGGGCGGACGCCGTCGAGCCAGCCTTCGAGCGCGGTGAACGCCGTCCGGAAGCACGGGCCGATCGGGCGCAGTTTGCCCGGATAGACGTCGTACAGTCCGTCGACGTGGTTGCCGTCCACGATGCGGTAGTAGCGCTGGAGCCCGGCGCGGCCCTGACCGGCGATCATCCGCTGGTAGACGTCGGAATCGCGGGTGATCGGCAGGAGCGTGTCGAGGGTGCCGTGGAGGGTGATCAGCGGTTTGCCGATCCGGCCGGTCAGCGAGATCCGTTCGACCGCGCGATGCACCGACGGCGGGCGAGCGGTGTAGTCGTAGTCGGTCCCGGTGAACGACGGGTCGAATTCGGCCTGGTAGATGCGCTGGGTCAGCCCCCAGTAGACGTCGTTGTGGTACTGCCAAAGGAATTCCGAGCCCGGCGCGAAACCGGCGTCGAGAATCCGCTGGTGTGCCTGGGCGGAACCGGCGACGTACGCGGGATAGGCCTTGATCGCGGGCGGGAGGAAGGTGAACAGGTTCGGGCCGTCCTCGTGCCAAAGTGTGCCCTCCCAGTCGATGCCGCCTTCGTAGAGCCACGGCCGGTTCTCGAGCTGCCAGCGGACGAGGTAGCCGCCGTTCGACATCCCGGCGGCGAGCGTGCGGCTCGGCAGGCGCCCGTAACGGTGGGCGACGGCGGCCTTCGCGGCGAGGGTCAGCTGCGTGACGCGCGAGTTCCACTCGGCGAGCGCGTCGCCGGGCCGCCGTCCGCCGGTGTGGAAGTCGGCGCCGGTGTTGCCCTTGTCGGTCGCGGCGAACGCGTACCCGGCGGCGAGGACCTGGTCGCCGATCGCGCGGTCGTTCGCGTACTGCCGTCGCACGCCGGGCGAACCCGAGACCACGAGACCGCCGTTCCAGCGATCGGGCAGCCGCAGCACGAACTGCGCGTCGTGGTTCCAGCCGTGCGTGGTGTTGGCCGTCGAGGTGTCCGGGAAGTAGCCGTCGATCTGGATCCCGGGAACGCCGTGGGGGACGGGGAACCCGGCCGAGGTCAGCCCGGCCCAGTCGGCCTGGACGGTGTGCCCGGTGGCCAGGGTGCCGGTGGTCGTCAGGTCGTCCAAACAGGACAGTTGTTGTTTCGCGGCCCCCGGAACGCGCACGTTCGCGCATCCGCTCGCCGCCGCTTCGGCGGGCGAGATCAGGGCCAGCATCATCGCGAGGACCAGAATGAGCCGCATCGGCCGACGGTAAACGCGTGCCTTTCGGATCGGTACCCGGCGCGACCACACAAAACGGGCCGTCGCTGTGGTGGTCGTCCACGTGGGAACCGGGCCGTGGCGGTTTTAGCCTGAAATGATGCGAAAACTCCTCATCGGCGCGGTGGTTTCGACATTGGTCCTTCTCTTCGCGACTCCGGCACAGGCGGCGGCGATCCGTCCCGTGACCGGGTTCGGGAGCAATCCCGGTGCGTTGCAGATGTTCGAGTACGTTCCCGACGGGCTGCCGTCCGGACGTCCGGCGGTGGTCGTGCTGCACGGCTGCACCCAGGACGCGGCCGGATATGCCCGTGGCTCCGGCTGGATCGGCCTCGCGGACAAGCTGCGGTTCAAACTCGTTCTGCCACAACAGGTTTCGGCGAACAACTTCAGCAAATGCTTCACCTGGTTCCAGGCGGGCGACATCAAGCGCGGGTTCGGGGAAGCCGAATCGATCGCGCAGATGGCGCGGTTCGCGGCCGGAAGCCGGACTTACGTGACCGGTCTGTCGGCGGGCGGGGCGATGACCTCGGTGATGCTGGCGGCGTATCCGGAACTTTTCGCGGGCGGTGGTGTCGTCGCGGGCCTGCCGTACGGCTGCGCGGCTTCGATGATCGACGCCTACTCGTGCATGAATCCCGGCAAGGATCTGACCCCGAAGCAGTGGGGTGACAAGGTGCGGGCCGCGGGCACGGGCGCGCGTTCCCCGGTCAGCGTCTGGCACGGGACCGCGGACTACACGGTCGCTTCGATGAATCTGCGTGAGCTTTCCGAGCAGTGGACGGACGTCGGCGCCACCGTCGACACGCACGCCGTCACCGGGATGGGGCACGGTCAGCCGATCGCGCCGGCGGCCGGTTGCGGGCAGGCGGGGCCGTATCTGCTGGACGTCGGCGTGTGCGCGGCGGCGGAACTCGCGGCGAAGTGGCGGTTAGGCGAGGACGGCGTCCAGTAGCCCGGGGAACCGCTCGTGGATGTCCTCGGTCCGTAGCTCGACCCAGCGGGTCCGGCCCTCGACGAAGGTGGTCGTGAGGCCGGCCTCGCGCAGGACCTTCCAGTGGTGGGAGAGCGTCGGCGCGCTGATCTCGACGTCGTACTCGGTGATGGCGCAGCTTCGCGGCGAAGGATTGCTTCGCAGGGCGCGGATCAGCTCCAGGCGCACGGGATCCGCGAGCGCCTGGAGCACCGGCACGATCTCGATTTCGCCGGTCGGCGGCTGCGGCAGCGTGCTGGTCACTTCGCTCCAACTGTTTGACAGTCATCGAATAGTCCGGCCACTATACCTCCCATGACGATTCGACGATCATCAAATGATCGGCTCGCCTTGGGGGCTCTGCTGGTACTCGCCGTCGGGACGTTCACCGTCGGCACCGACGGGTTCGTCTTGAACGGGCTGCTGCCCACCATCGCCGCCGACCTGCGTGTTTCCGAAGCCGCCGCAGGCCAGCTGACCACGGTCTTCGCCGTGACGTACGCGATTTCCTCGCCGCTCATCGCGGCGTTCACCGGACGGCTCGACCGGCGCTGGGTACTCGGTGCCGGGATGGTGCTGTTCACGATCGGCATGGCCGGGCAGGCGCTCGGCGAGTCCTTCGCCGTGGTCGCCATCGCCCGCGTGCTGGCCGCCCTCGGCGCCGCGGCGTTCCAGTCCAACGCGTATGTGCTCGCCGGCGCCCTGGCGTCGGACGAGCGACGTGGCCGCGCCTTGGCGACGGTCTCCGCCGGGATGAGCGTGTCGATGGTGGTCGGTGTGCCGATCGGGGTGCTGGCGGGCACCTGGTTCGGCTGGCGCGCGGTGATGTGGGGGATCGGCGCGGTGGCGGTGGTCGTGGCGCTGCTCGTGCCGTTGCTGCCCGGTGTCCGGATGCCGACGGTGTCCCTGCGCGACAGGCTCGCCGTCGTCGCGCGGCCGCCGATCGCGCGTGTGCTCGGCGTCAGCGTTCTCGGCACCGCGGCGGGCTTCGCGGCCTTCGTGTACCTGCCCGTTCTGGTCGCTCCGGTCGCCGCGGGCGCGATGATCTCGTGGCTGCTCATCGGTTTCGGGATCGGGCAGATCGCGGGCAACGCCTTCGCGGGCCGGGCCACCGACTCACTCGGGCCCGCACGCGTCCGCGCGATCTCGCTCGTCGGTACGGTCGTGACACTCGCGCTGGTGGACGTCGCCGTGCTGAGCCTGCCCGGCGCGCTGGTCCTCGCGCTCGCTTCGGGGATCTTCGGCGGGATGCTGATGGTGCCGCAGCAACACCGGCTGTTCTCGCTGGCGCCCGACGCGCCGACGGTCGCCTTGGGGCTCAACGGTTCCGCGATCTACGCCGGGGGCGCCCTCGGTGCCGCGCTGGGTGGCGTCGTCCTGTCGTCGGCGGGCGTCTGGTGGATCGGTCCCGTTGCCGCCTTCATCGCCCTGCTCGCCTTCGCGCTTTCGCTCCCTTCGCGCACGCGGGTGGCCCAGCCCGCCTGATCGAAAGTGGGAGCAAGGGACCTTTGCTATCGTTAGCGTGGGTACGCTAAGTAAGTGACAGCAAAGGTCCCTTGCTCTCTTCCCGCAGGTCAGAGGGCTACTTGACCGGGATCCTGGTCGACCAACGCTCCTCGATACGCGCGAAGCGCCACACGAAGAGCGCGAGGGCCCAAGTGAGCACGAAGAGCGCTACGACCGCGTAGCCGACGTAGTCCAGGCTCAGGGACCCGATCGCCGCGAGCGGTCCGGTCGTGATGCCCAGCCGCTCGGTGAGGATCGAGATCAGCTCGATCGTCCCGATGAGCAGCGCGACCGCGACGGAAAGCGCTGTCACGGTGAGGTTGTAGTAGATCTTCCGCACCGGCTTCGCGAAGGCCCAGCCGTACGCGAAGTTCATGAAGCAACCGTCGGCGGTGTCGAACAGCGTCATCCCCGCGGCGAACAGGATCGGCAGCACCAGGATCGCGTACCAGGGCAGGGAGAACGCGGCCGCGCCGCCGGCGAGTACCAGCAGGCTGATCTCGGTCGCGGTGTCGAAGCCGAGGCCGAACAGCACGCCGATCGGGTAGATGTGCCACGGCTTGCGCACCGCCTTGGTGGCGCCGCGCAGCAGTCGGTTCATGAAGCCGCGGTTGTCGAGTTGCCGTTCCAGCGCCGCTTCGTCGAACTCGCCCCGCCGCATGCGCCGGAACACCTTCACGATGCCGACCAGTACGACCAGGTTCATGATCCCGATGAGGTACAGGAACACCGCCGAAACGGACGTCCCGATCAGCCCGGTCGCCTCGTGCAACGCCGACGAGTCGTCCTCGACGGCGCCGGCGAGTGCGCGGACGCCGAGCGACAACAGCAGGCACAGGACGAAAACGATCGTCGAATGGCCGAGGGAGAACCAGAAGCCGACCGAAAGCGGCCGTTGCCCGTCGGCCATCAGCTTGCGGGTGGTGTTGTCGATCGCGGCGATGTGGTCCGCGTCGAAAGCGTGCCGCATCCCGAGCACGAAGGCGGTGACGCCGAGGCCGATCCCGAACACGCCCGTGGCGCCGAGCTCGTACTGGCGCGGCGCCACGAAAAGCGTCAGGACCCCCCAGCCCACGACGTTGAGCAGCAGGATGAACCCGGCCATCCCGGCGACGGACACCCGTTCGCGTCGCGTGAGCGCGAGGCGTCGGGATGAACGGGGCTGTCCGCCGGTGCTCATGACCACCCGACCTCTCAGTCGCGAATACCTGAGAGCCTAAGCAGATGAGCAGGTGATGGGCAATCAGTGATTTTTCAGCTCGCGCGCACCCGCAGGGAGTCGAGAGCCTTGCGTACGTGGCCATCACTGTTCGCCAGCGCCTTCGCCGCGTTCGCGACGTCTTCGCCGGACAACAGATGGACCAGCGCGACCTTGAGGTCGCCGTCGGCCTCGGTGAGCGCGTCGGAGCAGTCCGCCATGCTCATCCCCGTGGCCTCGCGCAGGATCCTGATGGTCCTTCCGCGCAGCTTCGCGTTGGTCGCGCGCATGCTGACCATCAGGTTCGAGTAGGTCCGGCCGAGTTTGATCATCGTCGCGGTGGAAAACGCGGTGAGGATGATCTTCTGGGCCGTGCCCGCCTTCATCCGGGTCGACCCGGCGATCGCCTCGGGGCCGGTGTCCACGGCGATGAGGACATCGACACCCGGCGGCATCACCGCGGCCGGATTGCCCGAGACCAGCGCGGTCCGGGCACCGCGACGGCTGGCCGCGGCCAGCGCGCCGAGAACGTAGGGCGTCCGGCCGGAAGCCGTCAGCCCGAGCACGAAGTCGCCGGGTACGACGGTCTCGGCCACCTCGGCGGCTCCGGCCTTCACGTCGTCCTCGGCGTCTTCGACGGCTTGGCGCAGAGCGCGCGCGCCGCCCGCGTGATGCGCGATGAACCAGTCGGAGGGCACGTTGAACGTCGGCACGAGCTCCGCCGCGTCCAACGTCGCCAGCCTGCCGGAGGTACCGGCCCCGAAGTAGTGCACGCGGTGTCCCGACCGCAGCGCTTCCACGGCGAAGTCGACCGCTCGCGCCACCTGCGGCAGCACCGCGGCGACGGCTTCGGGGACCCGGCGGTCCTCGGCGTTGATCGCGCCGAGGATGCCCATGGTCGACATCAGGTCGATGTCGGTCGTCCGTGGATTGCGCTGTTCGGTTGGCGAATCGACGTGCACCACCTGGCGTGGGACGGTCATCATGCGCCTCACTTTTTCGCTCATTTGCCGGTTTCCCGCGGCCGTCGCCTGCCGTCGGGCCGAACGCCCAGCCGGTGCGAACCCACCGCGTCCCTGGTCGCGTCGAGCGCGTTGACCGACGCGTCCATGTGCCGCTGCGCGACACCGATGAACAGGCAGTCGATGACGGTCAGCTGCGCGATGCGACTGGCGGTCGCACCCGAGCGGAACGTCGTTTCCCGCGCGGCCGTGGTCAGCACGTGGTCGGAGACCTCGGTGATCGGCGAACGCGGGAAGTTCGTCACGGCGACGGTGATCGCGCCGTGCTCACGGGCCACACGCAGCGCCTCGACGGTGTCCGTGGTCGCGCCCGTGTGGGAGATGCCGATGGCGACGTCTCCGGGGCTCAGCACGGCGGCCGAGGTCAGCATGATGTGCGTGTCGGACCAGGCGAAGCTGACCCGGCCGATGCGGTGCAGCTTCTGCTGCAGATCCGCGGCCACGAACGCGCTCGCGCCGACGCCGTAGACGTCCACACGGCCCGCGCCCGCCAAAACGTCGATCACGCGCTGTAGCGACGGGACGTCGAGCTGGTCGGCGGTCTCCTCCACGGCACGAGCGTCCGCGAAGCTGACCTTGCCGATGACCGCGGCCAGGTCGTCTTCCGGCCCGATCTCGCCGCCGAGATTGCGGCTGGACCGCGCCTCGGACCGGGCGGTGTCGGCCGCCAAAGCGATCCTGAGCTGCGGATATCCACCGACGCCGACCGCCTTGCAGAAGCGCGTGACGGTGGTCTCGCTGGTGTTCGCCGCGAGCGCGACCTCGGTGATGCTGCGCCGCGCGACCGTCGCCGGGTCTTCGAGGACGACCTTCGCGACACGCTGTTCGGCCCGGGCGAGCCCGGGCAGCAGTGAGCGGATCCGGACCAGCGGGCTCGCGTCAGCGTCCCGTGTCGGCTGGGCCGGCACGGACTCGGACGGTGCGACCGCGATTACGGATTCGGTATCGCCCACCGTGGGAAAGTTACTAACCGTTGGCATCTGCGACAAGGCTACCCACACCCTTCGGGAAGATCGCAACCTATCCGTGTCTGCGGATTCGATTTGCGATTAATCGTTGACCAGAAAGTCGCTAACCAGGTCGAGGCCGTTAACGAGGTCGAGCTAACGACTTGGCAACTTAGTGTCGCGACGCAAGGGGCTGTGCCCCGGTCAACGGGGCGGTTCGGTCTGCGAAACGGAACCGCTCAACTACCTAGCGCTCAACTTCCATCCGGTAGCTGCAAAAGTAGGGGGATTATGCTCACTGTCCAGCAGTATCCGGCCGCGTTCAGTGACTTTCACACCGTCCAGGGAAATTCCGCGTCCCGTGTAACGGGCATCGGTCGTGTAACGCCACCGGAGGGTGATTTGTGAGCTTTGTGACACCTCGGCGGCGGCTCGCCACCAAGCCCGGTGTCCGTGCCCGCCGAGGCCGGTCAGGTCCCCCGCGGGAGCGCCTGGGCCGCTCGCACGCAGAGTAATCGTTTTCCAGGTGGTGCCACCGTCGGTACTTATTTCCAGGAAGAGCGAATCGGAGGGCCCTTCGGTGTCCACGAACGTGTCGAAGGAGACCTTCAGAGGGCCGCCACGGGTCCGCAACGGCGGGGTCGTGAGCGTGGCCGTGGAGACGTCCCCCGCGCCGCTGAACCACGCGTCACGGCCACGTACCGGGCGGACGGCCATCGCCTTCGCGAGAGAACTCGCCCACGCCTCCCTGGCGAGGTTGATCGAGCCCCAGTTCCGCGTCGGGTGCACGCGGTTGGTGAGCAGGATCGCGAACGACCTCGAGAGCGGGTCGATCACCAGCGAGGTCCCGGTGAACCCGGTGTGGCCGGCGGTCGAGGGCGCCGACAGCGCGCCCATGTACCAGGGCTGGTCGAGTTCGAAGCCGAGTCCGTGGGAGTTGTCGGGGAACTTCTGGTTGTAGTTCGTCAGCATCGATCGCACGGTTTCCGGCCGCAGGATCCGCTGACCGCGGTACGCGCCGCCGTTGAGGATCGTCTGCGCCAGCACGGCCATGTCGGAGGCCGTGGAGAACACGCCCGCGTGCCCGGCGACGCCACCCAGCGACCAGGCGTTCTCATCGTGGACCTGCCCGCGTACGAGGCCCCGAGGCGGCTTCACCGCGTACTCGGTCGCCGCGACCCTGGCCAGTTTCGACGCCGGCGGGTTGTATCCGGTGTCGGCGAGGCCGAGCGGAGTCGCGATGCGGTCCTGGACCACCTTGTCCAACGGTGCCCCGGCCAGCTTCTCGACCAGGAGGCCGAGCGTCAGCAGGTTGATGTCGGAGTAGAGGTACGTACTGCCCGGCGGGTTCTTCAGCGGGCTGTCGAGGATGGCCTTCCGGCGCGACGGGATGTCCGGATAGCCCTCCCACAGCGACGGGAGCGGTGTCGCGGCGAAGCCCGAAACATGGGTGAGCAGCTGCTGGACGGTGACGGCTTCCTTGCCGTTCACCCCGAACTCCGGCAGGTACCGCGCCACCGGCGCCGAGATGTCCAGCTTGCCCGTCTCGGCCAGCTGCATCACCGCGATGGAGGTGAACAGCTTCGAGATCGACGCCATGTCGAAGATGGTGTCCGCGCGCATCGGCATCTGCTGCTCCGGCGGCAGTTCCGTGCCGTTCGCGTCGGCGTAGCGGACGGCACCGCCGACGGCCTGGCGCTCGACGACGACGCCGTCGTGCGCGAGCAGGCCGACAGCGCCGGAGAAGTGCGGATGCCCGGTGGCGTCCGGTTTCGTCCAGCTGTCGATGAACCGCTCGGCCGCTTTGATCGGCTCCGGGTCGAGGCCGACGTCGCCGGGCGCGCCGTCACGGAGCACGGTGGACGCCGGCGCGAAGCCCTCGCGAGGCTTGTCGAACCGGCCCGCCACGCGGTCTCGCTGTTGTTCCGAACCCGGAATCGCCTGTGCTCCCGCCGTCGACAGCGTGGTCGCCGCGACCAGGACGGAAACGGTCGCGATCAGGATCTTCCTAGCACGCAAGGTCGTTCCCCTCAGCGATAGATGAGATGGCGACGGCGTTTCCGGTCGAACTCGGCGAGCTCGGCCTGCCAGGAGCCGACGATCTCGTCCACTCCGGCGCCCTTGTCGATCATCGTGCGCAGCCTGTCGGAGCCCGAGAGCTTGTCGAGGAAGTTGTCGGGTCGCCACTTGAACTTGTCCGGGTGCACCTGCTTCGCGGTGACGAACATGGTGACCGCGGTGCGGATGGCGTCGAACGCCCGCGGATCCGTGATCGTCACCTGCACGCCGCCGCAAGGCTCGTTGACGAACTTGCCGAACGTCGGCACGAAGTACGCCTCACGGAACTTCACCCCGGGAAGCCGCAGTTCGCCGAGCTTCTCGCGCCAGCGCCAATCGAGGCCCGGCGCGCCGATGATCTCGAACGGCCTGGTGGTGCCGCGGCCTTCGGAGAACACGGTGCCCTCGAACATCCCTGTGCCGGGATAGACGAGCGCCGTGTCCGGCGTCGGCATGTTCGGGCTCGGCGGGACCCAGGTCAGCCCGGTGCGCTCGAAGAGCTGATCACGCCGCCAGTCACGTACTTCGACGATCTCGAGCCTGCCAGGGGTGACCCCTTCGGCGGGCAGGAACTCGGCGGCGAAGTACCGCGCGAGTTCCCCGACGGTCATGCCGTGCTGCTGCACGATCGGCTTCCGCCCGATGCCCGACGCGTACGCCGGGTCCAGCATCGGCCCGGCGGCCTTGCCGCCCAGCGGGTTCGGCCGGTCCAGCACGACCACCGCCGCGCCGACCTTCGCCGCCGCGACCATCGCCGTGTACAGCGACCAGATGTAGGTGTAGAACCGCGCGCCGACGTCGGCGATGTCGAAGACGACCGTGTCGACGCCTGCCTTCGTGAACATCCCGGCGAGCTTCGTCGCGTCGGCGCCGTACGCGTCGTACACGGGGACGCCGGTGCGGGGATCGGTGTAGTCGCCCTCGGAGCCGCCCGCCTGCGCGCTGCCGCGGAAGCCGTGTTCCGGCCCGAACGCGGCGAGCGGGCGGACACCGGCGGCGACCATCGAATCGACGATGTGGTCGCCGCTCGCCAGGACGCCCGTCGGGTTCGACAGGACGCCGAGCTTGCGGCCGGACAGCGGCGCCCAGCCACGGGCGGCGAGCACGTCCGCTCCGGTGCGGGTGAGCGAGGGACCTTTGCTCTCGCTTTCCGCCGTGACCTCGGGCCCTGCCTGCGCGACCGAGGATCCGGCCGTCAGCGCGGGGACCGCGAGCGCCCCGGCGGCGAGGAGGTGGCGGCGATTGAGCGTCACCAGGTCAGCCCGTGGCCGAAGGGGTACTTCACCGTGCCCACGTCCTTGCCCGCGGGGACGTCCACCGGCAGCTTGCCCTGCGGCTTCACCTTCCCGAGGATCACCTTCGCCAGCGCCTCGACCGACGGCGTGATGTAGCCGTACGTCGCGAGCCAGGTCTTGACCGGGTTCTCGTAGCCGGCGTCGTAGGGGATCTGCGCGGCGACCGCGACGACGGGCTTCCCGGTGTCCGTCAGGGCCTGCAACAGCTTGCCCTGCAACGGATACGTGCCGACGTTGTTGGTCAGCACCACGACGAGGTCGACGTTCTTCGCGGCCGCGACGGCCTGGGCGATCTGCGCGTCGGTCGGGGTCTGGCCGGTCTGCAGCGCGGTCGCCTGCGTTCCGTGCGCGGTGAGTTTCGAGGCCAGCGCGGTCGTCGTGCTCACACCCCAGCCGGTCACGAGCGTCTTCGCGGGCTGCCGCTCGAGCGGAAGGACACCGCCGTCGTTGCGGATAGCGGTGACCGACCGGTCGGCGATGCCCTGCGCGGTCGCGAGGTTGGCCGGGATGCCGACCTTCGAAGCGACCTTGGCCGGGTCGACGAACGGCGAGGTCAGGATGCCCCGGTTCAGTTTGAGCTTGAGCACCCGCAGGACGCTCTCGTCGATGCGCCGCTCGGTCAGTTCACCCTTGCGGACCGCGTCGAGCACCGAGTTGATCGCGAGGTCGAGGTTCACCGGCATGAGCAGCTGGTCGATGCCGGCCTTGAGCGCCAGCACCGGGATTTCGGCGTCGGTGTGCATCTCGCGCACGGCGTCCATCGAGAGCGAGTCCGTGATGACGACGCCGCGATAGCCCAGCTCGCCGCGCAGTTTGCCGGTGAGGATCGGCTTCGACAGCGTGGCGGGCTCACCCGACGGGTCGAGGCTGGGGAACTGGATGTGCGCGCTCATGATCGAGTCGATGCCGGCCTTGATGGCGGCCTTGAACGGCGGCACGTCGGTCTCACGCCAGCTGGCTTCGGTCCGGTCGATCCTGGGCAGTTCCAGGTGACTGTCCGTGGCCGCGTCACCGTGGCCGGGGAAGTGCTTCGCGGCGGCGGACACCGTCTCGGAGCGACGTCCGGAGTCCTGGAAGCCCTTGACCTGGGCCCCGACGAACTGGCTCGCCAGCTCCGGGCGGCCGGAGAAGGAACGGACGCCGATCACCGGGTTCGCCGGGTTCGAGTTCACGTCGGCGTCGGGAGCGAAGTCCTGGTTGATGCCGACGGCGCGCAGTTCGTGCCCGAGGATCCGGGCGGCGTCCTGCGCGGCCTTGGGGTCGCGGCCCGCCGAGATCGCCATCGCGTTCGGCAGTTCGGTGGCGGGGGCACCCATGCGGGTGACCGTGCCGCCCTCCTGGTCGGTCGCGATCTGCAGCGGGATGTGCGCGCCGCTGCGGATGGCGGCCCGCTGGAGCCCGTTCGACAGCTTGGCCACCTGCACCGGGTCGTCGAAGTTGTCCCGGCTGTCGTTGTTGAAGTAGATGACGCCGCCCAGGTGGTACTTCTCGATCACCTGCGCGGGGGTGTCCACGCCGAAGTCGGCCTTGTTCTTGGCGTTGACCTCGTCGGCGGACTTGCCGTTCACCCACGTGACGAACAGCTGGCCGACCTTCTGCTCCAGAGTCAGCCCGCGCAGCGTCCGCTGGGCCTCCGCGTCGGCGGTCACCGGCTGCGCGGCGGCCGGGACGCCCGCGATCGCGAGGGTGAGCAGACCCGCGAGGGGCACGGCGAGCGCATGGATCCTCCGATGACGGGCGTGCGCGGTTCGGGTCGTCACCTCAAGCCTCCCAGATTCGTGCCTGACTCTCAGATGGAAAGAAGTCCACCTGGAAGCACTGATATCCGGAAGCTACCCACGAGCACTTTGCTTGTCCATCGGCCACCCGCACGAACGGTCCGTTCATACACAAAGGGACGCGAAGGGGCCTGTCACGCTTGAAAACAAGGCGTCATCGATGCGTGACCGGGCCGGTCACGACGGGAAAGGCGGGCAAAACACTGGCGGCGCCCGTCGGCCTGAGCCGGCGGGCGCCGCCAATCAGTGCGAACGACTCGGGCGACCAAGCGTGCAACTCTGGTCGTACCTTCATGGACTCGGCGTCCGGCGTCCCGGTACGCAGTCCCTAGACGACGAGCCTCCCGCGGCGCGCTGCGCGTGGGTACCCGGTGTCCGCACACGGAGATTCGCCGGGGTGGAACAGGCTTCTCTTCTACCTGTTCCCTGGCCGACCGAACGTCCGCACCTTCTTTCTACGCCGTGAGCCGGGTCACTTCAAGTGCGCAGACGGGTGCACCGGTACAGAGGCTCGATCTAGTGACACGGGCACCCTCCGCGACGGACAATTCGCCGCTCTGTCTGCGAAAACCGGTTCCGTACCGCTGACCGGGTGCGGGCTCAGCGGGTGCGTTTGCGCCGGTTGTAGCCGTACCAGGTGGCACCCGCGGCGACGGCGCCGAGCGCGACCAGGCCCGCCGACCTGGCCGGGATCCTGGTCCGCAGTGACATCGGGTGATCGAACGCGAGGATGTCCCAGCCCTGCTCGGTCGCGTGCTTGCGCAGGACGCGGTCGGGGTTGACCGCGTGCGGCCTTCCGACGACCTCGAGGAGCGGGATGTCGGTGCTCGAGTCGGTGTACGCGTGGCATTGGGTGAGGTCGTAGCCGTAAGTAGCCGCGAGCTCTTTCGCGGCGATGGCCTTGTTCTCGCCGTAGCAATAGAAATCGACTTCGCCCGAGTAGCGGCCGTCCACGATCTGCATCCGCGTGGCCACGCTGCGCGTCGCGCCGAGCATTTCGGCGACCGGGGCGACGACCTCTTCGCCGGTCGCCGACAGCACCACGACGTCGTGACCGTCCGCGAGATGCGAGGAGATCAGTTCCGCAGCCTCCGCGTAGACGAGCGGGTCGACGACGTCGTGCAGCGTTTCGCGGACGATCGCGGACACCTGCGCCACGTCCCATCCGGTGCACAGCGCGGAAACCTCGGCCCGCATCCGTTCGGTCTTCGCCGCGTCCGCGCCCGCGAGCGAGAAGACGAGCTGGGCGTACGCGCTGCGAAGCGCGGCTCGCCGGTTGATCAGGCCTTCGCGCAAAAGAGGCTTGCTGAAGGCCAGCGCGCTCGAAGACGCGATGATCGTCTTGTCGAGATCGAAGAACGCCGCGACCGGGCTCGGTGTCGTGCTGGGGTGGGCCACTCGCCAAGGATAGGAGAGCCGGACGACGGCGCGCCCGTTGGTCGACCACGATCGGGATACGGCGGTGGAAAATTCACGACCGCACACCTGATCGGGCGCGTCGTGCCGTTATCGAATTGTGGGTGCCGCCGCCCACCGCAACGGGCCGGTATCGGAGTTACAGTGACATTGTCCGGTGTTGCACCGGACCCAGGTTCAGTCCGACCCCCCGGGGCTGAACCCCAGGCGGTCCCCGTCCCTCCCCCCTGGCGGGGACCGCCCTCTAACTTCCCGCCCCGCCAATGGTTCAGACCTTGTCGGCCGCGGAAAACCTCACCGTGACAAGGCCGAATCGGCCGATGTTCGTTACTTTTCTTTGCCCTCAACTCTTTTCGTGTTCGATTCGACCGGGAAACGGATCGGGCGCATTCGGTGTGGAAAAACCCGGGAGTGTGCCAGAAAGGCCCGACGGAAACGCGGGAAACCGGTTTTCGGCGGCGGAGTTGTCCACAACACCCCGGTTGTCCACAGGCGGAGGGGAATGGCGTTGTGCGGGACCGGGGCCGGGGGCGACCGTGGAGTCACAGCCCGAGTCCGACCGAATCCCCGGGGGAGTCATGATCGAGGAACATCCGCTCGTCGTCGCCGGAGACGACATCCTGCTCGACGAGATCTTGCGCGTGGCGGCCGCCGCGGGCTGCGAGGTCGAACGCGCGCCCGATCTGGACGCCGCTCGCGGGAGATGGGCACGCGCGCCGCTCGTGGTGCTCGACGAAGAAGCCGCGAGCGTGCCGAACCGCCTGCTGCGGCGGAACAAGGTCCTGCTCGTCTGCAAGGGCGCGCCGACACCGGTGACGTGGGAGCGCGCCTTCAACACCGGTTCGGAGAAGGTCCTTTCGCTGCCGGACGAGGAAGGCGACCTCATCGGCGCGTTCGCCGACGTGGTCGACGGGCCCGCTCGTGACGACGGCCTCGTCATCGGGATCATCGGCGGACGGGGTGGGGCCGGCGCCTCCGTATTGGCGGCCGCCGTCGCGTACCAGGCGGAGAAATCCGGGAGCGGCGGGCTGCTCGTCGACTGCGATCCGCTCGGCGGCGGAATCGACGTCCTCCTCGCCGCCGAACGCGATCGCGGGCCGCGCTGGCCGGAACTCGACCTCGGCGGCAGGGTGTCGATGACGGCGTTGAGCGAAGCCCTGCCGCGGAAAAGGTATGCGTCCGGATCACTGTCCTTTGTGTCCTATGGCAGGGAAGGACACGGCCCCGGGCCGGACGCGATCGAGGGCGTGTTGTGCGCCGGGAGGCGGGCGGGACGGACGGTCGTCTGCGATCTGCCGAGGTATTTCGGCACCGAAACGTCCACCGTCGTCGGGCTGGCCGATCTGGTCGTGGTCGTCGTCCCCGCGGAACTCCGTGCCTGTGCGGCGGCGAAACAGGTCCTCGCCAGGCTCGAACCCCACGCGAACCGGATCGGTGTCGCGGTCCGGGGTCCGTCGCCCGCAGGGCTGATCCCGCGAGAGATCGCCGACGCCGTGGGCCTCCCGCTCATCACGTCGATGGGCCGCGAACGTTCCCTGTCCACGGCCCTCGACCGCGGCGAGTTCGTCCCGAGACATCGCGGGCATCTGGCCACCGCGGCCACCGAAGTCCTCGCCGCCGCGCGCGGAAATCTGGCCGGTGCCTTGCGATGACCGACGATCTGGTCGAGCGGGTCCGGCGGCGGCTGGCCGGATCGGCCGTCCCGGCGGATCCGGTGAGCGTGGCGCGGGCGGTCCGCGCCGAAGCCGGTGGCGCGCTCGGTCAGGAAGCCGTCCTCGGGGCGGTCCGGCTGGCCCGCGACGAGTTCGTCGGCGCCGGCCCGCTCACTCCGCTTCTCGGGAAGCCCGGTATCACCGACGTTCTCGTCACCGCTCCGGACGAGGTCTGGGTCGATACCGGTGAAGGCCCGGAAAAGACCGACATCCGTTTCTCGGACGAGGAGGCCGTCCGCAGGCTGGCCCAGCGGCTCGCGCTCGCCGGCGGGCGGCGGCTGGACGACGCGCAACCGTTCGCGGACTGCTGGCTGCCGGGAGTGGGGCCGCAGGGCCGGATCCGGCTGCACGCGATCCTCCCGCCGATGGCGCCCGCCGGGACCTCCCTCTCGCTCCGCGTCCTGCGGCCCGCCACCCATGACCTCGCGGAGCTGCGTTCGCGCGGGGTGTTCGGCACCAGCGGCGCGGACCTGCTCGATTCGATCATCCGGCGGCGGCTCGCGTTCCTGGTCTCCGGTGGGACCGGGGCGGGGAAGACGACCTTGCTTTCCGCGCTGCTGGGCGCGGTTTCCCCGGCCGAACGCATCGTGTGCGTCGAGGACGCCGGCGAACTGCAACCGGACCACCCGCAGTTCGTCAGTCTGATCGCGCGCCCGGCCAACGTCGAGGGCACCGGGGAGATCGGGCTCGGTGAACTGGTGCGGCAGGCGTTGCGCATGCGCCCGGACCGCCTGGTCGTCGGCGAAGTGCGCGGCGGCGAGGTCTGCGCGTTGCTCAACGCGATGAACACCGGGCACGAGGGCGGAGCCTGCACGCTGCACGCCAATTCGCCGTCGGACGTCCCGGCGCGGATGGAGGCCCTGGCCGCGCTCGGCGGGTTGAAGCGGGACGCGCTGCACAGTCAGCTGACCGCCGCGGTGCGGGTGGTCCTGCACATGCGACGCCTGCCGAGCGGGATCCGGCGGCTGGACGAGGTCGGCGTGCTGCGGTCGTTGCGCGGCGAGGCCAAAGTCATCCCGATCTGGAGCAAGGGCCATTGGATCGGCGACGAGAGCCCGCTCGAGGAGATGGCGGCATGAGTCCTTGGTTCCTCCTCTCCTGCGGCGCCGGGCTGGCGTGCTGGCCGAGACCGACGGTGGGCACTCCGTTCGCCTGGCGCCTCCCTCAGGCCGCTCGCGCGGGCTGGTGGCCGCTGCCCGCGTTGCTCGTCTTGCCGGTTCTCGGGATCGGCTGGGCACTGGCGACGCTGGTGCTCACCGTTACCGTCCGCCAGGAGCACCGTCGGCGGGCACAGGCGAAGGCGGCGCTTGCCGAAGCCGAGCTCACCGCGTCCGTGTTGCGGACGATGGTCGGCGAACTCCGGGCGGGCGCCCATCCGGTGACGGCGGCCGAGGCCGTCGCGGAAGCGGTGCCCGCGGCGTCCGGGCGGCTGCGCGGCCTGATCGCGACCGCCCGGCTCGGTGGTGAGACGGCCGACCCGGACGCACCACCGGCCTTGGCGAACGCGTGGGCCCTCGCGAACCGGTTCGGCCTCCCGATGGCCGACGTCCTCGAAGCCGCACGGCGGGACGCCGAGGCGGAGATCGGATTCCGCCGTCGTCTCAAAGCCAAGATGGCCGGTCCCCGGGCGAGCGCCGCCGTACTCGCGGTCCTCCCGCTGGTGTGCCTGCTGCTCGGCGAGGCGATGGGCGCGGGCCCGGTCCGTGTCCTCACCGGGACGGGCACGGGCCAGTTGCTGCTCGTCGTGGGCAGTGGACTGATCTGGGCCGGTACGGCCTGGTGCCGGGCCCTCACCGGACGGGTGGCGCCGTGCTGACCGGGGCGGCGTTGAGCCTGCTGGGCGGTGCCGTCTTCTGCTGGCCACGCGTCAGACCTGGGGTCGTCGCGCGGCCGGGCCGTCTCCACAAGTGGCTTCGGGAACGGCCGGTCCGGGACAGAAGTGTCTCCGGTGTCTCCGAACTCCTCCGATCCGCGGCCACCCTCGACCTCTTGGCCGCCTGCCTGGCGGGCGGGTTGCCGGTGTCCGTCGCGCTCGAGGCGGTCGGGCCCGCCGCGTCACCGAAGACCGCGGCGGCCCTGCGTTCGGTGGCGTCGCATCTCGCCGTGGGCGTCGGCCCGGCCGAAGCCTGGGCGCCGGTCCGGGACCGGCCCGGTCTGACCGAGCTGTCCGTCGCCGCCGTTCGCACGGCCAGGGCGGGCACCGCGCTCGCGGCTCACGCGAAGGACCTCGCGCGACGGCTGCGCGAATCGCTCTCCGCCGAAGCCGAGGAGCGCGCCGAACGGGCCGGAGTGCTGCTGGCCGCGCCGATCGGCCTCTGTTTCCTTCCCGCGTTCCTCTGCCTCGGTGTCCTGCCCGTCGTGCTCGGCCTGGCCGGTCGCCTCGACGGCCTCCTCTGATCGAAAGGCGATACCCATGAGCAAGCTCCCCACCTTCCGCGACGACGACGGCATGGCGACGGTCGAGTACGCCATCGCGACCTTGGCCGCCGCCGCGCTGGCCGGAGTCCTGTACCTGATCGTCAACGGTGAAGCCGTCTTCGCCGGGCTCACCGCGCTCATCGAGCGGGCCTTGTCGGTGAAGTTCTGATGCCGGGTGGTGATCGCGGGTCCGTCACGGTGGAGGCCGCGCTCGGCATCGGCGCGCTGACCTTCGTCTCGGCTTTGTTGCTGGCCGGGATCGGGGTCGCCGCCGATCAGCTCCGCTGCACCGACGCGGCCCGCGAGGCGGCTAGGCTCCTCGCTCGCGGCCAGCCCGCCCGCGCCGAACAGGCGGTGCGGGAGATCGCGCCGCCCGGCGCGCGGCTGGACGTCGTCCGCGAAGGCGATGCCATCACCGCCGGTGTCGAGGCCGAACCGGTGGCGGGTCTGCTGCCGGGGATCCGGCTGCGTTCCCATGCCTTCGCGTTCGCCGAACCGGGCGGTGGCCCATGAGGCGGGATGACCGTGGCGTCGCGACCGTGTGGACCGCGTCGATCGTCGCCGTCCTGATCTGCGCGGCGGTGTCGACCTTCTGGATCGGCGGTGCCGTCACGACCCGGCACCACACCGAGGCCGCCGCGGATCTGGCGGCGCTCGCGGCGGCCTCGTACGCGGCGGCGGGTCCCGGTGCGGCCTGCGAACGGGCGCGGCTGGTGGCCGTCCGGATGTCAGTCACCTTGCTGACCTGTCGGTGGGAACGTGGCGATGCCCTGGTCGAGGTGCGGTCAGAAGAGTCCGGACACCTGGCGTCCCTGGGGCGGGCAGAGGCACGGGCAAGGGCGGGGCCGGTCGACCGGCCACCGTGACGGACGTCGCACGGTGAACGGTCGTCCCCTCGGCGACCGGCCGGTGGTACGCACGGGTAACCGCCGAGCGCGAGCAGCGGTCGTTGACGAGCGGCGAGCGGTCGAAGGCATGATCAGCGCTCCGCCGAACGGCCCTGCGCCGCTTGTCGTGAGCAGGGTCACCAGGGCGGGATGCCCTGCTCGGCTGCGACGAACGGCGCCGAACCGGTCGTCGAGGCCCGTTAACCGGACGTGCGGCGTTCGGTCCGTCGAGTCGGACTACCGCGCGTTCATCGCTAAGTAACCGCCGGTTGTCGCGTGAGGTCTTCTCCCGATGTGCAACTTGCCGTTTATTGAGATGTGCGCCACTTCGAAAAGTTCGCCGGGGCGGTGCGGCAGAGACAGACACAGGACAGAGTTGACCTGAGGCAGGGACAGTAATGTTGGACGCGAATTGGCCGGACAGCTGGCGGGGCGCCTTCCGCATCGAAATGCGGGCGGAGGCGATCGGTCTCGCCTGGCGTGGCTGGCCGGTGCTCCCGGGTGCCGAGCCCGCCGCGATCACCGCGGAAGGTGACGACCTCACCTGGCGGCGTCCCGTCCCGGCCCAGGACAACTGGCGTGAACTGATCGAGACCCACCCGCACGAGGTCGCCACCTGGTTCGGCGACGACACGCACAGCCTGCTCGTGGCCACCGGCACCGTGCTGGACGCCATCGAGGTCGACGACGAGCTCGGCAAGGCCGCCGCCCGTCTGCTGCGCGCCACCGGCCACCCCGCCCCGATCGTCGCGATGCCGAACGGCCGCTGGCTGTTCCTCACCACCGTCGCGACGAGCATCCCGCGGGAACTGGCTGACCACGCCTCGATCCAGTGGCACGGCGCGAACGACTACATCCCGCTTCCCCCGTCGCCGTTCCAGCACGGTGTCGTGCACTGGCGGGTCAAGCCCGAGGTCTGGGGCTGGCAGCTGCCCGAGGCCGCCGAGGTGCACGACGTGCTCGTTCGTGCGCTGGCCGGTGACAAGGCCGTCGCTCCCGTGGCGACCCTGACCACCGCCGCCTGACCAACCCACAACTTCAAGCCAACAAGTGGCCCGACCGCGGCCCGTGCTGACGCAACGCCCCGAGCACGGTGTCGAGAACGGCCACTGCCCCCGCCTTGTCCAGCGGATCGTTGCCGTTCCCGCACTTCGGCGACTGGACGCAGGACGGGCAGCCGGCCGGGCACTCGCAGGAAACGATCGCCTCCCGCGTTGCGGCCAGCCAAGGGACAATTGCGGCAAACCCGCGATCGGCGAATCCCGCACCCCCGGGATGGCCATCGTGCACGAACACCGTCGCCTCCCCGGTGTCCTCGTGCCACGCGGTAGACACCCCGCCAATGTCCCAGCGGTCGCAAGTAGCGAACAGCGGTAGCAGGCCGATCGCCGCGTGCTCGGCGGCATGCAGGGCACCGGGGACGCGCGCCGGATCCAACTCGGCGCTCGTCCCCGGTGCTCCGCCAAGATCCTCGGTCCCCACCTTGGAGCCTCCGGTCCCCACCGGCTCCAGAACCTCGGTCTTCGGCCGATGGCCCCCGGTCCCCGCCAAGCCATCGGAACAGCCGAGCAGCTCGGCCGAGATCGTGTACCAGACGGCGCGGGTGTCGAGTCTCTGCTCCGGCAGATCCAGCGGAGTCTGGTCCAGCACCTCACCCGACGGACGCCTTCGCAAGTAGCCGACCACTTGCGAACTCACCGATACCTCGCCGAGATTCACCGTGATCCCGCCGTGCACCCTGCTCTCCTCGACGCGCAGCACGCTGATGTCGACGATCTCGCGCGGTGACGTGCTCCAGTCCGGATCCTCCGCGTGCACCAGGGCGAGCCCGGTTTCGAGATCCAGCTCGTCGACCACGTAGGACGAACCCTGGTGCAGGTACACCGCACCGGGATGGACCGCGTAGCAGGCGGAACCCGGGTCGACCGTGCCGAGCATCCGCCCGGAATCGGCTTCCACCACGGCGATCTGCTCGCCGCCGGAACCGCGGATGCCGACGTCGGCGTGCGGCCGGTCGCGGGAGGTCCAGTACCAGCCGCTCGTGCGGCGACGGATGATCTTCTCCCTGACCAGATCCGCGAGCACGGCGCGCGCCGCGTCACCGCCGAAGGCCGCGACCTCCGGTTCGGTCAGCGGGAGTTCGGCGATGGCGCAGGCCAGTTGCGGTCCCAGCACATACGGGTTCGACGGGTCGAGGACGGCGGCCTCGACCGGCCGGTCCAGGATCGCGGCCGGATGGTGCACGAGATAGGTGTCCAGCGGATCGTCGCGGGCCACGAACACGACCAGTGCCGCGTCTCCCGCGCGCCCGGCCCGGCCTGCCTGCTGCCAGAACGACGCGAGTGTCCCCGGGTAACCGGCCAGCACCACCGCGTCCAGCCCCGCGATGTCGACACCGAGTTCGAGCGCGTTCGTCGTCGCCACCCCGAGCAGCCGCCCGGACAGCAACGCCGCTTCGAGGGCGCGCCGCTCCTCAGGCAGGTACCCGGATCGGTACGCGGCAACGGAATCCGCCAAGGAAGCGTCCACTTCGGACAAGATCCGTCGTGCGCCGAGCGCGGTCAGTTCCGCGCCCCGCCGCGACCGGACGAACGCCAGCGAGCGGGCGCCCTCGATGACCAGTTCGGCGAGGATCCGCGAAGCCTCGGCGCCTGCCGAGCGCCGCACCGGAGCGCCGTTCTCGCCGGAAAGTTCCGACAGCAGCGGGGGTTCCCACAGCGCGACCGTGCGGGCGCCGCGCGGTGAGCCGTCTTCGGTGACCGGGACGCAGTCCTGCCCGGAGAGTTTCGAAGCGAACGCCGCCGGGTCCGCCGTCGTCGCGGACGCGAGAACGAAGACGGGCGAAGCGCCGTAGTACGTCGCGACCCGGCGCAGCCTGCGCAGCAGCAACGCCACATGGGAACCGAAGACGCCGCGATAGCTGTGGCATTCGTCGACGACGACGAACGAGAGCCGCCGGAAGAACCGGGACCAGCGCGCGTGCGACGAGAGGATCCCGCGGTGCAGCATGTCCGGGTTCGTGAACACCCAGTTGGCGTGCGCGCGGACCCAGTCCCGCTCCTCCAGCGGAGTGTCACCGTCGAACGACGCGGCACGTGCCTTCTTGATGTCCAAAGAGGAAACCGCGCGCAACTGGTCGGCGCCGAGCGCCTTGGTCGGGGACAGGTACAGCGCCGAAGCCCGCTCGTCCTCGACCAGTGCCGAGAGCACCGGCAACTGGTACGCGAGCGACTTGCCCGACGCGGTGCCGGTGGAGATCACGACGTGCTTGCCCTCGCGGACCAGCGACGCGGCCTCGGCCTGATGCCGCCACGGCGCCTTGACGCCGCTCGCCGTCAGCGCCTCGACGACCGGAGCCGCCGCCCACTCCGGCCAGTCCACCGAATCCGCCGGGCGTGCGGGCAGTTCGGCCACATGGGTGACCGGGTACAGCGAAGCCGGGATCCCCGCCGTCGCGCGGTCGAGAAGCCGCCGCCCCTTACCGGATTCCGCCGTGCCGTCCACCTTCGGAAGCTTCGCACAGCGCACCGACAGAAAACGGCCGCCGCCGAACGGAACGGACGCCGGAACGGCCCGCGGATGATCGATAAAGTGATCAGCCTCACAAGGTAACGGAACGTGCGGTGGCGGGGACGCCTTGCCGTCCTCCATCCCACTACCAATACACTCCCGCAATCCACACCGTCTGTGGCGAGCGTCATGTGAGACGTGCCTTGCAGTGCGACTAGCGTGACGTTCGGCTCAGATCCCCATGCCAGCGCGCGTGCCGCCGGTTCCATCGGCGGATCGTCGTTGGCCTACGGCGACGTCTCCAGGAGGACGAATGTCCCGGCAGTTCCTCGCGGAGGGCGAAATCACGCTCTCCGGAGGTGGTTACACCATCGTCGGTGTAATCGCCGCGGTCGCCCTTGTTGCACTGGTCATCGGCTACGTCCTGCTCAAGGAGGTGCTGGCCGCCGGCCAGGGCACCTCGAAGATGCAGGACATCGCGAAGGCAGTGCAGGAAGGTGCGGCTGCCTATCTGAAGCGGCAGCGCAACACCCTCGTGATCTTCGGGGGTCTCGTGTTCTTGCTGCTCTTCGCTTTGCCGGCCGAAGACTGGAACGAGAAGATCGGCAGGTCCATTTTCTTCCTGGTCGGCGCGGGGTTCTCCTTCGCGATCGGCTACCTAGGCATGTGGCTGGCGACGCAGGCGAACCTGCGCGTCGCGGCCGCTTCGCGTGAACCCGGCGGTCGCGAAAAGGCGATGCGCCTGGCCTTCCGCACCGGTGGCGTCGTCGGCATGATCACCGTCGGCCTCGGCCTCTTCGGTGCCGCGGTCGTCGTCCTCGTCTACACCGGACAGGCTCCGAAGGTGTTGGAGGGCTTCGGTTTCGGTGCCGCGCTGATCGCGATGTTCATGCGTGTCGGCGGCGGTATCTTCACCAAGGCCGCCGACGTCGGCGCCGACCTGGTCGGCAAGGTCGAGCAGGGCATCCCCGAGGACGACCCGCGCAACGCGGCCACCATCGCCGACAACGTCGGTGACAACGTGGGCGACTGCGCCGGCATGGCCGCCGACCTCTTCGAGTCGTACGCGGTCATGCTCGTGGCGGCGCTGATCCTGGGCAGCACCGCCTTCGGCGTGCACGGCCTGATCTTCCCGCTCATCGTCCCCGCCATCGGCGTGATCACCGCGGTCATCGGTGTCTACATCACCAAGGCCAAGGCGGGCGAAGGCGGTCTGGTCACGATCAACCGCTCGTTCTACATCTCCGCGGCGATTTCCGCGGTCCTGTCGACGATCGCGGCGTTCGTCTACCTGCCCGGTTCGTTCTCCGAGTTCGGCGAGGCCTTCGCCGGCAAGTCGGGTAACCCGGCGCTGATCGCGACCCTTTCGGTGATCATCGGCATCGTGCTCGCCGCGATCATCCTCAAGATCACCGGCTACTACACCGGCACCGAGTACAAGCCGGTCAAGGAGGTCGGCAAGTCCTCGGAAACCGGTGCGGCGACGGTGATCCTGGCCGGTATCTCGGTCGGGTTCGAGTCCGCCGTGTACACCGCGCTGGTCATCGCCGCGGCCGTGTTCGGTGCTTTCCTGGTCGGTGGCGGCGTCGCGCTGTTCGCCGTGGCGCTGGCCGGTACCGGGCTGCTGACCACCGTCGGCGTCATCGTCGCGATGGACACCTTCGGCCCGATTTCGGACAACGCGCAGGGCATCGCGGAGATGTCGGGTGACGTCGACGAGGACGCGGCGCAGATCCTCACCGAGCTCGACGCGGTCGGCAACACCACCAAGGCCATCACCAAGGGCATCGCGATCGCCACGGCGGTCCTCGCGGCGACGGCGCTGTTCGGGTCCTACCAGGACGCGATCACCAAGGCTGTCGGCGATGGCAAGGAGTTCATCGCGAACATCGTCGGCCCGGAGACGCTCGTCGGTGTGATCATCGGCGCGGCGGTCGTGTTCCTGTTCTCCGGTCTCGCGGTCAACGCGGTGTCCCGTGCCGCCGGCGCGGTCGTCTACGAAGTGCGCCGCCAGTTCCGCGACATCCCGGGGATCATGGAGGGCACCACGCGGCCCGAGTACGGCCGAGTCGTCGACATCGTCACGCGTGACTCGCTGCGTGAGCTGACCACTCCCGGTCTGCTCGCGGTCTTCGCCCCGATCGCGGTCGGTTTCGGCCTCGGCACCGGCGCGCTCGCCGGATACCTGGGTGGTGCGATCGCGACCGGGACCCTGATGGCGATCTTCCTCGCCAACTCCGGTGGCGCCTGGGACAACGCGAAGAAGCTCGTCGAAGACGGAAGCCACGGCGGCAAGGGTTCGGACGCGCACGAGGCCACCATCATCGGTGACACCGTGGGTGACCCGTTCAAGGACACCGCCGGTCCGGCGATCAACCCGCTGATCAAGGTGATGAACCTGGTGTCGGTGCTGATCGCCCCGGCGGTCGTGCAGTTCTCGATCGGCGCGGACGCCAACGTCGGCGTCCGGATCGGGATCTCGCTGGTCGCCGTCGCGATCATCGTCGCGGCGATCGTGGTTTCCAAGCGCCGCGAGTCGGTTCTCTCCGACACGCCCGCGGAAGCCAAGGCGTAACACCGAAAAGCTCGACCCGCCGGGCCCGCCACGTTTCCGTGGCGGGCCCGGCGGCCGTCCGGGGCAGGCTAATCTCTGCGCGTCACACTGATCCCGATCCGGGGAGTCCCTGCCATGAGGCGTTCGCTCACCTTGTTCGCCGCCGCTTTCCTGCTGGCGGGCTGTGGCGGCGCCGAAACTCCCGCCGCGGCACCTTCTTCTCCCGCCCCCGCCGCCGGAACGTCCTGGATGGACGGTTTCTGCGGTTCGCTGATCGACTTCGCCAAGATCGGCGAGTTCAGGATGCCCGACTTCGAGCAGGGCGACGTCGCGAACGCCCGGAACGCGATGGACGAAGCCTTCCGTGTGTTCGCCCCAGGTTTCGACAACGCCGTCACCGGCCTCAACGGACTCGCTCAGGCGCCGAGCCCGGAAGCCGAGGCCGCGCGCAAGAGCATCGTCGACGCGCTGACGCCGATCCGCGACCAGGTCGTCTCCGCGAAGGCCAAATTGGACGCCGCGCCGAAGGACGACAAAGCCGCCACGGCGGAGGCCGGGCTCGCGTTCCGGCAGATCGGGTCGAACATCAACGACATGCCCGACCCGTTCCAGCAGCTGGAAACGAACGCGTCGCTGAAGGCACTGGCCGAACAGGCCCCGAACTGCAAGAAGTTGCCCTCCTGACCATTCTTTTCGCCGTGTTGATCGCCCGGCGATTTGCAATGCCCCCCGGTATCGGTACCGTCGGGGGCCAGCCGGGAAGTCGTCGGGTCGGGAGGTGTTTTGTGCGGCCGCGGTTCACCGTCCTTGCCGCGCTAGCAACAGGTATCGGGCTCGGCCTCGCCGGGTGCGGGCAGCAGCCCGCGGTGACTTCCCACGCCAGACAAGAAGGTCTCGCGACGGTCAGCGCGTCGCAGGCCGACCCCACCTCCGCCTGGGCGGAGGGATACTGCGGCGCGGCAGGTGGCCTCGTACGGACGCTGGCCACGTTGCCCAGCGTCGATCCGAGCACGCCCCAGCAGGCGTCCCGGACCTCGAGCGAGCTGATGGTCTCGGTGGTCGAGGGACTGAACCGCACCTCGTCCGCGCTCAAGGGCCTAGGCCCGTCCCCGATCGCCGGCGGTGACGCCTCGCGCGCGGCCGCCGTAGCCCAGCTCGACGGCATCCGCGTGCGCGCCGACGACGTCCGGCACCGCCTCGACTCCTCAGCCGACGCCGAAGCGACGAAGACGGCGCTTCGCGATGCTAGGACGTCGCTCGACGAACTCGACCGTCTCGACCTTCTCAGGGGCCTTAACGACGTGCCTCAGCTCGCTTCGGCGAGCAGCCGGATCCCGGTTTGCCAGGAATTGGTCAAGCAACCGCGCTGAGTCACCGCGCTATCACTGGCCATGACTCGAACTTGTGTTCTATTGTGTCGGGGTGGACGGGACGATCTCGCTCTTCTCGGCGGAGGCGAGCGGGCCGGGGCTCGCCGACCTCGCCGGTGTGCTGTGCGGGCCCGGGCGGATGACGGGCTTCGGGCGGACGGCGGCACGGCTGTCCGCCGTGGTCGACGAGCCGTGGCGGGCCGGTGCCCTCGCCAGGGAATGCCGCCGCCGTGGCGCCGAGGCGCAGGTCTCGGCCGCCGAATGCGGGCGGCCGCTCGTGAGAACGCCGTTCCGGGTCGATCTGCTGCCGTTGGAGCAGCGCTGGAGCAGTGGTGAGAAGAAGGTCTTGCCGGACGGGTTCCGGCTCGACGGGGCGATGCTGAGGATGTGGGCCCTGGCGGCGGGCAGCCCCCAGGGCAACGGCTACCTGCTCGCGCTCGATCCGGAGGCGCCGGAGACGCACGAACGCCTGATCACGGCGCTGGCCCAGCTGGGCGTACCGGCGAAGGCGCCGCGCGGCGACGAGGCGTTGCTGCGGGTCACCGGACGCCGGCGGCTGGCGCACGTGCTGGAGCTGATCGGGGACGCGCCGGTGGGGGCGGAGCCCGCTTGGCCCAGCTTGGTGCCCGTGGTGCGCGCCGGTTGAGCCTCACCAAGTGCAATGAAAGTCCCCTTCATTGCAAAATTTGCAATGAAGGGGACTTTCATTGCACTTCAGGAGCGAGACATCAGGGCTTGGGCGCCTTGCAGTTCGGGTTCGACAGATCCAGCTCACTACGCGAAAGGCAGGAGGTCAGCTGGTAGGTCTGCTCCCCGTAGTTGATGCCCTTCCGCACGGTGACGTTCCCCGCGGCGTCGACCTCGCACGGGTTGTTCATCGTGCATCGCTGACCGCTTTCGTTGCCGGTGTTGTTGACGCCGACGACCTTGCCCGTCGAGGTCTCGATGATCGGCGACCCCGAGGTCCCGCCGATCGTCTTGCACGCCGGGGTGTACCTGATCGAGTCCTTCCAGACCCAGTTCGCCTCGCGCAGCTCGTGGACGAAGCCGTCGATGTTGCAGGAGTAGATCTTCTTCCAGTACCCCGAGACCACGTCCATCGCGACGCCCGCCGACGGACGGGTCGGCGAGAGGGTCAGCGGGGCGATACCGTAGGTCGCCTGGATCTTGGCGTAGCTGGTGTTGAGCTGGTAGAGCGACACATCCGTGTCGGTCATCGTCGCGTAAAGCAGTTTCTTCGCCTTGAGCGTGCCCAGGGACGAACGCCCGTCCTTGGACAGCAGGCTGAAGGTCCGTGACGAAGGCTGGTTGACGACTACTTCTCCTGGGTCTGGGAAACCTTCTTGGAGGCAGTGCCCGTTGGACATGACGAGGGCGGGGTCGTCGAGGCTCGCCGCGGGCGGTTTGACCACCGACCCGGAGCAATTCGACAGCGCCACGGTTCCGGCGAAAGTGGTCGTCGCCGCTTCCGCCGGGGCGGTTCCGACCAGGGCGGATGCGGTCAGCATGGCGAACAGTGTGCCGAGGAGTCGTCGGGTCACGTGGAGTCCTTTCGGGTCGGCGTGGGTATCAAGTGAAGCGTTGGCGGAGGGGGAGACACCACCGTCGAACGGAGGGTGTTCACCCCGTCACGCGGTACCCCAGGCGGACGTGTCCGACATCACGTGCTAGGTGTTGAAAGGAAACATCGGCGAGGTCAGCGGCGATGCGCTGGACACACGATCGGCGGCGTGTTGTGCCACCTAGACGTGGTCCGGGCGGTGCGAGCGTGCACACTGACGGGTCGAGAGGCGGCGCGAAGGCGCCGAAGATGAGCGGAGAGCAGGACAGCGTGGCAGGAGCACGGACGAAGAAGACCGCGGCGTCGGACGACGGCGCGGGCCGTCGTCGGCTGGTGATCGTCGAGTCGCCGACCAAGGCCCGCAAGATCGCCCCGTACCTCGGCGTCAACTACGTCGTGGAGTCCTCCGTCGGGCACATCCGCGACCTTCCCCGCGGCGCGGCCGACGTGCCCGCCCAGTACAAGGGTGAGTCGTGGGCGCGGCTGGGTGTCGACGTCGACAACGACTTCAAGGCGCTGTACGTCGTCACGCCGGACAAGAAGTCCAAGGTCACCGAGCTGAAGAGCCTGTTGAAGGACGTCGACGAGCTCTACCTCGCGACGGACCCCGACCGCGAGGGCGAAGCCATCGCGTGGCATCTGCTGGAGACCCTCAAGCCGAAGGTCCCGGTCCGCCGGATGGTCTTCCACGAGGTCACCGAGCAGGCGATCCGCGCCGCGGCCGACAGCACCCGTGAACTCGACGGCGACCTGGTCGACGCGCAGGAGACCCGCCGCATCCTGGACCGGCTCTACGGCTACGAGGTCTCACCCGTGCTGTGGAAGAAGGTCATGCCGAAGCTTTCGGCGGGCCGCGTGCAGTCCGTGGCGACCCGGATCGTGGTCGAGCGGGAGCGCGAGCGCATGCGCTTCACCTCGGCGTCTTACTGGGACATCTCCGCGACGATGGACGCGGGCGCCGAGGCGTCGCCGCGGAACTTCCCGGCCCGGATGATCGCCGTCGACGGCGCGCGCCTGGCCACCGGCCGTGACTTCGGCTCGGACGGGCAGCTCAAGACCGGCACCTCCTCGAACACCGAGATCCGCGTGCTGGCCGAGGCCGACGCGGTCCGGCTGGCCGAGGGACTGAAGAACCGTGACTTCAAGGTCGCGAGCGTCGAAGAGAAGCCGTACACGCGGAAGCCGTACGCGCCCTTCATGACCTCGACCCTGCAGCAGGAGGCGGGCCGCAAGCTGCGGTTCACCTCCGAGCGCACCATGCGGATCGCGCAGAAGCTGTACGAGAACGGTTACATCACTTATATGCGTACCGACTCCACGACGCTGTCGGAGTCGGCGATCTCGGCGGCGCGCAGCCAGGCGACGCAGCTGTACGGCAAGGAATACGTCTCGCCGTCGCCGCGCCAGTACACGCGCAAGGTGAAGAACGCGCAGGAAGCCCACGAGGCGATCCGTCCCTCGGGCGAGGTCTTCCGCACGCCGGGCCAGGTCGCGAAGGATCTGGACACCGACGAGTACCGCCTCTACGAGATGATCTGGCAGCGCACGATCGCGTCGCAGATGGCGGACGCGAAGGGCACCACGATGTCGGTGCGCATCGTCGGCACCGCCACCAGCGGCGAAGAGGTCACCTTCGCCTCTTCGGGTCGCACGATCACCTTCGCCGGGTTCCTCAAGGCGTACGTCGAGGCCGTCGACACCGAGAGCGGTGGTGAGGCGGACGACAAGCAGAGCCGTCTCCCGCAGCTGGTCAAGGACCAGGCGCTGACCGCGACCGAACTGAGCCCGGACGGGCACACCACGTCGCCGCCGGCGCGGTACTCGGAGCCGAGCCTGGTCAGCAAGATGGAAGAGCTGGGCATCGGCCGCCCGTCGACGTACGCGTCGATCATCAAGACCATCCAGGACCGCGGCTACGTGTGGAAGAAGGGTTCCGCGCTGGTGCCCTCCTGGGTCGCCTTCGCCGTGATCGGCCTGATGGAGCGGCACTTCGAGCGGCTGGTCGACTACGACTTCACCGCCGGCATGGAGGACGAACTCGACCGCATCGCCGCCGGTGACGAGCACCGCACGCAGTGGCTGTCGAAGTTCTACTTCGGCGGCGACATGGGCGTCGACGGTTCCGTCGGCCGCCTCGGCGGGCTGAAGAAGCTGGTCGGTTCCGGCGTCGAGGACATCGACGCCCGCGAGATCAACTCGATCCCGCTGTTCAGCGACCCCGAGGGCCACACCGTCGTCGTGCGCGTCGGCCGCTACGGCCCGTACCTCGAGCGCGAGGTCGACGGCACGTCGCAGCGGGCGAACCTGCCCGAGGACCTGCCGCCGGACGAGCTGACCCTGGAGCTCGCCGAGAAGCTGTTCGCGACTCCGCAGGAAGGCCGTGTCCTCGGCAAGGATCCGGTCAGCGGACACGAGATCGTGGCGAAGGAAGGCCGCTTCGGCCCGTACGTCACCGAGCTCCTGCCCGAGCCGGAGCCGCTGCCCGAAGGCGCGACAGCCGCGCAGAAGAAGGCCGCGAAGGCGAAGCAGCCGAAGCCGCGTACGGGTTCGCTGTTCAAGTCCATGTCGATCGAGACGATGAACCTCGAAGACGCGCTGAAGCTGCTTTCGCTTCCGCGTGTGGTCGGCAAGGACCCGGAATCCGGCGACGAGATCACCGCGCAGAACGGGCGCTACGGGCCGTACCTGAAAAAGGGCACGGACTCGCGTTCGCTCACCACCGAGGACCAGCTGTTCTCGGTCACGCTCGAAGAGGCCCTGAAGATCTACTCGGAGCCGAAGCAGCGTGGCCGGTCCGCGACCGCGAAGCCGCCGCTCAAGGAACTGGGCGACGACCCGGTGTCGGGTAAGCCGATGGTGGTCAAGGACGGCCGCTTCGGTCCGTACGTGACCGACGGCGAGTACAACGCGACGCTGCGGAAGTCGGACAGCATCGAGGAGCTGACCGCCGAACGCGGTGCCGAACTGCTGGCGGAGAAGCGTGCGAAGGGCCCCGCGCCCAAGCGCAAGGCTCCGGCGCGGAAGCCCGCGGCCGCCAAGACGACCGCGGCCAAGAAGACCACCGCGACCAAGTCGACGGCGGCGAAGACGACTGCGGCCAAGAAGCCCGCTGCGCGCTCGACAGCCACGAAGACGAAGTAGCGCGCCCAGGTCACCACGAACGGCCCGTTTCCTGCGATGAGCAGGAGACGGGCCGTTCTCATGTCCCCCGAAAAGTTCTCCGAAGAAATCCGGGAGGAGGTGTCGGATCGGGGCGGGGGCGTTCGTAGCAGGGGTGAGGCCGCCCGCGAGGGGCGGCGCCGAGGCGAAGGAACCGCTCATGAAGCTGACGACCATCACCCAGATCACCCTCGACGGAGTCACGCAGGGAAACGGCGGTGCGTCGGACGAGGACCGCAGGAACGGTTTCGAGCGCGGCGGATGGGCAAGGGGGAAGGGTGACGCCGAGACCGTGGCGTTCATCAACCGGACCTACGAGCGCGCCGACGCGTTCCTGTTCGGCCGCCGGACCTACGAGCTGTTCGCCGGCTCGTGGGGAACCATGACGGCCCAGGACATCCCTGGCTGGGAGCCTGTCCTGCGGGCGTTGAACGCGCGGCCGAAGTACGTGGCGTCGACCACGCTCACCGAGCCGGCGTGGTCGGGCACCACCCTCCTGTCCGGCGACCTCGCGAACGCCATCGCGGACCTGAAGGCCAAGCCGGGCGGTGAGCTGCAGGTGCACGGCAGCGGCACCCTGATCCGGTGGCTGCTGGAGCACGAGCTGGTCGACGAGCTGACCTTGATCGTGGTCCCGGTGATCCTCGGCCAGGGCACGCGCCTGTTCCCGGAGAACGGCCCGGATCTCGCGCTCGACCTGACCGAGTCGCGAACCGACTCGAAGGGCGTGACGATCCAGGTCTACCGGCCCGCCGGGCGTCCGCGGTATGCAACTGCCTGAAGCGCACTGTCCCGACACCACAGGAGGTGATCCCCGGAATGCAGTACCTGGTTTCCGTGATCGACGACAAGAGCAACCCCGGCAGCACGGACCGGGAGCCCGCCATCAGCGCGTTCAACGAACGGCTGATCGCCGAGGGCCACTGGGTCTTCGCGGGCGGACTCGCCGACACCGACTCGGCGACGGTCATCGACAACCGGGGCGAGCAGGCGTTGCTCACCGACGGGCCGTTCGTGGAGTCGAAGGAGTACCTCGCGGGCGTCTGGGTGTGGGAGGCCGCCGATCTGGACGTGGCGCTCAAGCTCGCCACCGAGGCGTCGAAGATCTGCGATCGGAAGATCGAGGTGCGGCCGTTCCGGTGAGCGACGTCGACGAGGCGATCACCCAGGCCCACCACGGCGAGTGGGCACGGGTGGTGGCCGCCCTGACCAGGCGCTTCGGCGACCTCGACATCGCCGAGGAGGCGGCGGCCGAGGCGTTCGCGACCGCCGTCGAGCGGTGGCCCGCCGACGGCGTGCCCCCGAACCCCGGCGCCTGGCTGACCACCACCGCCAACCGCAAGGCCATCGACCGGATCCGGCGCGAGAACAAACGCGACGACAAGCAGAAGGAGGCCCGGATGACCTACGACGACGACCCGCCCGAGCCTCCCGGCGCCATCGACGACGACCGGCTCCGGCTGATCTTCACCTGCTGCCACCCGGCGCTGGCGATGGACGCCCGCGTGGCGTTGACGCTGCGCCTGGTCGGCGGGCTGACCGTGCCCGAGATCGCCCGCGCCTTCCTGGTGGCCGAGAGCGCCATGGGGCAGCGGATCACCCGCGCCAAGGCCAAGATCAAGGCGGCCCGCATCCCCTATCGCGTGCCGTCCGCCGAGGATCTCCCGGCCCGCGTCTCCAGCGTGCTCACCGCCCTCTTCCTCGTGTTCAACGAGGGCTACCTGGCCACCGGCTCCGGCACCGATCCGCTGCGGCACGACCTGACCGCCGAGGCCATCCGGCTCACCCGCCTGATCCGGGCCCTCCTGCCGGACGACGGCGAGGTGGCCGGGCTGCTGGCGCTGATGCTCCTCACCGAGGCCCGCCGCTCCGCCCGGGTCTCGGACGGCGGCGAACTGATCGCCCTCGACGAGCAGGACCGCGGCGTCTGGGACACGGCGCTGATCGCCGAGGGCCACCGGCTGGTGCGCGAACGCCTCGCCGCGGCCGCCGCCGGGGTGGCCCCGGGGCGCTACCAGATCCTCGCCGCGATCAACGCCGTGCACACCTCCGCCCGCGACATGCGCGACACCGACTGGTCGCAGGTCCTCGCCCTCTACGACCAGCTCGTCCGCCTCGATCCCTCACCCGCCATCGCCCTCAACCGGGCCATCGCGGTCGCCGAGCTCGACGGCCCGGAAGTGGCGCTGGCGGCCGTCGGCCGCCTCGGGGACAGGCTGGCCGGTTATCACGCCTATCACGCCACCCGCGCCGACCTGCTGCGTCGGCTGGGCCGCGGCGGGGAAGCGCGCGAGGCCTACGACAAGGCCATCGATCTGGCGGGCAACACCGCCGAGACAGCCTCCCTGACACGACGCCGCGACCGGCTTTAGCCGATCGCCGAACACCGCCTCGGGACCGTTCGCCGACCGCTCACCGACCGACCTCACCCGTTCGAACAAAAGTTCTAAAAATTGTCGGTACCAGGGTGTTCAATGGTCAGGTGAGCACTTCAACGACCGCTGTCTTCGACGTCATCGACGAGGTCATCGCCCCGCTGGCAGCCGAGGTTCCGGAGCGTCCCTCGGTGATGGAGTTCTACGATCCCGAACTCGCCGTGCCGCCGGTGCTGGCCGACGAGGAGCCGACTCCAGGGCTCACCCTGGCCGAGGAGGTGGAGCAGTACACCCGGTTCGTGAGCGGGATGGCGACGATCGGGCTGGCCCCCGGTGGTGAGGTCACGCCCGAGGCCGTCGGGCTGTATCGCGCGCTGCGCGGCGGGTTCATCCGCGGCGTGGTGACCGGGGTCTTCCCGTCGCGCGCGGAGCCGTGGGAGGTCCGGTTCTTCGGCGACGAGGACTACACCACGGTGCTGAACAAGCTCGGCAGGCGAGCGCGGCTGCGGTCCGGTTTCCTCAGCGCGCTGCCGGGCTGGGTGTTCGACGGGCTGCCCGACCATCCGCCGGGTCCCGGCGAGACCGTGCGCATCGAGACGGACGCGGGCGGGCTGATCCCGCTGCGGGCACGAGAGGCCGTCGAGGTGATCCGCGCGGGCGCTTCGCGGCCGAGGCACGGCACGGTCCTCGTCGATCTCGCGGTGCGGAACTCCATCCTCGCCGAGTACCCGCACGGCGCGTTCGGCCTGGTGGACAACGACCTCGGCCGGTACCAGTTCAGCGCGGCGATGGACGCCGACGGCCGCTGGACGCTCACCTGGGGTCCGGCCACCCGGTCGATGGCCGAACAGTGGATCGTGAAGGCGGTGCAGAACCATGCGTGAACCGGCGACGGTGAAGGAACTGATGAAGCGCGCCGCCGAGCCGGTGCTGCGCGCGGTGCCCGAGCGACGGAGCGTGTACCTGGGCTACGACCCGGAGATCACCGACGACGAGATCCGCCGCCTGTGCCCGTCCTACGACGAGCCCGCGGATCTCGTCACCCAGGCCGAGCGGTACGCGGCCAAGGCGGCGATGCTCGAAGAGGCCGGGCTGATGGAGAACGGCGAGATCCATCCCGCCGCGGTCCAGATGCACGGCGTGATGCTGCGAGGTTCGGTGCGAGGCGTCCTCACCGGCGTCTTCGCGTCCGAGCCCCGCGCGGTGCGGGTCGACTGCTACGGCGACGGGCATCAGGCGGCGGTCTGGCGGATGCGGTCCGGGCGGCGGACCACGTTCAGCCTGAGCGACTTCGGCGAGCTGGGCGCGCGGGTCTTCGGCGGGCTCCCGCACGTCCCGGCCGGTGAAGTGGCCCCGATGCGCATCCGGATCGACGAGCACGGCGTGCCGCTGGCCGGTCAGGACGAGGAGGTCGGCCTGGTCGGGGACACGCTGAACCGGCCGCGGACCGGGACGGCGATCCTCGATCTGGTCGCCTTCGGCGGGTTGAACGCCGAGTACCCGGACTACGGCTTCGTGATCGTCGACAACGATCTGGGGAGGTTCGTGTTGTACGCCGCCCCTTCCGAAGGGTGGCTGATGTTCGGTGGAATGGACCGCCGCGCACTGGCGGGCTGGCTGCACGAGGCGGTGGACTTGAGCCGGACGTAGCCGTCTTGGGCGATGAACGAGGGGGAGGGCGGCATGGACCTGGACCGGCGGGCGGCTGACGCGTGGTTCCGGCGGCGAGGGCTGCCGATGGTCATCCACCGGCGCAGGCGAGGGGCGGGCATGCTGCGCCGCTCGACCCCGGGCCTGATGTTCCTGTGCCTGCTCGACCTGCTGCTGGCCGGGCTGGTGCGGCTGCTCGACGTTCCCGAGGACGTGCTCGAGGCCCGGATGCGCGAGACCGGTCTCGCCTACGTCCTCGGCGTGCTGGCGCTGACGTTCGCCGTGGTCGTGGTGCCGCTGGTCGGCGGCCGTTCGATGGCGAAGCTGCTCCGGACGCTGCGGCGCACCCGGGTCCGGTTGGCCGTCATGGTGGCGACGATCGGCCTCTGGGTGCTGGTGCTGCCGCTCGGCGAGCGGGTCGCCGGGCTGGTGTCGTGGGAAGACCCGCTGTGGGCCGCCGTGCTCGTCAACCTCGCCGCGCTGGCCGTGCTGATGCTGCTGGTGCGGATCGGTGTCGGCTCGATCCTGACCTGGGCGGCGCGGAGCGCTGTCGCGCAGGTCAGGGCGATCGGCTCGCTGGCGTCGCGGGCGTTGCCGCTGCTTCTGCTGGTGGTGATGTTCAGCTTCTTCACCGCGGAGCTGTGGCAGGCCGTGGAACGGCTCACCCCGGGGCGGTTGTGGCTGGTGGCTGGCTTCCTCGTCCTGATCGGCGCGGTGTTCCTGGCGTCGATGCTGTCCGACGAGATGAAGGAGCTGAAGTCCTGGACCGTGGAGCCAGGGGCGGCGGTCCTGCGCGGCACGCCGTTCGACGACAACGGCACGACACCGCCGGGACGGCGTGCGCTGTCCAAGATGGAGCGGCTGAACCTCGCCCTGGTGCTGTTCTTCGCCCAGGCGGTGCAGATCGTGGCGTTCGGCGTGCTGGTGTTCGCCTTCTTCATCGTGTTCGGGGTGCTGATCCTCCAGCCGGAGGTCGTCACGGAGTTCGCCGGCCGGGAGTCGGCGCCCGGAACACTGCTGGGTGTCCCCCTTCCGGTGAGTTCCGCACTGATCAATGTCTCCTTTTTCCTTGCGGTTTTCTCCGGTTTGTACTTCGCCGCATCAACCGCGACAGATGCCCGGTACCGGCGTTCTTTCTTCGAGCCATTGCTGGAGGATGTGAAGATCAGCCTCGCTGCGCGTGATATTTATCTGGCCCATTGGGCGGATGTGCGCCGGGCCGAGGTGGTTACCCTGGAAGCAGAGGACATTCCGTAGTGAGGTGGTCACCATGAGCGGGAAGGGCGGAACTCCCTTCTTCGATGCCCCGGACGTCGTGAAAGGCGATGGCACTCAGGCAGATCCTCCGGGCGACACATTCGCCGACCCATTGTCCGGGCTGGTCACGACGGGCACGTCGGCACAAGCGAACTCGTCGGCGGAGTCCGACGACGTCCGCGTACAGGTGCCGGGACCGGTCCAGCACGACCCCGAAGTCGTGAGCAGGATGGTCAACGCGGCCATGCTCGCGGACGACCAGCCCGCCGACGGCCACGGCGCCGAGCATTCCGCCGGCCTGCCGCCGGGAAAGATCGTCAGCACGGTCGGTGAGCAAGGCCCTGCTCCGATCGGGATCCTGCCCCAACAGCGCACGTGGCCCTCGAGGCCGCCTCAGCTGCTTCGCCAACCCCGTCGTTTGAAGCAGGAAGAGCCGGTCGAGGTCGACGAAGAGGCCGAGTTCGAAATACGGCGTGCCAAGCGTTCCCGGCAGCTTCCGAGGCTCGGCAAGCCGTCGTCGAACACCACCGGTGTGATGATCGCGATCGCGCTTTTGATCGTCTTCGCGGTCCTCGCCATCCAGCTGCTGGCCAGCCTGTTTAACAGCATCGCGGGGATCTTCGGGTAACCCGTCCGGCGGTAGCGCCGGACGGGGCCGTCCGCCCGCACGTCACCCATCGGGATACCCTGGCCATACGGTCGGGGGACTCGGCGTTGACCCGGGTCGCGCCCGGCGTCGCGGTGACTAGTGGGGTGGGCGTATCAGCGAGGGCGTGCAGTCGGTGCCCGAAGCGGGCACGGATGGTTCGGCGGGCCGTGACACTTCCACCATGCACCGCGTGCGGCGGGTGCTGGCGATCAAGCCGTTCCGCCGGATCTGGGGTGTCTCGTACCTGTGCAGCGTCGCGGACTGGCTGAACCTGCTGACGCTGACCGGTCTGGTCACCAAGCTGACCGACAACTACGCCGCGCAGAACTTCGCGTTCGTCGGTGTCGTGCTGACGTCGCTGCTGCCCGGCCTGCTGTTCGCCCCGCTCGGCGGGCTGCTCGCCGACCGGTTCGACCGGCGCAAGGTGATGGTGCTCTGCGACCTCGGCCGGTGCGGGTTCCTGCTGTCGATCGCGTTCGTCGGCACGCCGTGGTGGGTGTTCGTCGGCAACTTCCTGGTCGGCTGCTGCGCGATGATGTGGATCCCGTCGAAGGACGCGGCGGTGCCGAACCTGCTGCGCCGCCCGGACCAGGTCGAGACGGCCAACCAGCTCGGCATGGTGATGACCTACGGCCTCGCGGTGATCACCGCGGCCGGGGCGAACGCCGTGCTCACCGGCAGCAACACCACGTTCCACTTCTTCCAGGGCGACGCGCAGCTCGGCATCGCGAAGGTCGCCGTCGTCATCACCGGCCTGCTGTACCTGACCAGCGCGATCGTGATCGCGACCAGGATCCCCGAGCTTTCGCTGCGCAACGTCCACTCGGTCGAGAAACCCAAGGTCAAGGCCGCAGACGAGGAGAAATTCGGCTTCCGCCAGATGATCTCCGACGGCGCCCGTTTCGTGCGGACGACGCCCTTGGTGCGCGGGCTGATGATCGGCGCGTTCGGCGCTTTCGCCGCCGGTGGCGCGGTGATCGGTTCGGCCAAGCCGTACTCGTCCAGCCTGCTGGCCGGTGACGCGGCGTTCAACCTCCTCGTGCTCGCCGTCTTCCTCGGGCTCGCCACGGGGATGGCCGTGGCCCCGAAGCTGGCCCGGCGGCTCGCGCACGACCGGCTGTTCGGGATCTCGATCATCGCCGCGGGCCTGTGTCTCGTCGTCGTCGCGCTGTCGCCGCATCTAGCGGTTTCGCTGGTGGCCGTCGCCGCGGTCGGTGTCTGGGCGGGGACGGCGTTCCTGACCGGTGTCACGATCATCGGTTCGCGGATCGAGGACTCCATCCGCGGCCGGATCAACGCGATCTACCAGTCGCTGATGAAGATCGTGCTGTTCGGCTCGACGATCCTGGTGCCGGTGCTGATCAGCGCGGTCCAGACGACCGAGATCAGCCTGTGGGGCGGCACGATCTCGATCGACGGCACGCGGCCGGTGATGATCGGCGGCGGTGTCCTCGCGCTGCTCGCCGGGATCTTCGCGTACCGGCAGATGGACGACAGGCGCGCCGAGCCGATCCTCGCCGATCTCCGCAACGCCCTGCGCCGCAGCCCTCGCCGCGTCAACGGGCTGCTGATCGCGCTCGAAGGCACGCGGGCGATCAACACCGAGACCCAGGCCGAGCGGCTGGCCGAATGGCTGCGCGCGGGCACGCGCCCGGTCGTGCTGGCGGCCGACCCGGCGCTGGACGACCAGCGGCTCGCGAAGCTGCTCTCCGGCGCTTCGCTGACCGGTGCGCGGGCGCAGGCGCTCGCCGCCGCCGCGGTGCGGGCGGACATCGTGGAACGGGACATCCAGCCCGCGCTCGACGCCGGTTCCGTCGTGGTGATGGAACGGTTCGTGGACTCGCCGCTGGCGCATCTGTCCGCGGTCGCCGGGCTGGACAGCCAGGAACTCGAAGGGCTCGCCGACTGGGCGACCGGCAGGTTGCGGCCCGACATCACCGTCCTGCTCGACGCCGATCCCGGCACGGTGATGCGGAAGTCGGAGTCGCTGGACGCGCAGTGGCGGGTGCAGCATCTGCTCACGGAAATGGCCGCCGCCGACCCGGACCGGTACGTGGTGGTCGACGCGGAAGGCACCGAAGACGAAGTGAGTGACCGGGTCCGCACCGCGATTCGCGCGGTGCTCGTCGGCAGGCTCGCCGGACTCGCCCCGGCGGAGGAAAAGGTCGAGGTCAGATGACGGAAGCCCCGGTGCTGATCGGTGTCTGGAAGCAGCTCGTCGGCCAGGAGCCCGGCGCGCGCACGCTTTCCACGGCGTCGGCGGCGGCCGCGCGGATCATCGAGAACCAGCCTGTCGCGCCGGGGGCGATGACCCACGCGTGGCTGGTGACCGGTCCGCCGGGTTCGGGTCGCTCGACCGCCGCCAGGGTGTTCGCGGCGGCGTTGCAGTGCAGCACCGGCACCGGCTGCGGGGCCTGCCCCGGCTGCCGCACCGTGCTGGCGGGCACGCACGCCGACGTCAAGCTCGTCGCGCCGGAAGGTCTTTCGATCTCCGTCGCCGAAATGCGTTCGCTGGTCCAGTCCGCCGCTCGCCGTCCGACCACCGGGCGGTGGCAGGTGGTGATCATCGAAGACGCCGACAGGCTGACCGAAGGTGCGTCGAACGCGCTGCTGAAGGCCGTCGAGGAGCCGCCGGACCGCACGGTGTTCCTGCTGTGCGCGCCGTCCGATCACCCGGACGACGTCTCGGTGACGATCCGCTCGCGCTGCCGTCTGGTCACCCTGCGGACTCCGCCCGCCGAGGCGATCGCGCAGGTGCTCGTGGAACGGGACGGCATCGATCCCGAACGCGCGCAGTGGGCCGCGTCCGTCTCGAGTGGACACGTCGGCCGCGCGAGGCGGCTCGCCACCGACGAGGCCGCCCGGCAGCGGCGGGCCACGGTGCTGCGGATCCCGCTCGGCCTGCGGCGTCCGTCCGATGTGTTCACCTGCGCGGATCAGCTGATCAGCGCGGCCGAGGCCGACGCGGGCGAGGAAAGCAAGGTCCGCGACGAGGCCGAGCGCTCCGAACTCCGCACCGCGATGGGCGGCGACGGCATCGGAAAGGGCGTCTCGGGCGCGAAACGAGCCGCCGAAGCCGCGGTGAAGCAACTCGAGAAACGCCAGAAGTCACGCGCGACCCGGACCCAGCGAGACACCCTCGATCTCGCGCTGGTGGACCTCGCCGCGTTCTACCGGGACGTTCTCGTGACCGCGAGCGGCGCGGGCGCGACGCTGAACCATCCGGACCACGCCTCGGAAATCTCGCAGGCCGCCTCCGCCTGGGCGCCGGACTCGATCCTGCGCCGCCTCGAAGCCGTCCTGGAATGCCGCGACGCCATCGACCTGAACGTGAAACCGCGAATCGCCGTCGAAGCCATGGTCACCACCCTGCGCCAAGGCTGAACCGCACCGCTTCCGGCCCTACCCCAGCCCCCCGCCCGTCCCAGGGGGGCGACCCCGAGTCCAGTTTACCGGGGTCGAGGGTGGAAAAGTGCTGGTCGGGCGAGTTGTCCACAGGTAGGGGTGGTTGTGGACAACTGCTGTGGGTAAGTGAAGCGGCTTCGGGTTCGGAGGCTTCGGATGTGCCCCCAATGTGGCATTGGAGACGCTCAACGTCCCCAATGTGGCATTGGGGGCAGCTTGCGGCAGACCCGAGAGAAGCGATGGGAGCCTTCGCCGCATAGGACGCGGTGAAGGGCGCTTTCGCCACATCGCATGCGGGGAAAGGCCCCTTCAGCCCCCGCCCCGGACCCAACCGGACCCGAGCGGGGGGGGGGGGGGGGGGGGGGGGGGGGGGTGGTCGTGTGTGGCGATTCGGGTTCTAACCCGAATCGCCACTCACGACCCACGTGACCAAACGCCCTACTCCGGGGTCAGGCGACGGCGAGCGTGAGCGGGGTCCGGCGCACCGAGTCGACGTCGGAGGCGGGGCGGGCGGCGAGGAGGGCCGCGACGGGACCGTGGCCGGGGAGCACCGCGTCGGGCTCGATCTCCAGCCAGGGGATCAGCACGCTCGCGCGCTCCGGCGTGCCGGGATGAGGAAGCAGCAACTGGGGGTCGTCGGAGCGCACCCCGTCCACGGTCACGATGTCGACGTCCAGCGTGCGCGGCCCCCAGCGGACCTCACGCACGCGCTCGGCCTCCCGCTCGGCCGCCTGCCCGGCGCGCAGCCAGTCCCAGTGGTCGCGAGCCGGGTCGTCGACCAGGACGAGGGCGTTGAGGAAGTCCGGCTGGTCCTCGACACCCCACGCCTTCGTCTCGTACACCGACGAAACCGCGACCACCGCGGGCCGCACCGCGTCCACGGCCGACTGAAGGAACGCGAGCCGGTCCCCCAGATTCGAACCGAGCGAAAGCAGCGCGCGGCTCATCGCTCCCGCCGCACACTCACGGCGACGTCGCCGAAGTTCAGCGGGATCGGCGCCGACGGCTTGTGCACGGTCACCTCGACGGCGGTCAGCCGCTCGTCGCGCAGGACCTCGTCGGCGATCTTCCCGGCGACACTCTCGATGAGGTCGTACGGCTCGCCCGCCACAATCCCGGCGGCGAGTTCGGCCAGTTCGCCGTAGTGCAGCGTCTTGGTCAGGTCGTCGGACGCGGCGGCCGGTCCGAGGTCCAGCCACACCACGATGTCGACGACGAACTCCTGCCCGTCGCGCTTCTCGTGGTCGAAGACCCCGTGCCTGCCGAAGACCCTCAAGCCGGTCAACGTGATCCGGTCAGACAACGGGACTCCCCTTCCGCCAAGCCGCCGCGACGGTCACGGCGTCGATACTCGCGCCGACCTCGTGCACCCGCACACCCCAGGCGCCCGCCGCCGCGGCGAGCGCGGACACGGCCGCGGTCGCGTTCTCCCGGCCGTCCGGCGGAGCGGGCTTTCCGTCCTTTCCGGACAAAAGGCGCCCGAGGAACCGTTTGCGCGAGGCGCCGACGAGCACCGGGAAACCCAGTGACAGGAAGGAATCCAGGCCGTTCAGCAGCGCCCAGTCGTGTTCGGCGTCCTTCGCGAAACCGAGCCCCGGATCGAGCACGATCGCACTCTGGTCGACCCCCGCGGCGACCGCTTCGTCCACTCGGGACAGCAGTTCGGCGCGCACGTCCGCGACGACGTCCGCATAGGACGCCAGCGCGTTCATGTCCTTGCTGTGCCCGCGCCAGTGCATCAGCACCCACGGGACCCCGGTCTCCGCGGCGACCTTCGCCATGTTCGGATCGGCCAGCCCACCGGAGACGTCGTTGATGACCGACGCGCCCGCGTCGACGGCGGCGAGGGCGACCTCGGCCCGCGTGGTGTCCACGGACATCGCGACACCGTCGGCCGCGAGGGTGCGGATCACCGGCATGATCCGGGAAATCTCGGTTTCGGCGTCCACTCGGGACGCCCCGGGCCTGGTCGACTCGCCGCCGACGTCGATCAGGTCCGCGCCGCGCGCCCACATCTCGTGCGCGTGCTCCAGCGCCTGCTCGACCCCGAGGTAGCGGCCGCCGTCGGAGAAGGAATCGGGGGTGACGTTGAGGATGCCCATCACCGCGCAGCGGCCGGGCCGGGGCAGGGCGGTCATCGACGGCCCTTGATGAGGTCCAGCGCCTCCGCCCGCGAGGACGCCGAAGACTTCAGCAGACCGCGCACGGCCGACGTCGTCGTCCGGGCGCCGGGCTTGCGGATCCCGCGCATGGCCATGCAGAGATGCTCGGCCTCGACCACGACGATCGCGCCGCGGGGGGCGAGTTTGCGCATGAGCGCGTCGGCCACCTGCGAGGTGAGACGCTCCTGGACCTGCGGGCGCTTGGCGTAGAGGTCGACGAGCCTGGCCAGTTTGGACAGACCGGTGACCTTGCCGTGGCCGTTCGGGATGTAGCCGACGTGGGCGACACCGTGGAAGGGGACCAGGTGGTGCTCACAGTTGTGCGTCAGGTGCCCGGCGATCAGGAAGGTCGGGTGCGGCTCGCATTTGAAGCTGTACACCGTGTAGGGCTTGGTTCCCGTCGCCTTCACCGGCCGGACGGACTCGACCTCGACGTACTCCGACTCGATCAGGTCGGTTGTGTAGTCGTCTTGAGGGAAGCCATGTCGCCGGAACCAGCTGTCGGCGATATAGAGGTGGGAGGCGATCCCGCCGCTCCGGGGGGTGAAACGAGCCCCGATGACCGTGGCCAGATCTTCCAAGAAAGGGATATTCGCGCTGACGACGGTACGGCCGGCGATCTTCTTGTACCGGAAACCGTCCCCGTCCACGTACCCGTCGAGAAATCCGTTGAACGTGCTCAAGTCGTTGAGCACGACCATCGGGAAGCGCTGGCGCTGGTGGTGAGCGTCGCCGCCGACATACTGGCGCATCAGGTCCGCCAGGAACGACGAGACGACGCGCACCCGGAATCCCGGCACGTCACGTCCCAGGTAGCCCGACGGCCGTGTGACCGGTTCGAGCTTCGCCTCGATTCCGAAGGCACGGTAGAGCGACTCGGCGTACTTCTTCGCGAAGTCGCGGTCGTTCACCACCAGCGAGACATACCGCTCAGCGACAGTCCCATCCGAACAGACGGTGCCGATCACATAGCCGAAGTCGTACCCGAACACCGGCTTCCACCGATCCCGGCTGAGCTTGCGCGCGTGAGTCCACTCGATGAACGAGCCTTCGACGTCCTTGGCTTCCATCCATCCCTTCGGCGTCGCCAAAGGATGGTCGGGTGTGACCTTGAAGCTTCCGCCCGAGGTCTTGACCTCCACCAGCTCGCGAGTCTGGTGCGAACTGATCTCGGTCACCGTGGTCTCTTCGACCTGGCCGCCTGCGAGAGTCCACAGCTTGTCGCCGACTTCGACCTCGGCAGCCTGCTTACGGCCACCGACAGCGTTCACCGTCTGCTTGCTGGGCACGCAGGTCGAGAACATCGGGATGTCCGTCACCAGGACGAGTTCTTCGTGCGCCTCGTCGAACGTGCGGTCCAGCACGTGGTCCGGCTCGGTGTAGAGCCCGGCGAACATTTCCCGGTAAGCGCGAGCGACCCGGGCCGGGGTCTCCAAGAGACCGTCCCGGTCCGGGTCCTCACCACAGGCGAGCAGGAGTTCGCGTACGGCTTTCTCGGCCCGCTCTTGGTCGAAGACCGGGCTTTCGCCGTTAACGCTTGGTGTCGTCCTGTCCGTCGTCACGCCGTTGCTGTCCTTCGTCCTGCTGACCGCCAGGCTGGCCCGGCTCGCCGCCGAACCAGGTGTCGCGCGGACGGTCTTCGGCGGGACGCCAGGGCTGGTTCGGTTGTCCGCCCGGCTGAGTCGCCGGGGTCCATCCGGGAGGAGCCCCGTAGTTCGGCGGACCGCCAACGGGCCCACCCTGATAACCGCCTGCCGGACCGCCCGGCTGCTGCCCACCATATGCCTGGGGCCAGTGGCCGGTGCCGTTCGGCCCACCGTTCGGGCGGCCACCGTTGGGGTAGGCGCCCGGCTGCGGCGGAGCGTAGGGGTTGGCGTTCGGGTCCGGCGGCGGGACCGGGGCCGCGTACGGCGGGCCACCGGGAAGGTCGCCGCCACCCTGCGCGGTGCCGACCGGGGTCGGCGCCGGCTGCAGCACCGGCTGCTCCTTCTTCTCCTCCGGCGGGGGCCACGGCTCGCCGCGCTCCATCGCCAGCTCGCCGGGGGTCTTGATCGGCGGCTTGTCCGACGGCTTCCGCTCGCCGAACTCGTTGAAGATGGTGATGTGCGGGCGCTTCTCGACGGTCGCGAAGATCCGCTCGAGATCCTTGCGGGTCAGCGTCTCCTTCTCGAGGAGTTCGATGACCAGCTCGTCCAGCACGTCGCGGTAGGTGCTCAGCACGTGCCACGCCTCGGTGTGCGCGGTCTCGATGAGCTTGCGCACCTCCTCGTCGATCTCGTGCGCGACCTCGAGCGAGTAGTCCGCCTGGCGGCCCGCCGAGCGGCCGAGGAACGGGTCGCCCTGCTCCTGGCCGTACTTGACGGCGCCGAGCCGGGCGCTCATGCCGTATTCGGTGACCATCGCGCGGGCGATCTTGGTCGCCTGCTCGATGTCGGAGGAGGCACCGGTGGTGGGCTCGTGGAAGACGAGCTCCTCCGCCGTCCGGCCGCCCATCGCGAAGACCAGGCGCCCGATCATCTCCGAACGGGTCATCAACTCCTTGTCGTCCTCCGGGACGAGCAGGGCGTGACCGCCGGTGCGCCCGCGCGGCAGGATCGTCAGCTTGTAGACCGGCTCGATGTCCGGCATCGCCCACGCGGCGAGCGCGTGCCCGCCCTCGTGGTAGGCCGTGATCTTCTTCTCCTTCTCGGAGATGATCCGGCTCTTGCGGGCGGGGCCGCCGACGACGCGGTCGACCGACTCCTCCAGTGCCTCGTCGGTGATCACGTGCCCGTTCTGGCGGGCGGTGAGCAGCGCGGCCTCGTTGAGCACGTTCGCCAGGTCGGCGCCGGACATGCCGACGGTCCGCTTGGCGAGGCCGCTCAGGTCGGTGCCCTGCGCGATCGGCTTGCCCTTGGCGTGCACCTCGAGGATCGCCCGGCGACCGCGCATATCCGGTGCGGACACCGGGATCTGGCGGTCGAAGCGGCCGGGACGCAGGAGCGCCGGGTCGAGGATGTCGGGCCGGTTGGTGGCGGCGATCAGGATGATGCCGCCGCGCGCGTCGAAGCCGTCCATCTCGACGAGGAGCTGGTTCAGCGTCTGCTCACGTTCGTCGTGACCGCCGCCGAGGCCGGCGCCACGCTGGCGGCCGACCGCGTCGATCTCGTCGACGAAGATGATGCAGGGCGCGTTCTGCTTGGCCTGCTCGAACAGGTCACGGACCCGCGAGGCGCCGACACCGACGAACATCTCGACGAAGTCGGAACCGGAGATCGTGTAGAACGGCACGCCCGCCTCGCCGGCGACGGCTCGCGCGAGCAGCGTCTTACCGGTACCGGGCGGCCCGTAGAGCAGCACGCCCTTGGGGATCTTCGCGCCGAGTGCCTGGTAGCGCGCCGGGTTCTGCAGGAAGTCCTTGATCTCGTACAGCTCTTCGACGGCCTCGTCTGCGCCCGCGACGTCCCCGAAGGTCGTCTTGGGCATGTCCTTGTTGAGCTGTTTGGCCTTCGACTTGCCGAAGTTGAGGACGCGGTTCCCGCCGCCCTGCGCGTTGTTCATCATCCACATCAGCAGGCCCAGCACCAGCGCCAGCGGAATGGCGAAGATCAGGATCTGGGTGAGGACGTTCTGCTGGGTGACCTTGGTGGTGAACTTGACCGGGTTGTCGCCGTTCTTGAGGCCGATGAGCTGGCCGTAGATGTTGCCCGCGACGTTCGCCGGGTACTGCGCGATGATCTGGTCGACCTGCTGGCCTTCGACCTCGATCTTCTTGGTCAGCAGCAGCTTGATCTGCTGCTCCTTGTCCTCTTGCGAGGCTTCCTTGACGTTGTTCGCGGTGATCTGCTGATTCGCGATCGAGATCGGCACCTGGGTGTAGCCACGATCACTGTCGAAGATCGTGTTGTAGGCGAGAAACGCCAGTACCGCCGCGAGAATCCAGAGCACTGGGTTCTTGAGCACGCTCTTCCGGTTCATACGACTCGGCCCTGGTGGCCTCGACCCTTCCTGGTTGGGCGGCTCCTGTGATACCCGCCATCACGATCTTGACGACCCATGGTGCTCCGACACCCGCCCCTCAGGATACCGCCCGCCTGGACGGACGAGGGTGGTGAGCCTCTCGGACGTAAACGGCGGACGCCTCGTGAGGGTTCCCGGAGCGTGAACGCGCCAGTCACCCTAGCGTGTGTCGACCGCCACACCGGCGGCCATTTCACCGAGTCGCGTGCGGAGTGTCTTGACGTCGGCGGGCGAGACGGTGACCCATTCGCGGCCGTCCGGTCCGGCCTGTGACGTGCTGAGGTAGCGCCCGCTGACGGTGTCGAACCAGCCGAGGACGCGGGACCGCTGTTTGGCGCCGACCTGGGACCGGCTGTTCGCTGCGAGCTGACCGCCGCGCAGCCGGGGCTGGCCGGTGAGCTTGCCGAACGCCTCGCGCGGGTCCGCGGTGACGCGTTCACTGAGTGAGACGCGGGACTTGTCCTTACGACGGTTCTTGGCGGCTTCGGTCTCTTCGGCCTGCTTCGTCGGGTTGACGGCGGCGCGGATCGGCTGGGTGCGGCGGGCGTCGTCGATCGGCAGCGTGACGGACGCCTCGGAGCCGCGCTGACCCGGCGGCAGCACGTCGACGACCGCTGTCGGGAGCCCGTCCGCGGGCGCCTCGCGCAGCCAGATCCCGGACTGGTCCTGGATCGCGAGCACTCCGTCGCGACCGTCGGTGGCGCCGAGGACGGCGATCGTCGGGGCCTGGAACTCGGGGATGTGCAGCGCGTCGATGGTCAGCGAGCCGCGGGCGAGGAGGTACAGCCAGTCCTCGATCTTCGACTCGAGCCTTCCCCTGTTGTCGCGGAGGCCGCGGGCCTGGAGCTCGACTTCGGCACGGCTGCGCAGCGCCCGGCGCTCGGCCTCGGTCGCGCCGTGCGAACGCACGCGCAGCGGATAAGGCAGGTCGCCGAGTTCGGCGGACTCCCAGAGGAAGTCGAACGCCAGCGGCGTGAAGTGTTCCTGATGCATTGCTCCGTGCCCTCCCGGCACCTTGGCTCCTGGGCCTCGGGACGCCCAGGGGGTTCACGATAGCGAAGGGGTACGACAGTCGTCGGCCGGATGCGGATAGTGGTCCGGCGAGAACGCAATGAAGGGGACTTTCCTCGCAAATTTCGCAAGGAAAGTCCCCTTCATTGCACGGGCGGAAGGGCTCAGCGGGCGGGAGAGGCGTCGGCCGCGATCTTCCCCAGCATCTCCGTGAGCCGGTGGCGCAGCGTCGCCGGATCCGCGGGCGCGATGGTGATCCAGTCGCGACCGTCGGAACCGCGGGTGGCCTGGGTGAAGTAACGGCCCGACTGCGTGTCGAACCAGCTCAGCACCGAAGACCGGCTCCGCGTGCCGTGCTTGCTGCGCGCGTTGGCGCCGAACTGGCCCCCGCGCAGCCGCGGCTGCGCCTGGAGCCGAGAGAGTGCCTTGCGGTCCTCGTCGGACGTCGCCGTACCGTCGACCTGCGGCTGGCGACGCTGGAGGAAGTCCGCCCCCGAAGCGCCGACGAGCCCGTCCAGCGGGAGGGTGATCGACTTCTCCGTGCCGCGCGAACCCGGCGGCAGGAGGGAGACGATCGCGCTCGCGAGGCCGTCCGGGGCGATGGGGTGGAAGTGGAAACCGCGCGGGTCCTGCACCGTCAGGAGGCCTTGCCCGCCGAGCAGTGACGCGACCGCGAGCAGCGGTTCGGTGTTGGGATTGTTGAGCTGGACGCAGTCCAGGCTCAGATCCGGCCTCGCGAGGACACCGAAGAAGTCCTCGATGTGGGGTTCGGGGCGCCCCCGGTCGTCGGCGAGACGGCGCTGGCTCAGTGACTGGAACGTCTGCGCCCGCAGGGCGGCGCGCTCGTCCACGGTCGCCCCGTGCGAGCGGAGCCGCAGCGGGTACGGCAGCTCTCCGGCGTTCGCGGTCTCCCACAGGAAGTCCAGCTCGACCGTGGTGAGCAGCTCACCGTTCGCCATCATCAGCCCCCAAACAAGTCAGCGGGCGCGCGGCCGATGAGGCCGCGCGCCCGGTGAGAACCGCTTTAGCGATCGTCGTCTTCGGTCCAGGCACCGATGACCGGCGGCGGGGTCGCCTCGTTGGCACCGAAGGCGTCGTCCGGGTCCGGCTCGATGAGGAACGACGCGTGCGTGTGCTCCTCTTCCTGCTCGGCCTGCGCGCCGTGGGCGCCCATGCCCATGCCGCCGCCCATGCCCTGCATCGGCGGGGTGGCACCGCCGCCGATGGTGCCGCTGGAGGACACGATGCCCTGCTGCGGCACGGCCTGGGACGCGGCGCTCTGCGCGGGCGCGTTGTCGGTCGCCGCGGCGTCGGTGCTGTCGGTGTCCTTCGCGCCGGACTTGTTGCCCTGTCCGAGCGCCTTGGCACCGGCGTAACCGAGGCCGCCGCCGACCGCGGCCGCCGTGAGCGCCTGGCCGAGACCGTTGCCGCCGTTCGCCGGGGCGTGCGGGGCCATCGGCGCACCGGCGCCGGACGCCATACCGGCGCCAGGGCCGGGAGCGACACCCGAAGCCGGAAGGTTCCCGGTGGCGGCGTTGTAGCCGGCCTGCGAGAACACACCCGAGTCCGGACCGCCGTGGACGGCCGCCGCGGGCGAACCAGCCTGCACGCCGCCGTAGCCGTGCGTGCCGGCGAGGACGGGGGTGCCGGAGACGGCGCCCGAGTTGAGGCCACCGCCGCCGACGTTGCCGACACCGCTGAACGAAGCGCTGTTGTGCGAAGCGGTCGGCTTCATGCCGAGGGATTCGGGGCCGAAGCTCGGGGTCGAGCTGTCGACCTCGCTCATCTCCTTGGTGTAGGCCTCGAGGAACCTGGCCTGCTCCGCCCGCACTTCCTTGTCCTGGTCGGCGAGGGGCTTCTGGTCGGTGATCATGCCGACCGGGCCAGCCGCGAGAGCCGCGCCCAGCGCACCCTCGGGGGTGTAGCTGGTCGGCTTCGGCATGAGCTTGACCTTGGTGGCCGCGTCGGCCTGCTTCTGCAGCCTGTCCGACATCGTGTGCGCGGCCTCGGAGGCCTGCGAGCCCGAGTTCGCGATGGCGACCAGCGAACCCTGCGCGCTCGCCGCGCCCTGCCCGATCCAGGCGGCGCCCAGTTCGGAGATCGCGTTGTAGAGGTCGTTCGACGCCTGGCTCAGCTTGGAGCCGTGCGAGGTCCACGACTGGCTGATCGACGTCGCGGTGCTGGGGTCGTTGCCGACGTTGGCCTGGTCCCACAGCTCCTGGCTGGTCGGGGCGCTCTCCCAGTTCGGCGGGTTGGTGATGGCGCGGTCGGCGCCGATGTCGAACCCGTCCGAACGCCCGCGAGCGGACGAGACGATGCCCGCGGCCTGCGAGTTGTCGCCGAGCTGGACCGGGGTGCTGCTGGTGTTCTCGCCGAAAGAGTCGGCACTGTGCTTCGGTGGCATGGCTTTCTGACTCCCCCTCAGACGTTCCGGAACGGCTCGGCCGCGGCCTGGTCGATCTCGTGGTAGCGGGCCATCGCGGTGACGATGCCGGACTCGGCCGCCTCGTACTGCTGGTACAGGTTCTGGAGAGCGGCGGCGTACGAGTCGCCGCCGCCGTCGGCGCGGTTCGCGACCTTCGCGGCGATGGCGTTGCCGACCGGGTTGTTGCCCAGCTTCGGCGCCTGCCCGAGGTCACCGGCACGCTGGAGCAGCGCCTCGACGGCGTCCTTGCCGGTCCGGATCTTGTTCAGTGCGGTCTGGGCCGCGTCCGGGTCGATCCCGACCTGGCCCTGGGCCGCGGCGTTCTTGAACGCGTTCGCGTCCGCCAAGCTGCTGTTCCCCATCTGAGCTCTCTCCGTTTCCCCCGGGCCAGGTCACGACTGATTCGTGACGAAGGTCTTCGCATAGGTTAACGCACTTGATCGCAGCCTATGACGCGTTCGCCGTGCTCAGGGTTCCGCATTTCCGCCGATGCGGGCAAGCGGTTCTCAGGACGTGTAAACGTGCGGATCCAGGGTGCCGATGTAGGGCAGGTCCCGGTAACGCTCCGCGTAGTCGAGGCCGTATCCGACTACGAATTCGTTGGGAATGTCGAACCCGATGTACTTGACCGGTACATCGACCTTGACCGCTTCCGGCTTGCGCAGGAGCGAGACGACCTCGAGCGAGGCCGGGTTGCGGCTGGCGAGGTTCTTCAGCAACCAGGACAGCGTGAGCCCGGAGTCGACGATGTCCTCGACGATGAGCACGTCGCGGCCGGCGATGTCGCGATCGAGGTCCTTGAGGATCCGCACCACGCCGGACGACGAGGTCGCCGAGCCGTAGGAGGAGACCGCCATGAACTCGAGCTGTGAAGGAAGAGGAAGTGCCCTGGCGAAGTCGGTCATGAACATCACCGCGCCCTTGAGCACCCCGACGAGCAGGAGGTCTCCCTGCCCCGAACCGGGGCCGTCGGCCGGGTAGTCCGCGGCGACCTTCGCGGCCAGCTCGGCGATCTTGTCGTTGATCTGCTGCTCGGTGACGAGCACGGAGGCGATCTCGCCTTCGTACACAGGACGATCCCCTCTAGGTGGTGGATTGGGGTGCTTCGACCGAGAGCCTGCCATGCGCCCGGGTGGCCACCAAGTCGCCGGGTAGCCAAACGCCCCCCTGACCCCGCCAATTGCCCACCAGGGCATCGACCGAACGGAGATGGGCGTCGGTCAGTTCGCGGACCCCGGAGTCCAGCAGCCACCTGCGGAGGACGCGCCGCCGCAGCGCTGGCGGCTCGGTGGCGAGCACCGCGACGTCGAGCCCCTCCTCGGTGAAAGCGCGCAGGTAGACCTCACCCGCGAGTGTGTCCAACGCCTCGGTGTCCTCGCGCAGTTGTGCCGCCGTCCGGGCGAGCGAAGCCGCGACACCGCCGGACAGCACATCCTCCAGAAGGGGCACTACTTCCGTTCGTAATCGGACACGCGTGAACCTCGGGTCCTCGTTGTGCGGGTCCTGCCACGGGTCGACGCCGAGCGCCCGGCAAGCCCGCCGGGTGGTGGCGCGGGTGACGCCGAGCAGCGGCCGTCCCCACGGCGGGTCGTGCGGCCTCATCCCGGCCAGCGAGCGCGGTCCCGAACCCCGGCCGAGACCGAGCAGGACGGTTTCGGCCTGGTCGTCGAGGGTGTGGCCGAGGAGGACGAGGCCGTGTCCGCCGGGAAGTGCCGAGCGCAGGGCGCCGTAACGGGCCCGGCGGGCGGCCGCTTCCGGTCCGCCCGGGCCCTCGACCTTCACCGTCAGCACCTCGGCGGTGTCGGCGCCCAGTTTCCGGGCCGTGTCCGCCGCCTTCGCCGCGATCCCGGCGGAACCGTCCTGGAGCCCGTGATCGACGACCAGCGCCCGCACCTTCAGGCCCGCTCGGGTACCGGTGAACGCGGCCGCTTCGGCGAGCGCGAGCGAATCCGCGCCGCCGGAGACGGCGACGCACACCTCGTCGGTGACCTTCGCCGACGCGAGGAACTCCCGCACGGCCGTCCGCACGGCCGCGATCGCCGGATCCGGCCCGCTCACCCGTGCAGGCGCCGCACCCAGGCCGCCGGATCGGTGATCTCGGCCCTGGTCGGCAAGGTGTTCGGCGACGTCCACACCGCGTTGAAGCCGTCCATGCCGACGGCGCCGACGACGTGCTTGGTGAACTTCGCGCCCTGTTCGTACTGGCGCATCTTCGCGTCCACGCCGAGCAGGCCGCGCAGCACGCGGTCGATCAGGCCGCCGCCCTTGCGCCGGGCGGTGAACCGCGACCGGATCAGCTCGACACTGGGCACGACCTGCGGCCCGACGGCGTCCATCACGAAGTCGGCGTGCCCCTCCAGCAGGGTGGAGAGCGCGAGCAGCCGGTCGAACACCGCGCGTTCGCCCGGCGACTGCAGGAGTTCGGCGAGACCGGCGCCGCTCGCCTTGCCCTTGCCGATCTGCTTGATGGTGTCCGGCAGGCGGCCGACCAGATCGCTCAGCCCGTCCGCGTCGCGGCCGGCGAGCCCGCCGATCAGGCGCTCGACTTCGTCGGCGAAGTAGTCGCGCAGCCAGGTGACCGCGGTGAACTGCAGCCGGTGGGTGCATTCGTGCAGGCAGACCCACAGCCGGAAGTCGTGGCCGGGCACGTCCATCGCGCGCTGGGCGGCGACCACGTTCGGCGCGACGAGCACCAGCTGGCCCCGGCGTTCCGGCCCGCCGAACGGGTCGTACTGACCGAGGACCCGCGACGCCAGGAACGCGAGCACCAGACCGGTCTGGACACCGGCGCCACCGGCCAGCACGGGCGCCAGCGGGCCGCCTTGGGCCTCCGGCAGCGCGCGGCCGGTGAGCGCGTCGAGCCCCGCGGCGGCCGAACGGACCCAGCCGGGCCTGTCGACGACTTCGGCGGGCAGCAGTGGCAGGTCGAGGCCGAGCCCGGTCAGCTCACGGACGTGCCCCTCCGCCTCGCCGGTCAGCTCGCGCAGATCGGCGACGGCTTCATCGGCCACTTCGCGGTCGACCACCGGTCCGCCGCGCACCAGGAGCGCGCCCGTCGAGGCGGCCAGGGACCAGTCGACCATCGAACGCGTCTTGGTCGGCGTTTCCTCACTCACTCTTATGACGCTACCCGCTGGAAGACCGAATTCCGCCTCGACTTCCTCACGCTCCGATTCCGGTCGCTCACCGGATTCAGCGACAACCGCATTTGTGCAGGGTCGCCGCGACGACGTCGAGTGCGGCCCGGCCCTTGTTCTGGTCCGAACCGGACGACATGAGCGCGAACACCAGCATGCGGCCGTCGGTGTCCAGCACCACGCCGGCCAGGGTGTTCACCCCGGACAGCGTCCCGGTCTTGCCCCGGACCCAGCCCCGGCCGGCCGCCGACGCCGGATCGCCGTAGCGCTTCTCCAGCGTCCCGCTGCCGCCCGCGACGGGGAGGCCCGCCAGCAGCGGCCGCAGTTTGGCCGTCCTCGGATCCTTGCCGTCCGGCGCCGCGGCGACCGCGAGAATCTCGCTGAGCACCTTGGCCGGGATCTTGTTCTGGTCGGACAACCCGCTGCCGTCGTTGATCTGGACTCCGGTCAGGTCGAAGCCTGCCTGCTTGAGCACGTCCAGGGTCGCGGCCGCGCCGCCGGCGAACGACGGCTCGGCGCCCTTGGCGAGCGCGATCTGGCGGGCGAGGACGTCGGCGAGCATGTTGTCCGAAAGCTGGAGCAGCGAGTTCGCGAACTCCGCCAGCGGCTGCGATTTGACCTCGCCGAGCACCTTCGCGTCCTTCGGCGCCGTCGTCGTGCCGCCCGCTTGGGCTTCGAGCTTCCCCGCGATCTTCTGGGTCAGCGCGGTCGCGGGATTGGCGATGCGGGGCGCGTGGTCGCTCTTCGGGTCGTTGCGGCCACCGTCGGCCATCACGGGGACGACCGGGGCCATGTAGGTGTTCCCGGCGATGGTGTCCTCCGGGTCCCAGCCCTTCGCGGACGTCGGCCCCTTGAACAGGCTGACGTCCAGCTGGACCTTGGAGATCTTGCCGCCGCTCGCCTTCTTGACCTGGGCGACGAGATCGTCGACGTGGGCGGCGCCCGGGTACAGCGGCGAGTCCGTGCCCAGGGGCAGCGAGGTCAGCGAGGGATCGCCGCCCGCGACGAGGATGACCGTGCCCGGATCGGCGCCCTGGACGATCTTCGTCGAGATCTGCGTCCCGTGGTCCAGCGACAGCAGCGCGGCCGCCACGACGAGGATCTTCGTGGTCGACGCCGGGGTCAGCGGGGTGCCGGAGTTCTTGTCCCAGAGGACGTCGCCGGTCGCCGCGTCCACCACGGTGCCGGTGAGCGTGCCGAGGTCCGCGGCACCGGCGGGCCCCGCCAGCGCGGCCGTGAGACCCGCTTTCGTCGGCGCGACGCCGTTGATGTCCGGCCCGTGCAGGACACGGGTGACCCCGGCGGGCTGGGGGATGTCGCCCCTCGGCGCGTTCGGCGCCCAGGGCAGGCCGAGCCGGTTCGACACCTTGGGCATCGCGGCGGCGCCGCCCACCCCGGCGAGCAGCAGGACGACGACCAGCCCCGTGATCAGCAGGACCTTGCGCTTGCGCTTCTTCGGCTTTGGCGCGGGGGCGGCCTCGGCGGCCGGAGGTTCCTCGGACGGCGGCTGGGGCTGCTGGATCCCGACAGTGGCTTCGGGGTCGAAACGCTCTTCGGCGGGCTCGATGCGGACCGGGCGCGCGTGCATGGTCGCGGACGGGACCTCCGCGGGACGCGGCGGCTCGACCCGGTTCTGCTCGGGCCGTCGCGACGGCTCCGGCGGCGGCTCCTGGAGCGAGGGCTCTGGGCGTTCCTGGCGCGGAGGCTCTTGACGCTGGGGTTCTGGGCGCTGGGGCTCTTGACGGGGCTCGGGTCTCGCGAGCTCGTGTTCACGCGTCGGAGTGGCGGCGCCCCGGTCGAACTGGTCCCAGTCCGGTTCGTCCGTCTGCCGCGGCTGGACGGGCTGGACGAAGACCGTCTTGGGCGCCTCGGGCTTCTCCGGCTCGACCGGCGTCACCGGCGCGAACGCGGACCACTGCGGGGTGGGCGTCTCCGGAATCTCGGGTTCGTCCTCGACCTCCACGACCGGCGAGAACCACGAGCCACTTTCGGGTGTGACCTTCGGCACTGAAAGCTCTTCGGTCTTGCCGTTCGCCAGACCCGACATGGGCAGCCAGACGGTGGCTTCACCGTCCCCCTTGGTGCCCTTGGGCTCGGCGGATGAGGTGTCCTTGTCGTCCGACGGCCACCTCGGGTCATCGTTTTCCGGCACGTAACGCTCCTTCATCCACCGTCCGGGGAAGGGGCCAAGCTCACATACGACCACATCGATGCGACCGCCCGAGCCCCCGTGGTCCACACTAGTGAAGACAAGACGATGATTTCGGTGAGCCGTCCGCGAGGCGGGGCGTACCAAAGACGAGAGCAGCGAGGCCGGCGTGGAATTCGACGTCACTATCGAAATCCCCAAGGGGGAGCGCAACAAGTACGAGGTGGACCACAAGACCGGTCGGATCAAGCTCGACCGGACCCTGTTCACCGCCACCCAGTACCCCGCTGACTACGGGTTCATCGACGACACCCTCGGCCAGGACGGCGACCCGCTCGACGTGCTGGTGCTCGTCCAGGAGCCGACCTTCCCGGGCTGCCTGATCCGCTGCCGCGCGATCGGCATGTTCCGGATGACCGACGAGAAGGGCCCGGACGACAAGGTCCTCGCCGTCCCGACGAACGACCCGCGCCTCGAGCACCTGCGCGACATCCACCACCTGAACGAGTTCCACAAGCTCGAGATCCAGCACTTCTTCGAGGTGTACAAGGACCTGGAGCCGGGCAAGAGCGTCGAGGGTTCGAGCTGGGTCGGGCGTACCGAAGCCGAGGCCGAGATCAAGCGTTCGTACGAGCGTGAGACCGACCGGCTGGCCAAGGAAGCCGTCGACGGTCCGGCCGCTCACTAGTTCGCAGAGCAGAGCTGAAGGGGCCCTTCACCGCATGTCATGCGGTGAAGGGCCCCTTTGCTGCGTCTTATGCGGGGAAAGCGTCCTTCAGCTCTCGCTAGGCCGAGTAACCCGGGATCGGGAACGGCGCCAGGAACTCGCGGATCTCGGCGGCGATGGTGTCCAGGGCGGCCTGTTCCTCGGCCGCCGCGGCGGTGATCGTGCGGTCGATCCACTCCGCCACCTTGACCTGGTGCTCCGGCTGGAGCCCGCGAGTGGTGATCGCGGAGGTGCCGAGCCGGATCCCGGACGGGTCGAACGGTTTGCGCGGGTCGAACGGCACGGTGTTGTAGTTCAGCTCGATCCCGGCCCGGTCGAGCGCCTGCGCGGCGGGCTTGCCCGGCACGTTCTTGTTCGTCAGGTCGATCAGCAGCAGGTGGTTGTCGGTGCCGCCGGACACGAGGTCGTACCCGCGCTCCACCAGCGCCTCCGCCAGCGCCCGGGCGTTGGCGACGATCGCGTGCGCGTAGTCGCGGAACTCCGGCTTCTGCGCTTCGCCCAGCGCGACGGCGATCGCGGCGGTCGTGTGGTTGTGCGGCCCGCCCTGCAGACCGGGGAACACCGCCTTGTCGACGGCCTTCGCGTGGTCGGCGTCGGAAAGGATCATCGCGCCGCGCGGGCCACGCAGCGTCTTGTGCGTGGTCGTGGTGATGACCTGCGCGTGCCCGACCGGCGACGGATGCGCGCCACCGGCGACGAGACCGGCGATGTGCGCGATGTCGGCGACCAGGACGGCGTCGACCTCGCGGGCGATCTCCGCGAACGCCGGGAAGTCGATGGTGCGCGGGATCGCGGTGCCGCCCGCGAAGATCAGCTTCGGCCGGTGCTGCAGCGCGAGTTCACGCACCTGGTCGAGGTCGACGCGGCCGGTCTCCTTGCGGACGCCGTAGCGCACCGGGGTGAACCACTTGCCGGTCGCGGACACGCTCCAGCCGTGCGTGAGGTGACCGCCGTCCGGCAGCGCCATGCCGAGCACGGTGTCGCCCGGCTTCGCGAAGGCGAGGTACACCGCCAGGTTCGCCGGGGAACCCGAGTACGGCTGGACGTTGGCGTGGTCGGCGCCGAAGACGGCCTTCGCCCGCTCGATGGCGAGGTTCTCGACCTGGTCGATGAGCTGCTGGCCCTCGTAGTACCGCTTGCCGGCGTAGCCCTCGGAGTACTTGTTGGTGAGGACGGTGCCGGTCGCTTCGAGCACCGCCTGGGAGACGTAGTTCTCGGAGGCGATCAAGCGGATCTTGTCGTGCTGGCGCTTCGCCTCGTCCTCGACGAGCCCGGCGATCTGCGGGTCCGCGGCGGCGAGCGCGGACAGTTCTGGCTGGTGTGTCATGGCGTACTCCGGCTCAGGAGTGGCCTTCACCCAGGCGCGCGGTGCCGGCCCGATTCGCTTCCCGGTGGTGCTCCACCTCAAATGCGCCAGTCGCTGGTGCCTCCGGAGCCTAGTGCACTCCACCGGGACGGGAGTCGGCATGCGGACGATGTCCGGCACACCAACGGCGGCTGCAGCCTGCCGCCCGATCGCAGAACGCCTCCGCGCAGACGGCGCAGCGTTCGATCCGCCGCCAGCCGCCGAACGCGACCAGTTCCGCCCCGGCGAGCCACGGATTCCCTTGCGCCAGCAGCCTTTCCGCGATCCCGAGTTCCGGGTCGAGATCGCGGAAAGGCGGGACGATCACGTGTTTGCGGGTCACGGTTCTTCGATCGCGACACCGGAAACCTTTTGCGGGGCGCCCTTCGCACCTGCGCGACGTACCTACGGCCTTGTGCCCCGCGGAAGGTTTCCGTCAGCGCTCGACAGACGAACAGAGTCAATCGATCGGCTTGATGCCTTCCGAGTGCCTGCGCGCCAGCTCCTGGTAGATCGCCGCGTTGTGCTCGACCCAGCCGCGGGCGGTGCCGTCGAGCGGGACGTGCTTCTTCGCCGGGCTGCCCATGGCGACGGTCTCCGGCGGGATGATCATCCCGGGCGTCACCGTGGCACCGGCCGCGACCAGGGCCTTCGCGCCGATCTGCGCCTTGTCGAGCACGATCGAGCCGTTCCCGATCAGCGCCTGCTCGCCGATCGTGCAGTCGTGCACGAGGCACTGGTGCCCGACGGTGACGTTCTTGCCGACCTCGGTCACGCCGCCGTTGACGTGGATGACCGAGTTGTCCTGGATGTTGGCGCCCTCGCGGATGAGGATCCGCCCGAAGTCGGCGCGCAGCACGGCGCCGTACCAGACGGAGGCGCCCTTTTCGACGACGACGTCGCCGATCAGGGTGGCGGTGGGGGCGATCCACGCTTCGGGATCCACCTGGGGACGCAGCCCCTCGAATTCGAACATCGGCATGTCCCGCACCCTATGCGCGGGAGCTGAAGGGGACCATGCCCGCATCTGATGCGACGAAGGGGCCCTTCACCGCATGGGATGCGGTGAAGGGCCCCTTCAGCTCAGCGCCGTCAGCCGATGGCGGTGTTCAGCAGGAGGTCCACGGCCTTGTCGTTACGCGTGGTCTCCCGGACGATCACCTCGTCGGGCGGGTAGAAACCGGGGTTGGAACCCCGCGGGTACATCTCGAAGGTGAAGCTCAGGATCTTGTGGGTGCCCCACATCCAGTCGTCGATCGTCCCGTCCGTGATGTACAGGTCGCTCGACTGCTGCGGGGTGTAGCCGTTGGTCGCCGCCAGCTGCCTGCCCAGCGTCTGGAAACGCTGCGCCTCGGCCGCCGTCATGCCCGGCGCGGTGTCGTTGTACGTGAAGCCGAACGGCCACAGGACGAGCTCCGAATAGGTGTGGAAGTCGATGCTCGCCTTGATCTGCTGGACGCCGCCGATCTTGCGCGAGTTCACGAAGTTGGACACCGCCCTGGTCTCCGGGGCGGAGAACGCCGAGGGACCGCGGTAGGTCTCGCTGGTCGTCGAACCCGACGAACCGCCGCAGCAGCCCCAGTTGTAGGCCCAGTTGCGGTTGGGGTCGGTGCCGTTGCCCTGGCGGTTCTTGCGCCAGTACTTGTAGCTGCCGCCGGAGATGTCGTACTCCGAACCGTCCGGGTTGACGTTCGGGATCACGTAGATCTCGGTACTGTCGACGAAGCGCTTGATCGCCGGGTCGGAGGCGTAGCCCTGGGTGAACCGGTTCACGATCCGCAGGCACATCTCGGTGGTGAGGTGCTCGCGCGCGTGCTGGTTGCAGGTGAAGAGGACTTCGGGCTCGGTCTCGTCGGTGGCGACGTTGTCGCTGATCTTGAGCATGTTCAGCGCGCGGTTCTGGAACGAGTTGCCGACGCTGCTCAGCCGCGCGATCGACCCGTAGTTCGCCTGCGCGTTGCGCAGTTCCGTGGTGACCTCGGCGTAGTTGTGGAAGCCGGAGTCCGACGGCGGGAAGTCGTTGATCGCGTTCGTGCCGACCTTCTCCGACCTGTCGACGACGCCGCGCTGCTCGACGCGGAAGCCGAGTGAGCGCACCTTCGCCGCGTCGCGCGCCTCGCCGATGAAGGTGGTCGTACCGCCCGCGGAACCGAGGACGTCGACGCCCAGCCGGGAGATCTGGGTGCGCTGCTGCGAAGTACCGGTACCGAAGACCTCGTAGATCTGGACCTGCGCGTCTTCGGCCTGCTGGTCGGCGGTCGCCGGACTCGCGGCGACCGGGATGGTGAACGCAGCGACGGCCGCGATCGCCACGGCCATGCACCGTCTTATGCGCATCGTCGTCTCCTAGCTCTCAGGCAAGGGAAGGGAACCTCACCATGGCGGGAGCCGACAGGAGCGAACAATCCGTAACGGTACGGATCTAATGCGTATTTCTACCCGTAGTTCGCGAAACAGAGCGCTTCGATGTCGCCACGCAGTGCGGCGAACGGCCGCCGCCGGACGCGCTGCTGGACGATCGCACCGAGCAGATAGGACAGTAGGGCCCGCGCCCGCGCGCGGGGGTCTTCGACGTCGAGCGGGGCGAGCAACTCGGCCAGCAGTTCGGTGATCGACGTGAGCATGACGTCGATCGCCTGCGGATGCTGCGCGCGGCCCGCGGCGATCCAGTATTCGAACCAGAGGAAGGCCGCGTTCGGGCGGCCGGAGAACTCGGACAGGAAGGCCTCGAGGGCGGCGAAGAGCCGCTCGTCCGGGTGATCGTGTTTCTCCGAAATTTTGCGCAAATCGGCGGTGAACGTTGTGATGTGCGCCGCCATCGCGCGGTCGATCAGGACGTCGATGTCCGCGAAGTAGTAATGAATCGCACTCTTCGTGAGCGGTCCGGCCTCCGCGATCGCGCGAACGGTGCAGCCCGCGAGCCCGTCCCTGGCGAGCACGACACGCGCCGCTTCGACGATCTGCTCCTGTTTCTGCAGCTGATTGGGGGAGAGCCGCACGCTGCGGCCGGGAACGGCGGTCACGAAGTTCCTTACACCAAGTAGTCAGGACGGGAGCCCTGAAGCTTAGGGCAAGCGTCCCGGACGATCACAGCGGGTGAAAAATCGAGGTGGCTAGCGGCCGATCTGTAGCGGACAATGCGCGGCATGGTGACCACAGGGGACAACGGGTTCAGCCCGGCGGCACGCCGGCAGCTGGAAAAGGAACTCGCCGATCTGCGTGCGCAGCGCGACGCGATGGCGCCGCTCGTCGGCGAACAGGAACGGACCGGCGACGCGGCCGACCAAGCGGAGGTGCTGGACCGCGCGGAGGCCGCCGCCTACCTCGAGCGGCGCATCTCGGATGTCGCCGCGAAACTCGAGCACGGCGGCCGCAACAGCAAGGGCCTGCTCCCCGACGGCACCACCGTCACCATCAGGTATTCCGACGGTGACGAGGAGGAGCTCCACATCGTCATGATCCCGGGCGAGGACGCCGACGCCTTCACGGTCACCTCGGACAGCCCGCTCGGCCTCGCGCTCGTGGGCGCCAAGGAGGGCGACGAGATCAAGTACCGGACGCCGCGCGGCGAGACCAGCGCCACCGTCGTCACCCTGAAGCCGCCTGCCTGACCTTTCGCGCGTGAAGGCCCCCTTGCCGCGGCAAGGGGGCCTTCACGCGCCTGGACGGCAGAGGACCGGATTCACCAGCTCGGCGCACGGCCGGTGCCCGTGGGACCGGACGATGTCCTTGCCGACCTGGTTGGTCAGGTACCGCAGGAAGCTCGCGACGAGCGAGTCGGCCTTCGGCTCGCCGAACGTGTACGCGTACTCGGTCTCCCAGAACGGGTAGGCCGCGTGGATCGCGCCCTCCAGGGTCGCCTGGTGGCCGTCGATCCGGACCGGCAGCACGTCCTCGCGTTTCGTGGCCGCACCCAGTTCGCTGTAGCCGAGCGCGCCGGGCACGCGCGAGACGGCCTCGAGGACGTCGTTCGTGGACGGCCGCGCGCAGCGCACCACCCCCGGCTGGGCCCCCGGCGCCGGTTTGAGGCAGTCGTCGGAGTTGTCGCCCGGTTCCCGTTTGCCCGCCAGGACCTGGAGCTCGAACGTCCGCCGCGTACCGGAGTCGGAATGCCGGTCGACGAGCCGGACGGGCTGGTCCTTGCCGCCGATCTCCCGCCAGTTCGCGATCTTGCCGTCGTAGACGTCACGGATCTGCGCGAGCGAGAGGTCCTGGACGCCGGCTTCCTTGTTGGCCACGAGCGTGAACAGCGAGAACGCGACCGGGCGGGGCAGCAGTTGCGGGAAGCCCTCGCCCTTGGCGCCGTCGGAGAACGCCAGCACGCTGTCGTTCCCGGCCTGGTTCAGGCTGCCGAGCCCTTCCGCGCTCCCCCGGCTGTCGAAGGCGAAGGACGCGCCCGGGCACGTCTTCGCGTACGACGCCGTCGCTTCCTTCAACACCGGCGCGAACGCCGTCGACCCGGTGATCGTGAGCTTCCCGGACGCGCAGTCCAGCGGCGGCGGCTTCTCGTCGAAGACCAGCGAACGGGTGAGCTGGAAGATGCTGACCACCACCAGGAAGAGGATCAGCGCCATCACCGAACCGGTAGGCCCGGTGCGGCTCTTGGTCTCGCGGAGGCTGCCGCCCTTGATCTCACCGATGACCTGAGGATCGTCGAAGTCCTCGGTCGAGCCGTTCGGGATCCGGTCGAGCACGGCGAGGATCTTGTAGTGCGCGCCGCGGTTCAGCGGCACCCTCGGCAGGTCGATCACGCCGACCGGCCGCTCGGGATTCTCGTCGCGCGCGCCGAAACCGGAGTCGTCGCCGAAACATTCGTGCAGATGCGGCGAGCTGAGCTCGGTCACCACCATCCCGGCCACGGTGCGGCCGGGGAACTTCACCCGGACGCCGACCCGGTCGTCCGCGTTGACCGCGTAGTCGTCGGTGTCGATGTCGGTGGTGCCGCTGTTCTCGATGCGCAGCAGCACGAACGACGGGTCGACGAGCCGCTCGCCGTTCTCGTGCTGCAACTGTGCGAGCGCGTCGGCCGTCGGCGCGAAGCCGCGCTCGGACGCCGTCGGGGTGTCCATCTGCACGCGGTAGCCGAGCCGTTTGCGGCCGACGAGCACGAACTCCCACAGGAACGCGACGGCCGGGACGGCGATCCCGACCACCGCGAGCAGGACGTCCCACGGAAAGCCTTCCAAGGCCAGCCTCCAGGTCGGTTCGGGGAACCGAACTTAAGGCTCAGCCAGGGCGGCGACGGCGGACTTCAGCCAGTGTTCACCGGCCGTCCGCGAAGGCGTAGTCGTCGAGGTCGAAGAACCGGCTCGTCACCATCGTTTCCAGCGTCGGCGAGGCACGGAACGGCACGTCCCCGTTCACGTCGAAGTAGTAGCTGTTGGCCAGCGAACAGCTGTCCTGGAAGAACACCTGGTGTTTGCGGCGGTCCAGCATGCTCTGGAAGTACCGGTCGTTGGCCTCGTTCGTGACCTCCACCCGGGTCGCCCCGGTCTTGCGGGCGTTGCGCAGGCACCGGACGATGTGCGCCGTCTGCGTCTCGATCAGGTTGAAGTACGAGGAACCGTTGTAGCCGTAGGGCCCGAGAATGGTGAACAGGTTCGGGAAACCGGGCACGCTGACGCCCTGATACGCCTGGAACCGGTTCTCCTCCCAGAACTTCTCCAGATCGGTGCCGCCCGCCCCGCGCACGGTGAACGCGGGCATGTTGCCCTTCTCGAACACCTTGAACCCGGTCGCCAGCACCAGCACGTCGACCGGATGCGCGGTGCCGTCCGCGGTGCGCACGCCGTGCTCGGTGATCGCGTCGATGCCCGTGGTCTCCAGCGTGACGTCTTCGCGGTTGAACGTCTGGAGGTACTCGTTGGAGAAGCTCGGGCGCTTGCAGCCCAAGGCATAGCGCGGCGTGAGCTTCTCCCGGGTCTCCGGATCCTTGACCGCGCGGCGCAGATGCGCGAGCCCGATCCGCTCGCCCGCGCCCGCGGTCGGCAGGAGTTTGTGGAAGTGCGCGGCCAGCGGGAAGGTCAGTTCGACGAGTGCCTGGCTGGCCAGCCGCGACAGCCGTTTCGCTCCGGGCAACCGTCGCATCGCGAGCCGCACCGGCCCCGGCAGGGCGGCGTCGGGCTTGGGCAGGCACCAGATCGGCGTCCGCTGGAACACCGTCAGATGCCCGGCTTCCGGCGCGATGGACGGGATCACCTGCACGGCCGACGCCCCGGTGCCGACGACCGCGACGCGTTTCCCGCGCAGGTCGACGGTGTGGTCCCAGCGCGCGGTGTGCATCACCGTGCCGCGGAAATCGGCGAGCCCGTCGATCTCCGGCGGCTTCGGCTGGGTGAGCACGCCGGTGGCGCCGACGACGAACCGTGCCGTCATCGACCAGCCGTCGGCGGTTTCGAGGCGCCACAAGTGCGTCTCGTCGTCGAAGGTCGCCGAAACGACCTTGCTGCCGAGGCGGGTACGGCGGCGGATGTCGTACTTGTCGACGCAGTAGTCGGCGTAGGCCTTGAGTTCGCGACCCGGCGCGTAGACCCGCGACCAGCCGGAGATCTGCTCGAACGAGAACTGGTAGCTGAACGACGGGATGTCGACGGCGACACCGGGATAGGTGTTCCAGTGCCAGGCGCCACCGACGCCGTCACCCTCCTCCAGCATGAGGAAGTCTTCGAAACCCGCTTTGTGCAGCAGGATCGCGGCGCCGATTCCGGAGAAGCCGCCGCCGATGATCGCGATCTCGTGGTCCGGGGTCATGCGGGACGTCCTTCCGGTGCGAAAAGTGAACTGGCGCCGAGCACGACGACGTCGGCCTGATGCTCGATGCCTTCGGCGGTACGGATTCCGTGGGGCGCGAAGGCGTAGACAGGCCAGGTGATGAGCTTGCAGCCGGGCCTTCGCAGCGCTCCGTAGTAGCCGAGGCCCGGCGCCGTCCGCCGCGAGCCGAAGCGGCGGTCCGGTGTCAGGAGCCTGCGGACCCACGGGTCTTTCACCTGCCAGCGCAGGAAAACGCGGGCGACGGCGATCCCGAGGACGTTCGGCCCCGGCACCGGCATCGGCACCACCCAGTCGGGTTCCTCCTGGAACACCTTCACCGACCGCGCGGTGGCCACCACCTCGGGCACGATCTGCGCCGCTTCACGGCCGGGCGCGACGACGGCGACCCGCTGCCCGGCGAAGTCGTGCCCGAACCATTCGGTGCCGCGCAGCACCTCGCCCCGGAATTCGCCCAAGGTCATGAGGCGACCGGTTCGTGCGTGATCTCCTCGGTCCACGACTGCGGTTTGCCGAGCAGCCGCGCGGGGATCAGCCGGGTCGCCTTGACCATCGGGTCGGCCAGCAGCCGGTGGTAGACGTGCGAGCGGTCGACGATCATCGCCGCCTGTGCCTTGAGCACGTGGTACGCCGGGATGCGTTTGGTGAACTCGCCGCGGCCGCCGATGGTGGAGAACCGTTTCACCGCGTTGTACAGCTTCTTCTCCGGCAGGCCCATCGCGACGATGTTGTCGCGCATCTTGTTGATCAGCGGGACGAACACCACGATCAGGCCGAGGACGATCTGCGGTTTGAGCGAGCCGACGGACTCCGTGATGATCTTGGTCGCCGATCCGGCGCCGATCAGCTCGAGGACTTCGAAGTCGGCCGCGATGTGCCGGGACTCGTCGGAGTTGATATGCCGGAACACCTGGTGGCACACCGGATCCGAGACCTCGTCCAGCAGGAACTTCACCAGGGCGCCGTCCAGCGCGCATTCCAGCAGCGGGATGAGCGTGGCGAGCGCTGTCAGCGGCAGCGAGTCGCCGTAGTCGTCGAGGACCTTGATGGCCAGCTTGACGTTGATGTTCGGTTCGGGCATCGAACCGTGCTCGTCGAGCATGCCCCAGCGCTTCATCAACGCCAGTTCGGCGTTCGCGTGTTTCTGTTCCTCGGCATGGAAGTAGCGGTAGATCTCCTGGATCACCGGTGTCGGCGCCTTCTTCGCCAGCGACGCGAACCCGCGCGCGCCGACGTGCTCGATCCACACCAGGTCGGCCATGAACGGCCGCATCTTGGCGCGGAGTTCGTCGGTCATCGTGTCCGCGCCGGGCGCGTCCCAGTCGATGTCGGCCAGCGACCACTGCTTGTCCTTGATGGTCTGGAGCATCGCGGCGAAGTCGTAGGCCATCACTTCTCCTTTTCGGCGGGCAGGAACCGGCCGAGGAGACCGGCGATCCGCGTGTACGGGACGGGCACGAAACGCTTGGCGTGCCAAAGAAGCTGGGCGTCGGGCTGCGGCACCACGTAAAGGCGGCCGCGATCGTGGGCGTCGAGCGTCATCCTCGCGACCTTTTCGGCGGAGAACCCGACCACGTCGGAGACCCGCCGGGCGAGGCCGCGCGCCTCGGCGTCGATGAGTTCGCCGTCGAAGATGTTGGTGCGGACGAAGGTCGGGCACAGCACGGTGACCGCGACACCGGTGCCGGACAGCTCGGCCGAGAGGGTTTCGGAAAGGCTGACGACCCCGGCCTTGCTGACGTTGTAGGCGGCCATCCTCGGCGCGGCGGTGAAGCCGGCGGCCGAAGCGACGTTGATGACGCCGCCCGCTCTCGCCTCCCGCATCGCGGGCACGAAGGTGTGGCAGCCGTGGATCACGCCCCAGAGGTTCACACCGAGGGTCCGCTGCCAATCGGACAGCGGGCTCTCCCCGACGACCTTGCCGCCGGCGCCGATCCCGGCGTTGTTGACGACGAGGTCCGGCTCGCGGCCGAGCCAGGAACGGGCCTGGTTCGCGAGCTCGGCGACTTCGTCCACAGTGGACACGTCACAGGCGATGGCGACCGCTTCACCCTTGCTCTTGAGCATCGCCGCGGTTTCTTCGGCCGATTCGAGGTCGATGTCGGCACACACGACCCGGCTCCCGCGCCGGACGAGTTCGGTGGCGATCGCCCTCCCGATGCCGCTGCCCGCCCCGGTGACGACGGCGTGCGCTCCTTGGGTCCGCTTCGTCATCACGCCGCCTTCTCGATCGCCGGGAGATTCTCGGTGAGGAACCGGCAAGCCCGCTCCATCGCGGGCCGCGCCTCCGGGATGAACCGGGTCAAGGCCTGGAAGACGTGCATCTGACCGGGGACGACGTCCAGTTCGCAGTCCGCCCCGGTGCGGCGCAGCGCCCTGGCCAGCTCGATGGCGTCCGCGGCGAGCATTTCGAGGCCACCGGCCTGGATGATCGTCGGCGGGAACCCCTTGATGTCGTCGAAGGCGAACCGCAGCCGCGCGGACGCGAGGTCGGCGTCCACCGTGTACAGACCGACCAGCCGCGCGGCCGCCGCGGCGGAGATCATCGGGTCGCGCCGCATGCGTTCCCGCTCGGCGGCCAAGGAAAAGGTCACGTCGAACAGCGGCGAGAAGAGCGCCAGCGCCGCGGGCGGTTCGCGGTTCTCCCGGATCAGCTGCGCGGCGAGGTCGACCGCGAGATGCCCGCCCGCGGAGTCACCCGCGACGAGGATCCGCCGGTACCCCTGCCCGACGAGCCGGTCGTACGCCGCGCGGACGTCGTCGGCGGCGTTCGGGAAGCGATGCCGGGGCGCGAGCCGGTACTCGCAGGCGAAGACCGGCAGGCCGGTGCCGTCGGAGACCCGCGTGGTCAGCCCGCGATGCGTCCGCGCCGAACAAAGCGCGTACCCGCTGCCGTGGACATAGAGGACGACGCCGTCGCCGTCGGTCACGCCGGGACCGCGGACCCACTCGCCACGGATGCCGGGCTCGACGCGACTTCCCTTCAACGGCGGGGAAGCCAGCCACAGACTGCTCGCGATGAAGGCGCGGGAGAACCTGATCCCGGCCGGGGTGGCGGGGATCGCGTTGGCGATCGGCCGCACGAAAGCGGACGTCAGCGCGGCGGCCAAACCGGGTCGCAGGCCATTCTGCGGTCGCATGCCCTCAGAATGAATCCGAGGGCATCTGCTGTCAAGATGGAGAGGTGACCGCGTCCCGCCGCTACAGCGGCAAAACCGCCGACGAGCGCCGAGCCGAACGACGGCTCGCCCTGCTCGGCGCCGCCTTGGACATCTGGCAGGAACAGGGCTGGGCAGCGGTCACGATGCGGGGCGTCTGCGCGCGGGCGAATCTGACCGACCGGTACTTCTACGAGAACTTCGCCAACCGCGACGCGTTGCTCGCCACCGCCTGGGAACAGGTCCGCGACGAAACCCTTCGCATGGTCCTGGACGCCGTCGCCTCCCGGATCGAGCAACCCGCGCTGGACCAGCTCCGGGCCGCGGTCGACGTCGTCGTGCACCACGTGCAGGAGGAGCCTGCGCGGGCGCAGATCCTGTTCGGCGACCACTCGGGCAGCGCCGTGCTGGAACAGCTGCGGCGGCAGACCGTGCAGGAGACCACCGGCCTGCTGATCGAACTGGCCCGGCCGCATCTGAAGCCCGATGTGGACGGTCTGGAGTTCCGGGTCAACGTCCTGCTGGGGATCGGCGGCTTCGTGGAGATCATGCTCGCGTGGCGCTCCGGACTGCTCGACGCGGACGCGGCCACCCTCGTCGATCACCTCACGGGAGTGGGGACTTCGCTGTCGCGGACGTTCCTCAAGGCTTCCACCAACGGGTGAATTTTCGTCCCGGGTTCATCGCCGGGCCGGAAATGCGCCAGGGCCCCATCCGGAGTGTCCGAATGGGGCCCTGACCTGCGGAGCCGCCTAGGGGAATCGAACCCCTGACCTATTCATTACGAGTGCGCCCTTCATCATGAAAATAGCCTTCTACCTGCGTCTTCATTGTGTTCTGCGTGGACCGAAGAGTCTCTGATCACTCCATTGCACCCCAGTTCGGGCCACGACTCGGGCCATGGAAATTTCTTCCAACTTGTCTGCGTGTCGCGCATGTCGGGCGTGTCGTGCGACTACGGAAGGTAGCCGGATTCCGGCGCCCCAAGCCTCGGGCATCCCGTGTCCATAGTGGACGCTTCACGCCTCACGTCCGGCGTATTGTCGATAGCGGGTGCGGGTCTCCCCCTCCCCCTCGGGGACCCGCACCCGCCTCGCTATCCGCCGGTTGAATGAGCTACGTCACTTGGTCGGTACGATCCGCCTGCCATCACAGACGGAAGGAACCCCATGACTGACTCGTCAGACCTCGGCGTCGAGCGGACGCTAGTCCTTCTCAAGCCGGACACCCTTGTTCGCGGACTGGCGGGCCGCATCCTGACTCGCTTTGAAGAAGCCGCCCTCAAGGTCGTAGGCGTCAAGATGAAGCACATGGACGCTGAGTTCACGCGCAAGCACTACTTTGACCTGGAAGAACGCGCTGGGGCAGAAATCTACAACTGCACAGCCACATTCATGCAGTCCGGCCCTGTCATCGCATTGGCTCTCGAAGGTGTCGACGCCGTAGCCAAGGTTCGGAAGATCATTGGCGGCACGTTCCCGAGTGATGCCGCGCCCGGCACCGTTCGAGGGGACTACGCCCACCAGACCAAAGCATCGTCCGAGGTGAGCGGCAAGGCCGTGATGAACCTCGTGCACGCGTCGGGCAACTCCGAGGAAGCGAAGTATGAGGTTGAACTTTGGTTCGACGCGGCTGAGCAGTTCGACTACGAAACCCTTGCCGAAAAACTCGCCTACTGACAAGCAGGGACCAGCATGGCCGACGAAACGGAAAGCGGCACCTCACTAGCCGAACTTCGTGCCGCATTTCAGGCCGAGTTCGCCACTAATAAGAGAGCAGCCGCCGAAACAGCGTATGCCATCGCTTTTCGATACCGCAACGAGGATGTAGACGGCGGACGCCAGTTCGACACGGCTGGCGATTGGGCGCGCCGGGCAATTGAAATCCTCGACAACCTTCCCACCGACTCACTCACGGAAGTTGCAAGCACCAGAGCCTCAATAGGGGGCGTGCCCATACCCGGGCTGCTGCACTCCGGCGTTGTACGCGAACGTCTCGGAGACGTGTTGTACTAGCGCTATTCGCACGAAGCGGCCCGCAACCCAAAAAGCAGTGGCGTTGCGGGCCGCTTATCGTCTCATTTAGACAGGTGAATATCCAAGTATTCCTGAACCGGCTCAAAGAACGGATAAGGGACATACTCGGTCAATTGCGCCCCGCCAGACCATGCGAATTCCGCAAGTTCGTCGTCATCAACAATGGTGGCCACACCGTCTACCACCTGACACGCAACATAAAACATCGTTCGACCAGTATTCGGGTGGACCCGATCACCTAGAACCGAAATGTCCTTAACTCCGAGTCCAGTTTCTTCACGAGTCTCACGCACTGCGGCCGCGCTCGGCGACTCTCCGTCTTCAATCTCTCCGGCGGGAAACTGCCAAGAGAGGCTACCTTCCTTGACCTTGCGTCGAACGAGAAGAACCCGGCCATCGTTCACGATGACTGCCGCAGCAATAGCCTTCTTCTCAAGATTTTCTGTCACTTGGAGTCCTCCAAAGCTTCTAATATGGGTGGAAAGATGTGATCCAGAGGGATGAATCTCGCCAATTCTTCCTTCTCCACCCAAGCAACATTAACATTCTCAAGGACGTCCATGTTCTGCGCCTCCCCCGTCAGGTACTCGCACAACATGTACTCCGCCCGGACGTGCGTAATCGGGTGCAGGCGGCCGCCAAGCTTGCGGACGATCGCGCAATGAACACCGGTTTCGGCAAGCGTCTCCCTGATTGCGACCGTCTCCGGTGCCACACCAGGCTTGACCATCCCCGCCGGAAACTGCCATGAAATGCCGCCGCCGTCCTCGCCACGACGACAGACGATGAGCACCCTAGATCCGTCGACGACGACGGCAATCGCAACAGTAAGAGCCTGCACCTGATCACCCACCACGTCAGGTGAGTCGGGAGCGCCTGTCGGCTCAGCGAATCGCCGGAACCGCGCCTTTGCCGAGTCCGACGCACGATCAAACGCGGTATCTAGCGCGTCCTGCATCTCAGACCGTGGAGTGACGTCCGGCTTGGAGTGCCAGGCCGCAACCGTCCTCTTGGCGACGCCTAGATGCTGCGCAAACCCCTCGTTGCTCATGCGTAGAGCAGCCTGCAGCGCGCACGCCGTCCGCCCGGTCCATTCGTTTACGAACTCCAGGACGAACACCCCCCGACATAAGAAAGTGCACCGTCGATGCACTGGTTGTGCACTGCCGGTGCACTGGTGATGCATCGTTTGAGACAGCGGTTCAGCGTTGACTTAGAGGCATGAAAGAAAGCCATCTGAACCCCTCACCGACGACGTGGATTACGTTCCGCGGGCAAGCGATTAAGGACCGAAGCGACGTTGGCATTGACCTCGTCGAGCCGATCGCCAAGCCCATCCATTTCGCGAAGCCGGGCGGTAATTTCCCGCAACTGGTGCTCAATGATCGCAAGTCGGCCCGGAATATCGTCGTCCCCCCGCGCCGTTGGTTCCCCTACCTCCGGGGGACGTCGACCCGCAAGCACAGCCACAAGGTGGGCCGCGTGCAGGTCAAGCGCAAGGGACAACGCCTCAAGCGTGCGATCACTCCGGCGACGCTGCGCCGTGTTGTGCTGGATTTCGCGAACCGTGGCCTTGGAAACCTGCGAACGCGCAATGAGTTCGCGCTGACTGATACCGAGTTCAGCCATGCGCTGATTGATCACTCCTGCGACTGCCGCCCAGTCTTCCGACACGTATTCCTCCGCGCTCCGCCTCGACGCCGAGACTAGCGCGACTCGTCATTCAACCGTCCACACTCCGCGCCCACGCGGACACATTTGGACCCATTTGCGTCAAGTCGGGATGAAATCATCCCGCTCCAGAGATTTAAATAAGACTTTCTAGTCAAGGGATACCCCATGGATACCAACCAGAACGTCGCACCGACGTTCTACACAGTCGGGGAAGTGGCGCACATGCTGCGCCTCAATCCGGTGACGCTGTATCGCGCCATCCGGGATGACGCTTTCCCTGCCGTCCGCATCCGCTCTCGCTACGTCGTTCCTGCCGCCGCCCTTAACGAACTGATCGCCGAGGTCACTTCGTCGGGAGGCTGCATCGATATCGCCGAACTGATCACCAAGCGCCGGACAGAGCGCGAGGCCGGTCGAGTGGTGGGAGGTGCGTCGCAGTGAATCGAGACGAGTACGAGGAAATTGCCGACAAGCTGGATCGCTACGCCACCGTTCCGAGCGACGTACTGACCGAGATTGTCACGAGGGATGGTCTGTGCTTCTGGGCATACGACCGCACGGAGGTTCCCGAACTGTCCGGGGAGGACACGCCAGACAGGGAGCTCGCAGCCCGGATGTGCGCCGGGTGCCCGGTCATCGACGAGTGCCTAGAACTCGAACTTCGGTCGGCCGGTGCCGACACGGTCGGAGTGTGGGGCGCCCTCTCTGACTCGGATCGCCGAGCAGTACACCGGATCTGGCGGATTCGCCGAGCGCGCCAGGCAGGAGGTGAGCAGCGATGACGGTCAACCTGACGCCAACTCAGATCCTCGCCGGAATCGGTATCCTGCTCGCCCTGTTCGTTGTCTGGCGGTTCGGCGCACGGAAGGCGCGGCGTGCCGCTGACGCGGCCCGTGCATCCGCCCGGGTGGTTTCACTTGCCGGACGCGTCTTGTTCACGGGCGCCGCCTTCACAGGCGTTCAATGGCTGGTCATCACGCATCCCGGCAACCCCACGTTGCTGATCGTGGTGCTGGGCGTACCGAACTTGGTCGCGGCCCACGTGCTTACCCGCGCGTTGACCGTCACGTCGCTTGACACGACCAACCATCGTGGCGGTGGTCGGCGATGACCGGACAGGCACAGGAAATCGGGTCGGAAGGGGTGGCTGCCTCCGGGCGGCCCCCCGCCCCGACTCGGGCGCAACGGCTCGCCCAGGACGCGGCTGACGCGGCCGAGGTTCGACGCTGGCAGGACCACCCGGATGTGATCGCGCTACGGGTCGAACGCGTCCGGACACAGGTCGATCGGTTGTGCTGGGCAGGCATCGTGCTCGGACTGGCGTTCACGATGGCCAACGTGCAGTGGTTCGCCGCTTCGGGCGCGGTTCCGTGGTCACTGCCATGGCTCACAGCGTGGCTACTGGACCCCACGGTATCGCTGGTTCTCCTCGCGATCCTGCGAGCCGAGCAGGTGACCGCGCGGTACCAAGTCCACACAGGCCGATGGGTCCGTGTAGCCAAGTGGCTAGCACTGGGCGCCACGTACGTCATGAACACCTGGGCGTCGTTCGCGGCCGGATCGCTAGCGGGGGTCGTGCTGCACTCCGTTCCGCCGCTGATCGTGTTCGCGGCCGCCGAGGCGATCACGGACTTGCGGGACAAGCTCACCGAGGCAGTGAATGCGGCGGTCATGGAAACCGCCGAACCTGCCGAGCCGCGTGCGCTGCCAGACACACCGACCGAGGTTCGCAAGCCGAGACCGGCAAGAGAGCAGCCTGCAGCTTCGTCGCGACGAAAGCTGTTCGCTGACTACCTCGGGGAGGCGCGGCAAGCGTGGACGCCCCACGTGGTCGTCACACCCGCGTGGGTACGTGAGGTCACGGGGTGCTCTCGCGGACTGTCGCCCCGGCTGGCCATCGCGCTAGCGAACGAACTCAAGAGCACTTCGGACGGAGAGGAGACACAGTCATGAACGCGGAAGACCACACCCCCGTGAACGCAACGGCCGAGGCCGTGAACGCTGCCACCCTCACCGCCCGCGAGGGTTCACGAGACGTCGAGCATGTCGGGCCCGTGCTCGAAGCCGAGCTGATCGACGACACGTTGCCGCAACCACGCCGCCGGACCGTCCGGCGCCGGTTCGTTCGGTGGTGGCAGCACTCGCCGCGCGTGCCGCGTGCGTTCAAGAGCAAGGCTCTGGCGGTGCAGGCGGCCAAGGACGCTGTTGCGACCGTGCTCAAGTCACCATGGCGGTACGTCGGCGCGGTCGTACGGGGTCTGGTCGTTGGCACGCGCTGGTGGCGGAAGTGGGTAACTGTGCGGGACTACCGCACGGCGGCCGAGGAAACGGAGAAGCTTGCCGACAAGTTCACGGAGATTCGTGAACTCACTCTGTTCCGCTGGAAGGTCACAGGAGCCGTGGCCACCGTCGTGGCTCTGGCAGTCGCCGTGACCGATCTCGTGTACGGCGCCGATCCCTTGTGGATCGCCGGGGCCATCGCATCAGTCGCCTTGGCAATCCTTGGCCGCCGCAAGGACGGAAGCCCCGGCCGGAAACCGGCGCTTGCGGGTCCGCGCACACTCACGTGGACCATGGACCCGCAAGTACTCGTGGACGCGTACCGAGACGCAAAGCTGATCGGAAAGGACGAGTCTTTGCGGCTGGTCGAGCGGGCACACCGCATCGGCGACGGATGGGCGGTCGTCGTCGACCTTCCGGCCACCCGGAAGGCGTCCGACGTCGTGAAGAACCGGGACGCTCTCGCGTCGGCCCTGGCAGTAGATGAGGTGCAACTCATCGTGGAACGGGTGCGCGGCAACGGTGGGCACGCTGGACGGGTTTCGATGTGGGTTTCCGACGAAGACCCGTACAGCTCGCCGCCGCTGCGCACTCCGCTGCTCGGAGTGACGAGGTGGGACGCTTGGCGGCCGGTTCCGTTCGGCCGTGATGCGCGAGACCGGCGGATAGATCTGCCGTTGGTGTGGACGTCGCTTCTGGTCGGTGCGATTCCTCGGCAGGGGAAGACGTTCGCCGCACGGCTCGCGGCCTCGGGGCTCATCTTGGACCCATGGGTACGGCTCTACGTGGCGGACTTCAAAGCCGGGAAGGACTGGGACGCCGCCGGCCAGGTGGCCCACCGGTTCATGGCCGGCGACGAGACCGAGCATGTCTTGGCCCTGATCGATTGGTTAGTAGAACTGGTCGCCGAGGTACAAGGCCGGTTTCGGCGGATGCGAGACCTTGACGACCTCACTTGTCCGGAGTCGAAGGTCACGCCGAACATGTCCCGCAACGCAGAGCTGGATATGCCGATCACGGGTGTCTTCGTCGATGAGGTTCAAGTGCCCTTGGAGGACAGAACCCCTGTTGTTGTGCAGGGAAAGAAGGTCACCGCGGGCGAGTACGTCGGCGAGCTGTTGACGTGGCTCGCGAAGAAGGGACCAGCGGCAGGGATCGTGTTGGTACTGGCGACGCAACGACCAGACTCGAAGACGATCCCCTCCGGGCTACGGGCGGTGCTCGGCTCGCGGTTCGCACTTCGGGTGATGGACTGGCGTGACTCGAACATCGTGCTAGGCGAGCAGATGAACACCCGAGGGTTCGACTCAAGCCGTCTCTTGCCATCTCACAAGGGTGTGGGCATCTTGCGCCCGGACGGGGACACAGCGGCCGGTGCGGATGTGCTCGCGATGATGGTTCGGACGTACTACATGCCGAACGAGGATTGGCATGCCGTCTGTCAGCAGGGCCGAGCAGTACGGGAAGCAGAGGGAACGCTCAGCGGACACGCCGCCGGGCATGACACGATGCCGACGCTTGACCACACGGCGGTCGCACGCGCAATCGGCACGGGCAACGACAGGACGGCGGCGGAAGCAGCCGAGCCGATCGAACTGCCCGAACCGCTCGCGTCGGTCGTCGCATACCTCGGCGACGACCTCGACGAGGACGGCCGCGACTTCGTGCCAACGTCCGAATTGGTGAGCGCGCTCGAAGTCGAACCGACCGCGTTCGGGCGGCGGATGGGCGACTTCGGGTGCCGTTCAGAGCGTGACCGCGTGGCGGGCAAGGATGGACGGACACGCCAGGTACGCGGCTACTTCACAGCCGACATTCGGGCCGCCGTCGAAGCCATCGGTAGCGGTGTGCTCGACCCCAACGGGCTCGACGGAGACGACCCGTAACCCGTCACAACCCGTCTCACGCACCCGTCACACCGCACAACCGGTGTGACGGGTGCAAACCCCCGCCGAGCAGGGAATACGTGATTGTGACGGGTGAGACGGGTTCCGTTGAACCCGTCTCACCCGTCACAAAGCGGTTCTCAGCGACCAGATCCGAGATGCGCGCTAGTCGCTATCTCGTAGGGCTGGGCTCCGCGTTGGCGAAGTTGCACGCCCTCGGCGAGCAGCATCCGGCGGGTTTGGTTGTAGGACCTGCCGTGTTTGGCGGCCAGTTGCCGAATTGACCAGCCGCCCAGGTAATCCTTGACCATGCCTGGCGGTGTCGGTGGTAGCTGGATCTTCGGAGGGCGCAAAGCCACACCCGCGCCCAAGAGCAGGGCGCGGGCACGTTGGTAGGTGAGGGCATACCGCCGGGCTAGACGCTCAATGGTCTGACCGTCGTTGTACAAGCGAACGAGTTCGGCAACCGTCTCGGGCTCGACCTTCTGGCGTGGCCCGCTCATGTCGAAGGGCCGTTTCCCGACTGTCTTGCCCGACTCCGAGTACCTTTCGGTCGCATCGTGACACCTGCCGCGAGCAGCATCCGACGGGTGCGGCCGATCGAGATGCCGAACCGTATGGAAACCTCCGCGACGCTGGCGCCGCCTCGGTAAGCCTCGGCCATACCCAACGGCGTCGGTAGCGGCGTCGGCCCTACCGGGCGTAGCTCGACACCTTCGGCAAGCAGTCGTTCCCGTGTGGCGTAGTACGTCAGGCCGTGGCGCTCTGCAAGGCTCGCAATCGTCACGCCCGCGCGATAGGCCCTCGCAAGTACTGGTTCGCTTGTCGTGAGGAGTTCTCCGGCTCGTGTGATCACGTCGCGCAACGCGTCGAGATGATCGGCCAGACATTCTTGACCACGGTCGGTGAGCCGCCACAGAGAACGCGGCCCCTCGCGCTTGGCCTCGACGTAGCCGTGACTGCTAAGAAGCTTGAGCTGAGATGACAGACCCGCCGGTGTCATCCGCATGGTCTCGCAGATGGTGGCGTAGTTGTGCCATCGCTTGTCCGCGAGCATCGTCGCGATGAGCAGCCGGACGGGCTGCATGAACACCGGATCTAGCCCCGTGGCGTGGTCAGGAACCTTCAAGAAACGCGGTTCGGGGTGTACTGATTCGCTCATGCCTCGGGGGGTGTCTCCTGGTGTCGTGGCGGGGTCACGAAGGCCGTCACCCATCGGTCTACGGCTGGGATGCGACAGAGTTCGTTGAGCACGAGTACCCCGGGCCACATCAGACCGACCGTGACCGACAAGACGATGGCCCGTGCTCGCGTGTGGCCCTGGAACCACGGCCACGGAAGGTTGTCAGCCACATGCGTGTAGGTCTCGCGGCCGAAGTGCTGCCCGGCCAGAGCCCAAAGCCACAGGGCAAGGAAGTCAATCGTCACGGGCTTGTGCCCTCCTCAAGTTCAGGTGATCCGCCCTCGGAGAGTTCCGGGGTGGGTGTGGGTGTTTCGCGTAGGCACTGTTCGCATGGCATCCCGCGAATCTCACCGAGTAGTTCGAGTTCGTCACGGCCGAACACCGCTCCGCAGAACGCGGCCAGTTGCTTCGGGATCTCATCGCCGGGTGGCGCCTTGAGCACGTGCACCACCCGACGCGATTCACCGACCGTGCCCGGCAACTGTCGACCGAAGAACAGGCGAACCGTCATCGCTCACCCCGCAAGGCGTGGCGTCCGGCGGGAACGGGCGCGATCGGGACGCCTCCCGCCCCCGCCGGGGCTTGGGTCCGCCGGTCCCACTCCGAGGCTTGCCGCTGACGAGGAACCACCGGAGGGACTGACGGAGGTTGCAAGCGCCTGAACAGACGGCGCCATAGTGCGGGCTTGCGATGCCGAGGCGGCCGCATACGTTGCTCAACGGTCGGCAGTGTCAACCGCGCGCGTAAGTACGCGGAGCAGCGCGGGCAAGGTGTCCCGGGTGGCACCAACATGGACGTGACCACCACCACATGGCCGCACAGCGCTTCGTACCGACCTTTCGATAGCGCCTGTTTGCCCTTGTAGAAGGCTTCATCCGTAACCGCGTGATCTAGGCCGCCGAGTTCGCTTCGGTGCCAACACACGTAGAACCTGGCCCCTCTACCCGGCCGTTCGTAGCTCACCCGCACGCCTTTCCCCAAAGGTCTAAATTGACCTCCATGACAGAATGAAATAAGTCTCTGGTTGGCGCGGGTCGGCTACCAGGACACGCACACGACTTGTGGGCGCCATAAGCACGACTCGGAGCGCAGTAGGAGCAGAGACATGCGAGACGCGGACGGTGACGACTCGGCACCGCGGACCTTGCTCGAACAACTGATCTGGGAGCGACGGCAGACGTTCGAGGAGTTCGCCGAGTTCGCCGAGGAGTTCGCAAGGGAGCACGACGAGCCCGGCACGCTCAGCGTCCGGCACCTCGGGCGACTCGTAGCCGGTGCCCACCCTGACGGCAGGCCACTCGGCGCGGTCCGTCCGGCGACTGCTCGCCTTCTTGAGCGCATCTTCGGCATAAGCATCGACGAACTGCTAGCGCCCCTCGACAGGCCCGCCGGAACAACGTTTCAGCCGTTGCGGGTCGCAATCGCCGTAGTGGTACGTGGCACTGACGTGCTCATCGTCTGCCGTCGGGGAGACGACGCAAGCGGCATCTCGTGGCAATTTCCGGCCGGAGTGATCAAGCCCGGAAGTCGTCCGGCGGTCGTCGCAGTACGCGAAACCCTCGCGGAAACAGGCGTCCATTGCGTTGTTACACGCAAGCTAGGCACCCGCTTACACCCGACTACAGGCGTGCTTTGTGAGTACGTCCTGTGCGACTACGTGGCCGGTGAGGCACACAATGCCGACGTCGTGGAAAACGTAGCGGCGATTTGGGTGAGCAGCGCCAACCTGACCCGCTTCGTTCCGGCTGTACAGGTCTACGGGCCAGTACTTCGGGCGCTTGCCCCAGTCGGCACAGCAACCTAGCGCCGACCTGGGCGTATTCAGTTACGTTGACACCGTGAAGACCACGATCACCTGTGAGTTCTGGTGTATGCCGAACGAACATCAGAGGTGGCCGATTCACCTCTACAGCAAAGATCTTGAGGTGGCCGAGCCGCCGGAACCCGGCAGGGCTCGCGCATACTGGGACAACGTCGCACGCGACTGGCTAGACGGACAGCTTCGCTCCCTCGTGAGCGACGGTCCGAAGCGGGCCCAAGTCCGTCGCCGTGGCAGTCGGGCGATCCTTGGGCAGGCTGACCGAGTCCACCGGAACCCCGAAAACCAGTAGGCACTACTTCCGGCGAGCAGTGTGCAGCCCGACGACCTTCGCGGGCTCGCTCGCATCAGCCGCCGACGGATCGACGACGACGGCCCGCTTGCCTCGGCTGACGTTCACCAGTCCGGCGGCCCTCAGTTGGGCTATGGCGCGCTGAGCCGTCCCGAATGACACCGAATACCTCGACGCCAGGTCGGCTACGGCAGGAAGCAAGTGACCAGGCGGGAGCACACCGGACACGATGGCGCCACGAAGGTCCTGAGCGATCCGCTTGTACGGGCTCTCGTCCTCGGGCGCCACACTGGCGGGGACCACAGGAGCAAGCTTTCCCGCTTCGCTGATAGCCACGGGCAGGTCTGGCAGTCGCGCGGAGAGCGTTCCCGCCGCTCGCTGATCTGCTTCGGCAACCCAAGCGCTGTACACGCGGAGTGTGGTGGTTCCCCCGCCTCCGTGGCCAAGGCGCCCGGCCACAGTTCGCACGTCGACCCCTGCCGTGATCAACTCGGTCGCCGAGTAGTGACGGATCTTGTGAATGGTCGTCTTCAAGCCGATACGACTGCACATCCGGTCATAGCGCTGACTCACAGAGTCCGGCTTGAGCCACGTACTGCCATCTGGCAAAAGCGAGAAGATGCGAGCCTCGGCGGGCATCTCCTTGAGTCCGGCCCTGTCGGCACAGAACGCGAAGTACCAGCGCAAGAGTGACAAGGTCTGCTCATCCAGCGCGATCCGTCGCTGTTGGTGCGTCTTGGTGTCCTTCTCCCACGTCGTCTTGCCCTCTTGGGCGATGCTGGATCGAAGGGTGAGGACTCCGGTACCGAAATCGAGTCGGTCCCACGCGAGTGCACAAAGCTCGCCCCGCCGAGCACCTGTGATGAACGCGAGCCAAACGAGCAGCCCCCAATCTGCATCCCGCCATGCCTCCGTCGCGATGGACGCGGCTTGTTCCGCCGTCGGAGGCTTCGGGTTCGACGGCACTGCCGGAATCGGGTCCGCAAGGGTGAAGCGGTTCACGCCGAGCCATTCCCAGCGAACGGCGCATTTACCGGCGCCGGAAAGGATGGCCCGGATCTTGCCAAGGGAGGCATCGCCAAGGCCCTTGCACTTGTGCGGCCGACACTTGGCTGTGCACTCGTGTTCGCCGCTCTTGCGGTGCTCGATGTACTCGCGACCTCCGCAATGAGCGCTACAGGTGCGAAGCTGCCCGTAGAACGAGTCGAGCCCTTCACCGTAGATCCGCGTGAGCTGGGTCTCACCGAGCAACGGCCGGATGTGGTTGGTCGCGAGCGAGTTGTAGCTAGTCAGAGTCTTCGTGGCGCGCTTCTTCTCTTTCAGGTGCGCGAAGTACCTGTCTAGAAGCTGGTTGACCGTCGCGCGGGTCTTCGGCGCACGCTGCTCGTCTAGCTGGTTCAGAAGCTTCGTCCGGATCTTCTCGGCCGTGTCCCAGTCTGAACGCCCGTCAGGGAGCGCCGGAACCACCTCGGTCAGGTGAAATTCCTTCTTAGTTACCGGATCGATACCGGCGTAGATTTTCACCCTAAGTGACCCGCTGGGCAGCGTTTCGACCTTGCCGCGAACACGGCGTTTGCCCTGCTTGGGCTTGCTTGAGGTGGCCATGGACCGAGATTCTACGCCCGTTCGGGCCACGAAACGGGCCACGAAACGGGCCATGCGGAGGCTCCGGGACTACCCGAAACCCCCGCTGACCTGGGAGCCGCCTAGGGGAATCGAACCCCTGACCTATTCATTACGAGTGAATCGCTCTGGCCGACTGAGCTAAGGCGGCGTACATCGGGCTTGCACCCGATGACGGGGACAAGTGTAGCGGAGGCTCGAACGTCACCTTCCGGGGCCACCGTCGTTAGGGTCCTATGACGCCGGTCTCAGTCCCCCAAGACCGGCCCATCCCCACTGGAGGACCTGTTCATGCGGCGACGACTGCCCCGTGTGCTGGCGCTTCCGGCCGCCGCGGCTCTGCTCTTGCTGACCGCGGCCCCGGCGACCGCCCAGACGATCCCGACCACGCCGATCCCCGAACCGGCCAACCCGGGACAGCCGCCGATGTCGTCACCGATCGGCCCGCAGCCGCTGGGCAAGGCCGTCGGCGACGCGGGTGCGGCGCTCGGCGTGCTGCGGCTGCTGCCCAACGCCGTGCCGACGAGCGCGATCCTGCCCGGCGTCAGTGACCAGCTTCCGAAGCAGTCCGCGCTCGAAGCCGGGATGGGACTTTCCAGCGCGCAGGCCAACTCCGAGGCCTACCTGAGCTACGAGCGGTCGATCGCGCAGTCGTCGCCGTTCGGCCTGTCCGCCGCGGGCAACGCGCCGCAGACGCCGGGCAGCCTCGTGCAGACCGCACTGCCGGACAACCCGAAGCCGATCAGCGGCGGCCTCAACGCGCCGAAGAACCCGCTGTTCAACCTCGGTCTGCTGAACGGCGAGGCGCACGCGCGCTGGAGCCCGACGCTCGGGCCGTGCGTCGGCACGATCGCCGACTCGAGCACGTCGATCGCGAACCTCGCGCTGCTGCCGTCGATCCCGAACATCCCGGGCGCCGACCAGCTGACCGAGGCTTCAGCGCAACTCACAGCCGGGCTTAAGGCGCTTCCGGGTCCGCTGGCGAGCCTGGGCGGGCTGCTTTCGGGCACCAGCGCCAACAGTGACGGCAAGGGCGCGGTGCTGAGCCTGCCGAACACGCTGTCGTCGCGCTCGACCGTGCGGCTGGTCGACATCCCCGGCACGAAGAACAAGGCCGTCGAATCGACGTCGACCCTGCAGGCGGCCAGCATCGAACTGCTGAAGGGCACGCCGCTCGGCCTGACGATCAAGGTCGCCAGCCAGCCGACGCTGCGGGTCACCTCGACCGGCGACAAGAAGACGTCGAAGGTCGAGTACACCGCGCCGGTGCTGCAGGTCGTCCGCGGCGACAAGGTGCTGTTCACCCTCGACGCGAACAACCCGGCCAAGGACATCCCGATCGGCATCCCGCTGCCGTCGCTCAAGCAGCTCCCCGGCTTCGAGCAGCTGAAGAACGTGCCGGTCATCGGCGGGCTCGCCGAGATGCTCGACGGTGCCACCAAACAGCTTCCGGGCGGCGAGGCCGGGAACGGGCTCACCCTCGACCTCGGGGTGCTGAAGCTGTCGATCGCCGGGCTGAACCAGAAGTCGAGCGACATGACGTCGCCGTTCAAGGGCTTCCAGATGGGTGCCTCGGCGCGACTGCTGGACCTGCAGATCCTGCCGACGACGGCGCTGCAGAAGGCGCTGCCGCCGGAAGCCGCGAAGAAGCTGCCTTCGTCGCTGGCCCAGGTGTCGCTCGGCGAGCAGATCGCCCGGGCGTACGCGCCGACCGGCGGTGTCGAGTGCGGCACGACGACTCCGCCGCCCGCGGGCAACAACGGTGGCGCTGCGCCGAAGGGCCCGGTCAAGAACCTGGCTTACACCAACGCCGCCTACGACACGGTGCCGATGTTCTGGATGGGTACCACGATGCTGCTGATCGGCGTGGTCCTCGTGGCCGCCATGCCGGGACGGCGCCGGCTCGCGGTGGTTCCGGTCTCCCGCAAGGACGTGCCGGGCTTCAAGCCCTCGCCGCGTCCGCGCTCTGAGGACTCGCAGGACTCTCGGGACTGAGACGGGGCGAGGAGGGTGATGAACGGTCCTTTCACGCCTTGCCCCCGCGTGAGAGGCCCGTTCGTACCGCCCTCGGTCGCCTGGAGGTAGTTGTCACCGTGGTCGTGAGTGGCGATTCGGGTTAGAACCCGAATCGCCACTCACGACCACCCCGACCCACGCCCCACCGCCACCCCTGTCACTCCCCGGCCCCTCCGGCCCTCTCCCCGGTCCCTCCGCGCCCCACCGCCGTCCCGCCTCAATCGGTACGAAACCCTTACGCCCGTCCTGTAGCGTTTCCGGGTCTTCGAACGATGAGTAATTCCCTTGCCGCACAGGCATTCCGCCAAAAGCAGGCGACTTGCGGACGGCGGTAACGAACCCGGTCCTCCAGCCGACCAACGGGCAGCGGAATGCGGCTGGAGGAATTCGTCATGAAGATCAGTGTCTTCGGGCTCGGTTACGTCGGTTGTGTGTCGGCGGCGTGCCTGGCGGGGCGTGGGCACGAGGTCGTCGGGGTCGACGTGAACCCGGTGAAGATCGACCTCATTTCCGGCGGCAAGGCGCCGGTGGTCGAGGAGCGCATCGGCGAGCTGACCGCGGAGGTCGTCGCCAGCGGCGCGCTGAGAGCGACCACCGACGTCAGACAGGCGATCGCGGACAGCGAAGTCTCCCTGATCTGCGTCGGTACCCCGTCGGCGCCGAACGGCAGCCTGTCGACGGCGTTCCTGGAGCGCGTGGCCGAGGAGATCGGTGAGGCGCTCAAGGCCAAGACCGAGCGCCACACCGTCGTCTTCCGCAGCACCATGCTGCCGGGCACCTGCCTCGACCTGCTGGTCCCCATCCTCGAGAAGTCGTCCGGCCTCACCGCCGGCGTCGACTTCGGGGTCGCGGTGAACCCCGAGTTCCTGCGCGAGGGCAGCAGCGTCAAGGACTTCTACGACCCGCCCAAGACCGTCATTGGCCAGCTCGACGCGGCCAGCGGCGACGTCGTCGCGGCGCTCTACGAGGGGCTTCCCGGCGAGGTCTTCCGCGTCGCGATCCCGGTCGCCGAGATGACGAAGTACGCCGACAACTCCTTCCACGGGCTCAAGATCGGTTTCGCGAACGAGCTCGGCGCCATCTGCCGCGCCTTGGGGCTCGACTCGCACCAGGTGATCGACGTCTTCCTCGCCGATCGCAAGCTCAACATCAGCCCCGCCTACCTCCGCCCCGGGTTCGCCTTCGGCGGCTCGTGCCTCCCCAAGGATCTGCGCGGCCTGGTCTACGCCGCGCACCGCGCGGACGTCGCGGTCCCGATCCTGTCGCACGTGCTGCCCTCCAACGACGAACACCTTCAGCGCGCCTTCGACCTGGTCGCGCGCACCGGGAAACGCAAGGTCGGGCTGTTCGGCCTGTCCTTCAAACCCGGCACCGACGACCTTCGCGAGAGCCCGCTCGTCGAGCTCGCGGAGCGCCTGCTCGGCAAGGGGTACGACCTCCGCATCTACGACGCCAACGTCAGCCTTTCGCGGCTGATGGGCGCGAACCGCGAGTACATCGAGGGCAGGCTGCCGCATCTCGGTCAGCTGCTGGCCGGCTCCATCGACGAGGTCCTCGACCACGCCGAGGTCTCCCTCATCGGCTGCAACGACCCGGACGTCCTCGCGGCGCATCCGGTCGGCGGCGGCCACACCATCATCGATCTCGTCCGCGTACCCGATGCTGACAAGCGCCGGGCTGAAGAGGGATATGTCGGTCTTGCCTGGTAAAGCTCTCATCCTCGTCGAGAACCTTTCCGTCCCCTTCGATCGCCGTGTCTGGCAGGAGTGCCAAACGCTCCGTGACGCCGGCTGGGAAGTCCACGTCATCTGTCCACAAGGGACGAAGCGGGACACCGAGGCCGAAGTCACCATCGACGGCGTCCACATCCTGCGGTACCCGCTGAAGGCCGCCACCGGCGGTCCGGCCGGGTATGTCCAGGAGTACGGCTCCGCGCTGTGGCACACGCTCCGCCTCGCCCGCAAGGTCGGCCGGGTGGACGTCGTGCACGCGTGCAACCCGCCGGACATGCTGTTCCTGGTCGCGCTCTACCTCAAGCGCCAGGGCGCGAAGTTCATCTTCGACCAGCACGACCTCTGCCCCGAGCTGTACCTCTCGCGGTTCAACCGCGGCGAGGACTTCCTCTACCGCGCGGTCTGCGCGCTGGAGCGCCGCACCTACAAGACGGCGAACGTCGTCATCGCGACCAACGAGAGCTACAAGGACGTCGCGGTGAAGCGCGGCGGCAAGTCGCCGGACGACGTCTTCGTCGTGCGCAGCGCGCCCGTGGTCGAGCGGTTCCACATGGTCCCGGCCGAGCCCGAGCTGAAGAAGGGCAAGCCGCACCTGCTGGCGTACCTCGGCGTGATGGGCCCGCAGGACGGCGTCGACTACGCACTGCGCGCGCTCGCGTCCCTGCGTGACGAGGTCGGACGCACCGACTGGCACGCCGTGTTCATCGGTTCCGGCGACGCCTTCGACGCCATGATCGCGCTGTCCAAGGAACTGAAGCTCGACGACCAGGTCGAGTTCACCGGCCGGATCTCCGACGAGGACCTGCTGCGCTACCTGTCCTCGGCCGACGTGTGCCTGTCGCCGGACCCCCTGAACCCGCTCAACGACGTGTCGACCATGAACAAGATCATGGAGTACATGGCGATGAGCCGCCCGATCGTCTCCTTCGAACTGCGGGAGGCCCGGGTCTCGGCCGGAGAGGCCGCGCTGTACGCACCGGCGAACGACGAGCCGGAGTTCGCGAAGTTGATCGCGCATCTGCTCGACTCGCCGGAACAGCGGGCCGAGATGGGTGAGCTGGGGCGGGCGCGCGTCGCCGGTCCGCTCTCTTGGGAGAACTCCCAGAAAGCCCTGCTCGCGGCCTACGCGGCCGCGATCCGTTGATCGACTTCCCGGTCGCGTTTTGAACAAGACTCGGGCAATCCTGTAACCAACGCCGTGGTCGGTCCGACGGGGTTGGTGATACGCCATCTGCGGCGGTGCCAGGCACCGATGGGAGATCCCGGCTTTGACTGACGACACGGTGCGCCTGTCCATGATCGGACAGGTTCTGCGAGGGCGGTGGCGGACCCTGGTGGTCCTCGCCGTCCTCGGTGCCCTGGTCGGGGCGGGATCGTCGGTGATCCTTTCCCCCGGCTACCGCACCACGTCCAGCGTGCTGCTCCAGGGCCCGCGCGAGGCGGACGAACTGCTCACCCAGGCCGAGGTGGCGACCAGTTCGGTCGTGCTCGACCGGGCCGCCGCCGTCCTCGGTGACGGCGAGACCGGCGCCGATCTGCGGGACAAGGTGGCCACTTCGGTCGCACAGGGCAATGTCATCACCATCGAGGCCACCGGTGACACCGCCGAACAGACGCAGCGGATGGCCGATCAGCTCGCGAGTGAGTTCGTGAAGTACTCCACCCAGATCATCGCCGGTTCCGGCGACGCCGCGGTCCAGCTGGCGCAGGAACGCCGCGAGACGCTGCGGCAGCAGGTCGCGCAGACGAACCAGCGGATCAGCGAGCTCTCCGCGAAGGTCAACGAAGGCAAGACGACGGTGGAGAGCGTCCAGCTCCGCACCGAACTGCAAGGCCTGCGCTCGTCGATCGAGTCGGCGATGTCCAGCCTGAACGCGGCCGACACCGCGAGCGGCCTCGGCAACATGGTCGTCCTGGGTTCGGCCGAGTTGCCGTCCGCTGCCGCGGCGCCGACCTTGCCGCAGCTCGCCCTCGGCGGCGCGGCGCTGTTCTTCCTGATCGGCCTGTTCGGGCACCTCTTCACCGCCCGCACCGACCGGCGGCTGCGGGACGAGGAGGAGATCGCCGCGGCGCTCGGCGGCCCGGTGCTGGCCACCTTCGACGTCGTGGACGAGCGGCCCGCCGCGACCACCCTGCGGGCCAAGCTCCTCGGCGACGACAGGCCATGGAACACCCCGCGGGTCGACGTCTTCGCCGACGAGGTCGACAACGACGTCCACTACCGCCGCTTGGTCTCGCGGCTCCCGCACCGGCGGCTGCTCGTGCTGACCGCCGACGGTGACCACGCCGGGCAGGCGGCCGCCGAGCGGATCGCCGGTCTCGCCGACCGCTGGTTCACCGTGGTGACGGTGTCCCCGAACCGGCCCGTCATCGAAGACACCGACGCCGAAGGGGTCCTCGTCGTGTCGAGCCTCGGCTCCCGGTCCGACTGGGAGCTGATCGGGATCGCCGAAGCCGTCGCCGACGCCGGTCTGGCCGTCGTCGGTGCCGTGCTGACCCGCCCGGTCCGGCCGACCCGCACCCGCTCCGGCGCACCCACCCCCACCGACCACGAAGCACTGGCAGGTACAGCGTGACCAGCGCCGAAAAAGCGAAGTCCGAGCCGCTCATCGACCTGCAGCGGCTGGTCGTCTCGGTCCGCAGACGCCGCCGCCTGTGGCTGGCCACCGCCCTGCTGGGGCTGATCGCCGGCGGGCTGGTCGCGATGTTCCTGCCGTCGCCGCCCACCGCGGTGGCGCAGATCCTGGTGATCCACCCCGACGACTCGCCGACCGACAGCGGAACGCTGATGCGGACCGACGTCGCCGTGCTCCAGACGACGAAGATCGCCAACGAGGCACTCAAGAAGCTGAACAGCACTCAGGCGCCGGAGGAGTTCCTCAAGGACTACGAAGGGCTGGGGCTGACGAACAACGTCCTCCAGCTGACGGTCAAGGGGAAGAGCAAGGACGAGGCCCTCGCCAGGGCCCAGGCGATCTCCGACGCCTTCATCACCGAGTACATCGCCCGCAACCAAGCGGCCGCGGCGGCGACTCAGAAAGCCTTGCTGGATCAGCGTAACCAGGCCCAGAACGAGCTCACGACGATCGAAAGCGGGATCGTCACCGAAGAGGCCAAGGGCCGCAACGCCAACCCGGCCCAGCTGGAGCGGTTCTACTCGCGCCGGGCCGAGCTGAACTCGAAGATCTCCGACTACGACGGCCGCGCGCAGGAGGCGGGCATCGGCACGCCGAAGGTCGCCGCCGGGACGCAGATCGTGGACGCGCCGCGGATCCTGCCGCGTTCGCTGCTCAAGACCCTCGCCACCGACGCCGGGATCGGCCTAGCGCTGGGATTGCTGGCCGGGCTGGCGCTCGCGGCCGTCACGAGCGTGGTGAAGGACCGGCCGGTGCTGCGCCGCGAGATCTCGCGGCACCTCGGCGCCTCGGTCATCGCGCAGCTGCCGAAACCGCCGCGGTTCCTGCGGGCCTCGCGCGCGGCCGCCCGGCGCAAGCGGGTCGCGGCGACGCTGGTCCGGGCCGTCCGCAAGGAGGGCGGTTCGGTGTCGGTGCTCGATCTCGGCGCCCGCACGGTCACCGCCGCGCTCGCCGTCGACATGGCACGCGAGCTGGCGGAGAAGGGGCCGGTCTCGCTCGTCGACGACCTGCCGAAGGCGAACCTCCGCGAGCTGGCGGGTGACGGCCCGATCCAGGTGCTCGACCGCGGCGACGCGCCGTCGGCCGGTAAGGAACGCCGGATCGGCGTCGGCTCGATCGAGCCCGGCACGGCGTGGACGGACCTGGAATTCCTCGGCGAGGAGGCGATCCTCGTCGTCCGCACCGGGCACGCGAACACCGAATGGCTGCACACCGTCGCGCGCCAGCTGGCCGACCGGCGCATCCCGATCCTCGGTGTCGTGGTGGTGGATCCCGATCCGCGCGACCACACCGACGGAACGTTGTGGGACGGCCTGCACACCGCGTTGCGCGGACGCGGCAGTGCGCTGCCGGAGCCGCTGCCCGTGCCCGCGCGGCCGGTGGCGCGCGCCCGCCCGGTCGTACCGGAACGCATGCCGATGCCCGAGCGCAAGGTCGTGCCCGAGCGGGTCGCCAGGCCCGCGCCGAAACCGGTCGAGATGTTCCCCGACGAGGACGCCCCCGTGCGGCGGCTCTCGAGGGTCGCGCCGGTCGAGACGGACGCCGAACGCACCGTCGAGCGGGTCCTGGAGCCGCCACGGGAGAAGAAGAGCGCGCGACGAAGGCCTCCGACGCCGTACAAGCGGCCCGAGGACCACGACAACGCGGATCAGCCGACCAAACGATTCTCGCCCGTTTCACCGGATAACGCCGAAGCGCTATAGGGAGCGAAAGCAGATGTGCGGCATCGCAGGGGCCTATTTCTGGCCGGACGGGGGACCGCTCACCGATCGGCTCACCAAGATCATCGCCCATCGCGGACCGGACGGTTCGGGGCGATACGACCACCGCGCCGGTGAGGGGGATGTCCACTTAGGACACCGGCGGCTGTCGATCGTCGACCTGACCGACACCGGCGCGCAGCCGATGGTCAAGGACGGTCTCGCGCTGACCTACAACGGCGAGCTGTACAACTCGCCGGAGTTGCGCAAGGAGCTCGAAGCCACCGGCGTGCGGTTCCGGGGGACGTCCGACACCGAGGTCCTGCTGGAAGCCTGGCGCGCGTGGGGCACCGACGGCCTGCACCGGCTGCGCGGCATGTTCGCGTTCGGTGTCTTCGACGAGCGCACCGGCGCCTTGACCCTGGTGCGAGACCAGCTCGGCATCAAACCGCTGTTCCTGGTCCGCCGCGGCAAGGGCGTCGCGTTCGCCTCCGAGCTGAAGGCCCTGGCCTCCGAACTCGGCGGCTCGCTGACCGTCGACGACACCGCGCTCGTCGCGTCCCTGCTCTATTACTGGGTTCCGGACGGCCGGTGCGCGTTCAGCGAGGCCGAGAAGCTGCCGCCGGGCAGCTGGGCGCGGTTCCGGCCGAACGGTGACGTCGAACGCGGCACCTTCTGGTCGCTGCGCCAGGTCGCCGAGGAAGGCGCCGCCTTCGAGGGCGAATTCGACCTCAACGCCGTCATCGAGGACTCCACGCGCAAGCACCTGATGGCCGACGTGCCGGTGGCGACGTTCCTCTCCGGTGGCCTCGACTCCAGCTACCTGACCGCGATCGCCGCGCGCGAACAGCCGGGGATCTCCGCGTACACCATCGGTTTCCGGGCCGAGGACGCGAAGTTCGAGGCGATGCCGGACGACCTCATGTACGCGAAGAAGGTCGCCGCGAAGTTCGGCGTCGACCTGCACGAGATCGAGATCGCGCCGCAGGTCCTCGACCTGCTGCCGCGGATGACCTACCACCTCGACGAGCCGATCGGCGATCCGGCGGCGATCAACAGCTACCTGATCTGCACCGCCGCCCGCGAGGCGGGCGTCAAGGTGATGCTTTCGGGGATGGGCGCCGACGAGCTGTTCGCCGGGTACCGCAAGCATCTCGCGAACAAGATCGCCGTGCAGTATCAGCGGGTCCCCGGACTCGTCCGCCGCCCGGTCGAGTCCCTTGTGGACAGACTGCCGGTGGCGACGTCGAAGCGCGGGTTCCGTTCGGTCCGGTTCGCCAAGCGGTTCCTCTCGTTCGCGGAACTGCCGGAGGAGACCGCGTTCCGGCGCAGCTACACGATGTACGACCAGGCCGAGCTCGCCGGGCTGCTGAACCCGGATCTCGCCGGCGCCGTCGACGACGTGATCACCGAGCACGCGGACACCTATCACGACAACACGTTGACCGACTTCGTGAACCGCATGTGCCTCGCCGATTCCCGGCTCTTCCTGCCGGGGCTGAACCTCGCCTACACCGACCGGTCCAGCATGGCGGCCTCCACCGAGGTGCGGACGCCGTTCGTCGACATCGAGGTCGTGAAGGCCGCGTTCCGGATCCCCGGCGACAAGAAGATCGTGAAGCGCCAAGGGAAGATGGCGCTCAAGGAAGCGGCGCTGTCGATCCTCCCCGCCGAGATCGTGCACCGGCCGAAGGGCCTGTTCAGCGCACCGCTGCGGGCTTGGATGAGCCGCGACCTCGCGCCGTTGGTGCGCGAGGTGACGAACGAAGGTGAATTGGTGAAGGCCGGGTTCCTCCGTCGTGAGGCCCTGCAACGGCTCGTCGACGAAGACGCGTCCGGGCAGCAGGACCGGTCCAAGCATCTCTGGCACATCTTGACCCTTGAGTACTGGTATCGCGGCGCCGTCGAGGCCCGCGCGAACTCCGCCTCCTAGGAGCGACGTGAAGCAGGTAGTGCAGAACTACAAGAGCGGGGAGCTGGCGCTCCTCGACGTCGAAGTCCCCGCGTGCAAACCGGGGGGTGTGCTGGTCCGCACCGCCTATTCGCTGATCTCCACCGGCACCGAGATGATGAAGGTGTCCGAGGCGAGCCTTTCCCTGGTTGGCAAGGCGAAGGCGCGGCCGGACCAGGTCGCGAAGGTGATGCAGAGCGTCGCGACCAACGGGCTCGGCGCCACCTACCGCAAGGCGATGAACAAACTCGACTCGTACACGCCACTGGGCTACTCGCTGTGCGGGGTGGTCGAGGAGGTCGGCGCGGGCATCCACGACGTCGCCGTCGGGGACTACGTGGCGTGCGCCGGGAACGAGCACGCGCTGCACGCGGAACTGAACTGGGTACCCAAGAACCTGTACTCCAAGGTGCCCGACGGCGTCGACCCTCGGCACGCCGCCTTCGGTACCGTCGGTTCGATCGCGATGCAGGGTGTCCGCCAGGGCGAGCCGCAGATCGGCGACATCGCGCTGGTCATCGGGCTCGGCCTGATCGGCCAGCTGGTCGTGCAGTTGCTGGTCGCCTCCGGGGTCCGCGTCGTCGGTGTCGACCCGGACCCGTCGCGCTGCGCGCTCGCCGAACAGCTCGGCGCGCTCAAATGCGGTGACCCGGGCTCCGGCGTCATCGACACGGCGGTCGCGGAGATCAGCTCCGGGCACGGCGTCGATCAGGTGTACCTCGCCGCGGGCGGCAGCACGAACGAGCCGGTGGAGCTGGCCGCGAAGCTGGCCCGCGACCGCGGCCGGGTGATCGACATCGGCAAGTGCTCGCTGAACCTGCCGTGGAACGCCTACTACGAAAAGGAACTCGACGTCCGGTTCTCCCGTTCGTACGGCCCCGGCCGCTACGACCCGGAGTACGAACTGGAAGGCCGCGACTACCCGATCGGCCAGGTCCGCTGGACCGAGCGCCGCAACCTCGAATGCGTCGTCGACCTGATGGGCAGCGGCCGTCTCGACGTCGAGCCGCTGATCTCGCACATGTCGGACTTCGCCGACGCCGTCGAGACGTACCGGAAGCTGAACGAGGGCGAGCTCAAGGCCGTCGCGGTGCTGTTCGAGTACGAGAAGCGGGCCGCCACCACCACCGAGCACGTCACCTCGGTTTCCGTGCCCAAGCCGTCGACGGTGCGCGCGGCGCCGAAGGCCGGTGGAGTGCGGATCGGGTTCATCGGCGCGGGCAACTACGCGTCCTCGATGCTCCTGCCGCATCTGGCGGAGATGGAGCACGTCCACCTCACCGAGGTCGTCACCACCTCCGCGCTCTCGGGCGCGAACGCCAAGCGCAAGTTCGGGTTCGGCCGCGCCACCACCGATCTCGACACGATGCTCGACGACTCCGCGATCGACGCGGTGTTCATCGTGACCCGGCACAGCTCGCACGCCGAGCTGACCAGGCGGGCGCTGCTCGCGGGCAAGGCCGTCTTCGTCGAGAAGCCGCTCGCGCTCTCGGAGAAGGAACTCGAGGTCGTGCTCGGCGCGATCGAGGAGTCCGGCAACGACCGGCTGCAGGTCGGCTTCAACCGCCGGTTCGCCCCGCTGCTGAACGAGTCGGTGCTCCACTTCGGCCCGCGGATCGGCCCGGCCTCCGTGCGGTACCTGGTCAACGCCGGTCAGCTCGACGCCGGCAGCTGGTACAACCAGGCCGACAGCGAGGGCTCGCGGTTCGCGGGCGAGGGCGGTCACTTCATCGACACGGTCAGCTGGCTGCTCGGGTCCGACCCGGTCTCGGTGTACGCCACCGCGACGCCCGGCCACCAGGACCTGCAGATCCTGCTGCGCTACCCGGACGGCTCGACCGCGTCGATCGCGTACACCACCAGCGGTTCGTCGGCGTTCCCCAAGGAGACGATCGACGTCACCGCCGACGGCAAGGTGCTGAAGTTCGACGACTTCGCGCGCGCGTCGGTGTTCGGTCGCAAGAAGTGGGCCAGCTCCCGCATTCCCAAGGGACGTGACAAGGGCCAGGCCGCCGAGCTCGAAGCGTTCGTCAACGCGCTCAAGACCGGGGTCGCGATGCCGGTTTCCGTCGACTCGCTCGTCTCGACGACCCTTGCCACGCTCGCGGTCAACCGCAGCCTGGAAACCGGTGCGCCGGTGCGGATCAACGCCAAGGAGGGGCTGGGCTGATGGATCCGTCCTGGTACCTGCGAAGACTGTCGCGGATGGGGCCTGCCGAGATCGCGGGCCGGGTCACCGACGTCGTGCGCAAACGCCAGTGGCGCGGGGTCGCCGGGGACAAGGCGGCCTGGCTGCCGGACCGCCGGTTCGCGCCGGTGCCCGGTGACGAGGTCCTCGCCGCCGTCTCCGGTGAAGCGGTGAAGGATCTGCTCGTCACCGCCGACCGTCTGATGGACGGCCACGCCGAGTACTTCGGCGTCGAGCGGGATGACCTGGTCGACCCGGATTGGTCGTTCGACCCGAAGACCGGCCGACGCGCGCCGTCCGATGTGTACTCCTTCGACATCCCTTATCGGAGCGAGGACGCCGTCGGCGACATCAAGCAGATCTGGGAGCCGTCGCGGCACCAGCACCTCACCGTGCTGGCCGCCGCGTACGCGCTGACCGGCGAAGACCGGTACGCCGAGCGGGTGGCCGCGCACCTGAAGTCGTGGTGGGCGGCCAACCCGCCGATGCGCGGGGTGCACTGGCTCAGCGGGATCGAGCTCGGCATCCGGCTGCTGTCGTGGGTGTGGGTCCGGCGGCTGCTCGACGGCTGGGCGCCCGCCCCGGCGCTGTTCGAGGACAACCCGGTGGCGCTCGACCAGATCTGGCACCACCAGCGCTGGCTGGCCGCGTTCCCGAGCCGGGGTTCCTCGGCAAACAACCACGTGATCGCCGAGGACGCCGGGCAGCTCGCCGCCGCCTGCGCGTTCGACTGGTTCCCCGAGTCCGGCCAGTGGCGGGACTCCGCGCTGGCGTCGTTGGACAAGATGCTGCGGCACAACACCTTCGACTCCGGACTCAACCGCGAACTCGCCACCGAGTACCACGGACTCGTGCTGGAACTGGGGCTCGCCGGGGCGCTGGAGGCGAAGGCTGCCGGTGTCGTGGTGCCCGAGTCGACCTGGCTCGTGCTGCTCCGGATGACCGACGCGCTTGCGTCCATTGTGGACAATCGGTTGCGTCCGCCCCGGCAGGGAGACGCCGACGACGGCTTCGGCCTCATCGTCGATGGCGACGAGACGAGCCGCTGGGCTTCGCTGCTCAACACCGGCGCCGTCCTTTTCGGACGGTCGGACTGGTGGCCGGAAGTGCGCGGCGGAGATGTCCGCACGCCACTCTTCGCCGCACTGGCCAAGGACATCCAGGTCGCCGCCCCGCGTCCGGCCCGGCGACGGGACGACTTCACCGACGCCGGGATGACCATCCTGCGCGACGGCGAGATCTGGGCCCGGTGCGACGGGGGCCCGCACGGCTTCCTGTCCATCGCCGCCCACGCGCACGCGGACGCGCTCTCGGTGGAGGTCCGGCACGACGGCGTCGACATCCTCGCCGACCCGGGGACCTACTGCTACCACGGCGAACCGAAGTGGCGGTCGTACTTCCGGTCCACGGCCGGGCACAACACGCTCGAACTCTCCCGCGCCGACCAGTCCGTCTCCGGCGGTCCTTTCCTGTGGACGAAACACGCGGTCACCACCGTGATCGCGGCCGGGACCCCGTCGCGCTGGAGCGCCGAACACGACGGCTACGCCCCGGCGGTCCACCGCCGGTCGGTGGAACTGGAAGACTCGGTGCTGCGCGTTCTCGACGAGGTCCGCGGTGGCGAGGCACAGCACTGCCGTCTCGCGTTCCACTTCGGCCCGGCCGTCGAGGTCACGCTTTCCGGCGAGACGGCGGCGCTGTCGTGGACGGTCGACGGCCGAAGCCGGAAGGCGTCGCTCGCGCTGCCGCCGGAACTGCAGTGGTCGGCGCACCGCGGCGAAACCACTCCGCCGATGGGCTGGTACTCGGCGGGGTTCGGCCGTCGCGAACCCTCGTGGACCTTGCTCGGCAGCGGGCTCGCCGCCGACGGCGCCGCGTTCACCACGGCGCTCACCTTCGATTCAGGTAACGAGGATCCCCCATTGTGATCGCACGACCGCACCGCCTCCGCCGGGCGGCACTCCTGGTGCTGCTCGGCCCGCTGGCGCTCACCGCCTGCACCACCCCGGCCGACCAGGCCGGACCGGGACCGGATCCGGCCGAGGCGCCGTCCGGTTCGGTCGCGCAGGTGTGCGACAAGCTCCCGGCGGGACCGGCGGAAGCGCCGGCGGGGGCGGTGAAGATCGACCCCGCGGTGCCGGGCGACCTCGCCGCGAAGACCCGGTCGAATCCGGCCGGGACGACGTTCTGGCTGGCATCGGGAACGCACAAACTCGGCGACGACCGCTACGACCAGGTCAACCCGAAGCAGGGGAACGTCTACCTCGGCGGGCCGAAAGCGGTCCTCGACGGCCGGAAGATCAACCAGTACGCCTTCTCCGGCAACGCCACCGACGTCAAGATCCAGTACCTGACCGTGCAGGGCTTCGCCGCGCCGCACGACGAGGGCGTGGTCAACCACGATTCGGCCGACGGCTGGATCATCGAGCACAGCGCCGTCCAGGACAACGACGGCGCGGCGCTGATGGCGGGCGCGCGGCAGCAGGTCCGGGGGAACTGCCTGCGGCGCAACGGGCAGTACGGGATGAACGCGTACGCGCAGAGCAACGGGATCACCGGTCTCGTCGTCGAGGGCAACGAGATCACCGGGAACAACACCGGCGACTGGGAAGCCAAGATCGACGGCTGCGGCTGCACCGGCGGGATCAAGTTCTGGTCGGTCAACGGCGCGGACATCACCGGCAACTGGGTGCACGACAACCGCGGCGTCGGGCTGTGGGCCGACACGAACAACAACGACTTCCGCATCGCGGGCAACGTCATCGAGAACAACGACGGTTCCGCGCTGATGTACGAGACCAGCTACAACGCCGTCATCACCGGCAACACCATCCGCCGGAACAACTGGGTGGACGGCAAGGGCTACATCGACCGCGGCGACAGCTTCCCGGTGGCGTCGATCTACATTTCCGAGTCCGGCGGCGAGCCGAGGGTGAAGGCGCGTACGGACAAGCTGGAGATCTCCGGCAACTCGTTCGAGAACAACTGGAACGGCGTCACCCTGTGGGAGAACTCCGACCGGTTCTGCAACAGCCCGGCCAACACCTCGTCCGGCTCCTGCACGCGACTGGTGCCGGAGCAGGGCAAATGCGCGCAGCCCGCGATCGCGGCCGGCGCGCTGAACGCCGACTGCCGGTGGAAGACCCAGCGCGTCGAGATCCACCACAACCGGTTCGCGCTCGATCCGGCCGTCGCCAACTGCGAAGAGAGCTGCGCGCGGATGGCGATGCTCGCGAACTTCGGCACGTTCCCGGAGTGGTCGCCGTACAAGGGCGAGGTCGTCCAGCGGGCGATCACCTTCGACCAGGGCAACCGGCTCTACGACAACACCTACTCCGGGCCGTGGAACTTCGTGGCCTTCGAGCCGAGCCGGGTGCTGGGCTTCGGTGAATGGCAGGGTTCGCCGTACCGTCAGGACCAGGGCAGCAAATTCACCCGCGCGGGAGGTGGCTGATCATGCTCGATCCCGCGGTGCGTCCCGCGGCGGCGATCCGCACGGGCATACCCAAGGGCGCCGTCATCGCCTGGACGTTGCTGATCATCAACACCCTGGGCTCGACGGGCGCGAAGACGGTCATCCCGCTGCCGAGGTCGGTCAGCCAGCTGATCACCATGGGCTCGCTGGGCGCCGCGTTCGTCATCGCGCTCGCCTTGAACAGCAAGCTGCGCATCAGGCCCAGCGCGTATCTCTCCCTGCTCACGTTGCTGCTGGTGCTGAGCGTGGTCGCGAGCCTGAACCTGGAAGGCGGGTTCGGCGCGCTGTTCCGCTGCTTCCGGTTCACCCTCTTCCTTAGCACCCTGTGGTTGCTGACCCGCTGGTGGAACGGCGGCCTCGACCTCGTCCGCGCACATATCCGCGCCTATGGCGTGGTGCTGGTGACGGTGGTGATCGGCTTCGCGCTGAGCCCGGGCAACGCGATGCCGTTCGAATACGGCGGACGGCTCACCGGGACGCTGTGGCCGCTGACCCCGCCGCAGGTCGGCCAGTACGCGGCCATCGTCATCGGTCTCACGACCTTGTTGTGGCTCAGCGGGAAGCTGGACCGGCGGAACGCGCTGATCGTCATCGTCCCGTCGTTCGGGATCCTGCTGCTGACGCACACCCGCACCGCGATGCTCGGCCTGGTGGCCGGGACCATCGTGGCGCTGATGTCGCAGTGGATGTCCAGCGCCCGCGCCCGCAAGGTGTTCACCGGGCTGGTCTTCGGCGGGGTGTTCGCCGTGGTGGTGCTGGGCGGGCTGCTGCAGACGTGGTTCCTGCGAGGGCAGTCCGAGGAGAACTTCTCCAGCCTCACGGGCCGGGCGAAGGTGTGGGACTCGCTGCTCGGCGCGCCGCGGACGACGCTGGAGTACTTGTTCGGCGTCGGCCTGACCGACAAGTCCTACGACGGTCTGCCGATCGACAGCAGCTGGCTCGCGGTCTATCACGAGCAGGGCTTCGTCGGGATCGCGATCGTGGCGGCGTTCCTGCTCGTGCTGGTGGTGGTCGCGGTGCTGCGGCCGCCGTCACCGGCGAGGGCGTGCGCGATCTTCCTGATCACCTACTGTCTTTCCGCCTCCTACACCGAGGCGGGCCTCGGCGACGCGTCGCCGTACCTGCTGCACCTGGCCTTGGCCGCGTCGCTGCTGGTGCGTGCGCCCGCCGAGGACCCCGAGTTTCTCAAGGAGCCCGCGTGAAGGTCCTCGTGATCCACAACCGGTACAGATCCGAGCAGCCGAGCGGCGAGAACAACGTCGTCGACCAGGAGGTCGCGCTGCTGGGTGAGGCCGGGCACGACGTCAGCCTGTTCGAAAAGCGCAGCGACGACATCGCGGAGATGTCCTTGCCGCGCAAGGCCATCGTCCCGCTCCAGGTGCCGTGGAACCGGGCCGTGCGCGCGGAGCTGGCCAGACGGCTGGCCGGCGACCGGCCGGACATCGTCCACATCCACAACACGTTCCCGCTGCTGTCGCCTTCGGTGCTGGCCGCCTGCGCCGACGCCGGGGTCCCGACGGTCGCGACCGTGCACAACTACAGCCTGATCTGCCCGCCCGGCACGCTGTACCGCGAGGGCTACATCTGCACCGACTGCGTGGGCCGCAAGCCGATCCCGGCGGTGCGGCACGGGTGCTACCGCGGGTCGGGGCTCGCCACCGTGCCGATGGCGGCGAGCCTGGTGCTGAACCGCAATCGCTGGTGGACCGGGGTTTCACAGTTCTTCTGCATCTCGAAAGCCCAGCGTGAGGTGCTGATCGCCGCCGGGATGCCCGCCGAACGGCTCGCGGTGAAGTACAACTACGTCGCCGATCCGGGCAAGACGCGCAAGGGCGCGGGAGAGCACGTGCTGTTCCTCGGCCGGATCACCGCCGAAAAGGGCATCGGCCTGCTGATGACGGCCTGGGACCAGCTCGCCGCCGTGGGCGGGCCCCTGCCGCCGCTGGTGATCGCCGGCACCGGCCCGATGCAGGACGAAGTCGCCCGCTGGGCACACGGCCGCGACGACGTCCGCTACGTCGGACTTCAGTCCAAAGAGGAATGCCGGGACCTGATCGCCCGCTCGAACGCCGTCGTCGCCCCCTCGGAATGGCTGGAAGCGTTCGGGCTGGTCGTGGTCGAGGCGATGGCCGCCGGTGTCCCGACGGTCGCCGCGGCCCACGGCGCCTTCCGCGAACTCGTCGAAGACGGTGTCACCGGCCTGCTGCACGAACCGGGCAACCCGGAATCGCTCGCGGCGCGGCTGCGCGAGATCGTCGGCGACGCCGAACGGAACCAGGAGATGGGCTGGGCGGCCAGGCTGGTGTACGAACAGGAGTTCACGCCGAAGGTCGGTCTGGAAAGACTTGTCGGCGGCTACCAGGCCGCGATCGACGCGTGATCACTGGTCCGCCCGCACTCCCACCGCGGGCGCGGGTCCCGCTCTGGACCTTGGGCGCCTTCGGCTTCGTCGTCGCCCTCGTACTCGCCCTGCGCTACGCCGGGACCTCCCACACCGCCGGGCTGGACGCCCTCGTCCTCCCCGTCGTCGACCGGGTCGAAGGGCCGCTCTGGTACCTGGCGACCGCGATCGACTTCGCGGGCGAACCGGTGGGCGCGATCATCGTCATCGCGCTGTTCGGCTGGCTGTGCCTGCGGCACCGACGGCCACGGACGGCGATCCTGCTCGTGGCCGCCTCCGGGGTGACCGTGGCGCTGACCACCGGCCTGAAACCCCTGACCGGCAGGCTGATCCACGGCGAATTCCTCTCGTACCCCAGTGGGCACACGGCCTTCGCGGTGACGGTGGCGACCGTGGTCGCTCTGCTGGTGATCGACGTGCGCGGTCTCGGGCCTCTTGGCGGGGCCGGGGTGCTGGTGGGCCTGGTCGCTTTCGCGGGCCTCGCGATGGGGTGGGCCGAGGTGGCGCTCGGGGCGCACTATCCGACGGACACCTTCGGGGGTTTCGGGGTGGCCGTCACGGTGGTGCCGGTGGTGGCGTGGGCGGTGGACCGGCTCACGCGGCCCGCCTGACGGCCGGGCGAGGGCGAGCCTGCGCGGTCCGGAACGCGGCTTGAAGCTCGCGCTCGACCTCGTCCGGCTCGGTGCGCAGCCGGGACGGAAGTGTCTGCAGCACGACGATCCCGGCGGCGACGTATCTCGCGTTGCGGGCGACGGTGGCGCGATGGTCTTCGAGGTTCGCGTGGTGGCGGTAGGAATCGATCTCCCAGGCGAAGGCGATCTCGTCGCACCAGAAGTCCGGGGTGGCGATGTAGTTGCCGTTCGCGTCGAAGATCGGGACGTTCCAGTGGCCTGGTGGGAGACCGGATCTTCGCCAGAGACGCCAGGCGTCGGCCTCGGCGACGGATCTCGCTCCGGCGAGGAGTGGGATCAGGGCCTTCCTAGGCAGCGCTGTTCCGGTGCGGCCGGCTTGGTCTAGTTCGTGGGTGAGCATTTCGGGGGTGCAGAACCGGCGCTGGACCGACTCGGCCATGAGGGCTTGGATCTCGTCCTCGTCGGTGAGGCGTCGGGCGGCGTCGATGACGGCTCGGGGGACCGGGGCGACCGGGAGACCACCTCGGAGGTGAGGGCGGGGCGGATTTCGAGTTCGTTCGACGTACACGAAGCCCGTCGCTGCGACCCGGCGATCGTGAGGGACCAGGATGTGCACGTCTTCTGGTGGTGGTAATCGCTCCAAACCATGGTGGCGGAGCGCCCAGAGGCCGGTCAGGCTCGCGTCACCGCGTCCGTGGAGCAGCGCGGCCTGGAGTCGTTGTTCGTCGGTGGGTTCTCCGCTGTGGAGCAGCACGATTCCGGGCAGTAGCCGCTGCCAGGGACCGCCCGGAGCGCACCGGCGCGTAACGGTCCGGTTCGGTACACCGGCGGCCTCGAGCTCGGCCGCTCGAACGACCAGCGGACCGTCGGTCAGAAGTGGACTGCTCGTCCAGGTTCCTCGTAGCACCGGATCACCATGCGCCCCACCACCGACAAGAATGGGCTGCGAGGAGCATGAACGGACCTGTCGCGCCAAAATTCGGGCGAGTGGGGAAGATTTGAGACGTTCAACGTCTCAAATCTTCCCCACTCGAAGCCGAGCCGCTCAGCAGCCACCATCCCCAAAAGAACTACAGGCGTCCTGCGAGTAAGGAGCCCCCTGCCAAGCCGAAGCCCCCACCGTCCGCGAAGTGTCATGAACGACAAACCGCCAAGCCCCCGTATAAGCGTTGTCGTACCACCGGTTCTCCTGCCGGAAGGTCATCGCGTCCGAAACGACATCGCCCCGATAAGGCGACCACTCCGGAAAGGTCCCGAAATTCGCGAGCATCGCCATCCGCCCGCACAGACCTGAGCAATCAGGACCGTGAGAGAACTTGTTGCCGTGAATGGAAACCCGCTGGGTCTTCCAGCGGCAGTCGTCGTACAGCGGCCGTGACGCGATTCCGGGCGCCGAACAGGTCGAAACCGAGGGGACCAGCCGGGTGCAGGAGCCGGACGAGGTGTTCGCCGGGCTGTTGCAGAAGCGGTCCGCGTTCTCCCACAGGGTGATTCCGGCCCAGTTGTCCTCGAAGACGTTGTCGACGATCTCCACCGAGGAAGTTCGCGCACGAATACGGGGTTCCCCGCCGGCCTCGGAAAGATAAATCGTCCCGACCGGGAAGTCGTCGCCCCGCGCGGCGAACGCGCGGCCCTGGACGAGGGTGTTCCGGCGAAAGGTGTTCCCGCGGACCACGAGGTTGTAGGAGATCTCGTAGAACAACGCCTCCGCCTCGTTGGCCTCGATCAGGTTGTCCTCGATGAGGAAGTCGTTGTTGTTCGTGTCCGCCCACAGGCCGGCGCCGTGGTTGTGGTGGACCCAGTTGCCGCGGACGTCGGCGCCGTCGACGGCCCAGAACTTGGCGCCACCGCTGCAACCGCAACCGGGAACCTGCTTCTCCCAGTCGTCGGTGTTGTTCCCGGTGATCTCGTTGCCCTCGACGAGCAGCCCGGTGATCCCGTCGCCCGCCCGGTAGGCGTTGATGCCGTACTGCCCGTTGTTCCGCAGGCAGTTCCGCCGGATCTGCTGACGCGGTCCCGCCATCATCGCGGCGCCGCGGTTGGCTTCGATGGTGTTGCCCTCGATGGTCCAGTGTTCGCCGGAGTCGTGGTTGACCACACCCTGATCCCGCGGTGCCGCGAAACCGCGGATCGTGAGGCCGCGGATGACGACGTCGCGCGCCTGCTGGGTGAACGCGTAGCGGTTGACGCCGCCACCGTCCAAGACCGCGCCGGGCGCGCCGAGATAGGCGTTGCCGTCCTTCGGGATGATCTGCCCGAACTCGTCCGCGCCGAGCGTGTGCTTGCCCCCGGCCAGCCAGAACGTCGTGCCGGCCGGGAGTTCGCGCGTCTTCACGGAAAGGTCGGTCCCGGGTTCGACGACCACGGCGCCGTCGGGTTTCGACGGGCTCACCGGTCCCGCGTCGCAGACCGCGACAGGGGAAGCCTCGGCCGGTAAGGCCGTGACGACCCCTGTCGCGAGCAGCATCAAGATGACCAGGAACGCGGGCATACCCGAAACGGTAGGCCACTTCGGACCGTCTCAGATGGACACTTACAGGTGAACCTTCAGCAGGTCATCGACTCTCCGAACCCGCTGCAGGTGTCCTGCAGATAGGGCGCCGCCTTCCATTGTTCCGCGGTCAGCCGCCGCGACGTGTCGTGGGCGACGAACGTCCAAGGCCCGTAGTACTGGTTGTCGTACCACCGGTTGTCCTGCCGGAAGGTGATCGCCTCCGAGACCACGGCACCCCGGTACGGCGACCAGGCCGGGAAGGTCCCGTAGTTCGAGAGCACCGCCATCCGCCCGCAGAGGCCGAGACAGCCCTCCATCGTCGAATCGAACTCGAACGTGTTCTCGTGCACCGAAACGCGCTGGGTCTTCCACCGGCAGTCGCCGTACAGCGGCTCGGTCGCGATGCCCGGATCCGAGCAGGTGGGCGTCGGTGAGACCAGCGCCGTACAGGAGAGCGTGGAGGTGTTGGCCGGACTGTTGCAGAACCGGTCCGCGTTCTCCCACAGCGTGATCCCCGACCAGTTGTCGGAGAACATGTTGCCCCGGATGTCGATCCGGCTGGTCCGGGCGGGCAGCCTCGGCTCACCACCGGACTCGCTCAGGTACACCGCGGCGACCGGGAAGTTGTCGCCCTTGGCGGCCCGGGTGCGGCCCTGTACCAGCGCGTTGCGCCGGAAAGTGTTCCCGATCAGCTCCAGGTTGTAGGAGATCTCGTAGAACAGTCCTTCGGACGCGTTGTCCTCGATCAGATTGTCCTCGATGAGGAAATCGTTGTTGTTCGTGTCGGCCCAGAGCCCGACACCGTGGTTGCCGTGGACCCAGTTGCCGACGATGTCGGCGCCGTTCACGGCCCAGAACTTCGCACCGCCGCTGCAACCGCAGCCAGGGACCTTCGTTTCCCAGTCGCCGGTGTTGTTCCCGGAGATCTCGTTGCCTTCGATCACCAGATCGGCCAGCCCGCCACCGAACCGGTAGGCGTTGATGCCGTACTGACCGTTGTTCCGCAGGCAGTTCCCGATCACCCGCTGGCCGGTGCCGGTCATCATCCCGGCGCCTTCGTTGTTCTCGATGACGTTGCCTTCGATGGTCCAGCGTTCGCCGGAGTCGTGGTTGACAACGCCCTGATCCCGTTCGGCGACGAAGCCGCGGATGGTCAGCCCGCGGATCACCACGTCCTTGGCCGACGTGGTGAAGGCCGCGCGGTTGAGCCCGCGACCGTTGAGCACGGCGCCGGGCGCGCCGAGGTAGACGTTGCCGTCCTTGGGCATCACCTGGCCGAACTGGTCGGAACTCAGCGTGTGCTCGCCGGGTGCCAGCCAGAACGTGCTCCCCGGCGGGCTGAACCGGGTCCTGTCGGTCAGGTCGGTGCCCGGTTCGATGACCTGGGCGCCTTCCGGGGCGGAAGGGACGCCGACGGTCGTGCCGCACACCCCTCGAGTCGGCTCTGGAGTCGCCACCGCTGTGGTTTCAACGGCGACCTGGAGCAGTAATACCGACAACGCGACGCAAAGCGTGCGCGAGCCGGCCGAGCGATATGCGATCCCTGAACTCATACCCTTCTCCGAAACACCGGCTTGACCGAACGGCCACCCAGCCACGGCGCCGGGTCATCCGCGTCGAGAGCTTTGCGATACACGAGGCAGGCCTGCGAGACCACTTCGACCGTTCGGTCGATATCTTCTTCGGACAACGCGCTGCTGACCACGAACGACGGTCCGAGGACCCCGCCCGTGACCAGTTGCCGCAGGAACAACGTTCGGTAGTCCTGCGACGGTTTCTTTTCCGCGTCGAGCGTGCCGAAGACGAGATTGCTCGCCCGGCCGCGCACGACGACGTGTTCCTCGACTCCGGCCGAGGCCGCGACTTCGCGGACCCCGGCGGCGAGCCGGTCGCCGAGCGCGTGCAGCCGCGCGGCGATGCCTTCTTCGGTGTAGGTCTCCATGACCGCGATCGCGGCGGCCAGTGAATGCGTCTCGGCGCCGTGCGTGGTGGACAGCAGGAAGACGCGGTCCCCGGCGGTGCGAAGGCCGCCGAGTTCCATCAGTTCGCGTTTGCCCGCCAGCGCCGAGACCGCGAATCCGTTGCCGAGCGCCTTGCCGAACGTCGAGAGATCCGGCGTGACGCCGTAGAGCCCCTGCGCGCCAGCCTCGGACCAGCGGAATCCGGTGATCATCTCGTCGAAGACCAGGACGCAGCCGTAGCGGTCGGCGAGGTCCCGCAGGCCGGCGAGGTATCCGGCGGGCGGTTCGAGCTGGGTGGACGCCTCCAGGATCAGGCAGGCGATCCGGCCTTCGTGCTCCCGCAGCATCTGTTCCGTCGCGGGCAGGTCGCCGTAGGGGAACGACACGGTGAGATCGGTGATCTCATCGGGGATGCCCGTGGACATCGCCGTGGTGCCGATGAACCAGTCGTCGATGGAGAAGAAGGCGTGGTCGCGGCAGATCGCCACCAGCGGCCTGCCGGTGGCTGCCCTGGCGAGCTTGACCGCGGCCGTGGTGGCGTCCGAGCCGTTCTTGGCGAACTTGACCATTTCCGCGGTGGGAACGGTTTCGAGGAACTTCGCCGCCGCCCGTTCCTCCACAATGGACGGACGGGCGAAGTTGGCGCCCCGGTCGATCTCCCGGTGGGCCGCTTCGCTGACCCGCGGGTGCACGTGCCCGAGGCTGACCGCGCGCAGCCCCGAGCCGTACTCGATGTACTCGTTCCCGTCGACGTCCCAGACATGTGCGCCGCGCCCGTGGGAGATGACCGGTGCCAGGTTCTCCGGGTACTGGTCGTCGCCCTTGGCGTAGGTGTGCGCGCCTCCGGGGATCATCGCGTGGAGACGCTCGTTGGCCCGCATGGACTCGGGAAGCTGACGGGACACGTCTATCTCACCTCGTGTTCTGTAGTACCGCGGAGAGCGGGAGGGCACGGCGGTCCCGCTCCGAGACGAAGGCCGCCGGAAGCGGCCAGTCGATCGCCAGTTCGGGGTCGTCGTAGGCGATCGCGACGTCTTCGGCGGGATCGTGTGCGCGGTCGATCCGGTAGGAGACGTCGGCGTACTCGGTGAGCGCCTGGAAACCATGCGCGCACCCGGCCGGGATGTACAGCGAGATCTGGGTCTCCCCGGACAGGTCGAACGTCTCCTTGCCGAGATAGGTCGGCGAATCCGGCCTCAGGTCGACGACGACGTCGAAGACGGCGCCCCACGAGCACCGGACCAGTTTCGCCTCGCCCTCGCCGGAGCGGAGGTGCATCCCGCGCAGCACTCCCTTGCGGGACCGGGAAACACTGTCCTGGAGGAACCCGTTCGGGTCGATCCCGGCCGACCGGACGACGTCGGCGTCGAACGTGCGGCTGAAGAAGCCTCGCTCGTCGGCGTGCGGGGTCGGCTCGAACAGGAACGCGCCCGCGATGGCGGGCACCGGGATCACCTTCATCGGACTCCCATCGGCAGGAAGGCGGCCGACAGTTCGGCGAACTGCTCGTCCAGTAGTCGTACCTGTTCGTCGCCGCGTTTCGCCAGGATCCCGGTCAGTTCGCCCGCCCGGGTTTCGAGTTCGGTGAACTGGCGCACCAGCGCGTCGAAATCGATCTCCTTGGCGGACTGGCAGAAGTCCCCCAGCCCCAGTGCGGTCATGAGGACGTCGTTCTTGCCGGCGTACCCGACGGACAGCGTCGGTTTCGCCAGCTTCAGCGCGCACAGGACGTTGTGGTAGCGGGTGGCGACGACGGTCTCGACCGCCGACATCGCCCGCAGCACATCGTCCAAAGTGGACGTATCGGCGGCGGCGATCAGCGGGGAATCCAGCTCCCGGATGATCTCGTCGACGACCTGCCGGTCGGCTTGGTCGCCGATGAACAACCGCACCGGGCGGCCGTCGGCGACCAGCCTGGCGACGAACCGGGTCATGTTGTCCACATAGGACTCGTAGATCTCGTCGGCGCGCGCCCTGTCGTCGTTCCCGCCGCGATAGGCCATCACGCCGACCCCGACGGAGCGGGGCTGCACCGGTTCCGACGGTGCCGGGAGGGCGAAGGCGAGATCCGGGTAGACGCGGTCGTTCGTGACGTCCACCCCCATCGTGCGCATCGCTTCCCGTGACGGCTCGTCCCGGTACGACCGGAACGTCGCCAGCCGCGCGGCCCAGCCGATGATCGACCGGGTGGCCCGGTGCGTGCTCACGCTGGCGCCGACGCTCACCAAGGCCACCTTGGTGCCGACCAGACGGCCGGACGCCGAAAGCAGCAGCAAGGCGTACGGGAAACCCCACGGGCGCAACGGAAGGGTGGATTCGAGGACGCCCATCCCCGGCACGATCACCACGTCCTGGCGGCGTGCCCACGCCGCCGTGCGGAAGACGTCGACGAGTTTCCCGAAGCCCTTCATGGCGATGGACAGCGGTCCCGAGGCCGTCCGGTACTCACCCTGATACCAGTTCAACGCGGTCGTCTCGAGTTCGTGGCGCGACGCGACGATTTCCGGACCGCCGCACATCACGCTGAGCGCGGCGTCTGGATGTTCCGCGCGCAAGTACCCGAGAACCGCCTCGAAGGAACCGTCGTTGCCGAGGTTCCCGGATCCGAGGAGTCCGAACAGCCCGATTCTCGCGGGCGAGGTCAAGGGAGTCGTCCCTCCTGGCCGGCCACTACCGAGACCACCGACACCTCACGCGGACCGGTTTCGGCCTCGGCCTGCACCGGCATCCGGCCCATGGCCGGGTTCCCGGCCCGGTTCAGCATCCACTGCCGCAGGTACCGGAAGCATTCGCGTTTCTCCGCGCCGGAGATCGGCGCGTTGCGGATCGCGTTGGCGTAACCCAGGACGTACTCGCCGAGCAGCCGGATCATCGGGTGACGCAGTTTGTCGGCCCGCTTCGGGTCGAGGTTGGTGGCACGCCTGCGCACGGTGGGGTGCTCGTGTTCGGAGCGGCCGGGGTGGTCGCGGCGGAAGTACAGCCAGTCGGGCACCTGGTGGAACGGGCCGTGCAGGGCCAGTTCCGAGATGATCGTGCGGTCCGCGTGGTGGTAGCTGTCCAGCGGCGCGACGCGGCGCAGCACGTCGGTGCGGATGACCGCGCCGTCGTCGTCCCCGCCGGGAGCGAACAGCGTGCTGCGGAAGCGTTCCGCGGCGTGCGGCGAAACCGTGTTGAGCGGGTACTCCAGCGCCTGCGTGACGATGCCCTTCTCGTCGATCATCGCCGTCCACGAGTGCGACAGGACGAACTCGGGGTGCTCGTCGAGCGCCTCGACACAGCGCTCCAGCAGGTCGCGCGCGTAGAGGTCGTCGTCGGAGGCCCACTTGAACAGCTCACCGCGGGCGATGTCGACGCAGTAGTTGTGGTTGGGCGCGCAGCCGATGTTCACCGGCTGCCGCACGTAGCGCACGCGGGAATCCAGCTTCGCGTACCCACGGCTGATCTCTTCGGTGCGATCCGTGGACGCGTTGTCCGAGATGATCAGTTCGAAGTTCTCGTAGCTTTGGCCGAGGAGTGCGTCCAGCGATTCGGCGAGGTAGTCCTCGCCGTTGTAGACCGGGAGCCCGATGCTCAGCCGAGGAGCGGTGCTCATGACGTCCTCATTTCTTCCTTCTCCGAAGTCAGGTGTTCTTTGAGGGCGATGTGCAGCTGGAGCCACCACACCGCTGATCCGCTGGTGATCGCCAACGCGACCCCCCAAGCGGATCCGGACGCCCCGGCCAAGAAGGCGCCAATGAGCCCGAAACCGACGTAGCCGGCCGAGTTGATCAGCTGGGCGCGAAGGCTCCTTTTCGCAGCGCCGAGCGCACGCAATCCGGCGGCCGCCCCGGTGTTGAACCCTGCCGCGGCGATACCGATGGTCACCGGGAGGATCAACTGCGAGGCGGGATCCCAGACGTCACCGAGCACGAACCGGCCGGCGTCGTCGGGTACCAGAAGCAGGGCGAGACCCCAGAGCAGGGCCGCGGCCGCCTGGCCGGCACCGAGAACGGCGCAGAAGTTCCGAAGGCGGTGCGGGGCCCGTTGGAGCACCCGTGCGCTTTCGGCCACCGTGACCAGGGAAAGTCCCATCAAAAGGGCGAAGAACGGTCCGAGCAGCAGTTCGGCGCCGCGCACCGCGCCGACGCTCGCCAGCCCGGCGATCGCGCCGAGGCCGTACATCCGCAGCTGGGTCGAACCGGCGTTGCTGACGTTCTCGATCACGTACCGGGCGCCGAGGTCGCGGTGCCGTTTGAGCCATTCGAGCGTGCCGCGCGGATCCGGCCGGACGCCCGCCTGCAGACAGCCGTACCCGGCGGCGACCGCCCCGGAAAGCCCCCACGCCAGGATGAAGGCGATGACCGTGTCGAACCACCGGTGCGCGATGAACAGCGCCGGGATCAGCGCGATACCCCAGACGACGTCGTTGACGAACGCCTTCTTCCCGTGCCCGGCGGCGAAGAAGGTGAACCGCCAGGCGTCCTGCAGCAGCAGGGTGGGGATGACGATCCCGAGCGCGACGAACGCGCCGCCGATGGGGCCGCCCACCACGAGACCGGCGACCACACTGATCGCACCGGCGACGACACCCGCGGAGAGCGCCGTGCCGGTCGCCTTGGCGGTCGCCGTCCGCCAGGTCCCGGTGGGTACCCCGGAGAACCGCACCATCAGCGGATCCGTCGTCAGCCCGCGCGACAGGTTGAGCACCACGCCGTAGCTGACCCAGGCGAGGCTGAACATGCCGAAGGCGAACGTGCCGAGTGAGCGCGCCACGAACAGCCCGACCACGAAGTTGGTGATGCTGGAGACGGCCTGGTCGCCCAGGCCCCAGCTGAGCCGTCCGGCCATGGCCCGGACGGCTTGGGAACGCAGCAGTGATCGCATCGGCCTCTAATCCTTGAGCAATCCGGCGTCGTGCAGCGCCTGAGCGGCGGCGGCGACGGAATCGAACGGCAGCCCGGACCGCTCGGCGACGTCGAGCAGGCTGTGCTCGCCGTCCGAGAGGTTGAGCACCCAGAGCATGGCCATCTGGGCTTGTTTGGCGTCGCTTCGTCCGCCGAGCGAGTCGTACAGCCCGCGCTTGCCGAGTTGCGGCTCGCCGTAGGGACTGAGGTTGACGTAGCTGCGGTCGCGGTCGAGAACGGTGTGCACGTCCCGCAGGGTCCGGAGGGTTTCCTCCATCGCCGCCGTGGAAACGAAATCGAGGTTGTCGGCCGAGGTGTGGTACTCGGGGTAACCCGCGTACGGCGTCCTCGTCAGCGAACCGACACCGAGGTTGAAGCCGGGGGAGCAGAACTGGCGCTCGTCGTATCCGTACGGCGAGAAGTCCAGGATCTTGTGCGTGCGATCGGCGAGGACGTACGCGAGTACGCGGTCGATCACGGCGTCGCCACGACGGCTTCGCTTGTACGTCAGCGATCCCGGATCACCGGCGCACGCGAGGACGAGCCCCGCCTTGATCCGGCCGACGCGTTCGTTGTTGCGCGCGAGCCAGGTGATGGCGCCGATCGTGCCCGGCATGAACAGGAAACGATAGGTGTGGTGCGGCTTTTCGAGCGTCTGCGCGAACGCGGCCGCGATCGCGATCCCGGCGACGTTGTCGTTCGCCAGCGAGGGATGGCAGGTGTGGCAGGAGATGATCACCTCGTCGGTGACCTCGCCCGGCACGACGTGTTCGGCGTAGGTGAGGTGCCCGTCGGCGAGGGTGGAGTCGATGTGCACCTCGTACTCGCCGTCCGGCATCGCGTCGAGGGTGTCCTGTGCCAGGCAGAAACCCCACGTCGGCGAGTAGTAGCTGGTCCGGTACGGCACCAGGGACGGCTGGTCCGGCAGCGTGTGCAGGTGTTCGCGCAGCTCGCTGAGCGGCATCTTCCGCGAGATCGGGACGCTGTAGCCGACGACGTGCAGGTTCGACTCCTGGAAGTCGACCACGCGGCGCCCCGACGCGTCCTTGATGTACGCGTCGCGGATGTTCCACTCCTGCGGCACCGTCCAGTCGAGCACCTGGGTGCCGGTGGGGACCTCGTGGATCTCCAGCGGGATGTGCTCGCCGACGATCTCCAGCGTGCGGCGGACGCCGTCGCCGGTGATGCTGCGGCACAGCGGATACAGGCGCTCGACCAGCTTCTCGAGGTCAGCGCCCGTCTCCAGGTCCCGGTGTGTCATCAGCGACGTCGCAAGGTGTCGTCGAGTTCGCCGGCGGCGGTGCGGTCCTGCAGCCGTGCGAGCCGGGTGAACAGGCGCTGGAAGCCGTGCTCGGTGAGGCCGTGGGTCCGGTAGGCCTGGATCAGTTCGACCGCGCCGTCCTTGACCGACCAGTCGCACTCGAAGCCGGGGATCGCCGCGCGGAACCGGGAGAAGTCGACCCGGTACGAGCGCGGGTCCGCGCCCGCCTCGCCGGTGATCCGCAGCGTCGAGCCGGGAACGGCCTCGACGACCTCCTCGGCGATCTCGGCGACGGTCACGTTGTTGCGTTCGGTGCCGATGTTGAACGCCTTGCCGTGGACGGCTTCCTTGGGCGCGACCAGGGCCGCCGCGAACGCCCGCGCGATGTCCTTGGCGTGCACCAGCGGACGCCACGGCGTGCCGTCGGAGAGCACCAGCACCTCGCCGGACAGGTGGGCGTGCGCGGTCAGGTTGTTGAGCACGATGTCGCCGCGCAGCCGCGGCGAGAAGCCGAACGCGGTGGCGTTGCGCATGTACACCGGGCTGAAGTCGCCGTCGGCGAGTTCCTGGACGTCGTCCTCGACCCGCACCTTCGACTCGGCGTACGGCGTCACCGGGCGCAGCGGCGCGTCCTCGTCGACCAGGCCGTCGCCGCCGGAGGCGCCGTAGACCGAGCACGTCGAGGCGTAGAGGTACCGCTTGACCCCGGCGTCCTTCGCCAGCTTGGCGAGTTTGACCGAAGCGTGGTGGTTGATGTCGTAGGTCAGCTCCGGCGCCAGCGAACCGAGCGGGTCGTTGGACAGCGCGCCGAGGTGGATCACGGCGTCCACCCCGGCCACGTGCTCGGCCGTGACGTCACGAAGGTCGACCTCGAAGCCCTCGGGGTCCTCGGGCTGGGGGCCCAGCACGCAGGTGTCGTAGAGACCGGAGTCGAGGCCGATCACCTCGTGGCCTTCGGCGGCCAGCACCGGGGCCATCACCGTGCCCAGGTAACCCTTGTGCCCGGTCAGCAGCACACGCATGGCTTTCAGCCTTTCGAAGTGAGGTCGAGCGTCAGTTTTTTGAGGTCGAAGGCCTCGGCATAGCGCTGCCCGCATTCGATACCGCGAATGCGGGCGAGGCCGAGGAAGGCTTCCCGGTCGTACCAAGGCCGGTGCCGTTGAGAGGCGTAATGCTCCTGCAGCAGACGGACCTTCTCCTCGGCGAGCTCCGGGGAGAGCGGGACGTAAGCGGAGGGTTTGCCGAGGTCGCCGTCCCATTTGGCGATCTCGTACTCCAGCTGGAGATGGGTGCGGAACACCGTCGGCACCAGCGTCGCCAGGCCGCGGTGGTCCTGATGCGCGTCGGCCGTGCGCGGGGAGAGGACGAGGTCCGGGTCGGTACGGCGGCGCAGCTCCTCCAGCCCGTTCTTGGCCTCTTCCCAGTGCGAGGGGAACCGGCCGTCGGGCAGTTTGAGCACGGTGACCTCGACGTCGGCACCCCGGCAGAAGGCCGTGAGCGCGGCGCGCTCCTCGGCCTCCCGTTCGGTGCCGCCGCCGGACAGGACGAGCGCGTCGACCCGGACACCCGGGTTGGCCGCGCAGAGCGTCAGCAGTGTGCCGCCCGCCCCGATGGCGATGTCGTCACAATGCGCGCCGAGCGCGACGATCCGCTCGATCCCGCCGGTACCGAGTCCGATCACGCCGTGCCCGCCGTCGCGGGTTCGCGTTCCCAGCGTGCCCAGGGGCGGTCTCCGTGCGCGTAGGCGTCGTCCAGCTGGACGCGTTCCTTGACGGTGTCGGTCGGCTTCCAGAACCCGCGGTACGGGTACGCCAGGAGCTTGCCCTGCTTGGCGAGCTCGCCGCAGCCGTCGGCCACCAGGTCGCCGCCCTCGGGGATGTGGTCGAAGACCTCCTGGCGCAGCACGAAGTACCCGCCGTTCTCCCACAGCGGCATCTCGCTGACCGGGGTCAGCGCGCCGATCAGGCCGTCCTCGCCCATCTCGACGCAGTGGAACGACGACTGCGGCGGCACGACCATCATCGACGCGCCGGCGTCGGTGTTCTTGAACCGCTCGATCATCTCCGGCAGCGGGGCGTCGGTGAGGACGTCGGCGTAGTTGGCGAGGAACATCTCGTCGCCGTCGAGATGCGGGCGCACCCGGCGCAGCCGCTCGCCGATGGCCGATTCGAGGCCGGTCTGCACGAAGGAGATCGACCAGTCCGCGATGTCGGTCGAGAGCAGTTCCGCCTTGCCGTTCCGCAGGACGAAATCGTTGGAGACGGTTTCCTGGTAATTGAGGAAGAACTCCTTGATGTGGTGCGCGCCGTAACCGAGGCAGAGAATGAACTCGGTGTGCCCGAAATGCGCGTAATACCGCATCACGTGCCAGATCAGGGGTCTGGGGCCGACCATGGCCATCGGCTTGGGCACGTCGGACGCGTCACCGTTGCGCATCCGCATGCCGTAGCCGCCGCAGAAGAGGACTACCTTCACGACTTCACCTCGACGATTTCCAGGTGCGGGATGGGGAAGACCAGTTTCCCGCCCCATTCGTCCACAAAGGACAATTGGGCGGTCAGTTCCGTCCGGAGGTTCCACGGAAGGACGAGCACGTAGTCGGGCTTGTCCGCTTCGATGCGCTCCGGCGGGAGGATGGGGATCCGGGTACCGGGGGTGAAGCGGCCGTGCTTGTACGGATTGCGGTCGACGGTGTACCGCAGGACGTCCGGGCGGATGCCGCAGTGGTTCAGCAGCGTGTTGCCCTTGCCCGGGGCGCCGTAACCGACGACGGTCTTGCCTTCGAGCGCCGCGTCGGTGAGGAACTTGTTCAGATCGAGCCGGACCTTGGTGACCCGCTCGGAGAATTCGGTGTAGCCGGACATTTCGTGCAGTCCGGCCGCCTTCTCGGCGTCGAGGATCTGCGTCATCCGCTCGCTCGGCTCGCCCGCGACGGCGTCCGGGCGCGCCCACAGCCGGATGGAACCGCCGTGGGTGGGGAGGAGCTCGACGTCCACAACGGACAATCCGCCGCGCGAAAGCGCCCGGCGCGCGGATTCCACCGTGTAGTACTGGAAGTGCTCGTGGTAGATCGTGTCGTACTGGTTCTCCTGGATCAGCGTCAGCAGGTGCTGGACCTCGATGCTGACCCAGCCGTCGTCGGCCACCAGGGCGCGGAGCCCGTGGGTGAAGCCGATGATGTCCGGAATGTGTGCGTAAACGTTGTTCGCCACGACGAGGTCGGCGGGACCGTGTTCCTCACGGACGTCACGTCCGCTTTCGGGACTGAGGAAGGCGGTCTTCGTCGGCACCCCGGCGTCACGCGCGGCTTGGCCCACGTTCACCGAAGGTTCCACGCCCAGACAGCGGATCTGCTGCGCCACAACGTGTTTGAGGAGGTAGCCGTCATTGCTGGCGACCTCGACGACGAACGAGGACTCGTCGAGACCCAGCCGCTCGACGGCGCCGTCGACGAACGTCTTGGCGTGTTCGACCCAGGAGGCGGAATACGACGAGAAGTACGCGTATTCGGTGAACGTCTCTTCCGGGGTGATCAGCGGCGGGATCTGGGCGAGCCAGCATTCGGTGCAGACCTGCAGGTGCAGGGGGTAGGTCGGTTCCGGTTCCGCGAGTTGCTCCGCGGTCAGGAATCGTTCGCACGGCGGCGTCGCTCCGAGGTCGACGACGCTGGCGAGATGGGCCGAGCCGCAGAGTCGGCAGGTGGTCATCGAAAGGCTCCTAGGCTCGCGTCACGTATCCCAGACGTCGGCACCTCGGGTCGCCTCGTTACAGGCCATTCAGGGCTCTCACATTTCCGTCTCTTAACCGAAACCTGCCGTCTCGGCCATCGGCGCAGACGTCTCCGCCATCCGGGCGCGGGCAATGCGCGGCCGAAGCGCTACCGAGGGTGATCATGGTGACGTGTGGGCCTGGTGGGTCGTGAGTGGCGCTTCGGGTTCTAAGCCGAAATGCCACTCACGACCCACCTGAACCGACCGCTCTCCGTCACCTCGAAACACGGTGCGCGAGTACGTGAAGGCCCCCTTCCCTACTGTCAAGGTAGGGAAGGGGGCCTTCACGACGCATTCGCCGGACGCCACCGCAGTGGCGGCCCTCACACCGTCAAGAAACCACCAACGCGTAGTCCGCGTCGGTCGCCGACGTCTCCGGGTGACCGTCGGCGTTCACCTGCGTCGCCACGACCTCCACCGTCCAAGTACCCGCGGCGGGCTTCTCGAGGATCACGTTCTCCACCGTGTCGATGGTGTTCGGCGCCCCGCCCGCGGTCGAGAAATTGCCCGCCTTCAGCCCGTTGTTGCCGTAGTACACGGTCCCGTTCGGAGCGGTGACCTTCAGCGTCAGGTCGTTGACCCGGGTCACCGACGCGCTCGGCGAGCCCGCCGGGTCGGTGTAGGCCAGCGTCGCCTTGAACTGCTTGGTCCCGTTCACCGCCACCGTGTACTTCTTGGATTGCCCGGTGCCCAGCAGATCCGTCTCGTTGACCAGCACCGGCAGCTTCCAGCCGTTCGCCTTGGCCTGTTCGTGCAGGTAGCGCACGTTCGCGGTGCCCCAGCCCTGGTGCGTCCTGGTCATGTCGTGCGAGGTGCCGGTGAACGCGAACTGGTCGGCCCCGTTGATCAGCAGCGCCTTCGCGGTCGCGGCGTGCGGGCGGCTCGTGAAGACGTCGCGGCCCTTGCCGGGGCCGCCGTCGAACACGCCGTCGGCCCACATCTGGAACAGCAGGCCGGCGTTCCCGCAGGTGATCGGGGTCGCGCCGCTCGTGCCGCCGAACGACGTCGTGTACGAGGTGTCGCTGCCGGACGACGTGGTGTCGATCCGGTCGTAGTAGTTCGACAGTTCCGGCTTGATCCGGCCGTCGGCGGCCGGGCCGACGCTCGCGCCGCCGTTCCACTTGTCGTCGGTGCGGCCCAGCGTGTTGTAGTGGTACTGCCCGCCGACCGAGAGCACGTTCTTCGACCAGGCCTGCGGCCGTGACTGCTGGGTCCCCGCGTTGCTCTGCGACTGGCAGATCAGCAGGTCGTGGTCGAAGACGATGCGGTCGAGCTCGGCCGAAACCGAGTTGTACGCCGTCGTCAGCCCGCCGCCCCAGCTGTTGCTCTGGAACACCGCGCGGTACTTGCCCGCGGGGTCGACCAGTTCCTTGGTGTGGGCGTAGCGGTCCGGTTTGTTGTAGGTGGCGAAGATGCCCTGGGCCTCGGGCAGCAGGCCACGCTGCGGCGCGCTCACGCCGGAGGCGAAGATCTGACCGTACGTCGAAGTGCCGTGGCTGGTGTCGGTCGAGTTCGTGCCGTGCAGCACGGTCGGCCGTGCCTTGAACTCCTGGTGGGTGGCGCGCAGCCCGCCGTCCATCACCTCGCCGCGCACCCCCTGGCCGCGGTACCCGCCGACACTCTCGATGTAGTTCGCGCCGCTGCTTTCCCGCGCGTTCGCCATGTCGGTCCCGGGCGCGGTGATCGCGCCGACCGCGAGCACCTCGGCACCCTGCGCCACGGTGGCGGCCTGGCCGGAGCCGAGCTTCGCGACGAGGTGCTGCCCGCTCTGCGAGATCGCCTCGATGCCGCCGCCGAGCCGCAGGATCCGCTCGGCGACCGCGCGCTGGTCCCGCGCGTCGGTTTCGACCAGCGTCACCAGATAGCTGCCCGTCCCGGCCAGCGAGATTTCCACCTTGTCGTCCGGGCGGTATTCGCCGAGCCAGCGGACGAAATTCAATTTCGCCACCGATTCGCGGTTCTCCGGCTTCAGTCGCACCACGTAGGCGAAATCGGGAATGTAGGTCCCGATTCGCACGCCGAGCGAGCGCAAACGCTCGCGCTGGGTGTCGGTCAGTGAGCCGCGGACCTGGAGCAGGTAGGCGCCCTTCCAGTCCTGGCTCGCGGCCGTCCGCTCGCTGAGCGGATCGAAGGTCCTGCTGGCCAGACGGATGAACTGCGGATCTTCGCCGGACGGGGCGGCGACTGCCACCCCGCTCGTCAGGAGGAGCGCGCCGACCAAGGGCGCGAGGAAGCGGACAGACTTCGGCCGTGGCATGAAATACCTCCGGGGACTCTGCAGGGGAGAGAGGTCTTTCGAAGGTACCGGCCGAAAAGCGTGATGATCAGCCGCTGAACGGCCCAGCCGTTTTACGGTGTTGCGGGAAATGGAGCATTAACGGTTAAAAAGAATTCCGCCGGAAGTCTTGCTCAGCGGGCGGAGGGGATCTCGTCGAGTGTCCCGCTGAACCGCGTCAGCCGGGTGCGTTCCTCGTCGTCGAGACGCCGGATGCCGCCTTCGGGCAGGGTGCACGCGACCCAGATGGTGCGGCAGCGCGCGTAGACGGACCTCTCGTCGCGCAGCCTGCTGTTCACCACGACGTCGCAGGTCCCGATCCGGCCGACCACGGTCTCCACCTCGACCGGATGGTCGCGGAACGTCAGCCGCCGCACGTAACTGACGTTGTGCTTCGCGATCAGGTAGGACGGTCCTTCCGTCTGGAAGACACGTTCGCGCAGCGGGTCGAGCATCGCGACCTGCGCTTCCTGGAAGTAGTCCAGCAGCCGCACGTTCCCGACGTGGCCGAGGTAGTCCAGGTCGGTGACACGCAGGCGGTGGCGGTACAGGTGGATCTCGGGGGCGGGACGCTCGGTCGTCGTCCCCAGCGGATGTGCGTGCACGAAGTGGATCTTCAACGATCGCGTGGTGATCCGGCCGCGCGGCGCAACGGACGCCTGCCCGGGTTCACTCCATCAGGGTTTCGGAAAGCTCGCGGATCGCGGCGGTCTCGGCGGTGTGGATGTCCCGGATCAGCGTGCCCAGCTCGGCGAAGAGGTCGCCGACCTCGCCGTCGGTGAACGGCATCTCGTCGTTGTAGTGCGCGCGCAGCTTCCACATCTCCTCGCCCGCCGCCGCGGCCGCCTCCTGTCCCGTGTCGCCCTCACGGACGCCCGCGGACACCGCGCTGACCAGGCCCCGCACCCAGGCGAACTCCGCTGTCGACGCCGGAACGGCGGCCTCGGCCAGCTCGGCCCAGCGTTCCCCGATCCCTCGCCAGGTCGACGCCTGTTCGGCCAGCTCGGGCAGTTCGAGCAGGCCGGAGGCCTCGGTGAGCGCGTCGGCGAACAGCCCGCGCAGGTGCCCGCCCTCCGCCCCGGCCGGGGTGACGCTCTCCCAGACGTTGAGGAGCGCCCCGACGAGCCCGCGCCGCTCGCCGAACGCGCGCGGCCACCCCTTGGGGTCGCGGTCGTCGGTCATCGCCTTCGCCCAGCGTCCCCAGGCCGGCAGCGAGAACGACTTCGACGGCGCCGAGAGGTTCCGCGCGCAGTCCGTCAGCCCGCCGCGGACGGCGGCCTGCCAGTCGGTGACCTCGCCGGGCTGCGGCGTCGCGAGCAGGTTCTTGTACGAGCCGACCCGGGCGCGTGCGGCGTCGAACGTCTTCCGGTCGACCGTCAGCGGGGCGAGGTTCCGGTCGTCGACGAGCACCCGGCCGTCCTCCTCGCCGTACGCGACGACGAAATGCCCGCCACCGCCGGACATCTCCGGCGGTAGGTGCCAGTAGCCGAGCGACTCACGGTCGGGGAGGACGATCACCGGCCGCCCCGCCTCGAGGTCGGCGGTGAGCCGTTTCGCGGCGGCGCGTTTGCCGCCGGTGGTGTGGATGTCGACGCCGAGCCCGAGCCGGTCCATTGTGGACTTGAGCCAGTCGTGCGGATACTGCCAGCGCGCACGGAAACCGAACACGATGGTCGACATCGACTCGTGCGCGAAGTCCCACAGGATGTAGCCCGCGCCGATCCCGCCGGACACGGCGAAGACCAGCGCCTCGCTGGGCACCGTCCCGTCCGGGCCTTCGACACCGTGGTGTGCCAGTACGGCGGCCACGGCCGACACGTCCGGTTGCAGTCCGCCACGCAATTCGTACTCGCTCACCCCGCCATCATGCCCGTGGATGGCGGGGCGGGCGAGTGCCGTCAGAGCTTTTCCGCGACCGGGATGACGTCGACGCCGAGTTCGGCCGGCCCGACTCAGAAATCCCTGATCAAGGAAACCCTGCCGCGCAAGGGATCCGTCACGTACACCGTTTTGGAGCGCTGGTCGATCGCGACCGCGCCGGGGTTCACGCCGAGTGACAGATCACCGGTGAGCAGGTTCGTCACGCCGTCGATCCGGGCGACGCCGTTGGGGCCTCCGTTGGCGTACACGGTGTTCGTGCCCTGGTGGATGGCGACCGCCGACGATTCCGAGCGCAGGAGCACGGTCGCTTTCTCCTTGCGCGCACCCGGGTCCACAACGGACAGATGATGGATCGCCGAATTCGCGACGAACACCGTTCCGCTCCCGCGGTGCACGGTGACCCCGGTCGGTGACTTGCCGACCGGGATCCCGCCGGTGAACTTCTCCGCGCCGAGGTCGAAGATTTCGAGGGAGTCCGTGCGCGTGCTGGTGGCGTACGCGAGTTTGCGGCCGCCGTCCACCGCGATCGAGGACAGCCCGGGCGTGGGCCCGGGGACCAGTTTCACCAGGCGGCAGCCGACGCCGTCGAGGACGGCGAGCGTCCCGGTGAGGTCGCTGACCGCGTAGATGCGATTCGCCTGCTCGTCGACGTCGACCCTGGACGCGCCGGGGCCGGCCGGGATGACGCTGACGACGTCGTTGCTCAGCCCGTCGACGACGAGGACGGTCCCGGCGGGCGGGTTCGTGACGAAGATCCGGTTGGTCACGGTGTCCACGGCCAGGCCGGCGGGCTCGCCGCCGACCGGGATCACCGCGCCGACGGTGCCGCTCCGCGAGTCGAGGACGACGACCGAGCCTGTCGACGGGTCCGAGAGGTAGGCGAAGCCGGTGACGGAATTCACCGCGACCGCTTCCGGATTGCCCCCGACCTCGACGAGGAGGACTTTCTCGGCTCTGGCCGCCGGAGCGAAGGCGACCGCGGAAGCGCCGGCCGCGGCCAGCGTGAGCAGGGCTCGGCGGCTCAGTTCGGGTCCTCGCACAGGCGCCTCCCCATGATCGTTCCGGAACTCGACGATAACCCGCGGTTCGTCCGGGCGAAGGAACTTCGCGTCCCCCGATCGCGTTGTTTCCGGTGGGTAACCTCCCTTTGCCCCCAACCTCGGAGAAAGAAAGGAGCAGGACGCCGTGCACAAACACCAGAACGGGCTGAAGACCGTCGTCCTGCTCGGCGCGCTGTCCGCGCTCATCGTCGGGATCAGCGGTTTCTTCGGCCGGGGCGCGCTGGTCATCGGCCTGGTGGTGGCGCTGGCGGTCAACGCCTACGCGTACTTCAACTCCGACAAGCTGGCGCTGCGGGCGATGCGCGCCCGGGCGGTTTCCGAGGCCGAGCAGCCTGCGATGTACCGGATCGTGCGGGAACTGGCGACCACGGCACGTCAGCCGATGCCGAGGCTCTACATCAGCCCCACGCAGGCGCCGAACGCCTTCGCCACCGGCCGCAGCCCCCGGCACGCGGCGGTGTGCTGCACGACCGGCATCCTCGACCTGCTCGACGAGCGCGAACTGCGGGCCGTGCTCGGGCACGAGCTGTCGCATGTCTACAACCGCGACATCCTCATTTCGTGTGTCGCGGGCGCGCTGGCGAGCGTGATCAGCGTGATCGCCAACATCGCGATGTTCGCGAGCATCTTCGGCGGCAACGACCGCGAGGACGGCGACAGCCCACTGGTCGCGCTGATCCTGGTGCTGATCGGGCCGATCGCGGCCGCCATCGTGAAACTCGGGGTGAGCCGGTCGCGGGAGTACCAGGCCGACGCGTCGGGCGCGGAGCTCACCGGTGACCCGCTCGGTCTGGCGTCGGCGCTGCGGAAACTCGACCGGGGGACCCGTGCGGCCCCGCTCGTGCCGGAGCCGAAGCTGGTCTCGCAGTCGCACCTCATGATCGCGAATCCGTTCAAGCCGGGCGAGGGCCTCTCGAAGCTCTTCTCGACCCACCCGCCCATGGACGAACGCATCCGGCGCCTGGAAGAAATGGCCCGCCGTCCCTTCTGACCCCGTCCCCCCGGCCGGGGAGAGGTGTCCCACCTCGTGGGAGGGGGAATCGAGGGGTGGGCGCGGGAGTTCCCCGGGCATGGGTTCCGCACAGCAGTTGCACCTCGGGGTCGCGCTCGACGGGGCCGGGCAGCATCCGGCCGCCTGGCGGGTTTCCGGCGTCCGCCCGGCAGCCTTGTTCACCGCCGCCCACTACCTAGCCCACGCGAAGCTCGCCGAAGCGGCTTCGCTCGACTTCGTCACCCTCGACGACACTCTCGCGCTCCAACCAGGCGGTGAAGAGGTCGTCCGAGGCAGGCTCGACGCGCTATTGACCTTCGCCGCGATAGCCCCCGTGACCAGCGGAATCGGCCTCGTCCCGACGGTCACCACCACGCACACCGAGCCGTTCCACCTCTCGACGGCCGTCGCTTCGCTCGATTTCGCGAGTCGTGGCCGCGCCGGCATCCTCGCGACGCCTTCGCGCACCGAAGCCGAGGTCACGCACTTCGGCAGGCGCACGCTGCCGTCCGAGGTGGACGCCGAAGCGGAGAACGCCGAGGTCGTCGACGTCATCGCCCGGCTCTGGGACAGCTGGGAGGACGGCGCGATCATCCGCGACGAGCCGACAGGCCGCTTCATCGATCGCGAGAAGCTGCACTACGTCGACTTCGAGGGCCGCTTCTTCAGCGTCAAGGGACCTTCGATCACGCCGCGCCCGCCGCAGGGCCACCCCGTCGTCGCGGTGTACGGCGACTCGCCGTACGCGCACGGCGCCGAGGTCGTCCTGATCGACGAGGTCCGGGACGCCCGCGTGCGTTTCCCGGACGCCAAACTCCTGGCGGGCCTGTCGATCGTGCTCGCCGAGACCGAGCAGGCGGCCATCGGGCGCCGTCACGCGCTGGAGGCCTACGCCCCCTTCCCGGCCGGCGGGCTCAGCTTCACCGGCACCCCGGCCGACCTGGCCGCCGAACTGCCCCGCCTCGCCGCCGCGAGCGGTCTCGACGGCTTCCACATCAGGCCCGCCGTCCTTCCCGACGACCTGGCGCTCTTCACCGCCGAGACCGTCCCCGCGCTCCAGGCGGCGGGCGTGTTCCGGCAGGCCTACACCGGCACCACCCTGCGCGAGCACCTCGGCCTCGGGGTCGCCGCCAACCAGTACGCGGAGGCGTGACAGATGCCCAAGCAGGTCAAACTCGCCGCCCATTTCCCCGGCGTCAACAACACGACCGTGTGGAGCGACCCGCGTTCGGGTAGCCAAATCGACTTTTCGTCCTTCGAGCATCTCGCGCGCACCGCCGAGCGGGGCAAGTTCGACTTCCTGTTCCTCGCCGAAGGGCTGCGCCTGCGCGAGCACGCGGGCGAGATCCTCGACTCCGACGTCGTCGGGCGACCGAACACCACCACCGTCCTGGCCGCGCTCTCCGCGGTCACCACCCGGCTCGGCCTCGCCGGAACACTGTCCTCGACCTTCAACGAGCCCTACGAGGTCGCGCGGCAGGTCGCGAGCATCGACCATCTCTCCGGCGGTCGCGCCGCGTGGAACGTCGTCACCTCACCGGACGCGTGGACGGGACAGAACTTCCGGCGCGGCGGCTTCCTGAAACGCGAGGACCGCTACCGCCGTGCCGAAGAATTCCTCGCCACCGTCCGGGAACTCTGGGACAGCTGGGCGCCCGACGCGCTGGTGGGGGACAAGGAGAACGGCGTCTTCGCCCGCGGCATCGACCGCTTCGTCCACAGTGGACCGCAGTTCGACATCCGCGGCGAGTTCACCGTCCCGAGGACACCGCAAGGACAGCCGATCGTCATCCAGGCCGGGGACTCCGACGAGGGCAGGGAGTTCGCGGCCAAGACCGCGGACGTCATCTTCAGCCGCCACGGTTCGCTGGAAAGCGGCAAGGAGTTCTTCGCCGACGTCAAACGGCGGCTGCCCGCCCACGGCCGCGAGCCCGGCGAGCTGCTGATCATGCCCGCCGCGACGTTCGTCCTCGGCGACACCGAGGAGGACGCGCACGAGTACGCACGCGAAATCCGCTATCAGCAGGTGCGGCCCGCGACCGCGATCCAGTTCCTCGAACAGGTCTGGAGCCGCGACCTCTCCGCCTACGACGCCGACGGCCCGCTACCCGAGGTCGACCCGGACCCCGACGCCGAACCACTGACCTGGGGCCGCGTCCGGCACGAGAAGGATCCGCTGGCCGTGGCCGCGAAATGGCGGGCCATCGCGGAGGAGAAGAAGCTTTCGATCCGCGAACTGGTCATCGAGGTGACCGCGCGCCAGCAGTTCGTCGGCACCGCCCGTCAGGTCGCGGACTCGGTGAACGAGTACGTCCAGAGCGACGCCGCCGACGGCTTCGTGCTGGTGCCGCATCTGACCCCGGGCGGGCTGGACGCGTTCGTCGACGACGTCGTTCCCCACCTGCAGGAACGGGGTGTCTTCCGGACGGACTACACCGGCGACACCCTGCGGGAGCACTTGTTCAGCCGGTAGCGCCCTGCGTGCGCGCGACGTTCATCAGGTATTCGCCGTAGCCGGACTTCGCCAGCTTCGCGCCGAGCGCGAAGCACTGGTCCGCGTCGATGAAGCCCATCCGCAGCGCGACCTCCTCGAGACAGGCGATCCGGACGCCCGTCCGGTGTTCGAGGACCTGCACGAACTGGCCCGCTTCCAGCAGCGAGTCGTGCGTGCCGGTGTCGAGCCAGGCGAACCCGCGGCCGAGGTCGACCAGGGTCGCGCGGTCCTGCCGCAGGTAGGCGAGGTTGACGTCCGTGATCTCGAGCTCGCCACGGGGCGAGGGCTTGAGGTCACGGGCGATCTCGACGACCTGGTTGTCGTAGAAGTACAGGCCGGTGATGGCCTTGTTCGACTTCGGCTTCTCGGGCTTCTCCTCGATGGAGAGGAGCTTGCCGTCGGCGCCGATCTCGCCGACGCCGTAGCGCTGCGGATCCTTGACCGGGTAGCCGAACAGCACGCAGCCGTCGAGCGCGGTCACGGCGGCCTGCAACCGGCTGGAGAACCCCTGGCCGTAGAAGATGTTGTCGCCGAGCACGAGCGCGACGTCGTCATCGCCGATGAAGTCCGCGCCGATGACGAACGCCTCGGCCAGTCCGTTGGGGGCGGCCTGCTCGGCGTAGGTGAAGCTGAGCCCGAACTGGCTGCCGTCGCCGAGCAGCCTGCGGAAATGCGGCAGGTCGACGGGGGTCGAGATGATCAGGATTTCGCGGATCCCGGCGAACATCAGCACTGAGATCGGGTAGTAGATCATCGGTTTGTCGTAGACCGGCAGCAGCTGTTTCGAGACCGCCTGGGTGATGGGATGCAGCCGTGTCCCACTGCCCCCGGCCAGCACGATGCCCTTCATTCTCAGCCCCCGCTTCGTAGCCGTTCGCTCGACGGCTCACACTACCGGGTGGATCAGAACGCGGGGCCCTTCGCGAAATACGCCTTGCAGCCCAGGTTGTACTCGGTCGAGATCTGCAGCACGTTCTTTCCGCCGTCGACCGGCAGCAGGGTCGAGCTGTAGTTGGGGCAGAAGTTGTTGTGGATGCCGGTGATGTGCACGGGCGCGGGCAGCTCGTACCAGTTCCCGGCGCCGAAGTTGTCGTTCGCCAGCAGGACCTGGCCGTTCTTGGGCTGGGGGACGCCGGCGGCGTTGGTGTAGATCTGCCCGACCATCACCAGTCGCACCCCGTTCGGGCCGCCGGGGAACAGCGTGATCGTCTGGGCGTGCTGGAAGTAGTTGCCGCTGGCGGTGGTGACGCGGGTGCCGGGATCGAGAGGATCGCCCCAGTTGGCGCCGTCGGAGGAGATCTTGAAGTACGGGTCGCAGTAGCGGTTGCCGTAGTTGCAGATCTCGTAGGCCAGGTAGTACCGGCCGTCGGGGAGCCTGCGGATGATCGGCATCCCCGGCCGCACCCGGTGGGGCGGGATGGCCATCGTGCGCTGCTTGGTGCCCCAGTGCACCCCGTCCGTGGAAGCGACCCGGTTCATCACCTGCGCGAACTGCGGCGCCTCGGTCTCGTCGGCGTAGTGCAGCCACAGCGTGCCGCCCGCGTCGACGACGAACTCCGGCTCCCAGATGCCGTCGTGGTTGTGGGAGCGGGCGGCCTCGGACAGGAAGGACCAGCTGCGGCCGGCGTCCCGGCTGTACCAGATCTTGATGCCGATCCGCCGCTGCGGACCGGCGTCCTGACGGTAACTCGCGGCCCACAGCAGGGTGCCCGCGCGGAGCCTGCCGACCCGCTGCGGCAGCTCGTACAGCGTTCCGCAGCACATGCCGTAGCGGCCGTCGCGGTCGCGGACCTCGCCGATCTTGTGGAAGCTCTGCCCCTCGTCGGTGCTTTCCATGATCGGGGTGAACTTGCCGCTGGCGTCTTCGCTGGTCAGCGACGCGAGAATGCGGCCGCGGCCGATCGCGGAATGCTCCAGGCGGATCAGCCGTGCGTACGAGCCGTAGCCGGGCACGAGCTGTTGCCGTTCCGCGGCCTGCGCGGAGGTGAACAGCGACGCGATCACGGTGAGTGACAGCGCTAGGGCGAGTGCGGAGCTGAAACGGCGCTTCATCGGAACCTTCCTTGAACGCGATCGCCGGATTACAACACGGGCATTTGTCCATTTCGGACTCCAGCGAAGGCGTTGCGGAAGAAACCCACGCCCGGGTGGCGTGAATCGCTCGGCCGGGTGGCCCGGTAACGCTGGGCTATCGGCCCGCGAAGATCCCAGGAGTGACCATCTAGGGGGACGTACGTGATCAGGCGCTTGTGCGCGGCCGCGAGTGCCGTGCTGCTGACCGCGGGCCTGCTGGCCTGCTCGCCGCCGAACACGGGCCGCGTCGTCGCGCGGGCCGCGTCGGACGGACTGCGCTCGCCTTCAGCGACTCCCACGCCGCCGCCGACGTCCACCACCACCCCGCCACCCGGCCCCCAGCCGGTGGAGAAGCATTCGGGCAAGGGCAACGCGTCGGTCCCCACGACCTGGCCGATGCGCCTCGGCTTCGTGACCTTCGACTGTCCGAAGTGCTCCGGGCACGTCGCGGTCAACACCGAGCACGAGCTGATCGTCAACGACGCCGGGCCCTACAAGGGCACGCAGTGGATCAACGACATGCCCGGCTACCAGGCGAAGACGTTCACCATCAAGGCCAACGCCGCCTGGACGCTGACCATCACCGACGAAAGCGGCCTGCCCGTACTGGAGCCGGGCAAGGCCCTCTCGGGCAAGCGCGACGTGGTCTTCTTCGTGCCCGAGGCCGTCTCGTCGGTCGCCGTCACCACCAAGGGCAACGGCAACACCGCGGTGTGGGTGCACGGCGGCGACTACTCGGATCTCCCCGTGAACCAGCTCGGCGACTACAAGGGCAGCGTGCCCGTGCCCGGCCCCGCGTACGTCTCGCTCGAAGGCGACGGGACCTGGACGGTCACCGCGTCTTAGGTATGACGAAGGCCACCTTCGGTGCTCCCGAAGGTGGCCTTGTCGACGCCGCTGTCAGCGGTAGTTCGTGAACTGCAGCGCGATCTCGAAGTCCTTGCCCTTGAGCAAGGCGATCACGTCCTGCAGCTGGTCCTTCTTCTTGCCGGACACCCGCAGCTGGTCGCCCTGGATCTGCGCCTGGACGCCCTTGGGGCCTTCGTCGCGGATGAACTTGGCGATCTGCTTCGCCTTGTCCGACGCGATCCCCTGCAGGATCTTGCCGCCGATCTTGTAGATCTTGCCGGACAACGCCGGCTCGTCCGCCTCGAAGGCCTTCAGGGAGATGCCGCGCTTGATCAGCTTCTCCTTGAACACCTCGACCGCCGCCAGCGCCCGCTCTTCGGTCTCCGACTCGATCGCGATCGCCTCCTCGCCGGACCAGTCGATCTTGGTCCCGGTACCCCGGAAGTCGAACCGTGTACCGAGTTCCTTGCTGGCCTGGTTGAGGGCGTTGTCCACCTCCTGGCGATCGACCTTGCTCACCACGTCGAAAGAGGGATCCGCCACGTGTTCTCACACCTCGTACTCGCTTGTCAGGAGCTTCCACCCTAGCCCTGCGGAACCCGGTTGACCGGCCCGCCACGGCATTGGGTATTCTTTCGTCTCGACCGGGCTTGCCCGGCCACGGCGAGTTGCCCGAGCGGCCAAAGGGATCTGACTGTAAATCAGACGGCTACGCCTTCGGGGGTTCGAATCCCTCACTCGCCACACCAGAGCGGCCCTGTGACCCAGTCACGGGGCCGCTCTTGTTCATACGCTGGGGTCATGCGACTGCCGGAACCACCTCGGCTCACGCGGCCTACGACGGCGGTGCGCCGGTCCTGGCTGGACGGTGAGCTGGCGGATCGCCTGGCCGACGGGGGTTCGACGGAGCTGCTGGAGCGCGCCACCGCGGACTTCGAGCGGTTCGTCGCCGAACGGCGGGGACTGCGACAGCTCTGGGGCGTTCCCACCGCCGTTCTCTGGTACGTCTCCGGCCCGCATTACCTGGGGGAGCTCGTAATCCGTCACGAGCTGACCCCGGCGCTGACCGAAACCGGGGGCCACCTCGGGTACGGCGTCGCGACTCCGTGGCGGGGGCAGGGGCACGGCACCCGGATGCTCGGCGCGGGGCTCGCTGAATGCCGCCGCCTCGGCCTGCACCGGGTTCTGCTCACCTGTGACGCCGGCAACACGGCTTCCCGGCGGGTCATCCTGGCCAACGGCGGTGAGCCGGACGGCCGCGTCGACGGGGAGGATCGGTTCTGGATAACGATCCCGCCGGAGCCGTAGGCGCTACCGGCCACGACCCCGCTTCTGCGGCCAAGCCGGATGCGTGTTCGGTTCGGCCAGGTCTTCGAGGTAGGTGTGCTCGCTGAAGTCGTCGTCCGTCGCGGGTGCTCGTCGCGCGCGCCGGGGCGGGGCCGCCGGAGCGGGCGCCGACTCCAGTTCCGCGGCGACCTCGGCCAGCAGCGGCCACAGCTTCTCCTGGGCCCTCGGCGCGAACAGCGCCTGCGCGAGCGGGTGCTCGCAGTTCCCGGAGGCGACCTCTTCCCAGCTGAACTTGCCTTCCCGGACGCAGTCGGCCGCCCGTGCCAGGCGCGGCGGGACGTCGGGCCTGGCCGCCGCACGGCCGAACACCTCGGCCGTGAACTTCGACGCGTCGACCATGACCGCCACCTCCGTCGTTCTCCCGCCGCTACGCCGGAATACGACCCTACCGAGCCCGGTAGCGCAGCAGCACGATCCCTGAGGTGAACGTCCGCTCCTCCACCAGGCGAAGTTCCGGGACTCCGGTGGCGCCCTCGAACAGCCGACGGCCTTCCCCGACCACGACGGGGTAGACGAACAGCCGGTACTCGTCGACGAGGCCCTCGGCGATGAGCGCCCGCACCAGCGAGATGCTCCCGGTCGTCACGATGTCCTTGCCCTCGGCCCCCTTCAGCCTCTCGATCTCCGTGCGCAGGTCGCCGGAGAGGACCGTCGTGTTCTCCCACGCCGGCTCCATCAGCGTGCTGGAGACCACGTACTTGCTCACCGAGTCGAGGTACGCGGAGATCCCCGTCTTGTCCTCGGTCTGCTTCGGCCAGTAGCCGCGCAGGTCTTCGAAGGTGACGCGCCCGACGAGGAACGCGTCCGCTCGTTCACGTTGTTCGCGGAGGGCGGCCATGACGTCCGAGAGGTCGGTGTCGCCCGGGCTGAACCAGTCGCCCGCCAGTTCGATCACGCCGTCGATGGTGCTGTTCTCCGTGACGATCAGCTCCCGCATGAGCCCGACCGTACCGCCGCCCCCCGACAAGAACGGACCCATGACCGAGCCGCCGCCCTGGCCTGGCAGCAGGGCCGTCACGCGGAGGGGCGGGCTTCCCCTTTGTGATCACCGCCGACGGAGCGGCTGTCGGCACGATCAGGCGGAAGCCGGCTCATCAGGAGATCGGCGGGACCGCGCGGGACATGCTCCTTTACGCGTCGCCGTGAACCGCGCGCCTCGATTCGTACCAGGCCTCGCCAACGGGTTCGCCCGCCAGGTTCCAGCTCCACGACACCGTCGGCGTGACGCGTGCGTAGATCCCCGGGCCCACCATTCCTACGCGGTCGACAGGATCGGCGGCATCGCCGTAGATCCGGATGCCGCGCGCGATGAAGGGGGCGAGCGAGACGAGGTCGTCGATGACCAAGGCGACTTTGCGTTGTCCCGCTTGGATGTTGCGGAACTTTCGGGTCGCGAGGACCGACTCGCCCCCGCCTCCGACCCAGAAGTGCGTGCCGTCGAACTCGAACGCCAGCGGGACGACGTCGGGCTGTTCGCCGTCTTCCGACAGGGTCGCGAAGCGGGCCACGGGTTGCGAACGCAGGTACGCGATCTCTTCGTCTGTGAAGGCCATGGAGCCATGATGCTCGCTCAAGCTGTCGATATCCGAGCGTCGTTGAGGATCAGCATGTCGGTGACGAAGCAGACCGGGGTGCCGTCGGCCGCCCGGCCGATCCAGGTCGGATAGCTCCCGTCACCCCAGCCGGTGGTGAACGCGATGATGTTCCCGTCGGCTCCGGCGGGGGTCACTTCGCAGTAGGGATCCACCTCGGTGAACTTCTCCAGGAGTTCGTCGTCCATCTCTTCGGGAAGTGCCGTGACATCGGCGAAACAGCCTGTGCCGCTGTCCACGCCGTAGCCGTAGAACTCCCCGTCCCCGAGAAAGAGCGCGTCCTGCCCCGGCCAGAGCGCGGCCTCCCAGGTGACCACCGGAACGTCGGCGACGACGAGTTTGGCGGCGGCGGCCCGTTCGTGGGCGGGTTCGTCGACGAACCGGATCATGGCGAGCTCGACCCGGTACGCCCCGGGCGGCACGGTGACCGTGAAATGCCCGGCTTCCGCATCCAGGAAGGCCGGATCCGAGGCGACCAGCCTGCCGCTGGGCATCCGGAGTTCCCCGGCGTCCCGAAGCTCGATTTCGACGAGACTTCGGCTGTCGCTCAACGAAAAGCGTGTACCCGCGGTGAACATCCCGTCCAGGTCGGAAGGGCGCAGGGGAACGGAAGGGCGCCAGGGACGCTCTTCGGCGGGCATCGGAGGATCGGTCTCGGGAGCGTCCGGGGTCCGGAGGAACAGCGGCCCCGAATTCGCGAGCGGTTCCCAGTCGCCGAAGGCGGGCTTCGGCATGGTCAGCTCGGACACCGCCTTCCGTACGTGGCCACTGCTGGAACCGCCGCCGTAGCCGCGGGGAGCCCGGTGCACCCACCCCTCGCCGTCGGGGCCGAAGGACAACTCCGTCCGGCCGGCGGTCTTCTTGTCGAACTCCTCCTGGTCATCGGATTTGTAGTGCCACTGCTCGACTTTCATCAGGAACAGGGCGCCGTCTTCGAGCAGGCGATACTCGAACGAAGCGCGGCGCCTGCCCTGTTCGTCGATGTGATGGCAGCGGGCGAAGCGGTGCTGCCAGGCGATTTCGAGCAGCACCGGCGGAATCTCGGTGCCTGGACGCACCAGTGCGACGGCGTACTGCTCGCCGGTGGCGTCCCGTTCCCGGGCGGTGCCGGGGGCGAGCCTGCCGACCAGTGCGCGGGCGACCGGATCCCAGCCCTCGCAGTGGATGACGTCGAACGAAGTCCCCTCAGACATGGGGCGAACCTAGCGGGTCCCCCCGACAAGACCCCTAGGATGCCCCTCAGACCGAAGGGGGACAACGTGTTCGCGATCCAACCGTGGCACCTGCTCATCCTGCTGCTGGCGATCGTCTTCGTCGGGGCCGTCATCGTCGCGGTGGTGATGGCGGGACGGAACCGGTGAGCTACTCGCGGATCGCGTAGTCACCGAAGGCGGGTTCCAGCAGCTCAAAGGCTCGCTGGGTCGCCTTCGTCAGTGCCGCCGCGATCTCGTCGTTGCTTTCGCCCGCGTGTGACCGCCGGAGGACGTCGCGGAACAGGACGCGGTCGATCGCGTTGAGTTCGGCGGCCGCCATGATCGGGGTGACGTCGTCCGCGTCGGCTCCGGTCTCGGTCGCGAGCAGGTCGGCGAGCGCCTCTTCCCGGAGCTCGTGCAGTTCGCGCAGACGTGCGGTCAGGGTCGGGCTCTCCAGCACCATTTTCGCGAAGACCGGCCCGGTGAAACCGATCACGGGCGAATGCGCCGCCACCGCGTCCAGGAAGGTGCGCCGTAGCGCGGCCAGCGCCGACTCACCCGTCTTCCTGGCACGGACGGCGTTCGCCAGCCCGTTCGTGAACTCCTCGTGCTGGTCCAGCGCCAGGTCTTCCTTGCGCGCGAAGTAGTTGGTGACGGTCTTCTTCGCGACCCTCGCCGCCGCGGCGATCTCGGCGATCGTCGTCTCCTCGAAGCCCTTCTCGATGAAGAGCTGCGTCGCCTGGTCGGAGATCAGCTGCCGCGTCTCCTGCTTCTTGAGCTCTCGCAAACCCACATCCGTGCTGGTCATGGGCGAAGTTTACCACCGTCGTAAAAATATCCTTGACTTATGGTAGGTCGGATGTAAACTTACGTCCGTACTACTGACTGAGAGAGAAGAGGCTCCTTGACCGCTCGAATCCCCCAAGGCAACGAAGGCATCGACCGCGCCCAGGTCCGCCGGGGCGACCGCCGCCATCAGCAGCCGTTACCCGGCCGCTCGACGCCGGTGCGCCGCTCGATCGGCGTCCCGCGCCGCCGGTCGTACTGACCGATCAGCTCATCCGAAACGCACTGCCGACCGAAGGGGACAGCCCATGAACGTTCTTGCTTCCACCGTCTCGCTGACCGTCGACGACGTCGCCGCTTCCAGCCGCTTCTTCATCGAGCACTTCGGCTTCACGGAGCAGATGGCCGCGGAGGGTTTCGTGTCCCTCGGGCATGAAAGCGCGAAGCTGGCCATCGTCCTGCTCCAGGCGGGGATCGAGGTGCTGCCGGAGGATCTGCGGCAGCAGCGCGCGTCCGGAGTGATCGTGGCCTTCACGGTCGAGAATCTCGAAGCCGAGGAGAAGCGCCTCCGCGAAGAGGGTGTCGAGATCACGTTGCCGCTGAGGGAAGAGCCGTGGGGAGAGCGTCTCTTCATGGTCACCGACCCGAACGGCGTGCCCGTGGAACTCGTGGAATGGGTGCAGCGGTAAGGAAAAACGACGCCGGGGCTCGGTCCACGGTGAACCGAGCCCCGTGCGGGAACTACTTCATCGTGGCGAGCTGGATCAGGTTGCCGCAGGTGTCGTCGAAGACGGCGGTGACCACCGGGCCCAGGTCGACGGCGTCCTGGGTGAACTCGACGCCCAGTCCCTTGAGTCGCTCGACCTCGGCGAACACGTCGTCGACGGCGAACTGGGTGAACGGGATCCCGTCGCCCACGAGAGCGTTCTTGAACGGCTTCGCCGCGGGGTGGCCGTCCGGTTCCAGCAGGAGCTCGACGCCGTCGGGATTCGCGGGGGAGACCACGGTGAGCCAGCGGGCGTCGCCGGTGGGCACGTCGTGCTTCTTGATGAACCCCAGTTTCTCGGTGTAGAAGGCGAGCGCCTTGGCCTGGTCGTCGACGAAGACGCTGGTGATGTTGATGCGGATCACGGGTTCGGTTCCTCTCGGTCGATGGGCCACCGCTCGGCGATCGAGCGCAGCGGGCTCGTGTCGAGGTGGTGGAACTTGTAGCGGCCCTGCCGCCGGGTGTGCACCAGACCGGCCTGTTCGAGCATCGCGAGATGCTGCGAGATGGCCTGCCTCGACGAGGAAAGACCGTGTTTCATGGTCAGCCGTCCGCAGAGCTCGAACAGCGTCTGACCGTCTTTCTCGGTCAGCTCGTCCAGGATGGTTCGCCGCGTCGGGTCGCCGATCGCCTTGAACAGGTCGTCGTCCACGTTCCCGTTATAGGCAAGTCGTCACTTGCCTGTCAAATCGGGGGTCAGGAACCCAGGTAGCGCAGGATGGCCAGGACACGGCGGCTGTAGCCGGCGGTGTTGGTCAAGCCGAGCTTGTCGAAGAGAGCGTTCACGTGCTTCTCGACGGCGCTCTGCGACACGTACAGCGACTCGGCGATCCCGGCGTTCGTGTGGCCCTGCGCCATTTTCTCCAGCACTTCGCGCTCGCGGGCGGTCAGCTTCGCGAGCGGATCGGTGTGCGTGGTCCTCGCCAGCAGCCGCCGGACCACCTCCGGATCGAACGCCGCCCCGCCCGCGGCGACCCGGTCGAGCGCGTCCAGGAATTCGCCCACCTGGGCGACCCTGTCCTTCAGGAGATAGCCGACGCGTTCGCCGTCACCGGTGATCAGCTCGGCGGCGTAGCGCTTCTCGACGTACTGCGAGAGCACCAGCACCCCGATGTCCGGCCAGCGTTTCCGGATCTCGAGCGCCGCGCGGAGGCCCTCGTCGGTATGCGTCGGTGGCATGCGGACGTCGGTGACGATCACGTCCGGCTGATAGGCGGCGGTCGTCGAGAGAAGCGCTTCGCCGTCGCCGACCGACGCCACGACGTCGTGCCCCTCTTCGATCAGCAGCCGGACCAGCCCCTCGCGCAGCAGGGTCGAGTCCTCGGCGAGGATCACTCGCACGGCAGCACCGCCGTCACCACGGTCGGACCGCCGGGCGGGCTGGACACGGTGAACTCCCCGTCCGCCGCCGCCACCCGCCGCGCGAGGCCGGAAAGGCCGCCGCCGGACTCTCGCGCCCCGCCCGCGCCGTCGTCGGTGATCCGTACCCGCACCCTGTCCCCGTCCCACCCGGCCTCGATGTCGATCCGCGTCGCCGCGGCGTGCTTGATCGTATTGGTGACCGCCTCGGACGCGACGAAGTAGACGACGGTCTCGATGGCCGCGGGTGGCCGTTCCGGCAGGTCGACGCGCAGGTGGACCGGTACGCCTGAGCGTTCCGCGAGCGCCTCCAGCGCGGGGTGCAGCCCGTCGGAGTCCAATGCGATCGGATACACCCGCCACGAGACCTCGCGCAGGTCTTCGAGGGCGCGCTGGGACTCCTCATGCGCCTGCCGGAGCAGCTCCGACGAGTGGTCCGGATCGCCGGTACGCCGCGCCCGGCCGAGCAGCATCCCGAGCGCGACGAGCCGCTGCTGGACGCCGTCGTGCAGGTCCCGTTCGATCCGGCGGCGCTCGCCGTTGACCGCTTCGACCACTTCGGCGCGGCTCGTCGCGAGTTCGGAAACCCGGCGGCGCAGCTGCTCTTTCTTGCTGGGCCCGAAAAAGCGCCTCGCCAGCTTGCGTTCCAGCGTCGCGATCCCGACGAGTCCTTGCAGGGCAAGGAAGAGGAGCAGGGCGCCGAAGAGGCCGATGGTGATGAAGTCGTACCAGGTCGAGGGCGCGCCGCCGCCGGGTGACTCGCCGTTGAACAGCTGGACGACGATGATCGCGCCGGAGAGGGCGCCCCAGAGGATCAGGGCGAAGACCCCGGCGCCGAGCAGGCCGACGACGCACCGCGGGACGAGGTAGGTCATCGCGCGGCGTCCGGTGTAGTCGGTCGCGTTCTCGGCGCCGAGGTACCTCTCCAGCCGCCGTCGCTCCACTTCGGACAGAACGCGGGCACCGGCGAAGACGGGCCGCCGCAGCGAGGGGATCGCGAGCGCGATGCCGCCGAAGAGGACGTAGAAGAACTCGGCGAACGCCGTCGCGGAGCCGATGGCCAGGCCCAGCGTGCCGCGGAGCATCTTGCGCAGGTAGCGGCGCGTGGCGGCCGGAACAGGCATAACGCCAGGCTAGCGGGGTATCCGGAGATCGGTACTGAGGTTTTCCGCAGTGATCTGTGCCGCTTCACCGCAGGGTGCGGAACCCGGGCAATTCGTACGTTCGTTGAAACCGAAGACGACCACGAAAGGCCGCCATGAACCTCCTCCTCGCCCAAGCCGCCAGCGAACCGATGGGCGGCCTCGCCGGCTGGGCGGTATCGCTGATGGACTCATTGGGAGGTCCGGGAGCCGCGATCATCGTCGGGCTGGACAACCTGTTCCCGCCGATCCCCAGCGAGCTGGTGCTGCCGCTCGCCGGGTTCTCCGCCAGCCAGGGGACGTTCACCCTGGTGGAAGCGCTGGTGTGGACGACCTTCGGGTCGGTCGCCGGCGCGATCATCGTGTACTACCTCGGCCAGTTGCTCGGCCGCGACCGCACGCGCCGCTGGATGGCGAAGATCCCGCTGGTCAAGGCCGCGGACTTCGACAAGACGGAGGCCTGGTTCCAGAAGCACGGCACCAAGGCGGTGTTCTTCGGCCGGATGGTGCCGATCTTCCGCAGCCTCATCTCCCTGCCCGCCGGGATCGAGCGCATGCCGTTCTGGCGGTTCTTGGCTCTGACGACGCTGGGCAGCCTGATCTGGAACACGGTGTTCGTCCTGGCGGGCTATGCCCTCGGCGAGAACTGGCACCTGGTCGAGGAGTACGCCGGGTTCTTCCAGTACTTCGTGATCGCGGCCGTCGCGGTCGCGGTGATCCTCTTCGTCGTCAGCCGCGTCCGCGAAAAGAACCGCACCAACGCCTGAAGCCGTACGGGGCGCCTGGATCCAGGCGCCCCGTACGCGTGTTTCAGGAGCGGAACGGCCCGGTCACCTCGTAGGTGATCCCACCGGACGAAGACCCGGAAGTGCCGCGCTGCGACGAGAAGTACAGCCGGTTCCCGGCCGGGGTGAACGCGGGGCCGCAGATCTCCGACGAGCTCTGGCCGCCGATCCGCAGGAACGGCGCCACGATGTCGTTCGGCGTGATGATGCAGATCTCCATGTTCCCGCCGTCTTCGGCGACGAACAGATCGCCCGACGAGGTCCCGGTGACGTTGTCGACGCCGGTCAGCGGCGCCGAACCGGGGCTCACCAGCGAATCGTCGTAGGCGAGTTCGTAGGTGCTGGTGGTCAGGTTCAGTTGCCAGACGCGGTTGTCGCCCTTGGTGGTGAACCACGCGGTGTCGTTGGCGTAGTGCAGTCCTTCGCCACCGTTGAACCGCTTCGCGCCGGAGACCTGGTTGCGTGTGGCCGTCGGCGAGCCGTCCGGGTCGGGCACGTTCGCCCAGGTGAAGCTGCCCGAAGTCGCCGTGCCCGCCTTCAGCACCTGCAGCGTTCCGGCGGAGAGGTTGCCCCAGGTCGTCGGGACGAACCGGTAGAGGCAGCCGTCCGAGGTGTCCTCGGTCAGGTAGACGACCTTGCGCACCGGGTCGGCCGCGGCGGCCTCGTGCTTGAACTTCCCCATCGCGGGCCGTTGGACGGCGGCCGTGGCCGGTCCGTTCGGCTGACACTCGTAGACGAACCCGAGGTCGACCTCCTCACAGGAAAGCCAAGTGTTCCAAGGGGTCTTGCCGCCCGCGCAGTTCTGCCGGGTGTTCGCCAGCACGCGGTGGGCGCCGGTGATGTTCCCGCTCGCGTCGAATTTGACCGCGCTCGCGCCTCCGCCGGGGGTGATCTCCGAGTTCGACACGTAGATCCAGCCGCTGCCGTCGGCGAACACCGCGCCGCCGTCCGGCGCGCTGTGCCAGGTGTAACCGGTGCTCGCGACCTGCTGGCCGGAGCGCGCGATGACGCGGCTGGTGAATCCCGCCGGCAGCTGGATCCCGTTCGCGTCGGCGGCCTGGAGCGCGCCGTACGGGCTGGGACCGTTCTGCGCGGGAGCGGCCAGTGCCGTCCCCGAAAGCCTGTTTCCGAACGCCGTGACGCCGGCGCCGACCACGGCCGCGCGCAGGAAATTCCGTCGCTTCACTCGTGCCTCCGAGACATCCGCTGATGTGGTGGTGCGGGAAGGAGCGGATCGGAGAGTACGGGCGGAACGGGACTTCCAGGTGAATTCGCGGCGTATTCACCGGTGGGAGAGAACTTTCGTAGGGACCCTTCACCAGGCCCTATTTCCCTCGCTTTGCGGAGCGGCGCCGCGGCGTTGTTCGGCGATGTCGATGGCGAGGAGTATCCGGTCGAGTGGAGCGCATCCGCCATCGCGGTGATGACGCCGAAAGCCCCGGATCCTGGGCAGGATCCGGGGCTTCGGCCTCGCGCCGTTACGCCGCTTGGGCGACCGGAGCCGTCGCCGGGGCCAGCGCGATGTCCAGCACTTCGCGGACGTTCGCCACCGCGTGGACATCCAGCTGGGCCAGCACTTCGGCCGGGACGTCGTCGAGGTCCGGCTCGTTGCGCTGCGGAATGATCACCGTCTTCATCCCCGCCCGGTGCGCGGCCAGCAGCTTCTGCTTGACCCCGCCGATCGGCAGCACACGCCCGGTCAGCGACACCTCACCGGTCATCGCGACGTCCGACCGCACGACCCGGCCCGAAAGCAGGGACGCCAGCGCGGTCGTCATCGTGATGCCCGCGCTCGGCCCGTCCTTGGGCACCGCGCCCGCCGGGACGTGCACGTGGATGCCGCGGTCCTTCAGGTCGCCGACCGGAAGTTCCAGCTCCGCGCCGTGCGAACGCAGGTACGACAGCGCGATCTGCACCGACTCCTTCATCACGTCACCCAGCTGGCCGGTCAGCGACAGCCCGGTCGAGCCGGATTCCGGATCCGCCAGCGACGCTTCGATGTAGAGGACGTCACCGCCGGCGCCGGTCACCGCCAGCCCGGTCGCCACGCCGGGGGTCGACGTGCGTTGCGTCGACGCGGGCAGCGAAGACTCCGGCAGGTGCCGGGGACGGCCGAGGTAGGTCTCGAGCCCGTCGGCGTCGATCGTCAGCGGCAACTCGGCCTCGTCCAGCGCGACCTTGGTCGCCACCTTCCGCAGCACCTTCGCGATGGTCCGGTTCGCGTTGCGCACCCCGGCTTCCCGCGTGTACTCGGCGGCGATGCGGCTGAACGCGTCGTCGGTCAGCGTGACGTCGTCCTTGCCGAGGCCCGCGCGGTCCAGCTCGCGGGGGAGCAGGTGGTCGCGGGCGATGGTGACCTTCTCGTGCTCGGTGTAGCCGTCGAGGGTGACCAGCTCCATCCGGTCCAGCAGCGGGCCGGGGATGGTCTCGAGCGCGTTCGCCGTCGCGAGGAACACGACGTCGGACAGGTCCAGCTCGACCTCGAGGTAGTGGTCGCGGAACGTGTGGTTCTGCTCCGGGTCCAGCACCTCCAGCAGCGCCGCCGTCGGGTCGCCGCGGTAGTCGGCGCCGACCTTGTCGATCTCGTCGAGCAGCACGACCGGGTTCATCGAGCCCGCTTCCTTGATGGCGCGGACGATCCGGCCGGGCAGCGCGCCGACGTAGGTGCGGCGGTGACCGCGGATCTCGGCCTCGTCGCGGATGCCGCCGAGCGCGACACGGACGAACTCACGGCCCATCGCCTTCGCCACGGACTCGCCGAGCGAGGTCTTGCCGACCCCGGGAGGACCGGCGAGCGCGAGCACGGCACCCGAACGGCGTCCGCCGACCGGCCCGAGACCCGACTCCGCGCGGCGCTTGCGGACGGCCAAGTACTCGATGATGCGTTCCTTCACGTCGTCGAGACCGGCGTGATCCGCGTCGAGGATTTCGCGCGCGGCGGCGATGTCGTGGACGTCGGTGGTGCGGTTGTTCCACGGCAGTTCGAGGACGGTGTCCAGCCAGGTGCGGATCCAGCCGCCCTCGGGGGACTGGTCCGACGTCCGCTCCAGTTTGTCCACTTCGGACAGTGCGGCCTTCTTGACCGCGTCCGGCAGCTCGGCGGCCTCGACGCGGGCGCGGTAGTCGTCGTCGTTGGCGGTGCCGTCGAGTTCGCCCAGTTCCTTGCGGATCGCTTCGAGCTGGCGGCGCAGCAGGAATTCCTTCTGCTGCTTCTCCATGCCCTCCTGGACGTCCTTGCGAATGGTGTCGGTGACCTCGAGTTCGGCCAGCTGCTCGCGGCTCCATTCCAGAGCCTTTTCGAGACGAGCCGAAACATCGAGCGCGGACAGCAGTTCGAGCTTCTGCTCGGTGTTCAGGTACGACGAGTTGCCCGCGAGGTCGGCGAGCGCGGACGGGTCCTCGACCTCCTGGACGGCGTCGATCATCTGCCAGCCGCCTCGCTGCTGGAGGATCGCGAGGACGACGCTCTTGTACTCGGTCGCGAGCTTCGCGGAATTGTCGTCGGTGGTCTCGGTGGCGGGCTCGGCGTGGACCCAGCGGGCGGCGCCGGGACCGTCGGCGATGCGGCCGACGACGGCGCGGCGGGTACCGCGCAGCAGTACCGCGGTCTTGCCGCCGGGCACGCGGCCGATGCGCTCGACCGTCGCGATGGTGCCGAGTCCGGCGTACTCGCCGTGGACGCGGGGAACGATCAGCACCTCGGCCTTGGCGGCGGTGCCGGAGCGGATCCCCGGGAAGGAAGCCTGGGCAGGCGTGTTGGCCTGGGCGGACTCCACCGCGGCGCGCGTCTCCGTGTCGGCGAGGTCGAGCGGGACGATCATGCCCGGCAGCACGACGTCGTCATCGAGCGGGAGGACGGGCAGGAGGCGGTTGTCGGTCATCTGTGCACTCCTCGGTTAGTTGAGTCTGCCTAGCTCAACTCTCCGATCGACCCGTTTGTTTCCTCCCGCTGTTCGCCGTCAGCGATCACCCCACCCCTCCGACCTTCACGCCCCAACGCGTCGCGTTTAGCCCGCTAAACGCGACGCGGACGCGGGAAACATCGGATGTGTAGGGTGGATCGGACGCCGCGAAAGCCACTTTCGGGACGTCAGGTGTCCCGAAAGTGGCTTTCGCGACACTTGTCCCCGTCCGCACCTCACGCCTCCGACCTTCACGCCCCGACGCGTCGCGTTTAGCCCGCTAAACGCGACGCGCACCGCGCAAAGGTCGGACGTCAGGGATGGACCGAGACGCCGCACCAGGCGAACGGCCGGGCGCCCAATTCGTCCCGTCGCAGCTCCCGCACCGGCCGCCAGTCGGGCAGGTGGACGAGGCCGGGCTCCAGCAGCGGCCACTCCCCGAAGAGCGGTTCGATCTCCTCGCGGTCCCGCATCCACACAGGGTTGCTCGTCTTCCGGTACTGCTCGACCATCCAGCGCAGCCCGTCCGCGTCCTCGCCGGTCTGGCCGCCGAAGCTCATGTGCGAAAGCCCCAGCCAGCTGCCCGGCGCCAGCGCGTTCCGATAGGTCGCGACCAGCGCGGGCGGATCGTCGTGCGGTCCGGCGAAATGCAGCACGGCCATCATCATCAGGCACACCGGCTGCGAGAAATCGATCAGCCGCAACGTCTCCGGATGCCGCAGGACGTCCTTCGGCCGCCGCATGTCGGCGTGCACGATCCCGGCCCAGTCGGTCGCCTCGTGCCGCTCGAGGATCAGCTCCGCGTGCGCCACCGCCACCGGCTCGTAGTCGACGTACACGACCTTCGCCGTGTCACCGGGCTCCAGCTCTTCTTCGACGATCTCGTGCACGTTCCCGGCGGTCGGGACGCCGGAACCCAGATCGACGAACTGCCGGATCCCCGCGTTCAGCGCCGCGCGCACGACACGGTTCATGAACTCGCGGTTGTGCCGCGCGCCCGGTTTGACCCACCGCCACTGGCGTTCCAGCCCGCGGGCGAACTCGCGGTCGACGGCCCAGTTGTGGGTCCCGCCGAGATACCAGTCGTAGATCCTCGCCGCGGACGGCTTTTCGGTGTCGACCCCGGTCGGCGCCACCGGGGCCGCGTCATCTTCCCTGGTCACGGAAAACCCCCTGATCGTCGAAGATCAGCCTATCGGGATCAGGGAACCGCCGGTCGCCGCTGCCAGTACGTCCAGAGCGGCCGGTAGCCCTGCGCGTACCAGAACGGCGTCGAGCGCGGATTGGCCAGCGCGTGGTGCAGCAGCACGGCTTCGGTCCCGCATTCGTCGAAGATCTGGTGCGCGTGCGCCGCGAGCGCCGACCCCACCCCGCTCGAACGCGCCGGCTCGGCCACCGCCAGCGAAGACAGGTAGCCGACCCGCTCGGCCGCGACCCGGTTCCCGATCCATGAAGTCTCGTCGGGGAACTGCACCCGCACCATGCCCAGCGCGCGCCCGTACAACTCCGCGATCCACAGCGTCGGGTTTTCCCGCTCCAGCTGTTTCGACAGGTCCGCGGTGATCGCTTCCTCCGCGCCCTCGCGCAAAGTGACCGAACCGAACTGCGCGTCATAGCGCTGCAATTCCAGCTCGAGTCCGACGGCGGTTTCGAGATCATCGGCTTCGGCGGGCCGGATGTGCACTCCGGGAGTGGCGGGCGGTCCCGTCACGGCCAGCCGGTCGGCCGGGCGGACCGCGATCACCAGCACCGGAGCGAATCCGCGGCGCAGCAATTCGGCCGAGCCGGGCGAATCGCGGCTGGGCCGCACCACGGTCGCCGCCGTTTCGACATCCCCAGCTGGGGCGACCGCCTTCAGATGTTCATCCCATCGGGTGAGTAATGCGTCAAGGGCCGCTTCCGGGCGGGGTCCGGTGAGACGCGCTTCGAGGCGATGTTCGACGAGCGCTCGCCACGGAGAGTCAACAGAATCCGGGCCCGCCTCAGTCCGTACCGACAATCCGGCGGCGGCCGAGTCGCCTTCTGTCGCGGAGAGTGACACGGAGCCCTCGACAGGCTCCAGTGCAGGCATTTCCGGGAGCAGGGCGTCCACGGTGGCGAGCCGCTCGGCATGCCCGGCGGCGATGGCGTGGCTATTCATAGGACTATTCAAGCCCCTACTGACGGGTCCGCAGGGAACTTCACGACATTGGCTCGGCCGTGGCGCCAGGTGACTTCCGGTAGTCGGAAGGAACGCGAATAACGCTCCCATTTCACCCCTTGGTCCACGCAGGTCAGCGCGACGCGCCCATTGTTAACCCTGGGGTGATCTCATACTGTCTCGAATGGGACTTGGGTACGCCCTCCGGGGTACTGTATTGCCCTCGTCCCCGAGGTCGCGGTAGGACAAGACCGGTTGGGCAGCCGGGAAGGAAGGTCGGATGCCGGACACGAACGGCAGGCCCGTGAGCGCCGCACAGGCAGCACCGGGCAAGGGAGGCGCCGTTACGGAGGCTCGTACCGACGAGCGACGGTTCCGCGTCTACACCTTCGCGGTACTCACCATGGGCATCGCCGCCGCGGCCGCGGTCAGCCTCTGGCTGGACTTCGAGGCCTCGGACGACCTGTTGTGGATCGGGCCGATCCTCGCGCTCGCGTTCCTGCTCGCCGAACAACTCGGCATCAACGTCGACGTCCGCAGCGGTATCTCCTGGACGATCTCGTTCACCGAGATTCCCCTGGTCATCGGATTCTTCGTCGCTCCCTTCGAGGTCGTCCTCGCCGCGCATCTCGCGGCGGGCATCGGAACCTTGCTGGCCCGCAAGGTCGCGGGCAGGGTGCTCTACAACGCCGGCGCGTTCCTGCTGGAGATCACCGGCGCGTTCGCCGTGGCAGGACTGGTGAAACAGGCCTCCGGCGCCCAGGACATGACCTGGATCGCCGCGCTGGCAGGCACTTTGACCGCGCCGCTGGTCAGCACGCTGCTCGCGCTCGCCGCCGTCCGCGTCCTGCGCCGCCGCATGCGGGTCAGCACCGCGATCCGGCTGACCGGCCGCATCCTCGTCGTCGGATTCGTCAACGCCTCGGTCGGCCTTTCCGGCTATTTGGTCATTTCCGGGACGCCGAAGGCCTGGCCGCTCGTGCTGGCCGTCTTCCTCGGGCTCACCGCGTTGTACTGGGCGTACTCCGATCTGCTCCGCGAACAGCGCGACATGGAAGCGCTGTCCGACGTCAGCCTGATGGTCGCCCGATCCGGTCAGCAGGCCGCCGCGCGTCCCGCCGGGCGGGCCGACGAGCTCGTCGGCGGCGTGGACGTCCGCGAGTGGGCGACCATCGCCGAACGCATCAAGGACCAGCTGGCCGCCGGCCGTGTCGTGCTCAGGCTGCGGCTGGAACCCAAGGACACCATGCGGATGGTCGTCGCGGGCGACGAACTGCCACCCGTCGACCCGGCCGCCGACGACCCGTTGCTGCGCCTGCCCGGCGCGCACGTCCGGCACTTCCGGATCACCGAAGCCAATCCCGACGTCCGTTCCGCGTTGCTCGACCGCGGCGCCCAAGAGGCACTGGTCGTCCCGCTCCGTAGTGCGAACCAGCTCCTCGGCGTCGTCGAAGCGCACGACAGGCTGTCCCGCTGGCGTGGTTTCGGCAAGTACGACGTCCAGCTGCTCGGCACGATGGCCAGCCACCTCGCGACGTCGCTGGACAACCGGCGCCTGCTCGCGACCCTGCGCCACGACGCGTACCACGATCCGCTGACCGGCCTGCTCAACCGGCCGGGCTTCCGTCAGGTCGCCAAGGAACCGTTGCGGGAACAGGTCGACGCGGTCGTGCTGCGGGTCGACCTCGACGTCTTCTCCACCGTCAGCGACGCCCTCGGTTACGTATGGGCCGACAGGATGGTCATCGCCGCCGGTCGCCGTATCCGCGATGCGCTCGGCCCCGACGTCCCGCTCGCCAGGCTCGAAGGCGCGTCCTTCGCGGCGCTCCTCGTCGGCTGCGCGCCGGGGCGCGCCCAGGCCGCGGCGGAACTGCTCCGCGCGGAACTCGTCGCCCCGTACCCGGTGGACCGGCTTTCCGTCGAAGCCAACGCGATGATCGGCTACGCCACCTCGTCGGCGGAAGACGACGACCAGGTCGACGTCGACGGTCTCCTGCAGCGCGCCGACGTCGCCGTCCGCGCGACCAAGGGCGGCGAAGAGGTCCGCGGCTACATGGCCAGCATGGGCCAGATCTTCATGCGCCGGTTCCAGATGGTCACGCAGTTCCGGCAGTCGCTCGAAGAAGGCCAGCTGAGCGTCCACTACCAGCCGAAGATCACCTTGCCGAACCGGCAGATCCAGGGTGTCGAGGCGCTGGTGCGCTGGGTGCATCCGGAGTTCGGCAGGCTCGGCCCGGACGAGTTCGTCCCGGCGATCGAAGCGGCCGGTCTCATCGGCGTCCTGACGTCCTTCGTGCTCGAAGAGTCGCTGAAGCGCGTACGGAAGTGGCTCGACGAAGGACTGCGCATCTCCGCCGCGGTGAACCTGTCGGTGCGAAACCTGGCCGACGAGGACTTCCCGACGAAGGTCGCCCGCGAACTCGATCGCTTCGGCATCCCGCCCGAGCTGCTCACCTTCGAGCTGACCGAATCCGGTGTGATGTCCGACCCGCAGAAGGCGCTGCCGATCCTGCGGGAACTGCACTCGCTGGGCATCGTGCTCGCCGTCGACGACTTCGGCACCGGCTACTCGTCGCTGGCGTACCTGCGGCAGCTCCCGGTCGACCAGGTCAAGATCGACAAGAGCTTCGTCCTCGGCATGGGCACCGACCTCGGCGACCTCGCCGTCGTGCGCTCCATCGTCGAACTGGGCCACTCGCTCGGTCTCACGGTCGTCGCCGAGGGTGTCGAGGAGGACGTCGCGCGGGATCAGCTCGAGGCGATGGGCTGTGACGTGGCACAGGGCTACCTCATCTCACGGCCGCTGCCGGAGGACCGCCTGGAGGCGTGGCTGCAGGCCCGCACGGCGCGCTCGCCGGGACGACACTCCGAGACCGTCTTGACCCTGCTGACCTGAGGTTTTGCGGTAACCTGCCCCCCGCTCAAGGCCCTTCAACCGGCCTGCTAATCTTTCCAAGTCCTCGCGAGAGGGCAAGGCCCCTTTAGCTCAGTCGGTAGAGCGTTTCCATGGTAAGGAAAAGGTCTACGGTTCGATTCCGTAAAGGGGCTCGCAACCTCAACCGCGTCACGCTAGCGTGTCGCGGTTAGGGTTATGTAAGGGCGGTGTAGCTCAGCTGGCAGAGCAAGCGGCTCATAATCGCTGTGTCGCCGGTTCAAGTCCGGCCACCGCTACGCGGTAATCCTGGGTATCCCAGGCCTAGTAGAGAAGGAAATGCTGTGGCTGCCACTGACGTGCGACCGAAGATCACGCTCGCGTGTGAGGAGTGCAAGCACCGCAACTACATCACCAAGAAGAACCGGCGCAACAACCCGGATCGCCTGGAGATGAAGAAGTTCTGCCCGAACTGCGGTACGCACCGGACTCACAAAGAGACCCGCTGAGCGTCTGGCGGTTCTACAAAAGTCTCACCCGAAGCCGTCCTGGTCACCAGGGCGGCTTCGGGCATTTCCGGGTTAGGTAGCCTGCTCGGGTGGCCTTGGACCAGTCGTTCACCGGGCGGGCATACCCGCCGACCAGTACCTATGAAGTGAGTCGCGAGAAGATCCGGGAGTTCGCCGACGCGCTCGGCGACGCGAACCCGCTCTACCGCGACACCGAAGCGGCGAAGGCGGCCGGTCACCCCGACGTCATCGCACCGCCGACGTTCCTCACGATCATCAACCTCGCTTCGATCAACGCGATCGTCTCCGACCCCGAGCTGGGGCTCGACTATTCGCGGATGGTCCACGGCGACCAGCGGTTCACCTACACGCGGCCGGTGCACGCGGGCGACGTCCTGTCGCTCACCACGTACATCGACAACATCATGACCCGCGCCGGGAACGACTTCATCAACCTGCGCGCCGAGATCTCCGGCGCCGACGGCGGCCCGATCGCCACCACGTACGCCCAGCTCGTGGTCCGAGGGGAGGGCGCGTGAGCACGTTCACCGCCGGAGAAGAACTGTCGCCGCTGACCATCGACGTCACCAGGGACCAGCTGGTGCGCTACGCGGGCGCTTCGCTGGACTTCAACCCCATCCACTGGAACGAGGCCTTCGCCAAGGAGGTCGGCCTGCCGGACGTCATCGCGCACGGGATGCTGACCATGGCGCTCGGGGCGAGGCTCGTCACGGACTGGCTCGGCGACCCCGGCCGCCTCGTCGACTACTTCGCACGCTTCACGCGCCCCGTGGTCGTGCCGAACGACGGCGCGGCGACGATCGAGTTCACCGGGAAGGTCGCCGTGGTCAACGACGACGGCACCGCGCGGATCGACATCACCGCCAAGTTCGACGGCAAGGCCGTCCTCGGGAAGGCCCAAGCGGTCGTCCGCGCCTGACCCTCGTGAGTGGAGTTGGTCGCAGGTCCGTGAAGGCCTCCTTGCCTACCCTGAAGGTAGTGAAGGGGGCCTTCACGGACTACTGGGGCGAGCCTGGGTGGACCTGGCTAAGCGAGCTTGAGCAGCTTCCCGATGACCTCCGCCATGCCTTCCTCGCCCCGGGCGTTCGGATGCAGCGGCGCCGCGGGGACCGCGGGCGCGGGGCCCTCGACCCATCGCCGGTTCGCGGCGCTGCACATGTCACGACCCTTGCTCGCGGTCGACATGTCGGCGAAGCCCGCGTCGTGCTTCTTCGCCGTCTCCTCCAGCGTGCTGTTCAGCAGCTCCAGCGAGTCGCGGAAGTAGGCGACGTCCCCCTCGCCGACCGGCAGGACCGGCCAACAGCCGGCGTTGTCGTCCGGAAGCGCCGTCGGGTACCCGACGACCACGACGCGCGCTTCGGGGGCCTTCGAGCGGATCTGGTCCAGAACGCCGCCGAGCCGATCCGCCGCGGCGGTGATCCGCTCGGCGAGCTGGTCGCGTCCGCCCGCGGTCAGTCGGGTCTTACAGGGCGAAGCGGTCTGGTGCTGCGTCGCGCACTGGCTCGCGAAGCCGACGAAGCCCACGTCGTTGCCGCCGATCCCGACCGTCACCAGCGTCGTGTCGCCATTGATCGCGTCGAGCTGCGGAGCGTTCGTGCCGTCCCGGGTCTTCTGCTCGCCGGTGAGGTGCTCGGTCGTGGCGCCGCCGCAGCTGACGTCGGCGAACTCGGCCGGACGCAGCGCCGCGGCGAGCAGGCTCGGGTAGTTGTTGTCCGAACGGTCGCAGCCCGCCGGCGCGCCCACGGGCCGTCCAGTGCCCGGCGACGCCGTGTAGGAGTCACCCAGAGCCACATATCGGCCCGCGCCATCCGAAGTGGTGACCCCCGCCGGTGTCACCGACGTCCCGCGCTCCCACAGGTGGTAAGCGATCCCCAGGACGGACAACACGATCACCAGGAACAGACAGCCGCCGCCAGTTCTCCGCTGCGTCACCCGTTCGTTGTACGCGACCCAGGTCACTCTTGTCATTGGTCCGACCGTCGGTGAATTACGCGTGAACGGGTGATCACCGGTTGCCTGAGACGTGGATCACGTTCAGGGTGGGCACGTACCCAGACCCGAGGAAAGGCGAAGACGTGAGCCTGAACTTGAACAAGCTGGTCGACAAGGCGTGGGAGGACAAAGGCATCAACGAGCTGCTGGACGCCCCGCCGTCCGCGCTCGAGGGCTTGACCAAGAAGCACGACGAACTCCTCGCGGAACTCAAGATCAAGACCGTCCGGGACCTCGGCAACTGGAAGTACGCCGCGAAGGCCCACGCACTCGTTCAGCTCGCCGACGGCGAATCCTGACCCCTGCTGCCATCCCTGAAGGCCCTTCCTTCAGCCTTTCGGGACGAGTTCGCGCAGCTCAGCGGCGAGATCGAGGGCGTGGCCGACGTCCCGCGCGAGGTAATGCGGGTCGACGAAGGCCTCGGTGATCCCGGTTTCGGCGGCCTCCTCCAGCTTCGCCGCGACCTCCTTGAGGCCGGTGCCCGGCTTCGGATTGATCCGCAGCACCCGCCGCAGCGCACCGGGGTCTCGGCCCGCCTTCTCGGCCGAACTCACCACGGTCGCCCAGAGCTTCGCGAGGTAGGGCGCGGGCAGACCGGCGGGCAGCCAGCCGTCCGCGCGACGCCCGACGCGGTCCAGCGCCGCCTCCGACCCTCCGCCCAGCAGCACCGGCGGATGCGGGCTCTGTGCCGGCCGCAGTCCCACCTTCGACGCGGGGATCCGCCAGCGTTCGCCTTCGTGCTCGAAAGGGTCCTCGGTCCAGAACTTTCGTAGGATTTCGAGAAGCTCCTCCAGCTGCGCGCCGCGGCCCTTCCACGGGGTGCCTGTCGCGGTGTACTCGTCGCGTAGCCAGCCGGTGCCCAGCCCGACGTCCAGCCGTCCGCCGCTCACCTGATCCAGCGAAGTGAGCATCCGGGCGAGCACCACGGCCGGATACACCGTTCCGGTGAGCGTGCTGGTGCCGAGCCGGACCTTCTTCGTGACGCTCGCGGCCACCGTCAGCAGGATCAGCGGATCGGCGAAGGTGACGAATTCGGGCGGATACGGCCGTTCCGGGGTGCCGCCGGGGTAGAAGTCCGACGGCGAAACCGGGGCCAGCACCCGATCCCCGACCCACAAGGACTCGTACCCGAGTTCTTCGGCGGCCGTCGCGAAGCCGGTGACAGCGTCCATGGACGCCAGGGGACCATACTGCGGAAGGGTGATTCCCAAGCGCATCACGGTCACCGTGCTTCCGCGAGCAGCCGGCCCATCCGGGTGATTCCCTCGGTGAGATCCTTTTCGGCCAGGGCATAGGAAATCCGGAAGTACCCGGGTGTCCCGAACGCTTCGCCGGGCACCACGGCGACCTCGGCCTCGCGCAGGATCAGATCGGCCAGCGCCACCGTGTCGGCCGGTCGCTCGCCGCGGATCTCCTTGCCCAGCAAGGCTTTCATCGACGGGTAGAGGTAGAAGGCGCCGAGCGGCACCGGAGTTTCCACTCCCTCGATCCCGGAAAGCAGCGAAAGTGCCGTCTTGCGCCGTGAATCGAACGCGTCGCGCATCGCGAAAACGGCGTCGAGCGGACCGCTCACGGCCGCCAGCGCGGCCCGCTGCGCGACGTTCGAAACGTTGCCGCACAAGTGCGACTGGTACGCCGTCGCCGCCTTGACCACGTCCTGCGGACCGAGCAGCCAGCCCACTCGCCAGCCGGTCATCGAGTACGTTTTCGCGACCCCGTTGAGGACGATCGTCCGGTCGGCGAGTTCCGGGACCAGGACGGGCATCGAAGGCGCTTCGGCGCCGTCGTAGACCAGGTGCTCGTAGATCTCGTCGGTGATGACCCAGAGGCCGTTCTCGTGCGCCCAGCGCCCGATCGCTTCGACCTGTTCGCGTGGGTACACCGCGCCTGTCGGGTTCGACGGCGAAACGAACAGCAGCACCTTCGTGCGCGGCGTCCTGGCGGCTTCGAGCTGCTCGACGGTGACCAGGTAGCCCGTCGTCTCGTCCGCGGTCACCTGCACCGGGACGCCGCCGGCGAGGACGATCGACTCCGGGTAGGTCGTCCAGTACGGCGCGGGGAGCAGCACCTCGTCGCCCGGGTCGAGCAGCGTCGCGAACGCCGAGTAGACCGCCTGCTTGCCGCCGTTGGTCACCAGGACGCGGCCGGGGTCCACCTCGAACCCGGAGTCGCGGACGGTCTTCGCCGCGATCGCCTCGCGAAGCTCCGGCAGCCCGCCCGCGGCCGTGTAGCCGTGGTTCACCCTGTCCCGGACGGCCGCCTCGGCGGCTTCGAGCACGTTGGCCGGGGTCGGGAAGTCCGGCTGCCCGGCACCGAACCCGATCACCGGACGGCCCTGCGCCTTGAGCTCCCGGGCCTTCGCGTCGACGGCCAGCGTGGCCGACGGCGTGATGCCGCCGATGCGGGCAGAGACGCGTGAAGCCGGCGAAGGCGAGGGTGCGGGAGCGCTCATGGCGACATCGTGGCACGATCATGGGGTCGGCCGTGGGGGAGTTTCCTCACGGAAGGCTGCTCCGCGCCGCCTTTGAGGGGCGCGGTTGCGAAGCTGTTCGGGGGTTGCCGTAGACTTCTGGTCTCGGAACGCACTACGGTCATCCCCGCCACGGCGGTGGGGACGATGGAATGCGTCCTCGGGAGCTCCAGACCATCGGAGCTCCAAAGGGGTGTAGCTCAATTGGCAGAGCAGCGGTCTCCAAAACCGCAGGTTGCAGGTTCAAGTCCTGTCACCCCTGCGTAAGCGAACTGGTGAAGGCGGAGGAGTGGTCGTGAGCGACAGCGACGCCAGCGGTGATAAGGCGAAGGACGACGCCGGGCAGAAGCCCGACGAACAGTCCCGCCCGGTGACCGCCGCTGCCCGGCGTGAGCGCCGTGCGTCCGCGCGCCCGTCCGGGAAGGCCGACGCCAAGTCGGACGACAAGACCCGTCCCGCCGGCAAGGCGAAGGCCGGGGACAAGACCGAGAAGTCCAAGGACGCCAAGGGCGCGGCGACTCCGAAGCGCGACCGCAAGCCGAAGCAGGCGTCGATCTTCGCCCGGCTGATGCGCTTCATCCGCGAGGTCTGGGCCGAGCTGCGCAAGGTCATCTGGCCGAACCGCAAGCAGATGGTCACCTACACCGCGGTGGTGCTGGTCTTCGTGGTGTTCATGGTGGCGCTGGTGAGCGGCCTCGACCTGGCCTTCAAAGAGGTCGTCGGTGCCGTCTTCGGCAGCTGAGGCAGCCGGTCGCGGTGCTTGAGCGCACCGCACGGTGGCCTGCGCCACGGCAACCGATCAACTGAGAGGACGGAACGTGACCTCCGACAACGGCACAGCAGCCGGTCATGAGCTGACCGAGCTTTCCGACGAGCAGGTGCACGCGGCACTCGGCGACGAGCAGTCCGAGCACCTGGACTCCGTCGAGGTGCCCGCCGCAGGCGACGAGGTCGACGAAGCCGGAGATGTCGCGGAGGCCGAAGAGGCGTCCGACGAGACCGACGACAACGCAGCCGACGACACCGCCGCCGCCGAGCCCGAGGTCGACGAGAACCTCGACCCGGTCGAGAAGCTGCGCGCGGAACTCAACGCCGCTCCCGGTGAGTGGTACGTCGTGCACTCGTACGCGGGTTACGAGAACAAGGTGAAGACCAACCTCGAGACCCGTACTCAGACGCTGGACGTCGAGGACTACATCTTCCAGATCGAGGTCCCGACCGAAGAGGTCACCGAGATCAAGAACGGCCAGCGCAAGCAGGTGCAGCGCAAGGTGCTGCCCGGCTACATCCTGGTCCGGATGGACCTGAACGACGCCTCGTGGAGCGCGGTGCGCAACACGCCGGGCGTCACCGGGTTCGTCGGTGCCACGTCGCGTCCCTCGCCGCTGACGGTCGAAGAGGTGCTGAAGTTCCTCGCGCCCAAGGTCGAGGCCGCCGCGCCCGCCAAGTCCGGCAAGGGCGAGGCCGCCGCGTCGGAGTCGCAGCTGGGCGGCCCCGCGGTCGAGGTCGACTTCGAGATCGGCGAGTCGGTCACCGTCATGGACGGTCCGTTCGCGACGCTCCCCGCGACGATCTCCGAGGTCAACGTGGACGGGCAGAAGCTGAAGGTCCTGGTGTCGATCTTCGGCCGGGAGACCCCGGTCGAGCTGTCGTTCAACCAGGTCTCCAAGATCTGACGGCCGCCAGACGGCCGGCAGTCCCCGCGTACTGGCAGGTGTGCGGGGGACTCAAGTCAGTAAGAAGGAACAAACGAAATGCCACCCAAGAAGAAGAAGCTTGCGGCGATCATCAAGCTGCAGATCAAGGCGGGTGCGGCCAACCCCGCGCCGCCGGTCGGCCCCGCGCTGGGTCAGCACGGCGTCAACATCATGGAGTTCTGCAAGGCCTACAACGCCGCGACCGAGTCGCAGCGCGGGGACGTCGTCCCGGTCGAGATCTCCGTGTACGAAGACCGCTCGTTCGACTTCAAGCTCAAGACGCCGCCGGCCGCGAAGCTGCTGCTGAAGGCCGCGGGCGTGGAGAAGGGCTCCGGCGAGCCGCACAAGACCAAGGTCGCCAAGGTCACTTGGGACCAGGTCCGCGACATCGCGAAGACCAAGGAATCCGACCTGAACGCGCACGACGTCGACCAGGCCGCGAAGATCATCGCGGGCACCGCCCGCTCGATGGGCATCACGGTCGTCGACTGACGCTGTTTTTCCAGCACCACGTGGGAGAGCCAGTGCCGGCTCCAACACCACACTGATCCGTTTTGAAGAGTTGAGGACAGAAGCATGACCAAGCACAGCAAGGCCTACCGTCAGGCCCTCGAGCTGGTGGACCGCGAGCGGCTGTACGCCCCGCTCGAGGCCGCGAAGCTGGCCAAGGAGACCTCCAAGTCGAAGATGGACGCCACCGTCGAGGTCGCCATGCGCCTCGGTGTCGACCCTCGTAAGGCCGACCAGATGGTCCGCGGCACCGTGAACCTGCCGCACGGCACCGGTAAGACCGCCCGCGTCATCGTTTTCGCCGTTGGTGACAAGGCCGCCGAGGCCGAAGCCGCCGGCGCGGACGTGGTCGGCACGGACGAACTGATCGAGCGCATCCAGGGTGGCTGGCTCGACTTCGACGCCGCGATCGCGACGCCGGACCAGATGGCCAAGGTCGGCCGCATCGCCCGCATCCTCGGCCCGCGTGGCCTGATGCCGAACCCGAAGACCGGCACCGTGACCCCCGCGGTCGCGAAGGCCGTGGCGGACATCAAGGGCGGTAAGATCAACTTCCGCGTCGACAAGCAGGCCAACCTGCACTTCGTGATCGGCAAGGCCTCGTTCGACACCGAGAAGCTGGTGGAGAACTACGCGGCCGCGCTGGACGAGATCCTGCGTGCCAAGCCGTCGTCGGCGAAGGGCCGCTACCTGCGCAAGGTCGTCGTCTCCACGACGATGGGCCCGGGTATCCCGGTCGACCCCGCCCGGACCCGCAACCTCCTTTCCGAGGACGCGTGAGTCTGAGTTAGACATCACTGAGAAAGGGGCGGTCCCGCTACGGCGGGGCCGCCCCTTCTTCGTGTTTGCTGGAGGGATGCCTACCTTCGCGTCGTTCGACGGGCTCCAGCTGAGGTACACCGCTTGGGAAGGCGAAGGGCGCCCCGTGCTGCTGCAGCACGGCTTCGCCGCGGACACGAACGCCAACTGGATCGCACCCGGCGTCGTCGACACCCTCCAGGACGCGGGACTGCCCGTGATCAGCCTCGACGCGCGCGGGCACGGCCGGTCGGCGAAACCGCACGACGAGGCGAGCTACGCCGACGACGCGATGGTCCGCGATGTGTCGGCGCTGCTGGACGAGCTGGGCCTCGACGAGGTGTCGATGGTCGGCTACTCGATGGGCGCGATGATCGCGCTCGGCGCGGTGGCCGCCGACCCGCGGATCCGGTGCCTCGCGATCGGCGGGGTCGGCTCGGGGATCGTCGACTTCGGGGGCGTGGACACGCGAGTGGTCACTCCGGACGCGATCAGCGAAGCGCTGCTTTCGGAGGATCCGGCGACGCTTCCGCCGTCTTCGGCGCCTTTCCGGGTTTTGGCGGACGCCCTGCGCGCCGACCGGATCGCGCTGGCCGCCGTAGCGCGCGGGACCGCGAACCCGAAACTGGACCTGACGGCGATCTCCGTGCCGACCCTGATCCTGGCCGGGGACACCGACCCGCTGGCCGCCGAACCCGAACGCCTGGCCGCCGCCATCGCCGGCGCACGCCTCGTCCGCGTCCCCGGCGATCACATGACGGCCGTCATGCACCCCGCCTTCGGCTCCACGCTGGCGGCCTTCCTCACCGCGCACGACCTCTGACCCGAGTCGACTTTAGCCCCCTAATCGCGATCCGGTGGGCACGTGCGTTTCGCCCCCTAATCGCGATCCGAAGGTAGGAAGGCCCAGGTCAGTTGCCGGTGGGCGGGGCTGGGCAGGGCTCGGGGGAGTTCGCGTGCCCGGTGATCAGCCACTGGCCCATCTCGACTTCCTGCAGGGTGAAGCTGCCCAGCAGGGGGCCTCCGCGGATGCTGTACCAGCACGAGTGGATCGTCAGGTTCTGCCGCGGGACCACGCTCGACATCGGGCGCACGGCGTAGATGTACGGCGTGATGTCGGTGACCTTGGCGTTCAAGGCCGGGACGGCGGTGGCGCAGTCCGGATAGCCGAGATCCCTGGCGAACTGGGCCTGCGCCTGTTCGCTCATCGACAGGCAGACCTTCTCGACCCGGGTGGCGGGCGGGTACGGCTTGCCGATCGTGTCGTAGATGGCCCGCACGGCTTCCCAGGGATTGGTCGAAAGCACCTGGTTGGTGTGGTGTTTGCCGCCGCCGCCCTGAACGAACTCCGCGGTGGTCTGCCCGGCGTCGCTGGGGAAGAACTGCCGGTAGGCGATGGTGGCCCCGACGCAGATCAGCACGATCACGATCACCCAGGCCAGGAGCTTCCCGCCCATGCGTCGCAGCCAGCGCGGTACTCGCGGTCGAGGAGCCGGGACGAGCTCACCGGGAGGCGGTCCCGGAGGCGCAGGCGGCTGCGCGGCGTAGTGCTGGGTCACGGGCTGACTGGGTTGTGACGGCACGAGGCCCTGCTGCTGCGCCTCGGTGAACTTCAGATAGTCCTGGAACTGCTGAAACTGCTGGAACTGGCGCAGTTGCTCGTCGTTCAGCTGAGGCGCGGGCTGACCTCCCGCCTTGGGCTCGATGTCCGTGCCGGGCTCGCTGCCCGGCTTTCCGTCATCACGCTGCTCCGCCACGTCACCATGATGCCCCGCGAACCCCCCGATGCACTCCGCCGGTCGCGTTTAGCCCGCTAAACGCGAGTTGGGAGGGGGTGCCGCCGGAGGTGAAAAGGGGTCGCGTACTCTTGTCAAGGTTCTACCGAAGACCGCTGGTCTTCTCCTGGTCATCTGGCCTGGAGAACGAAGGCCCCGCTAGGGCGGGCGACCCGCGCAGGAGGAACGAGGCTCGCCCGCGACGTATCCCGTCGCGTGCCCTGACGCCCCGCGCCTGTCTGCGCTGGGGCGTTTCGTCGTTTCAGGGCTCTCAAGGCCAGTGGACCACTAGCCAAGAGAGGAGGCGACCATGGCGAAGCCCGACAAGGAGGCGGCCGTCGCCGAGATCGCGGAGAGCTTCCGCAGCAGCTCGGCCACAGTCGTTACCCAGTACACCGGCCTCTCCGTGTCCCAGCTGTCCCAGCTGCGCCGCGCTCTCGGCACCAGTGCCAAGTACCGGGTCGCGAAGAACACCCTCGTCAAGCGTGCCGCCACGGACGCGGGCATCGAGGGCCTTGAAGACCTGTTCGTCGGCCCGACCGCCATCGCCTTCGTCGAAGGTGAAGCTGTTGACGCCGCGAAGGCGCTTCGCGACTTCGCGAAGGACAACAACGCGCTTGTGATCAAGGGCGGCTTCATGGACGGCAAGACGCTGTCCGTGGACGAGATCAACAAGATCGCCGATCTCGACAGCCGTGAGGTCCTGCTCGCCAAGGCGGCGGGCGCGTTCAAGGCGAAGCTGTCCCAGGCCGCCGCGCTGTTCCAGGCGCCGGCGTCCCAGGTCGCTCGCCTGGCTGCCGCGCTGGAGGACAAGCAGCGCAACGCCGGTACCGAAGCAGCCGAAGCACCCGCCGAGAGCTGAACACCCCCCACCCCGAACTTTTAGTTCGTTTCAGAGAGGAAAGCCACCATGGCGAAGCTGAGCACCACCGAGCTGATCGACGCCTTCAAGGAGCTCACCCTTCTTGAGCTGTCCGAGTTCGTGAAGGAATTCGAGACCACCTTCGACGTGACCGCGGCCGCCCCGGCTGCCGTCGTCGCCGCCGGCCCGGGTGCCGCCGCTGCCGCGCCGGTCGAGGAGCAGGACGAGTTCGACGTCGTCCTCGAGTCCGCTGGTGAGAAGAAGATCCAGGTCATCAAGGTCGTCCGCGAGGTCGTCTCGGGCCTGGGCCTGAAGGAGGCCAAGGAGCTGGTCGAGGCCGCTCCCAAGGCCCTCCTGGAGAAGGTCGACAAGGAGGCCGCCGAGGCCGCCAAGGAGAAGCTCGAGGCCGCGGGCGCCAAGATCGCCATCAAGTGATCTCGGGCGCGTCAGCGCCTACCGCAGCACCGTCGAAGGGGCGGGCATCCACACGGATGCCCGCCCCTTCGCTGTCCGCACCCCAGCCGGTCGGAGTGCGTTTAGCCCCCTAATCGCGACGCGTAGCCACGCTAAGCACCTGGGCGCCCCAAGGGCACCGGAGCGCGTTTAGCCCGCTAAAGGCGCTCCGGGAGGCCGGGGCAGAGGGGGCCGGGGGCACGCGGGCGGGAGGGGGTTGACCTGCGTTTAGCGGGCTAAACGCGACGCGAAACCGCCCCGACCTGGGAACGGAGCCGAGTTGTGGATCTGCGCCGAGGGGTGACGTGCACTACGGTGCCGCTAGCGGTGCACGGGCCGGAGCGGGCTGCGCGAAAAGTTACCTGCGGGTCTGGCCAGAAAAGAAAACTGGTGAGTAACCTGTTCGCACTCAGCTCGTTGCACCTGGTTGACGCGGGTATCGCTGCGCGGACGCATGCGCCCTCCCGAGCCAGTGGGACGGGAAGGCAGTGCGCGACGACGCGGAACAGCTCCTGGAGGTGCGATGGGTGCCGAGGTGGTCATCGAAGGTCTGAGCAAGTCCTTCGGTAAGCAGGCCATCTGGCGGGACGTCACGCTGACCCTGCCTCCGGGCGAGGTTTCGGCGATGCTCGGTCCGTCCGGAACCGGTAAGTCCGTCTTCTTGAAGTCGATGATCGGTCTGCTCAAGCCCGACAAGGGCCGGTGCATGATCAACGGCGTCGACATCGTGACGTGCTCCGAACACCAGCTCTACGAGGTGCGCAAGCTCTTCGGCGTCCTTTTCCAGGACGGCGCCCTCTTCGGCTCGATGAACCTCTACGACAACGTGGCGTTCCCCCTGCGGGAACACACGAAGAAGTCGGAGACCGAGGTCCGCCGGATCGTGCTCGAGAAGCTCGAGATGACCGGTCTCAACGGCGCCGACAAGAAGCTCCCCGGCGAGATCTCCGGCGGTATGCGCAAGCGCGCCGGCCTCGCCCGCGCCCTGGTGCTGGACCCGCAGATCATCCTGGTCGACGAGCCGGACTCCGGCCTCGACCCGGTCCGCACCACCTACATCTCCCAGCTCTTCCTGGACGTCAACGCGCAGATCGACGCGACGTTCCTGATCGTCACGCACAACATCAACCTCGCCCGCACCGTCCCGGACAACCTGGGCATGCTCTTCCGCAAGGAACTGGTCATGTTCGGTCCGCGCGAGGTGCTGCTGACCAGCGAGGAGCCGGTCGTCAAGCAGTTCCTCAACGGCAAGATGGACGGCCCCATCGGCATGAGCGAGGAGAAGGACTCGGCCCAGCTCGCCGCCGAGCGCGCCATGTTCGAGGCCGGCCACCACTCGGGCGGTGTCGAGGACGTCAGCGGGGTGCCGCCGCAGATGCAGCCCACGCCCGGCGTGCCGACGCGGATGGGCGCGGTCCGCCGCAAGGACCGCGTCATGGAGATCCTCGGCGGTCTCCCGCACGAGGCCCAGCAGAGCATCATCGAGTCGCTCTCCCCGGAGGAACAGCAGCGCTACGGCGTCCGCCCGCAGCGCCTCGCCGCCGCGGGGCACCGTTCGCAGCAGAGCGACGGCTCCATGCCGAACCACCACCAGGGGCAGCTGCCCGACGACCAGGTCGCCTCCATCCCGCATCCGGGGAGACCGGGCAACCACCGCATGCGGCCACATGATCCGGGGTCAGGTGGCGCGTGAGCTCTCCCGCTTCATCGGCGAAGATTCCCGGCATCGGCATGTTGCGCGAGACCGGGAACCTGTTCGCTCTCGGCCTCGACATCGTTCGTGGCATCTTCCAGCGCCCGTTCCAGCTGCGGGAGTTCATCCAGCAGGCCTGGTTCATCGCGAGCGTCACGATCCTGCCGACGGCGCTCGTCGCGATCCCGTTCGGCGCGGTCATCTCGCTGCAGTTCGGTTCGCTCGCCCGCCAGCTCGGCGCCCAGTCCTACACGGGCGCCGGGTCGGTGCTCGCCACCGTGCAGCAGGCCAGTCCGCTGGTCACCGCGCTGCTGGTCGCGGGCGCCGGCGGTAGCGCCGTCTGCGCCGACATCGGCGCGCGGACGATCCGTGAAGAGATCGACGCCATGGAGGTGCTCGGCGTCTCCGCGGTGCAGCGGCTGATCGTGCCGCGCGTGCTCGCGATGATGCTGGTGGCGCTCCTGCTGAACGGCATGGTCAGCGTCATCGGCGTGCTCGGCGGTTACTTCTTCAACGTCGTCCTCCAGGGCGGGACGCCGGGCGCGTACCTGGCGAGCTTCTCCGCACTGGCCCAGCTTCCCGACCTCTGGGTCGGCGAGCTGAAGGCGCTGATCTTCGGCTTCATCGCCGCGGTCGTCGCCTCCTACCGGGGACTGAACCCGTCCGGCGGCCCGAAGGGCGTCGGGGACGCGGTGAACCAGGCTGTGGTCATCACGTTCCTCATGCTGTTCGTGGTGAACTTCGTGATCACGCTGATCTACCTGCAGATCGTGCCCGGAAAGCTGGACTGACGCATGACCTTCCTCCAGGGCGCCAAGCGGATCGCCAACCGTCCTTTGCAGACACTGGACAACCTCGGCGACCAGATGTCCTTCTACGGCCGCGCTTTGCTGTGGACGCCGCGGACGTTGCGCCGCTACATGAAAGAGGTCCTGCGGCTGCTGGCCGAGGTGAGCTTCGGTTCCGGCTCGCTCGCGGTCATCGGCGGCACGGTCGGCGTGATGGTCGGCCTGACGCTGTTCACCGGTGTCCTCGTCGGCCTTCAGGGCTACTCGGCGCTGAACTCGATCGGCACCTCGGCCTTCACCGGGTTCCTGACCGCGTTCTTCAACACCCGTGAGATCGCGCCGCTGGTCGCGGGCCTCGCGCTGTCGGCGACGGTCGGCGCCGGGTTCACCGCCCAGCTGGGCGCGATGCGGATCTCCGAGGAGATCGACGCGCTCGAGGTCATGGGCGTGCCGAGCCTGCCGTACCTGGTGACCACGCGGATCATCGCCGGTTTCGTCGCGGTCATCCCGCTGTACGTCATCGGCCTGCTGAGTTCGTATCTGGCGTCCCGGTTGGTCGTTATCTACATCTACAACCAGTCAGCGGGTACCTACGACCATTACTTCGACCTCTTCCTACCTCCACAGGATGTGCTCTATTCGTTCATCAAGGTGCTGTTGTTCAGCGTCTTGATCATCCTGTCCCATTGCTATTTCGGTTACCGGGCCACCGGTGGCCCGGCCGGTGTCGGTGTGGCCGTCGGCAAGGCGGTCCGGCTGAGCATCGTCACGGTGTCCGTCATGAACTTCTTCATCGGTTTCGCGATCTGGGGAACCGACGTCACGGTGAGGATCGCAGGATGATCGCGACAGTCCGGCGCAGGCTGCTGGGCCTGCTGCTTGTCGCCGTGCTCATCGGCGGAGTGGCGCTGAGCATCGCGCTGTACGAAAAGGCGTTCACCCCCGTGGTGAGTGTGAAACTCCAGTCGAGCAGCATCGGGAACCAGTTGCTGAAGCAGTCCGACGTGAAGGTCCGCGGTCTCATCGTCGGTTCGGTGAAGGACATCGCCGCGACGCCGGACGGCGCCGAACTCACGCTCGCGCTGAATCCGGAGTCGGCGAAACTGATCCCCCAGAACGTTTCCGCGCGATTCCTGCCGAAGACGTTGTTCGGTGAGCGTTTCGTTTCCCTCGAAATCCCGGACGCCCCTTCGGTGAAGACGATCGCCGAGGGCGACGTGATCACCCAGGACCGCACGTCCAGCGCGGTCGAACTCGAGCAGGCCTTCGCCCATCTGATGCCGGTGCTCCAGGCCGTCCAGCCGCAGAAGCTTTCGAGCACGCTCTCGGCGATCTCCACCGCGCTCAACGGCCGCGGTGACCAGCTCGGCGACACCCTCGCCCAGCTCGGCACGTACGTCGGCGACCTGAACCCGCACGAGCCCCAGCTCCAGCGGAACCTCAAGGAGCTGGCGGAGTTCTCGGACAACCTCAACGCCGTCGCCCCGGATCTGGTGCAGACCTTGGACAACCTGAGCACCACCACTCGCACCGTGGTGGACCAGAAGCTGAACCTGCAGAACCTCTACGGCAGCGTCACGCAGGCTTCGGTCGACCTGCAGACCTTCCTGCAGAACAACGGCGACAACCTCATCCGCCTCGCCGACAGCGCCCGCCCGACGGCGGAACTGCTGGCGAAGTACGCGCCGGAGTACCCGTGCGTGATCGGGCAGATGGCCGACGTCCTGCCGAAGATCGACCAGGCGCTGGGCAAGGGCACCAACCGGCCCGGCCTGCACGCGACCATCGAGATCACCGTCAACCGCGGCCCGTACCTGCCCGGCAAGGACGAGCCGAAGTTCGAGGACAAACGCGGCCCGCGCTGCTACGACCTCAAGCAGTTCCCGGACCCGTTCCCGCAGGACCCGCCGGACGGCCCGATCCAGGACGGCACCACGCACAAGGCGCCCGCCCGGTCGACCAACGACGGTCTCTCGCCGTCCAACAACTTCGCGAACTACGGCGGTTACAACGGTAACGGCGGTGGCGCGCCCGCCGGTAACCCGACCTACAGCACGTCGGAATCGGACTTCCTCGCGCAGCTGGTCGCCCCGCAGGTCGGCATGTCCGCCTCGGACGTGCCCGGCTGGGGCTCGCTGCTCGTCGGTCCGCTCTATCGCGGGGCGGAGGTGCACGTCAAATGAGGGGACTGCTCGCACCGCTGATCAAGCTCTGCGTCTTCGTCGTGGTCACCGTGCTGTTCACGACGATCCTCGGGATCAGCATCGCCAACATCAACACCACCAGCACCACCGCCTACAAGGCACGCTTCAGCGACGCGACCCTGGTGCTGCCCAACGACGACGTCCGCATCGCCGGCGTCCGGGTCGGGCAGGTCAAGGAGGTCCGCATCGTCGACCGGCGCCAGGCCGAGATCGAGTTCGAGGTGGACGCCGGCCGCAAACTGCCCGCCGGGGTGACCGCGCAGATCAAGTTCCGGAACCTGGTCGGCCAGCGCTACCTCTCGCTCGGGCAGGGCACCGACTCCTCCGGCAAGACGCTGGCACCGGGCGGGAACATCCCGCTGGAGCGGACCACGCCGGCGCTCGACCTGACGCAGCTGTTCAACGGGTTCAAGCCGCTGTTCACCGCGCTCAACCCGGACGACATCAACAAGCTGTCCTACGAGGTCATCCAGGTCCTGCAGGGTGAAGGCGGCACGATCGAAAGCCTGCTGCAGCACACCGCGTCGCTGGCGACCACGATCTCCGACAAGGACCAGGTGATCGGTGAGGTCATCGACAACCTGAACTCGGTGCTCGACACGGTCAACGCGCACACGCCGCAGCTGAACGACCTGATCGTCAAGCTGCAGCAGCTGGTCTCCGGGCTGGCCGCGGACCGCGAGCCGATCGGCGACGCCATCGACTCGCTCGGGAATCTGGCGCAGACGACGTCCGGGCTGCTCGGCGAGGCCCGCGAGCCGCTCAAGCAGGACATCGCGGCGCTCGGCACGCTGACGAAGAACCTCAACGACAGCCAGCCGATCATCGAGCACTTCATCCAGTTCCTGCCGCAGAAGGTGACCGCGCTGACCCGCACCGCCGACTACGGCTCCTGGTTCAACTTCTTCGCCTGTGAACTGACAGGAGCCGTCGCCCTGCCTCCGCTGATCAACGAGCCGATCAACCTGCCGCTGCTGCCGGTCAACCGGGCGAGGTGCACGGCATGAAGTCGTTCCAGAAACGCAATCCGATCCCGATCGCGCTGGTCGGCGTTTCGGTGCTGCTGCTCGGTTTCCTCGCCGCGCTCAACTCCGAGGACCTGCCCGTGATCGGCGGCGGGACGACCTACAGCGCCGACTTCTCCGAGACTTCGGGCTTGCAGGAGGACAACGACGTCCGCGTCGCCGGGGTGAAGGTCGGCAAGGTCTCCGAGATCAAGCTCGACGGCGACAAGGTCAAGATCTCCTTCAAGGTCAAGGACGCCTGGCTGGGCGACAAGACCAGCGCGGCGATCAAGATCAAGACCGTGCTCGGCCAGAAGTACCTGGCGCTGGATCCGCAGGGGCAGCGCACGCTGGACCCGGGCGTGACCATCCCGCGTGACCGGACGATGTCGCCGTTCGACGTCATCGACGCGTTCCGCGGGCTGTCGCGGACCGTCGACGACATCGACACCACGCAGCTGGCGAAGAGCTTCGACGTCATCTCGGAGACCTTCGCCGACACCCCGGCCGACGTGAAGGGCGCGCTGAGCGGCCTTTCACGCCTCTCGGACACGATCGCTTCGCGCGACTCGCAGCTGTCGACCCTGCTCGCGAACACTCGGCAGGTCTCGCAGACGCTGGTCGACCGGGATGCCGAATTCCAGAAGCTGCTCGCCGACGGCAACAAACTGCTCGGGGAGGTGTCGCGCCGCAAGGACGCGATCTCCGCGCTGCTGGACGGTTCGCGCAACCTGGCCACCCAGCTGAAGGGCCTGGTCGACGACAACGACGCGCAGCTCGACCCGGTGCTCACCCAGCTCGACCAGCTGACCTCGATGCTGCAGCGCAACCAGGACGCACTCGGCCAGGGCGTCGCGCGGTTCGCGCCGTTCATCCGGGTGTTCACCAACACGATCGGCAACGGCCGCTGGTTCGACAACTACATCTGCGGCCTGGTCCTCCCGTCGTTCGGGCCGATCAACGAGAAGGGGTGCTACGACAAATGAGTACCCGTCTCGGAGAAGGTCTCGCCCGCGGCTTCACCATCGCGATCGTGCTCGCGCTGGTCGTCGCCGGTGCGCTGTGGTGGACGCTCAAGGACGCCGGCCGCAACCACCTGACCGCTTACTTCGCCGGTGCCGTCGGCCTTTACGAGGGCAACAGCGTCCGCATGCTCGGTGTCGACATGGGCACCATCACCAAGATCCAGCCGCAGGGCAACCAGGTCCGCGTCGATCTCGAATACGACCGTTCGGTGGCGGTGCCCGCGGACGCGAAGGCGATCATCGTTTCGCCGTCGCTGGTCAGCGACCGCTACGTCCAGCTCGCCCCGGCCTACAAGGGCGGTCCGCGGATCGAGGACGGCGCTGTCATCGGCCTCGACCGCACCGAGGTCCCCCTCGAAGTCGACGAACTCGCCGCCAGCCTTTCGCGGGTCAGCAAATCGCTCGGCCCCAACGGCGCCAACAAGAACGGTTCGCTGTCGAACCTGCTCGACACCGCCGCGAAGAACTTCGACGGCAACGGGCAGGCACTGCACGACACGATCACCAAACTCGGCCAGGCCGCGGGCACGTTGTCCGGCAACAAGGACGACCTGTTCAAGACCGTCGAGAACCTCGGCTCCTTCTCCCAGACGCTGGTGAACAGCGACTCCCAGGTCCGCGACTTCGAGCGGCAGCTCGCCGACGTCAGCGGTTTCCTCGCGGGGGAGCGGGAGAACCTCGCGGCCACGGTGAAGCAGCTGTCGGACACGCTCACCGCGGTGCAGGGGTTCATCGAGAAGAACCGCGACCGGCTCAAGTCCAATGTGGACAAGCTGGCCAGTGTGACCAAGGTGCTCGTGGACCAGCGAGGCGCGCTCGCCGAGATCCTCGACGTCGCCCCGGTCGGCCTCGGGAACCTGGTCAACACGTACAACGCCTCGTCGGGCACGCTCGACGCGCGGGCGAACCTGAACGAGCTCACCCAGCCGCCGCTGGTGATGGTGTGCAACCTGCTCAAGCAGACCCCGGAGGCGCTCGACGCGCTGGGCGACGCGTGCAAGGGGATCGCCGGGCTGGTCGACGGGCTGGTGCCGCTGCCGTCGATCGCGCAGGTGATCCAGTCCGCGCAGGCGGGGCAGTTGCCGCCGCTTCCGCTTCCCATCGCGGGTCAGCTCTACGGATCGGCGGCGAAGTGATGCGGAAACTTGCTCTGGTGGCCTGTGGAACCGTCGCCGCGCTGACGTTGAGCGGCTGCGGGTTCAGCGGCATCTACGACATCCCGCTGCCCGGTGGCGCCGAACTCGGCGACCACCCGTACACGGTCAAGGTGCAGTTCCGGGACGTCCTGGACTTGACCCCGCAGGCCGGGGTCAAGGTCAACGAGGTGTCCATCGGCCGCGTCGAGGCGATCGGGCTGACGCAGGACGGCTGGAACGCCGAGGTCACCCTGCGGGTCAACGGGGACGTGAAGCTGCCGGCGAACGCGCTGGCCAACGTGCGGCAATCGAGCCTTCTCGGTGAGAAGTACGTCGAACTGGCCGCTCCCGTCGACGGCCAGGGCAAGCTCGCCGACAACGCGGTGATCCCGCTGGCCCGCACGAACCGCAGCGTCGAGGTCGAGGAGCTCCTCGGTGCTCTTTCGCTGCTGCTCAACGGCGGTGGCGTGGAACAGCTCAACACCATCACCAAGGAACTCAACAACGCCACGAGCGGCCGGTCGCCGGAACTCAAGGCGCTGCTGAACAACACGAACCAGCTGGTGACGAACCTGGACAAGCAGTCCGCGAACATCACGCGGGCGCTCGACGGGCTGAACCGGCTCTCCTCGACCTTGAACGGCCAGAAGGACAAGCTGGTCGGCGCGGTCGACAACCTCGGCCCCGGGCTCGGTGTGCTGGAGCAGCAGCGGGGTCAGCTGGTGACCATGCTCAACGCGCTCGACAGCCTCTCCGGCGTCGCCATCGACACGGTGAACAAGAGCAAGGAAGACCTCGTCGCGGACCTCAAGGCACTGCAGCCGACACTGCAGAAGCTCGGCGAAACCGGGGCGGATCTGCCCAAGGCGCTCGAGATCCTGCTGACCTTCCCGTTCAGCGACGCGTCCTACGACGGCGTCAAGGGCGACTACTTCAACCTGTTCGCGAAGGTCGATCTGAACCTCAAAGAGATCCTCGCGAACCTCGGCCGCAGCCGGCAGAACCCGCTCCAGGACGTCATCCCGGTGCCGGGGCTGACCGGCGGGACCGAGGGGCCGGGCGTGAACCCGCCGCTGCCGATCCCCGACAGCGTCGGCGGTACCCAGGCAGGCGGCCAGACGGGCGTGCCGCAGGGCGGCGGACAGCCGCAACAGACCGGGCCCGCCGGGATCTTCGGCCTGCTTTCGGGAGGTGCGGGCTGATGCTGGTCCGTAGGACGAAACTCCAGTTGGTCGCCTTCGCGATCATCTCCGTGGTCGCCATCGTGTACGCGCTGATCCGGTTCGCCGGTCTCGGCCAGGTCTTCGGTAACGAGGGCTACACGGTGAAGCTCGAACTCAAGCAGTCGGGCGGCATCTTCCAGAACGCCGAAGTCACCTACCGCGGCTTCAACATCGGCCGCGTCGGCGAACTGCGCCTCACCAAGACGGGGCTGGAAGCCGACCTCAACCTCGCGCCGGACGCCCCGCAGGTGCCCGCCGATCTGGACGCCGTGGTCGCGAACCGGTCCGCGGTCGGCGAGCAGTTCGTCGATCTGCGGCCCAAGAGCGAGAAGGGGCCGTTCCTGAAGCCGGGTTCGGTCATCCCCGCGGACAAGGTCAAGACGCCGGTGCCCACCGAGCAGCTCATCGGCGACCTCGACAGCCTCGCGGCTTCGGTCCCGACGGACTCACTGCGCAAGGTCGTCGACGAGTCGTACAACGCCTTCAACGGCACCGGTCCGGACCTGCAGACGCTGCTCGACACCGCGCGCAGCTTCACCACCACGGCGCAGGAGTACCTGCCGCAGACCATCCAGCTGCTGGAAAAGGGCGGGCAGGTCCTCGACACGCAGAACGACCTGGCGAGTTCGATGAAGTCGTTCAGCGCCGATCTGAACAAGCTGTCCGGCACGCTGAAGAACTCCGACGCCGACATCCGGAAACTGATCGGGGTCACCCCGCAGGTGGCGACCCAGATCAGCGAGGTGCTGGCGGAAGCGGGGCCGGGGCTGGGCGCGCTGACCGCGAACCTGCTCACGACGTCGAACCTGCTGGTGACCCGGCTCGACGGCCTGGAGCAGGGCCTGGTGACCTATCCGCTGCTGGCCGCCGGCGCGAACAGCGTCGCCAAGGACGGCACCGCGCACCTGGGCCTCGCGCTCAACCTGTTCAACCCGCCTTCGTGCACCAAGGGCTACATCGGCCTCGACAAGTACCGCGAAGGCACCGACACGTCGGTTCGGCCGCCGAAGGACGACGCGTACTGCGCCGAGCCGAAGGGCAGCCCGATCAACGTGCGCGGTTCGCAGAACGTGCCGTACAACGGGGTCCCGCAGATCCCGTCGCAGGGCGAAGTCGCCGCGAACGCGGGCCGGTCGGCCGAGGAACTGGCCGCACTGCGGGCGGCGCAGGGCATGCCGAGCGTCCTGCAGAGCCCGGGCGTCAGCCTGGCCAGCCTCGGCTCGCTGCTGGGCCTGCCCGGCTGAGCCCGAGACCGTTTACCTACCCTGGAGTGTCATGAGTTCTTCTCGATCGCGGACCCTGGTCCTGGGGGCGGCGGCGTTCGCTCTGGCGGCCTTCGTCGCCGCGGCGATCTTCGGTGTCCAGTGGGCGGTAGCCGCTTCGGACGACAACGCCGACCTGGCGCGCTCGCGGGACGACGTCGTCAAGGCGGGCGGCACCGCGATCAAGGCGTACACCGAGGTCGACTTCGAGAAGCTCGACGAGTTCTTCAACCGGCAGAAGGCCGTCTCCGACGACAAGATGGGCCAGCAGCTGGCCCAGCTGGAGCCGACCTACCGCAAGGCACTCGGCGACGCGAAGACCAAGGTCGCGACCACGATCCAGGACATCGCCGTCGAGGAACTCGACGACCACGAGGGCAAGGCGAGCTTCCTCGCCGCCATCACCACCCAGGTCACCCAGGGCGACAAGGCGAGCTCGAAGGCGCTGCGCCTGGAGGTCTCGATGACCCGGGTCGGCGATGAGTGGAAGCTGTCCGGGATCGACAACGTGCCCCTCGTCGCGGCCGGTCAGTAAGAGCGTCACCTAGAACGGAGCCTCGTAGTGCCCCCCTCCCGCCGCCAGCCCCCTCGCAGCACTCCGCCGGTGCGCCGCCCCCGGGTGGCCGGTCTGCGCCGGCCAGGCGCGTCTCCCGCCGACGAGGCTCCCGCTTCCGCCGCCGAGGTGGAGGTCGAGGTCGACGAAACGCCGGTGACGAAGCCGGCACCGGTTCGCCGTCCGTCGCCGCGGCCTGCTCCGCGTCCTGCGCCTGAGGTTGCTGAGGTCGCTGAGGACGTTGCTGAGCCCGAGGTCGAGCCAGAGGTGGCGGCTGTCGAGGCTCCCGAAGAGGCGCCTGAAGAGGCTTCTGCGGAGCCTGTCGAGGCTCCTGAAGACGAGGTCGTCGCGAAGCCGAGCCCGCGGGCGAAGACCCGCGCGGCCGCCGAGGCGAAGCCGGACGACATCGAAGAGGCCGAAGCCGAGGTCGCTTCCGAGGAGTCCGAGTCTTCGGAGTCTTCGGAGTCCGAGAAGAAGCCGGGCTCCCGCCAGCTGATCCTGGCGGGCGCGCTGGTCGTCGTCGGGCTGCTGCTGGCCGCGACCGCGGTGCTCTTCAAGATCCAGGCCGACGAGGTGTCCGGCTCGACGGACAACACGGCGCTGCTGGACGTCGCGAAGACCGCGCAGGTCAAGGACCAGGTCGCGAAGGCGACCGAGGCGCTGTTCTCGTACGACTACAACAACATCGCGAAGACCGAGACCGCGGCGGGCGATCTGCTGGTCAACGAAGACGTGCGGGCGAAGTACAACCTGCTGATGGGCGAGGTCAAGCGGCTGGCTCCGCAGCAGAAGATGGTCGTGACCTGCAAGGTCACCCGCAGTGCCGTCATCCGGCTGGAAGGCGAACGGGCCGACGTGATGGTGTTCGTCGACCAGAGCTCGACGCGGGCCGACACGAACAAGACCACCGCCGGCAGCGCGCAGCTGCATTTGAACGCGGAGCTGCAGGGCGACAAGTGGAAGATCACGGCGATGAACACCTACGCCGCTCCGTCCAACCCGGCCGCCTCCTCGGCCCCTCCCGCCTCCCCGGCCCCCTCCAAGTAGCGACCTGCGTTTAGCCCCCTAATCGCGATCCGGTCACCCCCGCTCGATCCGGTACGTGAAGGCCTCCTTGAGAGACCCTGAGTCCCTCAAGGAGGCTCCGCCCCTCCGTGACCGGCCCCGGCGCCTTTAGCGGGCTAAACGCGATCCGGCCGGGCGGGGCGCCGGTGCCGCATCGGTCGGGGTGGTCGTGAGGGGCGAGTTTCCTCGGCTGAGCCGGGGCCTTCACGCGCGAGCGCCGTGCTCGCCAGAGCCGGACGCGGCGACCCGAACCGCGACGCACACCCCCAGCCCCGCCCCGCCACCCACCTGCGACCCCCAGGACGCGTCGCGTTTAGCCCCCTAAACGCGATCTGAGCCCCTCCCTGTGTGCCGCACCAACGAACCCACCGGCCACAGCCGCCACAGGCCCCTACGGGCCCCAGAGCGCCCCCGCCTGACCCGGTGACTCTCCGGTACACCCCGCCGGACAGGTCGCGATTTGCCCGCTAAACGCAGGTCGGCGCCCCAACGCCGTCACCTGCGGGTACCGGTCGGTAACCAGGATGATCGTCCTGTGAAGGCCCCCGCGCGGAACCTCTTCCACGCTGCGCCAACCGGCGGGACCACCGCGCGGCATCTTGACTCAGAGCCCCTGTGGGGTCACGCTTACTGCCAACGGTGAGAACCGGCGGCGCCCTTGCGGGAGGGACAGCCACGGGGAGGCCGAGGAGAGGCATACCTGAAGACGTTGCGACGCAGGCTGGGCCCCGTCAGGAGCGCCCCCTGGACATACCGTGACGTTCGGGCTAGACTGCTTCTTTGCGCTGCCCTCTTTCAGGCTGCCCGGAGCCGGTAGTTAGGATAGTGGGCACACGGCACCCTTGACAGTCCGCATCAGCTGTTGCTGACGCGGCTGCTCACCGCTCATTGTCCCCGGAAGGACGCATCTTGGCAGTCTCTCCCGCGAACCAGGCCACTGCTGCGACCACCTCGGCTGTATCTCGCTCGGAGTCCACGGGAATCCCGGGAGCCCCCAAACGGGTCTCCTTCGCAAAGATTCGCGAGCCGCTCAGCACCCCGAACCTGCTCGACGTGCAGATCAGGTCTTTCGAATGGTTCACCGGCGACGAGGCGTGGTTCGAACGCCGCGTCGAAGAAGGTGAAGAAAACCCGGTCGGCGGCCTGGAAGAGGTCCTCAACGAGATCTCGCCGATCGAAGACTTCTCCGGATCCATGTCGCTGTCCTTCTCCGACCCGCGCTTCGACGAGGTCAAGGCCTCCGTCGAGGAGTGCAAGGACAAGGACATGACGTACGCGGCCCCGCTGTTCGTGACCGCCGAGTTCGTGAACAACAACACTGGCGAGATCAAGAGCCAGACGGTCTTCATGGGTGACTTCCCGGTGATGACCGACAAGGGCACCTTCGTCATCAACGGCACCGAGCGTGTCGTCGTGTCCCAGCTGGTCCGTTCGCCCGGTGTGTACTTCGACAGCAGTGTCGACAAGACCACCGACAAGGACGTCTTCAACGTCCGCGTGATCCCGAGCCGGGGTGCCTGGCTCGAGTTCGACGTCGACAAGCGCGACACCGTCGGCGTCCGCATCGATCGCAAGCGCCGCCAGCCGGTGACCGTGTTGCTGAAGGCGCTGGGCTGGACCACCGAGGCGATCCGCGAGCGTTTCTCCTTCTCGGAGACGCTGCTCGCCACCCTCGAGAAGGACCACACCGCCGGCACCGACGAGGCGCTGCTCGACATCTACCGCAAGCTGCGCCCGGGCGAACCCCCCACCAAGGAAAGCGCGCAGACGCTGCTGGAGAACCTGTTCTTCAAGCCGAAGCGCTACGACCTCGCCAAGGTCGGCCGGTACAAGGTCAACAAGAAGCTCGCCCTCACCACGCCGTACGACACCGGGACGCTGACCGAAGAGGACATCGTCTCGACGATCGAGTACCTGGTCCGGCTGCACGCCGGCGAGGACAAGGTCACCATCGGCGACCAGACCATCCCGGTCGAGACCGACGACATCGACCACTTCGGCAACCGTCGTCTCCGCACCGTCGGCGAGCTCATCCAGAACCAGATCCGCGTGGGTCTGTCCCGGATGGAGCGCGTCGTCCGTGAGCGGATGACCACGCAGGACGTCGAGGCGATCACGCCGCAGACCCTGATCAACATCCGTCCCGTCGTGGCGGCGATCAAGGAGTTCTTCGGTACTTCGCAGCTGTCGCAGTTCATGGACCAGAACAACCCGCTGTCGGGGCTGACGCACAAGCGTCGTCTGTCCGCCCTCGGCCCCGGTGGTCTGTCGCGTGAGCGCGCCGGCATGGAGGTCCGTGACGTCCACCCGTCGCACTACGGCCGCATGTGCCCGATCGAGACGCCGGAAGGCCCGAACATCGGCCTGATCGGCTCGCTCTGCTCGTACGCGCGGGTCAACCCGTTCGGTTTCATCGAGACCCCGTACCGCAAGGTCGTCGAGGGCCGTGTCACCGACCAGGTCGACTACCTCACCGCGGACGAGGAAGACCGGTTCGTGAAGGCGCAGGCCAACGCGCCGATCTCGGACGACGGCACCTTCGTCGAAGACCGCGTCCTGGTCCGTAAGAAGGGCGGCGAGGTCGAGCTGATCGACCCGCTCGACGTGGACTACATGGACGTCTCGCCGCGACAGATGGTCTCGGTCGCGACGGCGATGATCCCGTTCCTCGAGCACGACGACGCGAACCGCGCGCTGATGGGCGCGAACATGCAGCGTCAGGCCGTTCCGCTGCTCCGCAACCAGGCGCCGTACGTCGGCACCGGTGTGGAGCTGCGCGCCGCGGTCGACGCCGGTGACGTGCTCGTCGCCGAGCAGTCCGGTGTCGTCGAGGAGCTCTCGGCCGACCTGATCACGATCATGCACGACGACGGCACGCGGAAGAGCTACGGACTGTACAAGTTCCGTCGCTCCAACCACGGCACCTGCTTCAACCACCGCCCGATCGTCAACGAGGGCGACCGGGTCGAGCAGGGTCAGGTCATCGCCGACGGCCCGTCCACCGAGAACGGTGAGATGGCGCTCGGCAAGAACCTGCTCGTCGCGGTCATGCCGTGGGAGGGCCACAACTACGAGGACGCGATCATCCTCTCGGAGCGCCTGGTGCAGGACGACGTGCTCACGTCGATCCACATCGAGGAGCACGAGATCGACGCCCGCGACACCAAGCTGGGCGCCGAGGAGATCACCCGGGACATCCCGAACGTCTCCGAGGAGGTCCTCGCCGACCTCGACGAGCGCGGCATCATCCGCATCGGTGCCGAGGTCCGCGACGGCGACATCCTGGTCGGCAAGGTCACGCCCAAGGGTGAGACCGAGCTGACCCCGGAAGAGCGCCTGCTCCGCGCGATCTTCGGTGAGAAGGCCCGTGAAGTCCGCGACACCTCGCTGAAGGTGCCGCACGGCGAGACCGGCAAGGTCATCGGCATCCGCGTGTTCTCGCGCGAGGACGACGACGAACTGCCCCCGGGCGTCAACGAACTGGTCCGCGTCTACGTGGCCCAGAAGCGGAAGATCCAGCCGGGCGACAAGCTCGCCGGCCGCCACGGGAACAAGGGTGTCATCGGCAAGATCCTTCCCGCCGAGGACATGCCGTTCATGGAGGACGGCACGCCCGTCGACATCATCCTGAACACCCACGGTGTCCCGCGTCGTATGAACATCGGCCAGGTCCTGGAACTCCACCTGGGCTGGCTGGCGTCGCAGGGCTGGAAGATCGAGGGCAACCCCGACTGGGCGAAGAACCTCAACGAGGAGCTGTACGACGTCGACCCCGGCACGAACACCGCCACCCCGGTGTTCGACGGTGCCAAGGAAGACGAGCTGACCGGCCTGCTCGGTGCCACCAAGCCGAACCGCGACGGTGAGCGCATGGTGAAGCAGAACGGCAAGGCCACGCTGCTGGACGGCCGCTCCGGCGAGCCGTACCCGTACCCGGTCGCGGTCGGCTACATGTACATCCTGAAGCTGCACCACCTCGTCGACGACAAGATCCACGCCCGGTCCACCGGTCCGTACTCGATGATCACGCAGCAGCCGCTGGGTGGTAAGGCGCAGTTCGGTGGCCAGCGCTTCGGTGAGATGGAGTGCTGGGCGATGCAGGCGTACGGCGCCGCATACACCCTGCAGGAGCTCCTCACCATCAAGTCGGACGACGTGGTCGGCCGCGTGAAGGTGTACGAGGCGATCGTCAAGGGGGAGAACATCCCCGAGCCGGGTATCCCCGAGTCGTTCAAGGTGCTCCTGAAGGAGCTCCAGTCGCTCTGCCTCAACGTCGAGGTGCTGTCCAGCGACGGCGCCGCGATCGAGATGCGCGACTCCGACGACGAGGACCTGGAGCGAGCCGCCGCCAACCTCGGCATCAACCTGTCCCGCAACGAGTCGCCCTCGGTGGACGACGTCGTGCACTGACGGCTGTCCGAGGCGGGGCCTGCCTCCCGTGGGTCCCGCCTCGACCGCCAACCCCTCTAGTCGACTCAACCCCAAGGGGATGCAAAGACGTGCTGGACGTCAACTTCTTCGATGAGCTCCGCATCGGTCTCGCCACCGCCGACGACATTCGTCAGTGGTCCTTCGGTGAGGTCAAGAAGCCGGAGACCATCAACTACCGGACGCTCAAGCCCGAGAAGGACGGCCTCTTCTGCGAGAAGATCTTCGGCCCGACCCGGGACTGGGAGTGCTACTGCGGTAAGTACAAGCGGGTCCGCTTCAAGGGCATCATCTGCGAGCGCTGTGGCGTCGAGGTCACCCGCGCCAAGGTGCGCCGTGAGCGGATGGGCCACATCGAGCTGGCCGCTCCCGTCACCCACATCTGGTACTTCAAGGGTGTTCCTTCCCGCCTGGGCTACCTGCTGGACCTGGCGCCGAAGGACCTCGAGAAGATCATCTACTTCGCGGCCTACGTGATCACCGGTGTGAACACCGAGCTGCGGCACAACGACCTGCCGACCCTCGAGAACGAGATCGGCGTCGAGCGCAAGAACCTCGAGACCAAGCGTGACGCGGACATCGAGGCACGGGCGCAGAAGCTGGAAGCCGACCTGGCCGAGCTGGAGGCGGAGGGCGCCAAGTCCGACGTCCGCCGCAAGGTCAAGGAAGGCGGCGAGCGCGAGATGCGTCAGCTGCGTGACCGCGCCGGTCGCGAGCTGGACCGTCTCGAGGAGGTCTGGACGACCTTCACCAAGCTCGACGTCCGTCAGCTGATCGCCGACGAGCTGCTCTACCGCGAGCTCATCGACCGCTACGGCGAGTACTTCACCGGCGGCATGGGCGCGGAGGCCATCCAGAAGCTGGCCGCCGAGTTCGACGTCTCGGCGGAGGCCGACAACCTGCGCGACACCATCCGCAACGGCAAGGGGCAGAAGAAGCTCCGCGCGCTGAAGCGGCTCAAGGTCGTCGCGGCCTTCCAGATGACCGGGAACGACCCGCGCGGCATGGTGCTCGACGCCGTCCCGGTGATCCCGCCGGACCTGCGCCCGATGGTCCAGCTCGACGGTGGCCGCTTCGCCACCTCCGACCTGAACGACCTCTACCGCCGGGTCATCAACCGGAACAACCGGTTGAAGCGGCTGATCGACCTCGGCGCGCCCGAGATCATCGTCAACAACGAGAAGCGGATGCTGCAGGAGGCCGTCGACGCGCTGTTCGACAACGGCCGCCGCGGCCGCCCGGTCACCGGTCCCGGTAACCGCCCGCTGAAGTCGCTGTCCGACCTGCTCAAGGGCAAGCAGGGCCGGTTCCGTCAGAACCTGCTCGGCAAGCGTGTCGACTACTCCGGCCGTTCCGTCATCATCGTCGGCCCGCAGCTGAAGCTCCACCAGTGCGGTCTGCCGAAGGACATGGCGCTCGAGCTGTTCAAGCCGTTCGTCATGAAGCGGCTGGTCGACCTGAACCACGCGCAGAACATCAAGTCCGCCAAGCGGATGGTGGAGCGTTCGCGCCCGCAGGTGTGGGACGTGCTCGAAGAGGTCATCACCGGTCACCCGGTGATGCTGAACCGTGCGCCGACCCTGCACCGCCTCGGCATCCAGGCCTTCGAGCCGCAGTTGGTCGAAGGCAAGGCCATCCAGCTGCACCCGCTGGTCTGTGAAGCGTTCAACGCGGACTTCGACGGTGACCAGATGGCCGTGCACCTCCCGCTTTCCGCGGAGGCGCAGGCCGAGGCCCGCATCCTGATGCTGTCGGCGAACAACATCCTTTCGCCGGCGTCGGGCCGCCCGCTCGCCATGCCGCGTCTGGACATGGTGACCGGTCTGTTCCACCTGACCCGTCTCACCGAGAAGGCCGAGGGTGCCGGCAACGCGTACTCCTCGCCCGCCGAAGCGATCATGGCGTACGACCTCAAGGCGCTGAGCCTGCACGCCCCGGTCAAGATCCGCATCATCGACCGTCAGCCCGCCAAGGCCGACGAAGCGGCGCTCGCGGAGAAGGGCTGGGAGCCGGGCAAGGCTTGGCTGGCCGAGACCACCCTTGGTCGCGTGCTGTTCAACGAGCTGCTGCCGGCGGACTACCCGTTCATCAACGAGCCGATGCCGAAGAAGCGTCAGGCCCTGATCGTGAACGACCTCGCCGAGCGGTACTCGATGACGCAGGTCGCGCAGACCCTGGACCGCCTGAAGGACGCCGGTTTCTACTGGGCGACCCGTTCGGGCGTCACGGTCGCGATCTCCGACGTGCTGGTCCCGACGGGCAAGAAAGCCATTCTGGACGAGTACGAAGGCAAGGCCGACCAGGTCGAGAAGCGGTACCAGCGTGGTCAGCTGTCGCACACCGAGCGCAACAACGAGCTCGTCAAGGTGTGGACGCAGGCCACCGAAGAGGTCCACAAGATCATGGAGACGGCGCTGCCGGACGACAACCCGATCGCGATGATCGTGAAGTCGGGCGCGGCGGGCAACATGACGCAGGTCCGGTCGCTGGCCGGTATGCGTGGTCTGGTGTCGAACCCGAAGGGTGAGTACATCCCGCGTCCGATCAAGGCCAACTTCCGTGAAGGCCTGTCGGTGGCGGAGTACTTCATCGCGACGCACGGTGCCCGTAAGGGTCTGGCGGACACGGCGCTCCGTACCGCCGACTCGGGTTACCTGACCCGTCGTCTGGTGGACGTGTCGCAGGACGTCATCGTCCGCGAGGTCGACTGTGGCACCACCCGCGGCATCAACATGCCGATCGGCGAGGACATCGGCGACGGCAAGGTCCTGCGTGACCAGCACGTCGAGACCAGCGTGTACGCGCGGAACCTGGCGACCGACGCGGTCGACGCCAAGGGCAACGTCGTGCTCAACGCCGGTGACGACATCGGCGACCCGGCCCTGGACAAGCTCATCTCGAGCGGGATCTCCAAGGTCAAGGTGCGTTCGGTGCTGACCTGCGAGTCGGCCGTCGGTATCTGCGCCACCTGCTACGGCCGGTCCATGGCGACCGGTCAGCTCGTCGACGTCGGCGAGGCCGTGGGTATCGTCGCGGCCCAGTCGATCGGTGAGCCGGGTACGCAGCTGACGATGCGTACGTTCCACCAGGGTGGTGTCGCCGGTGACGACATCACGACCGGTCTGCCCCGTGTCCAGGAGCTGTTCGAGGCCCGGGTCCCGAAGGGCAAGGCGCCGATCGCCGACGTCGATGGCCGTGTGCGCATCGAGGAGAGCGAGCGGTTCTGGAAGATCACGCTGATCCCGGACGACGGCAGCGAAGAGATCGTCTTCGACAAGCTGTCCAAGCGTCAGCGGCTCGCGAACACCCCGAACGGCCCGCTGGGCGACGGTGACCGCGTCAACGTCGGTCAGCAGCTGCTCGAAGGCACGCCGGACCCGCACGAGGTCCTGCGGGTCATGGGGCCGCGCGAGGCGCAGATGCACCTGGTGGACGAGGTCCAGAAGGTGTACCGGGCGCAGGGTGTGTCGATCCACGACAAGCACATCGAGGTCATCGTGCGGCAGATGCTGCGCCGCGTGACGATCATCGACTCCGGTGCCACGGACTTCCTGCCGGGCGAACTGCCCGAGCGGACCAAGTTCGAGGCGAAGAACCGTGCGTCGGTCGCCGAGGGTGGCGAGCCGGCTTCGGGTCGCCCGGTGCTGATGGGGATCACGAAGGCCTCGCTGACCACGGACTCGTGGCTGTCGGCGGCCTCGTTCCAGGAGACCACGCGTGTTCTGACCGACGCGGCCATCAACGGCCGTTCGGACAGGCTCGTGGGCCTCAAGGAGAACGTGATCATCGGTAAGCTGATCCCGGCCGGTACCGGGATCAACAAGTACCGCAACATCCAGGTGCAGCCGACCGAGGAGGCGCGGGTCGCCGCTTACGCGATCCCGTCCTACGACGACGGCTACTACACCCCGGATGTCTTCGGCTCCACCCCGGGTGCCGCGGTTCCGCTGGACGATTACGACTTCGGCCGCGACTTCCGCTGACCCACTCACGTTCCACCAAAGCGCCCCTGGCCTCCGGCCGGGGGCGCTTTGCTTTCCCCACGCTCCGCTCCTCCCTCCCGCACGACGTGCGTTTAGCCCCCTAATCGCGATCTGGCGGCGGGGGAGCGCGACTTGCGTTTAGCGGGCTAATCGCGATCCGGAGGCAGGGGCGACGATCGGTGCGGTATCCGCCTGGATGCGCGACGGATGGCGGGCGATCCCGGGACTGTCGATCGAAAGGATGGTCGACATGGAACCCCTAGCGACAGACAAGAACACGGGCCTCGACCCCGCGGAGCTGCAGTCCGCTTTGGACGGTGTCCACCGGGCAGGCGTGCCGGGTGTGTTCGCCGAAGTACGCGCGGGCGAGCAGGTCTGGCGCGGCGCCTCCGGAGTCGCAGACCTCGAAACCGGCCGTCCCGTCGAGACCGGTATGCGCCAGCGAGTCGGCAGCATCACCAAGACCTTCGTCTCCGCCGCGGTTCTGCTGGAAGTCGAGAGCGGGCGGATCGGGCTAGACGCGCCGATCGGTGACTACCTGCCGCGGCTGGTCCCCGGTGAGCGCGGCCGCCGGATCACGGTCCGCATGCTGCTCAACCACACCAGCGGCCTCGCCGAGTACCTGCCGTACGCGTTCCCGTCGCTCAAGGAACTCGCTCCCGGGAGCCTCGACGACAACCGGTTCCGGCAGTTCCGCCCGGCCGAGCTGATCGAGATGGGCGTCGGCGCACCCGCCACCGGCGAGCCGGGAAACACTCCCGGGGTGTACTCCAACACGAACTACCTGCTCCTGGGTGAGCTCCTGGAGCACGTGACCGGCACCCCGGTCGAGAAGCACATCGCTCGCTCCGTCATCGAGCCGGCTGGGCTCGCGCATACCGGGTTTCCCGTCGGTCCGAGGATCGAGGAGCCACATTCGCGGATATACGAGGCGCTGTTCGGGGCGATCGATCCGCCGCGCGACTACAGCGTCTACGAGATGTCCTGGGTGATGACCGGCGCGGGCCTGATTTCGACCGTCGAGGATCTCAACCGCTTCTACGGCAAGCTGCTCGGCGGCGAGATCGTCAGCCCGTCATCGCTGGCGCAGATGCAGCGCACGGTCCCGGTCATCGCGCAGGACGGGCGGCTGCTCGACTACGGCCTCGGCCTGTACAAGACCGAGAACCCCGGTCACGGCACCTTCTGGGGCCACGACGGCACGGTCTGGGGAGCCTTGACGATGGCCTGGACCCGCCCCGACGGCGGACGGCAGTTCTCCGCCGCAATGAACCTGGTGAGGTGGGCCAAGCCGGACGCCGAGGGAACGCCGCACCCCATCGACGACGCCCTGGCCGCCCTCAAGCTGCAAGCCCTCTGCGGCCCCGCCTGACCCACCGCCGACGTGCGTTTAGCCCCCTAATCGCGATCCGGCTGGCGAGGAGGCGCGACTTGCGTTTCGCGGGCTAAACGCGATCCGGAGTGGGAGAAGTACAGGTCAGGGAGTGCCGGGAGACGGGGAAGTCGAAGTAGGTGTCCGGGAAGGGTTCCCCGTTGAACGTGTAGTGCCACCACTCCTCGGCGAGGTTCCGGAACCCGGCTGCCGCGAGCGTGCCCTTGAGCAGTTGCCGGTTCATCCGGGCCTCGCCGATGACCCGCGGATCGTCGGTGTGCGAGAGCGTGTCGAAGCAGTCGTACCCGGTCCCCATGTCGACCATGTTGTCCGGGAACCGGTTCGGCGCGAAGCAGGGCTTCAGCGCCTCGCCCGGCCGAAAGGGGCGCTGCGGCAGCCTCACGATCGTCAGGTCCACCGTGCTCCCGCGGCTGTGCCCGGACTTCTCCGCGATGTACCCGTCGGCGAACAAACGGTCCTTCGCCACGTTCGGATAGAACTCCGCCTTCATTTTCTCGTCGGACAGGTCCTCGGCCCACCGGACGAAATGGTCGACGGCGCGCTGCGGCCGGTAGCAGTCGTACATCTTGAGCATGTAGCCCCGCCGCAGCAGCCGCCGTTGCGCCGTGCGCGGCCCCTCCGCGGCCTGCCGGAACGGTCGTACGTACCCGTCGATCTTCCGGCCGACGAAGTTGTGCTGCCCGCGGTACCGGATCTCGTGCAGGATCGTCGGCGCGACATCGGCGAGCCTCCAAGGGCCTCGTGGACCTGCGGATCCACCAGAGTTCCCCGGATCGCATAACGAACTCGTAACGGCCCAGTGTTCGCTGGACGCAGGTTACTGGGCCGTTGTGACCTGTAGTAGTGCCGCCAGGTGGCCTAATTCCCAGTGCTCGGAATATCGCCACCCGTTCGGCCTAATGGCGTATCCGCATCGTGGGAAATTCACTCGACCGTGGCATGTCCCATTCTTTGATCACGAGATTGACACTCGGGCGGCTTCACACGAGTATTTCGCCCATGCAATCCCCAGTCGCCTTGGTGTGGCGCCGGCACGTTGACTTGCGGCAGCAAGCAAGCGCGCTGTGTATGGATTCCTGATCTATTCCGGCTCGTCGCGTCGTCAATGAATTCGCGTATCCGAAACGGATGCGCCTGTTCTTCGTGCGCTGACGCTTTCCGCTGTGCCGCAACGGTTCCCTGCTCGAACCGGCGGTTGATTGCTTTCCCCTGATCCGTGTCGGTGACGCCTGCGCGAAAGAGGGGAGAGGTGTGCCAATTGTCTGGCGCTTCGGTAGCGAAAACAGGGAGAAAGAATGCTATCCAACTCGCCCAAGTGGCGAAAAGTGGTGATTGGCGCCATGGCGGCGGCGCTCGCCGTGGGCACGGTGACCTATACCGGTTCCGCGACGAGTGCGTACGCCGACGTCCAGGTCGTCAAGGACGCGAAGAAGGCGGCCGACGGCAAGGAGTACTGGGTCCAGAACCACCTGGTGTCCAAGGATGTCGCGGCGTCCCGGAGTGCCGACGGCCAGCGCAAGAAGTGGCTGCTGGTCTGGGCCGGTGACGAGAACATCGCCGACACCCTGGTCAAGGACATCAAGAACCTGCCGGGTTCACTCGGCGGCGGCCTGAACAAGATCAAGAACGCGCTGCCCGGCCCGGACTTCCTCGCCGTGATCGACGCGACGCAGGGCTCGCCGACCTACGGCAAGGTCGTCAACACCGCCACCGTCGGGCCGCTCGTCGAGAACGAGCCACACCACATGCAATACGTGTGGCACAAGGGCGACACGATCTACGCCGGCGCGCTGTTCGCCGCCGCGACGTACGCCTTCGACGTCTCCGCGTTGCCGAAACTGAAGCTCAAGGGCGTCAGCCTCCCGACCCAGACCCTCGGTGGTTCCGTGCCGGACGCGTACTGGGTGCTCAAGGACGGCACCGCGTACGGCACGTACATGGGCGGCCCGGTCGTGCCGGGCCCGCACACCTACGCCAACGGTTCCACCGTGGTGGGCAACGGTTTCGCCGGCAGCCCCGGCGAGGTCGTCCGCTTCGACCAGAACGCACAGGTGCTCTCCGAGTCCCCGGCGGCCACGCCGCAGGGCGACAACAAGAAGCTGTGCGACAACCTCCCGCAGCTGGACAAGCCGACCTGCGCCAACCCGCACGGCATCCAGGCGCGCGAGGACCTCAACACCCTGGTCACCAGTGACTACGCCGAGCCGCGCAACATCATTCTCGACCCGGTGAAGCAGCCGTCGCCGTACCTGCGGCGGCCGACCGTCCGCACGTGGGACATCTCCGATCGCAACAAGCCGAAGCTCAAGGCGGTTTCGTACCTGCCGGACGGCCCGCGCGCCGATCCCGCGGACCCGCTGCACGCCGAAAGCCGCGCGGTCATGGAGACCACGGTGACCAACCTGCCCGGTCACAAGGGCGCGTTCGCCCAGACCATGCAGGGCGGCGCGGTGTTCTACACGCCGGACATCACCGCCAAGGAGCCGCACTGGATCCAGGTGTTCGACGACGGCGCCGCGAACAAGGCGATCCACCCGAACAACGACTCCAACGGTGGCGGGTCGAACGGCGGCTGGATCCAGACCAGCCCCGACGACAAGTACCTCTACCGCGCGATCACCGGACGGTCGAAGGGCGCGCTCGGCCCGGACGACCCCGGCACCACCGGTGGCGTGTACATCCTCGACATCCAGAAGTTGCTCGCCGCGGGCGACAAGGTCGAGAACATCAACGGCCGGATCGACACGAAGGAAAAGTCCCAGCAGGGCGGTGGCGGCGACCTGCCGACCGTCGTCGGCGCGGCCGCGATCAACCCGGGTACCTCGGGTGGCGGACCGCACTGGGGCGCGTACGACAACTTCGTGCTCGGTGACGACGGCTACTACCACGAGACCGACAAGCCGCAGCACCTCGCGGTGTCGAACTACTTCGTCGCACGGTCCGGTTTGGACGGTGACCACAAGGTCAACCTGCTGAACCTCGCCCAGGACGGGAAGCTCGCGGTCGACCAGAACTTCCGGGACGAGTTCACCGGACAGGTCGGGATCAACTTCAACCGGAAGACCTGGCCACACGGGTCCTTCGGCAACGCCAAGCCGCACTCGGAACTCTTCGTCGTGGCTGACGCGGATCTCAAGTAACCCTGCTCGGCGCGGAAGGTCGTGGGTGGTGGGCACACTCCGCCACCCACGACCCCGCCGACATGTTCGGAGAAGGTCCCCATGGATCACCACGTCATACCGGCGAGTTCGGGTTCCGCCGGAGTCGACATCGCCCTCGTCCTGCTTCGGCTCGGCCTCCTGCTGGCGACCGCTTTCCTCGCCGGTACCGGGATTCTGCGCCCGCTCGTGGGCGAACTGCCGAAGCGCCTGAACCTCACCATCGCCGTGCTCGGCGGGGTTTCCGCGGTCCTCGCGGCGGTTTCCGCCTTCGCGACCGATGTCAACGTCATCGCGCTGATCATGCATCTCGTGCTCGCGCTGGCCATCCCGGTCCTCGTCCGGTGGCCGTCCGCCGGACGCTGGGCCTCCCTCGCGCTCGCCGCGCTGGTGGTGCTCGAAACCTCGCTGGGGCGGACGGGCGTCGAATTCGCCATCGACACCGTTTACGTCGCCGCGGCGGCCTTGTGGTTCGGCGTCACCGTTCTCTCCGGGTGGGTGCCCGCCGACCAGTGGCGACAGACGAACTTCCGGCTCGGCCCGCTTTCCCTGACACTGGGCGGACTTCTCGTCGTCGCGGGTGCGGTCCAGCTGTTCTCCTCGGGACTCGGCTTGGACCGCCGGATCTACGAAACGCTCTTCGGCGTCGCGTTGCTGGTGATCGCCGTACTGCCGGTCGTCGCCACCGTTGTCGCCGGATTCTTCCTCTCCGGTAAGGAATCCACGCGTGCTTACCGCTTCGGCGCGGCCGCCGTGGCCATCGGTTTCGTCGCGTGGAGCGCCCTCGCGGCCATCCCGAAACCGGCCGCCCTGCCGATTCCCGGCGTCGCTCTGCTCGCCGAGGCGTCCGTCGGCGAGCGTCAGTTCCCGGTGCTGGTGAGCCCGCAGCGGCCGGGCAAGAACCTCGTCCATTTCCCCGCGAGCGCGGGTGACGAGCTGTCCGCCGGAATCGAAGGCGGCCTGATCGGCAAGGCCATCGTGCGTCCCGGGGCCGAGGGGACCTGGGCCGAAGTCGACCTGCCGAAGGGCCGCAGTGAGCTGATCATCAGTCGCGGCGGGGCGAAGACGACGATCGAGGTCGACGCGGGCGAAGAAGAAGGACCCACCATCTTGGAGGCGGACGCGCCCGAGTGCGCTTCGGCCGCGCTGGGCGGCCTGATCGCCGACCGCCGCGAAGTCCTCACCTCGTGTCCCGCGGACGCGCTTTCGGGCGAGGACAGCGGTTCGCTCGTCAAACTCGTCGAGTTCCTCGCCGCGCGCAAGCCATCCGCGCTCACCCTCGTCGAGGACACTTCGCCGCGCAGTGTGGCGGCCGCGAGGCTGGTCCGTGAGACCGCCGCGCGCTCCGGGCTCCCGGTGCAGGCCGAGGCGGGCCCGAACACCGCGCTGGTCGTGGTGTCCGGCTGGGCGGGCGGCTACACGGCGATGACACGCGCGGCCGAGTCCCAGCGGCTCAAGCCGACCCACCAGTACGGCCTGTACCTGGCGCCCTGGCTGCTCAACGGGCCGATAGTCAACTCCGTCGCGAGTTCCTCGCTCCCGCTGAGGTTCGACCCGCGCGAGCAGGTCGCCGTGAGCTTCGCCGTCGCCGCGGGCAACGCCTTCGGTGGCGAAAGCCCGACGCTCGGCGGATTCCGGAACTGGCTGGGCGACCAGTGGAAGTCGCTGAACGGCGACGTCCAGATCTTCGCGGCGGCACAGGTCAACGCCATGCCGATGTACCCGGGCGAGCCGCACGCCGTCGGGATGATCGCCGACCGGAACTACGCGGGGCAATGGATCCCCGACGGCACGATCGTGCCGATCAGCTCGGTACTGCGATGAAGGATTCCGCTCGATTCCAGCAGCGGTAAGGAAAAAAGGGAGAAGAGATGAAGCGAATCGCGGCCCGTGTGCTGCTGCCGCTCGCCGTCGCGGGCGCGCTGTCCGGACTCGCCGGCGGGGTCGCCTCGGCCGACCCGCTGCCGGGTCTGCCGACCGGTGGCGGCAACCCCGCCGTGTGGCTGATCCCCGGCCTCGACCTCGGCGGCTTGCTCGGCGCAGGCGTCCCCGTGCCCACCGATCTGCTCGCCCCGATCTACGGGATCATCACGCCGATTTCGTAAAACCGTTACCAGCAAAGGAGAATCTCATGAAGAAGACCCTCGTCCGCGCGGTCACCGGCGCGGCGCTCGCCGGCCTTGTCGTGCTCGGCTCGGCCGCTCCCGCACTCGCCGTGCAGGCTGCCCCGAGCGATGTCGTTGTCGTCGACGAACCCGACACGAGCGACCTCAACAACATCTGGACGTTCGCGCCGCTCGGCGTCCCGGTGCTGGGCCTCATCCAGTCCCTCAACGGCGTCCCCGGCCGGCTGCTGCCGTCCTGACTTCCGTGGCGGCGCGGCTCTCGGGCCGCGCCGCCGCTTTCGGTGAGGAGAACCGATGGCCGACAGACAACTGATCGGGCGCGTCGCCATCGCGGGCATCGTGGTGGCCGCGCTCGCGACCTGTGTGGTGCTGCTCAACGGCGGTGAGGAACCGCAGGCCGAGGGCGTGGCCGTCGTCGGGGAGCCGACCGGCGCCGCGCCGTCGCGGGAGCCGGACCGCACGATCACCCGGACGCTGAGCCAGGCGCAGCCGCAGCCGGTGTCGAACGACTGGCAGATCGCCTATGAGCTCGTCGGGACGGGGACCGCGACCGTGGTCTACGACTCGAACGGGCTGGGGCTGGTGCATCAGGAGTTGCAGGTGACGCTGCCGTGGCGCAAGGAGCTCACGTGGAAGAACACCGGCACGCCGCCGACCGTCCAGCTGATGGGGCAGGGCGAAGGCACCGTCGAATGCCGGGTGGCCGTGGGCGGCGCCGTCGTCACGTCGGAGAAGTCCACCCCCGGTGAGGTCGCCACCTGCGCCGGCCGCCTGGCCCCCTCCTGACCAGCGCCGCGCGGCGACTTTAGCGGGCAAAGTGCGATTTGGGTCCCGGCCTCGCGCGGCGACTTTAGCCCCCTAATCGCGATCCGGTGGGCGGGGAAAATCGGTGGCCGGGTTGGGCAGAATGGGGGCATGAGCTGGACCTTCGAAGTCACCCCCGTCGATCACCCGGACGCCGCCCAGCTGCTGCGCGAGTACCTGGACGAGATCGCGTCCCGCTACTACGAGCGCCAGGTCGACGAGGAAGAGCTCGACGACCTGCTCGAGAAGAACCACAGCAGGTACCTGGTTCCGCCGGAGGGCGCCTTCCTCCTCGCGTGGCGCGATGGGGTCCTGGCAGGTTGCGCCGGGCTCAGGGTCATGACGCCCGAGATCACCGAACTCAAGCGAGTCTTCCTCCGGCGGTCCGAGCGCGGCAAGGGTGGCGCGGCGCTGCTCGTGGACGCCGCCGAGGACGTCGCCCGCGGCCTGGGGGCCACGACCATCCGCCTGGACACCCGCAGCGACCTCGTCGAGGCGAGGGCCCTGTACGCGCGCCTCGGCTACGACGAGGTCGAGCCCTTCAACGACGACCCCTACGCCCACTACTACTTCGCGAAGCCCCTGGCCCAGGCTTTGTCGGATCGCGTTTAGCCCGCTAAACGCGACGCGGACCGACGCGGGCGCGGGGCGTAGGTCGCCTTCGCGAGGAGGGAGCCGGCGAGGACTGGGGCCAGGCCGATCAGCAGCAGGAAGACGCCCGTGTCCTTGCCTTCGATCAGCGGATGCCACCACAGCGGCGTCACGGCGATGTCGACGACGTCGCCCCTGTCCGGGAACGTCCCGAACGACATCCACCACAGGTCCTTGACCTCGTGCGTCTCGCCGTCGAGTTCGTAGGTGCCGTCCACCAGGTTGCTGTTGCCACAGCTCGTGCAGCTCGACGTGCCCGCCTCCGCCCGCAGCGTCGCGGTCACGGTGAGCCGCGCCTCGGGAGCGAGCCCGGCCAACGCGGTCAGCGAGTTCACCGCGAGCGCCAGCCCCGGCAGCACCAGAGCGAGCGCGACGACCGAACGCGCCACCAGCGACAGTGAGGACAGCGGCTGACGGCCGGCCGCTTCCCGTCGCCGGTTGAGCGGACCGCGGAGCCCGGCGAGCGGACCCCGTCGTCCGCCGAGCCATCCGGCGTCGCTCGTGTCGGAAGCCGCTGCGACAGCGCGGAAATCCGCATCCTGCCACTCCACTGTGGACGCCAGGACAGCGAGACGGCGGGAGTCGGCGAGCATCATTTCTTCGGTCAGCGTCCCGGCTTCGGAGACCCAGAGCGAGCCGCCGTGGAAAGCCACTTCGCGGACCCGGAACCACGGATCGCCGCCCAGCAGTTCACGGACAGCCGAGGTGAGCAGGGTGCGCGCGAACTCCGGATCGGACGTCGTCACGGTGAACCGGCGGTCGAACTCCGTACCGGTCTCGAACCGTTGCAGCAGCGCATCCGGCTTCGGCGCCCCGACGGTGTTGCGCGTGATGCGGGCGTCCTCCAGCGGCGTGAACCGCTCCGGCTCGAAAGCACCGATGACGGGAGTGATGACGACCGACGGCACGACGGGCGTCCGCAGCTGGATCAGGGCGTACGTCCCGTCCATCAGGTCAGCTGTCCTGGCCAACTCCGGAAAGCCTTCCGACCCGCCGAGCCGGTACTCGACGCCCAGCAGCCGATGCCCGTTGTGCCCGAACTCGACCGCCGTCACCACGGACTCGGGGGACGCGTGGGTGACGGCGATGCCGCGCTGGGGGAGGACGCCGAAACTCGGCTCGCCGGACCCGTCGAGCCTGCGGATCCACGTCTTCTGCCGGTAGCCCCGCCACGCCGCCAGAGCCGCGATGACGAGCGGGAACGCGAACCACAGCCAGCCGGGCACCGCGCTGCCGGACCCGGCCGAGAGCCAGTACAGCGACGTCTCGGAGACGAGGATCCCGCAGAGCGCGTAGCTGACGGCCGCCGCCGTGGGCCGCCGTCCGTCGAACCGCCCGCCGAGCAACAGCAGCGCCAGAGCCAGGGCGTACCCACCGGCGACGAGCCACGGCCCGGCCTGATCGTCCATCGGGCGACCCTACTGGTCCATGTCGAGGTTCTCGCGGGTCTCCTCTTCGCTGTGATGCCCGCCGGTGCGGCCGTACTCCTGCCCGGCGATGGTGGTCCTCGAGTTGTCGATGGTCTTGTTCACGAAGTCGAAGCCGGCCTTGCCCGCGTACGCCGACCCCTTCGAGATGTCGGCCGGATTGACCCCGACCACCTGTTTGATCGCCTGGTTCGGCACGCCCTTGAGGACGTCCGCCGCGGCATCGCCGAACGTGCCCAGCTGCGTCTTGGAGCCCTTGGCGATCGCGCCGACGATCGACTTCTCCTGACCGGGCGTCATCCCGATCTTGCCGGCCTTCGTCAGCTTCGAACCCTGTTTGACCAGGTCATCGGTCCACTTGAGCATGAATCCCATGAACTTGTCGAGCAGCTTGCCGAGCTTCCCGAGGTGCTTGGTGATCTTGCCCATCGCGCTCGCGGCCTTGGCGATCGTCGCGGTCATCGCGGCGGCCACCGAGGAGCCGAGGCTGACGATGGACGCGGCCAGCGCGGGCAGCCAGATGTAGATCGCCCAGGTGACCAGTTCGGAGATGATCGATTTGACGACCTCTTCGATGACGGTCATCACCATCGACCACATCTGCAGCGTCTCGGCCACCGTCCCGGCGCTGTTGCCGATGCCCTTGATGCCGACGGCGAAGTCGCCGAGCGCGTTGCGAGCGGCGTCACCCGCGTCGCCCACCCAGTCCTTCAGCGACTCGTCGCCGGTCTTGACGAAGTCGTCGGCCAGCGTGACGAAACCCTTGGCGATGTTGCCGAAGTTGCCCGCCGCGGTCTTGAGCGCCGGACCGTCCCCCGTGACGAAGTGCAGCGCGTCCTGCAGCGGCTGGATCAGCTCGATCAGGATGTTCAGGCCGTTGCTGACCAGCCAGCCCACCGGGTCGAGCACGAAACTCGCGAGGTCCGCGCCCGCGCCCGCGATGAACCCGGCGCCGTCCTGCACCAGCTGCCCGCCCGCGGCCGCGAGGTCGCCTGGGCCCTGCGCGGTGCTGAACTTCTCGTAGGCGTTGGCCACGGTGGTGACGCCCTTGCCCGCGACCGGCACCTTCTTCGCCGCGTCGAGCGCGTTCTTGCCGAAACTGTCGTCACCCGTGATCTTGACGCCGCCGGCGATGCTCGCCTTCTCGTCGGTCATGCCGTCCCCCAGCTCACTTCGGTCCGTCGATCCTGGCTTCGTACTTCCCCAGGGTGATCGTCGCGTCGTTTTCGAAGCCGTTGTAGATCGACGCGGCCTGGTTGAGCTTCCCGGAGAAGGCATCGACCCCGGTCTTCATCAGTTCGAGCAGTTCACGCAGGTCGGAGAGCTTGCCCGTGTAGGTCTGCTTCACCGCGAGCCCGATCAGGCCCCACGACTTGTCCGTGACGTCGGCCTGGTCGACGAGGCCGCCGAACTTGCCCGCCTCGTCCTTGTAGTAACCGAGGTTGTTCGCGTAGTCGGTCAAGGCCTGCGTCTTGACCGCGTGCCCGCCGGCGCCTGGTCCGGTCATCAGTGGTCCTCCTCGTCGAACAGGTTCTTGAGGAACTGGTCACCCGCCGAGTTCCCGCCCGCCGGCGGCTGGCCGGGAGTCGCTTCGTCCGACCGCCGGAGCACCGTCTCCTCGCTGAAGTCGTCCTCGTTCCGAGGTCGGCGGGCGGGGCGGGCGGCCTCCGGTGGTGGCTCCTCCGACATCTGAGACCGCAGATCGGCGGTTGTGGTTCCCAACGCTTCCGCTTGGGCTTCGAGTACCTGCTCTTCGACGTTCAGGTGGAAGGTCCCGCCGAACTGCTCGTCGACGATCCCCGCCTGTTTCCGCGCCGCGTCGGCCACCGCGGTGTGCAAAGTGGACAGAATGGCGGCGGCGAGCTGTTGTGGTTGCTGCCTAAGGGCTTCCGGGCTCAGGCGAATGTCCTTGACCGACCCGCCCGGCCCCGCGACGACGGTGACCGAACGGTCCGGCGACGCCGCCACCGACTCCAGTTCCGCCAGTTCCGCCTGCATTTCGCCGACCTTCGCGAACTGCGTTTCGGCCTTCTTGATCTTGGACTGGAACTTCTCGAATTCCGCGACCAGCTGTTCGAACTCGGCCGACATGGACCCTCCCGTGCTTGCGCTGCGTCAACCGGTCATCACTGTGACCGGTGTCATCGTGACCCATTCGCCGCTTGGACGCGATGGTGTGCTTTCCGGATCCATCCGGCTCACCCGTCAGGGGAATAGGTAGCGTGGTTCGCCGAGTAAGGCGGTATCAGCACAGTGAGGGGAGGGCGTCGTGGACGCCGAGCAGCAGGAAAGCACCGAGGAACCCCGGCGGGGGAGTCACGCGGCGCCGGAGGGGGCTCCCGTGCATCCGTTGATCGACCTCAATCGGGATCCGCATCCGGGCCGGGCGGATCACGCCAAGCCCGACGAGGAATGAGCGGACCACGTCGGGGCCGACGAGGAATGAAACGGCCCGAAACGCCGTTCCATCAGGGTGGCCGCGGCGTGACGCCCGGCACGATATAGTTATCGACCCCCCGATTTGGTCGCCCTGTCAGTGGGCGGGTATCTTTGGAGACCGTGCCCGGCAGGCGTCGGGCCGTCCCGTGTGCCGTGCGGCATGAACGGGATGCTCAGGCATCCGGTTCCAAGGCTTCGCCAACACGGGATCCGACGGAAAATCCCTACGGGAAGTTACCGGTCGAAAGACCGTGACGCGGGCCGACACGCCCGACCGCGGGGGCCGGAGACAGACACGTAGTAGCAAGATCGCGAACAGAAAGCTGGTCCATTGCCCACGATCCAGCAGCTGGTCCGTAAGGGCCGCCAGGACAAGGCTGCCAAGCAGAAGACCGCGGCCCTCAAGGGGAGCCCGCAGCGGCGTGGCGTGTGCACTCGCGTGTACACCACAACCCCCAAGAAGCCGAACTCGGCGCTTCGCAAGGTCGCTCGTGTGAAGTTGACCAGCGGCATCGAGGTCACCGCCTACATTCCCGGTGAGGGCCACAACCTGCAGGAGCACTCGATGGTGCTCGTGCGTGGTGGTCGTGTGAAGGACCTTCCGGGTGTCCGTTACAAGATCATCCGCGGTTCGCTCGACACCCAGGGTGTCAAGAACCGTAAGCAGGCGCGCAGCCGGTACGGCGCGAAGAAGGAGAAGAGCTAATGCCCCGCAAGGGTCCGGCCCCGAAGCGGCCGCTGATCTCTGACCCCGTCTACGCATCCCCGCTGGTCACCCAGCTGGTGAACAAGGTGCTGAAGGACGGCAAGCGGTCCCTGGCCGAGCGCATCGTTTACGGCGCCCTCGAAGGAGCTCGCGAGAAGACCGGCACCGACCCGGTCGTCACGCTGAAGCGCGCCCTCGACAACGTGAAGCCCACCATCGAGGTGAAGAGCCGCCGCGTCGGTGGTGCCACCTACCAGGTGCCGATCGAGGTCAAGCCGGGCCGTTCGACCACCCTCGCCCTGCGTTGGCTGGTCTCCTTCTCCGCGGCCCGCCGCGAGAAGACCATGATCGAGCGCCTGCAGAACGAGCTCCTCGACGCGAGCAACGGCCTCGGCGCCAGCGTGAAGCGGCGCGAGGACACGCACAAGATGGCCGAGTCCAACAAGGCCTTCGCGCACTACCGCTGGTGATGACCGCCCGGCTGCCGATCAAAGCCTTGCCGGGCCCCAATTTTGAGACAGGGGAACACTCTCGTGGCACGTGAAGTGCTGACCGACCTGAACCAGGTCCGCAACATCGGCATCATGGCCCACATCGACGCCGGTAAGACCACCACCACCGAGCGGATCCTGTTCTACACCGGGGTCAACTACAAGATCGGTGAAGTCCACGATGGCGCCGCCACCATGGACTGGATGGAGGAGGAGCAGAAGCGGGGTATCACCATCACCTCGGCTGCCACCACCACCTTCTGGGCCGATCACCAGATCAACATCATCGACACCCCGGGTCACGTCGACTTCACCGTCGAGGTGGAGCGTTCGCTCCGCGTGCTCGATGGTGCCGTCGCCGTGTTCGACGGCAAGGAAGGTGTCGAGCCGCAGTCCGAGCAGGTCTGGCGTCAGGCGGACAAGTACGAGGTTCCTCGTATCTGCTTCGTCAACAAGATGGACAAGCTCGGCGCGGACTTCTACTTCACCGTCCGCACCATCGAGGAGCGCCTCGGCGCCCGCCCGCTGGTCATCCAGCTGCCGATCGGCGCCGAGAACGAGTTCGAAGGCGTCATCGACCTGGTCCGCATGAAGGCGCTGACCTGGCGCGGCGAGGTCCAGAAGGGCGAGGACTACGCCGTCGAGGAGATCCCGGCCGAGCTCGCCGACAAGGCGGCCGAGTACCGGGAGAAGCTGGTCGAGGCCATCGCCGAGACCGAAGACTCCCTGATGGAGAAGTTCCTCGAGGGCGAGGAGCTGACGGAAGCCGAGCTCAAGGCCGGTATCCGCAAGCTCACCGTGAACCGCGAGGCGTACCCGGTGCTCACCGGTTCCGCCTTCAAGAACAAGGGCGTTCAGCCCATGCTCGACGCGGTCATCGACTACCTGCCGTCGCCGCTGGACGTCCCCGCCGTCGAGGGCACGCTGCCCGACGGTGAGACCCCGGTGCTGCGGAAGCCGTCCGTCGACGAACCGTTCGCCGCTCTGGCGTTCAAGATCGCCGCGCACCCGTTCTTCGGCAAGCTGACCTACATCCGGGTGTACTCGGGCAAGGTCTCCTCCGGCGCGCAGCTGATCAACGCCACCAAGGAGCGCAAGGAGCGCATCGGGAAGCTCTTCCAGATGCACTCCAACAAGGAGAACCCGGTCGAGGAGGCCCAGGCGGGCCACATCTACGCGGTCATCGGCCTGAAGGACACCACCACCGGTGACACCCTCGCCGACCCGCAGAACCCGGTCGTCCTCGAGTCGATGACGTTCCCGGCGCCGGTCATCCGCGTCGCGATCGAGCCCAAGACCAAGGCCGACCAGGAGAAGCTGTCCCTGGCGATCCAGAAGCTGGCCGAAGAGGACCCGACGTTCCAGGTCAACCTGGACGAGGACACCGGCCAGACGATCATCGCGGGTATGGGCGAGCTGCACCTCGAGGTGCTGGTGAACCGGATGAAGTCCGACTACAAGGTCGAGGCGAACATCGGTAAGCCGCAGGTCGCCTACCGCGAGACGGTGCGCAAGACGGTCGAGAAGCTCGACTACGTGCACAAGAAGCAGACCGGTGGTTCCGGTCAGTTCGCGAAGGTCATCGTCAAGCTCGAGCCGCTCGAGTCCACCGACGGTGCCCTCTACGAGTTCTCCAACAAGGTCACCGGTGGCCGCGTGCCGCGGGAGTACATCCCGTCGGTCGACGCGGGCGCGCAGGACGCCATGCAGTACGGCGTGCTGGCCGGCTACCCGCTCGTCGGGTTGAAGTTCACCTTGTTGGACGGCGCGTACCACGAGGTCGACTCTTCGGAAATGGCCTTCAAGATCGCCGGCTCCATCGCGATGAAGGAAGCCGCGCGGAAGGCCAACCCGGTCATCCTCGAGCCGTTGATGGCCGTCGAGGTCACCACGCCCGAGGACTACATGGGCGATGTGATCGGCGACCTCAACTCCCGCCGTGGCCAGATCCAGGCCATGGAGGAGCGCGCCGGTACCCGTGTCGTCAAGGCACTGGTCCCGCTGTCGGAGATGTTCGGTTACGTCGGTGACCTGCGGTCGCGTACCCAGGGGCGGGCCAACTACTCCATGGTGTTCGACTCCTACGCCGAGGTTCCCGCGAACGTCGCGAAGGAAATCATCGCGAAGGCGACAGGGGAGTAGTTCCCTCTCGCTCGCGGGCATAAGGAAAACTCCTGAACGTCCGCACCACCCACCGAGAAACGAATCTCCGTCCGACGACAGCCACGTCGGCCGGTGAGTAAGCAAAACAGTCCAGGAGGACATTCCAGTGGCGAAGGCGAAATTCGAGCGGACCAAGCCGCACGTCAACATCGGGACCATCGGTCACGTCGACCACGGTAAGACCACTCTGACCGCGGCGATCACCAAGGTTCTGCACGACAAGTACCCCGAGCTGAACACGGCGTCGGCGTTCGACCAGATCGACAACGCGCCGGAAGAGAAGCAGCGCGGCATCACGATCAACATCTCGCACGTCGAGTACCAGACCGAGAAGCGTCACTACGCCCACGTGGACGCCCCCGGTCACGCGGACTACATCAAGAACATGATCACCGGTGCGGCGCAGATGGACGGCGCGATCCTCGTGGTCGCGGCGACCGACGGCCCGATGCCGCAGACCCGTGAGCACGTGCTGCTCGCGAAGCAGGTCGGCGTGCCCTACATCGTGGTCGCGCTGAACAAGGCCGACATGGTCGACGACGAAGAGATCCTGGAGCTCGTCGAGCTCGAGGTCCGCGAGCTGCTGTCCTCCCAGGACTTCCCGGGTGACGACGCTCCGGTCGTCAAGGTCTCCGGCCTGAAGGCCCTCGAGGGCGACGCCAAGTGGGGCGAGAGTGTTCTCGAGCTCATGGCGGCCGTCGACGAGAACGTGCCGGACCCGGTGCGTGAGCTCGACAAGCCGTTCCTGATGCCGATCGAAGACGTCTTCACGATCACCGGCCGTGGCACGGTCGTGACCGGCCGTATCGAGCGTGGCCGCGTCAACGTGAACGAAGAGGTCGAGATCGTCGGCATCAAGGAAAAGTCGACCAAGACCACCGTCACCGGTGTCGAGATGTTCCGCAAGCTGCTCGACCAGGGTGAGGCCGGCGACAACGTCGGTCTGCTGGTCCGCGGCATCAAGCGCGAGGACGTCGAGCGCGGCCAGGTCGTCGTGAAGCCGGGCACCACCACCCCGCACACGGAGTTCGAGGGCTCGGTCTACATCCTGTCGAAGGACGAGGGTGGTCGTCACACCCCGTTCTTCAACAACTACCGCCCGCAGTTCTACTTCCGCACGACGGACGTGACCGGCGTGGTGACCCTCAAGGAGGGCACCGAGATGGTCATGCCGGGCGACAACACGGACATCAGCGTCGTGCTGATCCAGCCGATCGCCATGGACGAGGGTCTGCGTTTCGCCATCCGTGAGGGTGGACGGACCGTCGGCGCCGGCCAGGTCACCAAGATCACCAAGTGATTTAGACGCCCCGCCCGGGGGCATTACACCCCCGGGTAAGGGGCGTCAAATCACGTGTGCGACACTATTCAGGTTGCTCGTCCTGGGGCGGCCGAATCCGCGGTTCTTTCCGAACACGGGTTCCGGCCGCCCTGGTATGAGTAGCCATGGTCCGTGGAGCTCTTCCTTCGGGTGAGGCCAGCGGGCGCGGTGGTTGAGACGGCACGGCCGGATCACCGCCTCCTCACATGAGGAAGACCAGGAAGACGAAGATCCCACGGGATCCGTCTGTGCGTCGGGCACGACACGCCCGACCGCGTGGACCGGAGACAGGGCCGTTGAACTGGGAAAACCTCAGGCACGACCGAGGTTTGAAGAGACAAAGCGGCACGAGACGACAAGGAACGCAGCCACCATGGCGGGACAGAAGATCCGCATCCGGCTCAAGGCCTACGACCACGAGGCGATCGACACCTCGGCGCGCAAGATCGTCGAGACGGTCACGCGCACCGGCGCCCGTGTTGTCGGGCCGGTGCCGCTGCCCACCGAGAAGAACGTTTACTGCGTCATCCGCTCGCCGCACAAGTACAAGGACTCGCGCGAGCACTTCGAGATGCGCACGCACAAGCGTCTGATCGACATCCTCGACCCGACGCCGAAGACGGTCGACGCGCTCATGCGCATCGACCTGCCGGCGAGCGTCGACGTCAACATCCAGTAGCGGCTGGCGAGCGGCGGAGAGTAAGAGACTCATGTCTGACAGGCAAGTGAAGGGCATCCTGGGCACCAAGCTCGGCATGACCCAGGTCTTCGACGAGAACAACCGGGTCGTCCCGGTGACCGTCGTGCAGGCCGGCCCGAACGTGGTGACCCAGGTTCGGACCCAGGAAACCGACGGCTACAAGGCCGTGCAGCTGGCTTTCGGTGCGGTCGACCCGCGCCGGGTGAACAAGCCGCGCACCGGCCACTTCGACAAGGCGAGCGTGACCCCGCGTCGTTTCCTTGCGGAGCTGCGTACCACCGACGCCGAGACCTACGAGGTCGGCCAGGAGATCACCGCTGAGGTGTTCGAGGCCGGTATCGAGGTCGACGTGACCGGTACCAGCAAGGGCAAGGGCTACGCCGGTGTCATGAAGCGTCATGGCTTCAAGGGCCAGGGCGCCAGCCACGGTGCCCAGGCCGTGCACCGCAAGCCCGGCTCGATCGGTGGCTGTGCCACCCCGGGTCGCGTCTTCAAGGGCCTGCGCATGGCGGGCCGGATGGGCAACGACCGGGTCACCACGCAGAACCTGACCGTGCACGCGGTGCGTGCCGAAGACGGCCTGCTGCTGATCAAGGGCGCCGTGCCCGGTCCCAAGGGCGGCCTGCTGTTCGTTCGCAGCGCCGCGAAGGGTGGTAACTGAAGATGAGCAGCGTCGAGCTGAAGACCCCGGCCGGTAAAGCCGACGGCACGGTCGACCTCCCCTCGGAGATCTTCGACGTGCAGGCCAACGTGCCCCTCATGCACCAGGTCGTGGTGGGCCAGCTGGCCGCCGCGCGCCAGGGAACGCATGACACCAAGACCCGCGGTGAAGTCCGCGGTGGTGGCAAGAAGCCGTACCGTCAGAAGGGCACCGGCCGCGCCCGCCAGGGTTCGACCCGTGCGCCGCAGTTCACCGGTGGTGGCGTCGTCCACGGCCCCACGCCGCGTGACTACACCCAGCGGACCCCGAAGAAGATGAAGGCCGCCGCTCTCCGTGGCGCCCTCTCCGACCGGGCCCGTGCCGGACAGCTGCACGTCGTCACCGAACTGGTGACCGGCGAGAGGCCGTCCACCAAGTCCGCCAAGGCCATCATCGCCGCGGTGACCCAGGCCAAGCGTGTTCTCGTGGTCCTGCACCGCGACGACGAGCTGAGCTGGAACTCGCTGCGCAACCTGGCCGAGGTCCACATCATCACGCCCGACCAGCTCAACACCTACGACGTGTTGGTCAACGACGACGTGGTGTTCACCAAGGCCGCTTACGACGTTTTCGTCGCCGGTCCCGTCAGGGGCAAGGGCGCGAAGGCTTCGGCCCGGTCGAGCGAGGTTGAAGGGAGTGACGAGCAGTGAGTGCGATCGCCATCCCCGATCCCCGCGACATCTTGCTCGCGCCGGTGATCTCCGAGAAGTCCTACGGGCTGCTCGAGGACCACAAGTACACGTTCGTGGTTCGCCCGGACGCCAACAAGACCCAGATCAAGATCGCGGTCGAGAAGGTGTTCGGCGTCAAGGTGGTCAGTGTCAACACCCTCAACCGCCAGGGCAAGCGTAAGCGGACTCGCGCCGGCTTCGGCAAGCGCAAGGACACCAAGCGCGCCATCGTGACTCTTTCGGCTGAGAGCAAGCCGATCGAGATCTTCGGCGGACCCACCGCGTAAAGGACTGAGCTGACACATGGGCATCCGCAAGTACAAGCCGACGACCCCGGGTCGTCGCGGTTCCAGCGTCTCCGACTTCGCCGAGATCACTCGGTCCACCCCGGAGAAGTCGCTGCTGCGTCCGCTGAGCAAGACCGGCGGCCGTAACTCCAGCGGCAAGATCACCACCCGTCACAAGGGCGGTGGCCACAAGCGCGCGTACCGGCTGATCGACTTCCGCCGGAACGACAAGGACGGCGTTCCCGCCAAGGTCGCGCACATCGAGTACGACCCCAACCGGTCCGCTCGTATCGCGCTCCTGCACTACGCCGACGGCGAGAAGCGCTACATCATCGCCCCGGAGAAGCTCAAGCAGGGTGACACGGTTGAGAACGGCCCCCGCGCCGACATCAAGCCGGGTAACAACCTGCCGCTGCGCAACATCCCGGTCGGCACCGTGATCCACGCGATCGAGCTCCGCCCCGGTGGCGGCGCGAAGATGGCGCGGTCCGCCGGTGCCAAGGTGCAGCTGGTGGCGAAGGACGGGCCTTACGCCCAGCTTCGTCTCCCGTCGGGCGAGATCCGGAACGTCGACGTGCGCAACCGCGCCACCATCGGCGAGGTCGGCAACTCCGACCACTCCAACATCAACTGGGGCAAGGCGGGTCGTAACCGCTGGCGCGGCAAGCGCCCCACCGTCCGTGGTGTCGTCATGAACCCGGTCGACCACCCGCACGGTGGTGGTGAGGGTAAGACCTCCGGTGGTCGCCACCCGGTGAACCCGAACGGAAAGCCCGAAGGCCGCACCCGCCGCCGCAAGGCCTCCGACGCCATGATCGTCCGCCGCCGGCGTACCGGCAAGAAGCGCTGAGCAGGGAGGTAGAAGAACATGCCACGTAGCCTCAAAAAGGGCCCCTTCGTGGACGACCACCTGCTCAAGAAGGTGGACGTTCTCAACGAGTCGGGCAAGAAGACCGTCATCAAGACCTGGTCGCGACGCTCCACGATCATCCCGGACTTCCTGGGTCACACGATCGCGGTGCACGACGGTCGCAAGCACGTCCCGGTGTTCGTCACCGAGGCGATGGTGGGTCACAAGTTGGGCGAATTCGCCCCGACTCGGACCTTCAAGGGCCACATCAAGGACGACCGCAAGTCGCGCCGCCGCTGAGCGGGCACGAGAGAACAAGGAAGCTAGCGATGAACGCCCAGAACGACGTGGCCGAGGCATTGCCGACGGCTTACGCGCGGGCTCGCTTCGTCCGGGACTCACCTACCAAGGTGCGCCGGGTGATCGAGCTGATCAAGGGACGTAGCGCCGCCGACGCCTTGGCCGTGCTCCAGTTCGCCCCGCAGGCGGCAAGCGAGCCGGTCGCGAAGGTGCTCGCCAGCGCCGTGGCCAACGCCGAAAACAACCTCGATCTCGACCCGGACACCCTCTGGGTCAAGAACGCCTACGCCGACGAGGGCCCGACCCTCAAGCGCATCCGTCCGCGGGCCCAGGGCCGCGCGTACCGGATCCGCAAGCGGACCAGCCACATCACCGTCGAGGTGGAGTCGCGTCCCAAGGCCGAGGCCAAGAAGGCACAGGGCAAGAAGAAGGCAGGTGGCCGGTAGTGGGCCAGAAGATCAACCCGCACGGCTTCCGCCTGGGTATCACCACGGACTGGAAGTCGCGTTGGTACGCCGACAAGCAGTACGCGGAGTACGTGGCCGAGGACGTCAAGATCCGGAAGCTGCTGTCCACGGGCATGGAGCGCGCCGGGATCTCCAAGGTCGAGATCGAGCGCACCCGTGACCGTGTCCGCGTCGACATCCACACCGCCCGGCCGGGCATCGTCATCGGCCGTCGTGGTGCGGAAGCCGACCGGATCCGCGGCGCGCTGGAGAAGCTGACCGCCAAGCAGGTCCAGCTGAACATCCTCGAGGTCAAGAACCCCGAGGCCGACGCCCAGCTCGTCGCTCAGGGTGTCGCGGAGCAGCTGAGCAACCGTGTGGCGTTCCGCCGCGCGATGCGCAAGGCGATCCAGACCTCCATGCGTTCGCCGCAGGTCAAGGGCATCCGCGTGCAGTGCGGCGGTCGTCTCGGCGGTGCCGAGATGTCCCGCTCCGAGCACTACCGCGATGGCCGCGTCCCGCTGCACACGCTGCGTGCCGACATCGACTACGGCTTCTTCGAGGCCAAGACGACGTTCGGTCGCATCGGCGTGAAGGTGTGGATCTACAAGGGCGAGCTCGTGGGTGGACTCAAGGCCCGTGAGGCGCGCGACGCCGCCGCGGCCGCCGAGCGTGCCCCGCGCCGTGACCGTGGTGACCGCCCGACCCGCCCGCGCCGTTCCGGTGCGTCGGGTACGACGCCGACCTCGACCGAAGCCGGTCGGGCAGCTGCCGCCGCCAAGAGCGACGACACCGCCCCCGCGGCCACCGAGGCCCCGGCTGCTGAGACTGCAGAAAAGACGGAGGGCTGACACGTGCTCATCCCGCGCAGGGTCAAGCACCGGAAGCAGCACTCCCCGAAGCGCCACGGTGCCGCCAAGGGCGGTACGAAGGTCAGCTTCGGCGAGTACGGCATCCAGGCGCTTGAGCACAGCTACGTGACCAACAGGCAGATCGAGTCCGCTCGTATCGCCATGACGCGTCACATCAAGCGTGGCGGCAAGGTGTGGACGACCATCTACCCGGACCGCCCGCTGACCAAGAAGCCGGCGGAAACCCGCATGGGTTCCGGTAAGGGCTCGCCCGAGTGGTGGATCGCCAACGTGAAGCCGGGCCGCGTCATGTTCGAGATCTCGTTCCCGAACGAGGAGACCGCCCGTGAGGCGCTCCGTCGCGCGATCCACAAGCTGCCCATGAAGTGCCGCATCGTTACCCGTGAAGGTGGTGAGTTCTGATGGCGAAGGCTGGTATCGCCCAGACGTCGGAGCTTCGTGAGCTCACCGCGGAAGAGCTTGTCCTGCGTCTGAAGGAATACAAGGAGGAGCTTTTCAACCTCCGCTTCCAGATGGCGACCGGACAGCTCGACAACAACCGCCGTCTGCGTACCGTCCGTACGGACATCGCGCGGATCTACACGGTCATGCGCGAGCGTGAACTCGGCCTGTCCGTTTCCCCTGACGCCGAGAGTGAAGGTGCCGCATGAGCGAGCAGCCCACCGAGGCGGCCGGCCGCAACGACCGCAAGGTCCGTGAGGGCTATGTCGTCTCGGACAAGATGAACAAGACGATCGTGGTCGAGCTCGAGGACCGCAAGAAGCACCGCCGTTACGCCAAGGTTCTCCGCAGCACCAAGAAGGTCAAGGTGCACGACGAGAACAACGAGGCGGGCACGGGCGACAAGGTCACCTTGATGGAGACCCGCCCGCTGTCGGCGACCAAGCGCTGGCGCCTGGTGCAGATCGTGGAGAAGGCCAAGTAAGTAGGGCTCTTTTTGAGTCCCTTAGTTCCGCAAGGCTCGCGTTCGCACGCGAGAACCAGCGCGACATACAGGAGTTGACGTGATCCAGCAGGAGTCGCGGCTTCGGGTTGCCGACAACACGGGCGCGAAGGAAATCCTTTGCATCCGCGTTCTCGGCGGTTCGGGGCGGCGCTACGCGGGTATCGGCGACATCATCGTCGCCACCGTGAAGGACGCCATGCCGGCTGCCGGCGTGAAGAAGGGTGACGTCGTCAAGGCGGTCATCGTTCGCACGCGCAAGGAGCGCCGTCGTCCGGACGGTTCTTACATCCGCTTCGACGAGAACGCTGCTGTGCTCATCAAGAACGACAATGAGCCCCGTGGCACCCGCATCTTCGGCCCGGTGGGCCGCGAGCTGCGCGACCGAAAGTTCATGAAGATCATTTCGCTCGCGCCGGAGGTGTTGTAGAGCATGAAGGTGAAGAAGGGCGACACGGTCGTCGTCGTCGCCGGCAAGGACAAGGGCGCCAAGGGCAAGGTCATTCAGGCCTACCCCGAGCGCGAGCGCGTGCTGGTCGAGGGCGTGAACCGGATCAAGAAGCACACCCGGATCTCCCAGACCCAGCGTGGCGCGCAGTCCGGTGGCATCGTCACCCAGGAGGCGCCCATCCACGTGTCGAACGTGATGGTCGTCGACTCCGACGGCAAGCCGACCCGGGTGGGCTACCGCATCGGCGAGGACGGCAAGAAGGTCCGGGTCTCGCGCCGTAACGGTAAGGACATCTGATCATGACCACCGCAGAGAAGATCGCCCCGCGCCTGAAGGTGCGGTACCGCGAGGAGATCAAGGGACAGCTCCAGGAGGAGTTCTCCTTCGAGAACGTCCACCAGATCCCGGGCGTCGTCAAGGTCGTCGTGAACATGGGTGTCGGTGACGCCGCCCGTGACAGCAAGCTGATCGAAGGCGCCATCAAGGACCTGGCCGCGATCACCGGGCAGAAGCCCGAGGTTCGCAAGGCTCGCAAGTCCATCGCGCAGTTCAAGCTGCGTGAGGGCCAGCCGATCGGTGCGCGCGTCACGCTGCGCAACGACCGGATGTGGGAGTTCCTCGACCGGCTGCTGACCATCGCGCTGCCGCGTATCCGTGACTTCCGCGGGCTTTCGCCGAAGCAGTTCGACGGCAACGGCAACTACACGTTCGGTCTCAACGAGCAGTCGATGTTCCACGAGATCGATCCGGACGCCATCGACCGCCCGCGCGGTATGGACGTCACTGTCGTCACCACCGCCAACACCGACGACGAGGGTCGCGCGCTGCTTCGCAAGCTCGGCTTCCCGTTCAAGGAGAACTGAGTCGATGGCCAAGAAAGCACTGGTCCACAAGGCCGCGAAGACGCCGAAGTTCAAGGTGCGCGGTTACACGCGCTGCCAGCGGTGCGGTCGCCCGCACTCGGTGTTCCGCAAGTTCGGGCTCTGCCGGATCTGCCTTCGCGAGATGGCACACGCGGGCGAGCTGCCCGGCGTCCGCAAGTCCAGCTGGTAAGAGTCTCCTTTGCCAATCCGGCCCCAAAGCAGGCGGATACGGTCTGAGCCAACCGGCTCATCTGGACCCTTTCCGCCGTGGCTGCCGGTCGGATTGGCAAACAATCGGATACAGAACTCCCACTTCGCCACAGGCCCCGCAGTTGTGCAGGGAACCAGGGCGAGAAAGGTTGACAGGTCACCATGACGATGACCGACCCCATCGCAGACTTCTTGACCCGTCTGCGTAACGCGAACTCGGCTTACCACGACGAGGTCGTGCTTCCCCACTCGAAGATCAAGGCGAACATCGCCGAGATCCTCAAGCGCGAGGGCTACATCGCGAGCTACCGCGACGAGCCGGGCGAGAAGCACAAGAACCTCATCGTGGAGCTGAAGTACGGCCCCAACCGTGAGCGCAGCATCGCCGGCCTCCGCCGCGTGTCCAAGCCCGGCCTGCGGGTCTACGCAAAATCGACCGAACTGCCGAACGTTCTCGGTGGCCTCGGCGTCGCGATCATCTCGACGTCCTCCGGGCTCCAGACCGACCGTCAGGCCAAGCGAAACAGCGTGGGCGGCGAAGTCCTCGCCTACGTCTGGTAAGGAAGGGGGCACAGACATGTCACGCATTGGAAAGCTGCCGGTCGCCGTCCCCTCCGGGGTCGAGGTGACCATCGAAGGTCAGCAGATCAAGGTCAAGGGGCCCAAGGGCACCCTTGAACACGTCATCGCCGAGCCGATCACCGTGGAGCACGCCGACGGCACGCTCCAGGTGAAGCGTCCCGACGAGGAGCGCACCAGCCGTGCCCTGCACGGTCTCACCCGGACGCTGGTCAACAACCTCGTCGTCGGTGTGACCGAGGGCTACGAGAAGAAGCTCGAAATCCACGGTGTCGGTTACCGCGTGCAGGCCAAGGGCTCGGACCTCGAGTTCGCCCTCGGCTACAGCCACCCGGTGAAGATCGAGGCCCCCGAAGGCATCACCTTCAAGGTCGAGACCCCCACCCGGTTCTCGGTTTCGGGCATCGACAAGCAGAAGGTCGGCCAGATCGCCGCGGTCATCCGCAAGCTGCGCCGCCCGGACCCGTACAAGGGCAAGGGCCTGCGCTACGAGGGTGAGAAGATCCGCCGCAAGGTCGGAAAGACGGGTAAGTGATCATGAGCGACACGACTACGAAGCGCAAGCCGGTCGGCAAGGACATTTCGACCCGCCGCCGCGTCGCGAAGGCCCGTCGGCACTTCCGCCTTCGCAAGAAGATCAACGGCACGGACCAGCGTCCGCGCCTGGTCGTCAAGCGTTCGTCGCGGCACATCGCCGTGCAGCTGATCGACGACCTCGCCGGCAAGACCCTGGCGTCGGCGTCCACCCTCGAGGCGGACGTCCGCGCCCTGGACGGCGACAAGAAGGCCAAGGCCGCCAAGGTCGGGGAACTCGTCGCCGCCCGCGCCAAGAACGCCGGTGTCTCGACCGTGGTGTTCGACCGTGGCGGCAACGCCTACCACGGCCGCATCGCCGCGCTCGCCGACGCCGCGCGTGAAGCGGGGTTGGAATTCTGATGCAGATGCTCGTGAATGGAAGGAAAGCCTGATGCCGGGACGTACACGGCAATTCGGCGGCGGCCAGGGCGGACCCGGCGGGCAGGGCGGCAACGACCGCAATGAACGCCGCGGTGGCGGCCGGGATCGTCGCGACAGCGGTCGTGGCGGGGCCGGCCAGGACAAGACCCCGCACCTCGAGAAGGTCGTGACGATCAACCGCGTCGCCAAGGTCGTCAAGGGTGGTCGTCGCTTCAGCTTCACCGCCCTGGTGGTCGTCGGTGACGGCGACGGTCAGGTCGGCGTCGGCTACGGCAAGGCCAAGGAAGTTCCCGCGGCCATCGCCAAGGGCGTCGAGGAAGCGAAGAAGAACTTCTTCCGCGTTCCCCGCGTCGGTGGCACCATTCCCCACCCGATCCAGGGTGAGGAAGCCGCCGGTGTCGTGCTGCTGCGTCCGGCTTCCGCCGGTACCGGTGTCATCGCCGGTGGTCCGGTCCGCGCGGTGCTGGAGTGCGCGGGTGTCCACGACGTGCTGTCGAAGTCTCTCGGCTCCGACAACGCGATCAACATCGTGCACGCGACCGTGGCGGCCCTGAAGGGTCTGCAGCGTCCCGAAGAGGTCGCGGCCCGCCGCGGTCTCCCGCTCGAGGACGTCGCTCCCGCTCGGATGCTGCGTCAGCGTGCGGGCCAGGGGGTCTGACATGACTCAGCTCAAGGTGACCCAGGTCAAGAGCAAGATCGGCACGAAGCACAACCACCGCGAATCGCTGCGCACCCTCGGGCTGCGCAAGATCCGGCAGAGTGTCGTGCGTGAAGACACCCCCCAGGTTCGCGGCCTCATCCACACGGTCCGCCACCTGGTGGAGGTCGAGGAGGTCAAGGCATGACTGCCATCAAGATCCACCACCTTCGTCCGGCTCCGGGCGCGAAGCGCGAGAAGATGCGCGTCGGCCGTGGTGAGGGCTCGAAGGGCAAGACCGCCGGTCGCGGTACCAAGGGCACCAAGGCCCGGAAGAACGTGCCCGCCGGTTTCGAGGGTGGGCAGATGCCCATCCACATGCGGCTCCCGAAGCTTCGCGGCTTCAAGAACCGCTTCCGCACCGAGTACCAGCCGGTGAACCTGGGCGACATCGCCCGCGTTTTCCCGGACGGTGGCAAGGTCGGCAACGAGGAGCTCGTCGCGAAGGGTCTTGTTCGCAAGAACAAGCTCGTGAAGGTGCTCGGCAACGGTGACGTGAACGGCGTCAAGCTGGACGTCACCGCCGATGCTTTCTCCGGCTCCGCCAAGGAGAAGCTCTCCGCCGCCGGTGGCTCCGCCACCACGCTCTGAGCTTTCTTCGCTCGCTTCACCGAAAGGCCCGCCCGGCTCCGCCCGGCGGGCCTTTCGCTTGCGCTCACTCGGTCGGCCGACGTGCGTTTAGCCCCCTAATCGCGATCCGGAGGCCGCCTGGGCTCCCCGTGCCCAGATCGCGATTAGGGGGCTAAACGCAGGTCGGACCTGGGTCGCGAGCGTGGCGGGCGGGGGAGCGAGCTGGAAGGATCGCGAGGTGGACACACCTCCTGGGCAGGATCCGCGGCCCTTCCAGCAGCAGACGGACGCGCCGCCGACGGTCGTCTCGGTGGCGGGTCCCCTGGATCCGGTGGCAGAGCCCGCTCGAACCGGCAAGCCCGAGCCCCGCAGGCTCGTCGCCGCGGGGCTGGCCACCCTCGCACTGGTCATGACCCTCGTGGGCTGTTTCTTCCCGTTCTTCACCACGGAGCATCGGCTCGGCTTCGATCGCGCCGACAAGATCGTGATCGTGGTCGTCCAGGGCGCGTGGGAAACGAAGATCATCCAGGACGGTGGTCCCTCCCTCGTCACGGCAGCGTCGCCTGTCGGTGCTCCCTTGCTGATCGCCGCGGCGATCCTCCTGGCGGCCGCGATCGTCAGCGCTCGCGCCGCCCGGCTGCGACGGCCGGGCAGCCTGGACCGATGGCTCAGCACCTGCGCGGCGGTGTTCCTCACCGGGGTGGTCGTCACCGCCGCCATGCAGGGCTTCGGACACCAACTGGGTGAACCCACCGACGGTACGCTGACGTTCGACGCGGGTATCTGGGCTCTTTTCGCCGCTGTCGTCGCCGCGGCAGGCGCGGCGGTCATGAGTCACCGCGTCGAGGAGCCCGAGCTCTCGCTGGCCGAGGATCCGGGTCTCGCGGATATGCCCACGCCGAAACACGGCATCTCCATCACGGTGCTCCCGCCGGAGCCGCAGCCCGAGCCGCCGCCGGACTACTCGGCCTTCGCCCCACCGCCGGATCCCGGCCCGAAAGAGCGCGATTAGCCCGCTAAACGCGCTCGCCTCGGCCGATACGGTGGGGGAGGAGGTGGCCGATGACTTGGGTGATGGTCTTTTTCGGGGCGGCGGTGCTCGTGGCTTTTACGCCAGGGGCGAACAATCTGCTCGGCCTGCACCACGGCATGACCCAAGGGACATGGAAAGGGCTCGCCGGGCTGTTAGGCCGATTGGCCGCGTTCACCGTGTTGATCACGGCCGTCGCCGCAGGACTCGGACAGCTCCTCGCCGCCTCTGAACTTGCACTCACGGTGATCAAATGGGCAGGTGTCGCCTACCTGCTTTGGATCGGCGGACGGCTGTTGTGGTCGACGTTCCGCGGCGACCGGACCGCGCTGCTCCAGGAGCCTCGGGGCACTGAATCCGTACCGGCCCTGCGGATCGCGAGGAAGGAATTCGTCGTCGCGATCACGAACCCGAAGGCGATCCTCATCTTCACCGCGTTCGTGCCCCAGTTCATCGACGCAGCTCACGGCTCCTTTTCCACCCAGATCGCGATCCTCGGCGCCGTCTACCTGCTCGCCGAATTCGTCGCGGGCGCGACCTACATCGGCGTCGGCACGCTCGTGAAGTCGCTCCGGCTGTCCCGCCGGGCCACTCGCAACGTCGATCGCGGCACCGGAGTCGTGCTGCTCGGTATGGCGGGCGCCCTCGCCGCTTCGAGCTCCTGAACCCGCTCCCTGATCACGGTGCGTTTAGGCCCCTAATCGCGATCTGATGGGCCCGGAAAGCAAGGTACGACAGGGCGTTCTGTCAAGGTTCCGGAGCAAGATGCGGAAGTCGATCAACCCTGCGGACCAACCTTCGTTCGGAAAACCCACACGCACTGCGGACACGCCCTGTGAAGCTGTTAGAGTCGGCGACACGCTTCGGGACGAGTGTGCCCCGAAGCGTTCCTGGCTTGTGCCAGAAAGCTGTGTGTTCCCGCCGGCCCCAGGTCGGCCAAGCCGATCGTCGGTAAGACAGCCGACGACGCCGAGGAGGTCCCCCGCGTGCTCAGCGCCTTCCGCTCGGCTCTCGCGACGCCGGATCTACGTAAGAAGATCCTGTTCACGCTAGCCATCGTCGCGGTCTACCGAATCGGTGCCACCATCCCGGCCCCGGGCATCTCGTACTCCGCCGTCCAGCAATGTACGGAAACCGGGTCGCAGGAGGGCGTCTATCAGCTGCTGAACCTGTTCAGCGGCGGTGCGCTACTGCAGCTCTCGCTGTTCTCGACCGGCATCATGCCGTACATCACGGCGAGCATCATCGTGCAGCTTCTCACCGTGGTCATCCCGCGGTTCGAGGAGCTGAAGAAGGAAGGCCAGGCCGGCCAGGGCAAGCTGACCCAGTACACCCGGTACCTGACGATCGCGCTCGCGATCCTGCAGGCCACCGGCGTGGTGGCGCTCGCCGACCGCAAGCAGCTCTTCCCGCAGTGCGAGACCGCGATCATCCCGGACAACAGCGTCTACACGCTGGCCATCATCGTCGTCACGATGACCGCCGGTACCGCCGTCATGATGTGGCTGGGTGAGCTGATCACCGAGCGCGGCGTCGGCAACGGCATGTCCGTCCTGATCTTCCTGAACATCGCGGCCCGGATCCCGATCGAGGGTGGCAACATCCTCAGCAGCGCCGGCCCGGTGGTCTTCACCTTGATCTGCGTGTTCGGCCTGGTGATCATCGCCAGCGTCATCTTCGTCGAGCAGGGCCAGCGCCGGATCCCGGTGCAGTACGCCAAGCGCATGATCGGCCGCCGTATGTACGGCGGGACCTCGACCTACCTGCCGATCAAGGTGAACCAGGCCGGTGTCATCCCGGTCATCTTCGCCTCGTCGCTGCTCTACCTGCCGGACCTGATCGCCCGCCTCGTCGGCGACGCCAACAGCAACTCCGGCTGGCAGGTCTTCATCCAGAACTACATCGTCAACCAGTCCAGCTGGGCGCACGTCCTGCTGTACTTCGCGTTGATCATCTTCTTCACGTACTTCTACATCACGATCACGTTCAACGTGGACGAGCGTGCGGAAGAAATGAAGAAGTTCGGTGGCTTCATCCCGGGTATCCGCCCGGGGCGTCCCACCGCGGAATACCTCAGCTACGTCCTCGGCCGGATCACCCTGCCGGGCTCGCTGTACCTGGGCATCATCGCGATCCTTCCGAACTTCTTCTTGTCCGTTACCGGTAGCGGGAACAACCAGAACTTCCCGTTCGGTGGCACGGCTGTGCTGATCATGGTCGGTGTCGGTCTCGACACCGTGAAGCAGATCGAAAGCCAGCTGATGCAACGTAACTACGAAGGGTTCTTGAAGTGACGCGCCTGGTTCTCGTTGGCCCTCCTGGCGCGGGCAAAGGTACTCAGGCGGTAGCACTGTCGGAGAAGCTCCGGATCCCGCACATCTCGACCGGCGATCTGTTCCGCGCCCACGTGGGCGAGCAGACGCCGCTGGGTCAGGAGGCCAAGCGCTACCTGGATTCCGGCGAACTCGTGCCCGACTCGGTCACGAACGAGATGGTCCGGGAGCGCCTCGCCGAGCCCGACGCCAAGGTCGGCTTCCTGCTGGACGGGTTCCCCCGGAACACGAAGCAGGCGGACGTTCTCGGCGAGATCCTCGGCGAGGTCGACACCGAGCTGAACGCGGTCATCCAGCTCCAGGTCTCCGAAGACGTCGTCGTCGAGCGGCTGCTGTCCCGCGGCCGCTCGGACGACACCGAAGAGGTCATTCGCCGCCGTCAGCAGATCTACGTGTCCGAGACGGCTCCGCTGCTCGAGTACTACGCGGAAATCCTCGTCACGGTCGACGGCGTCGGCTCGGTCGACGAGATCTCCGCCCGCGTGCTGGAAGCGCTGCGCGACCGCACGTGAACCTCGGAGGACTGCGTGTACTGCAACGGCTTCGCCGTGGGCGCATGATCGAAATCAAGACCCCTGGTGAGATCCAGGCGATGCGGGCCGCCGGCCTGGTCGTCTGGCGCACCCTCACCGCGGTGCGCGAGATCGCCAAGCCGGGGGCGACCACGGCTGATCTCGACGAACTCGCCGAGCAGACGATCCGCGACGCCGGTGCGGTGCCCTCGTTCAAGGGCTACCACGGCTTCCCGGCGTCGATCTGCGCCTCGGTGAACGAGCAGATCGTCCACGGCATCCCCTCGAAGACGCAGGTCCTGAACGACGGCGACATCATCTCCGTCGACTGTGGCGCGATCCTCGACGGCTGGCACGGCGACTCCGCGGTCACCCTCGCGATCGGTGAGGTGTCGAAGGCGGATCTGGCGCTTTCGGCGGCCACCGAGGCCGCGATGTGGGCGGGGATCGCCGCGGTGGCGGCAGGTGGCCGGCTCACGGACATCTCGTACGCCGTGCAGACAGCAGCCGAGAAGGCGGGCCGGGACGACGGCGTCGAGTACGGGATGATCGTCGAATACGGCGGTCACGGGATCGGGCGCCAGATGCACATGGACCCCTTCCTGCCGAACCTGGGCAAGCCGGGCAAGGGCCCGCGGCTCAAGACCGGGATGGCGCTCGCGATCGAGCCCATGCTGACCGGTGGCGGCGGTGAGACCGTCGAACTCGAGGACGGCTGGACCGTCGTGACCGCGGACGGCTCGCGGGCCTCGCACTGGGAACACACCGTCGCCATCACCGATGACGGCCCGTGGGTGCTGACAGCCCCCGAAGACGCCTGATCCCCCTGGCCCCGGATCGCGTTTAGCCCGCTAAACGCAAGTGGCCCCCGGATCGCGATTAGCCCGCTAAACGCAAGTCCGCCCGCTGGTCGGCGCAGTGCTGAGCCCCGCCGATGAGGCGCCCGGGCGTTGGCCCCATCGGGTGCACCTCCCCGCCGAGCGCGCCAGGTCACAGGCCTGCCGGAGCGCGATTTGCCCGCTAAACGCAGGTCGGCGGAGGCGTACGATGGTTGAGGTCGCCACCGGTGGGCTCACGGGTCACCTAACACGGTTACCCCCCGTTTGGGGCTCACGACACGGGTTGCGTACACTGTCAAGTCGGTGTACTCATCGCGCCCGGATCCTGCGCGCTCGTGAATTCTCGCGAACGGACATTGGACCCGGGGAGGAGTGTGCCGAAGCACCACCCAGCCAAGCACTCAAGCTCTGACTGATAACACAGCGTAGCGACAGGAAATGCGGAGGACATGGGCAAGAAAGACGGGGCCATCGAGGTCGAAGGCCGCGTAGTCGAGCCGCTCCCCAACGCGATGTTCCGCGTCGAGTTGGAGAACGGCCACAAGGTCCTTGCACACATCAGCGGCAAGATGCGGCAGCACTACATCCGCATCCTGCCCGAGGACAGGGTTGTCGTGGAGCTCTCGCCCTACGACTTGTCTCGTGGTCGCATCGTCTACCGCTACAAGTGATCACGACGAGTTAGCACAAGCAGGAGAGCAGGAGACGTGAAGGTCCAGCCGAGCGTCAAGAAGATCTGCGACAAGTGCAAGGTGATCCGCCGTCACGGCCGGATCATGGTGATCTGCGAAAACCTGCGGCACAAGCAGCGGCAGGGCTGATCACTCGCACTCGTTCAGAGTGGATTGACGGCTACACAATCTCCCCGCACCTGCCGGGCCGTGCGAACGGCCCGGTTCACCCCCGGACTTCAGGCCGGGGCCGGGACACCCGAAGCGCAAGCCAAGGGCACGACAGGCGAGTCGGTCCCGGGACCGGACGGGGAGCAGACCTGAAGACGAATTCTATGAAGGAGCATCAACGCCAATGGCACGACTCGCTGGCGTAGACCTCCCCCGCGAAAAGCGGTTGGAGATCGCGCTGACTTACATCTACGGCATCGGCCGTACCCGCTCGAAGCAGCTCGTCGCGGCTGCCGAGCTCAACGCGGACACTCGCGTCAAGGATCTGAGCGATGACGACCTCGCCAAGCTGCGGGTCTACATCGAAGAGAACTTCAAGGTCGAGGGTGACCTTCGCCGTGAGGTGAACGCCGACATCCGTCGGAAGATCGAGATCGGGTGCTACGAGGGCCTTCGCTGGCGTCGCGGACTGCCCGTCCGTGGTCAGCGCACCAAGACCAACGCCCGCACCCGCAAGGGTCCGAAGAAGACGGTCGCCGGCAAGAAGAAGGCTGGCAAGAAGTGAGCGTCCAGGGCAAGAAGGTCGTGCAGATGGGCGGCGTCCGCCGTCGCGGCTCGGCTTGTGTCTCGCCCAAGGCGCTCTACGCCCGCCCGATGGCGCTCCGCAACCTGTACACCGACGCCGGATCGATCATCCGTCGCGGCCAGGCCGAAGCGGTCGCCGCTCACCAAGAGAACGCGCGCTAACAGGAGAACCCTCAGAACATGCCACCGAAGTCTCGTACTGCGGCGGGGGCCAAGAAGGTCCGCCGCAAGGAAAAGAAGAATGTCGCGCATGGCCACGCGCACATCAAGAGCACCTTCAACAACACCATCGTCTCGATCACGGACCCCACCGGTGCCGTGATCGCGTGGGCGTCGAGTGGTCACGTGGGCTTCAAGGGCTCGCGTAAGTCCACCCCGTTCGCCGCGCAGATGGCCGCCGAGAACGCCGCCCGCAAGGCTGCCGAACACGGCATGAAGAAGGTCGACGTTTTCGTGAAGGGCCCGGGTTCGGGCCGCGAGACGGCGATCCGCTCGCTGCAGGCGGCCGGCCTCGAGGTCGGCACCATCCAGGACGTGACCCCGCAGCCTCACAACGGCTGCCGCCCGCCCAAGCGGCGCCGGGTCTGAGGAACGGGGAGGAGTAAGAAGAAATGGCTCGTTACACCGGCCCCGCGACGCGTATTTCGCGTCGCCTCAAGGTTGACCTCATTGGCGGCGACCAGGCTTTCGAGCGTCGCCCCTACCCGCCGGGCCAGCACGGCCGCGGGCGCATCAAGGAGTCCGAGTACCTCCTGCAGTCGCAGGAGAAGCAGAAGGCTCGTTACACCTACGGCGTTCTCGAGCGTCAGTTCGTCCGGTACTACAAGGAAGCCGTCCGGCGTCCGGGTAAGACCGGTGAGAACCTGCTGCAGATCCTCGAGTCCCGTCTGGACAACGTGATCTACCGCGCCGGTATCGCCCGCACCCGCCGTCAGGCGCGTCAGCTGGTGAGCCACGGTCACTTCGTGGTCAACGGCATCAAGGTCAACGTGCCCTCGTTCCAGGTCAGCAAGTGGGACATCATCGACGTGCGGCCGAAGTCGTTCGCGATGCTGCCCTTCGTCGCTGCCAAGGAGTCGTTCGGAGAACGTCCCGTTCCCGCGTGGCTCCAGGTTGTTCCGTCCAATCTCCGTGTGCTGGTCCACCAGCTCCCGGAGCGCGCTCAGATCGACGTTCCGGTTCAGGAACAGCTGATCGTCGAGCTCTACTCGAAGTGATCCATCACCGGGCCGGAGATCCTCCGGCCCGGTATGGGTTCGCGCGGCGGCGCTCGGAATGCGCCGCCGCGTCGCCATCCCTTTCGGTGTCATATGGCGGGCGCCGTTTGGAAAGGAAATAGGAAAGATGCTGATTTCCCAGCGACCGGCTCTCGGCGAAGAGACGGTCAACGAGACCCGCTCCCGGTTCACCATCGAACCGCTGGAGCCCGGCTTCGGCTACACGCTCGGCAACTCGCTGCGTCGTACGCTGCTGTCGTCCATTCCGGGCGCGGCCGTGACGAGCATCCGCATCGACGGCGTGCTGCACGAGTTCACCACCGTTCCCGGGGTGAAGGAAGACGTCACCGACATCATCCTGAACCTCAAGGAGCTCGTGGTCTCCTCGGAAGAGGACGAGCCGGTCACCATGTACCTGCGCAAGCAGGGCCCCGGTGAGGTCACCGCTGCCGACATCGTGCCCCCGGCCGGTGTCACCGTGCACAACCCGGATCTGCACATCGCGTCGCTGAACGGCAAGGGCAAGCTCGAGATCGAGCTCGTCGTCGAGCGCGGCCGCGGTTACGTTCCGGCCCTGCAGAACAAGCAGGCGGGCGCGGAGATCGGCCGGATCCCGGTCGACTCCATCTACTCCCCGGTGCTGAAGGTGACCTACAAGGTCGAGGCCACCCGTGTCGAGCAGCGCACCGACTTCGACAAGCTGATCCTGGACGTGGAGACGAAGCCGTCGATCACGCCGCGGGACGCTGTCGCGTCGGCCGGTAAGACGCTGGTGGAACTGTTCGGTCTCGCGCGCGAGCTGAACGTCGACGCCGAAGGCATCGAGATCGGCCCGTCGCCGCAGGAGGCGGACACCATCGCCGCCTACGCGATGCCGATCGAGGACCTGGACCTCACCGTCCGGTCGTACAACTGCCTCAAGCGCGAGGGCATCCACACCGTCGGCGAACTGGTCTCGCGCAGCGAGGCCGACCTGCTGGACATCCGCAACTTCGGTGCGAAGTCGATCGACGAGGTCAAGCTCAAGCTCGTCGGTCTCGGCCTCGCGCTGAAGGACAGCCCGCCCGGGTTCGACCCGACCGCGGCTGCGGCCAGCTACGACGGTGAAGGCTGGTCCGAGGGCGTCGACAGCATCACGGACGGAATTTCGGACAACGGCCACGACGATGGCCAGGACTACGCAGAGACGGAGCAGCTGTAAGGCCAGCTTCGGCTCCCTCACCGGTAGGGGTGGGGGAGCCCCGGCCTCCAGCTGTGAGCTGAACGAGGAGAACCGATGCCCACCCCCACAAAGGGACCCCGTCTCGGCGGGTCGCCCGCGCACGAACGGCTGATCCTGGCCAACCTGGCCACCCAGCTGTTCGAGCACGGCAAGATCACGACGACCGAGGCGAAGGCCCGGCGGGTGCGCCCGCTGGCCGAGAAGCTGATCACGAAGGCGAAGCGGGGCGACCTGCACAACCGTCGTCAGATCCAGCGCATCGTGCGCGACAAGGATGTCGTGCACAAGCTGATCGCCGAGATCGGCCCGTTCTTCGCGGAGCGTCCGGGTGGCTACACCCGGATCACCAAGACGATGGCGCGCAAGGGCGACAACGCCCCCATGGCGGTCATCGAGCTGGTGGCCGAGAAGACCGTCACCGCCGAGGCCGAGGCCGCGCGCAAGACGAAGTTCGCCAAGGACGAGCCGAAGGCTGCCGCCCCGGCCGCCGAGGAGACCACCGACGCCCCTGAGGCTGCCGACAAGGCCGCCACCGAGGCTCCGGAGGCCACCGAGGCTCCCGCCGCCGACGAGGCCGCTGAGGCCCCCGCCGCGGACGCGGACAGCAAGAAGGACTGACGTCCTGACGGCACCGAACACCCCGGACGAGCCCGCCACTCCCACTGCGGAGGGCGGGCTCGTTCGTCTGCGTCTGGATGTTTCCTACGACGGCACCGACTTCTCCGGCTGGGCCCGGCAGCCCGGGCGGCGGACGGTCCAGGGAGTCCTCGAAGAGGCACTCGCGAAACAGCCTCCAGGAGCCTCGGTCCCGAAGTCCGTCGTCGTCGCCGGCCGCACCGATGCCGGTGTGCACGCGGCCGGCCAGGTGGTCCACGTCGACGTGTCGCCTTTAGCGGGCAAAACGCGATCCGGTCGTCTGGAACTGGACGAGCAGGGCATTCCTGACCTGGGGCGGATGCGGCACCGCTGGAACCGGTACCTGCCGGGTGACGTGCGGGTGCTGGGCGCCCGAGTTGCCGCGCCCGGGTTCGACGCACGGTTTTCCGCCGTGCGGAGGCACTACCTCTACCGCGTCTCGGATGCGCCTTGGGGCGTGGATCCCTTACGGCGTCACGACACGCTCGCCTGGGGACGGTCGCTCTCGATCGACGCGATGAACGAGGCTTCGGCGTCTCTGATGGGGCTCCAAGACTTCGCGGCTTTCTGTAAGCAGCGCGAAGGTGGGACGACTATTCGAGAGCTGCAGCGGCTTGTCTGGCGGCGGACCGGACCGCACGCGGTCGAGGTCGACGTCTCCGCCGACGCGTTCTGCCATTCGATGGTGCGCAGCCTGGTCGGGGCACTGCTTCTGGTCGGCGACGGTCGTCGTCCGCTGGATTGGCCCGGCGACGTCTTGGAGAGCCGCACGCGCGACAGCGCAGTTGCTCCCGCACACGGTCTGACGCTGATGGCCGTCGACTACCCGCCGGATAGCGAACTCGCCTCCCGTGCCGATCAAACGCGCGCCATGCGCACTTCCTCCTGACCCGGCCGCGGCACAGTTAGCGGGCTAAACGCGCCACGTCGGGCGCGCCAGACGGCCTCGACGACGTCTCTGAGGTCGTTCGCGAGGTCTTCCGCGGTGACGATGACGAAGCGCCAACCTTCGGCTCCTGCCCGTCTTCGGCGTTTGCGGTCGTACGCCTGTTGTTTCGGTGTGTTGTGCCATCGGCCGTCGTACTCGATGGCGACTCGGAACTTCTCGTCCCCGAGGTCGAGGCGAGCGATGAAATGACCGGTTCGGGAGAAGACCTCGAGTTGAGGTGTCGCCGTGATGCCCGCGGCGGCCAGCACGATGCGGACCTCCGATTCCGGGGGTGACTCCGCACGAGGGTCGGACAGCCGCAAAGCATGTCTGGCCAAGCGGATTCCCCGATTGCGGCGCCCGTAGAACTCCCCGTTGAGATGCAGATCGGTCAGTTTCGTAGCCCTCATGAACTGGTCCAGATCCGGGACGCCGATGCGGAGCCGTCGGACCCACCCGGATTTGCGCGGAGAAAGCCGGAGCAGTAGATCCAGTGCGATCCGGCTCCTACGCGCGATACGAATACCGTGCCACGGCTTCGATTCTTCGGGCTTGACCTCGGTACGCCGAATCTTGATGCCGTCTATCGGGCCGAAGCGGTGTTTTTCGGGTACCACCATCTCGACCGGATCGCCGGGGTTGGCCAGTGCGACACCATGAACGGTCGCGGCCGATCGTCCGGTCAGCACGGCTTCCGGAGGCGCCAGCAACGCTGCGCCCCGGCAACGCAATTCGTGTGTGACCTCGACGTCTGCGCGCGTGTAGACGTCCTGGAACAGCCTCCGGACGCTGGGACCGCGCAGACGGCTCGCCGTGATGAGCCCCGCTTTGCGCGCCTCGGAGCCGCGGAAGATGTCGGGGAGATGAGATGAATCAAATGGCTTGGTCATGCGAACACGATGATCTGCAAGACCGACAACCCATGCCCATCACTGGTTTCCGAGGGCAGTTTATCCACAAGCCCCCGCTTATCCACAGCCAGCGCGATTGCCCCTTGACAGCCAATCTCGCGCCCCAGGTCGACTTTCGCGGGCTAATCGTGACGCGGCCGGAACGCAAAACGGGGGCACTGTCCGATGTGGACAATGCCCCCGCGGAGCGCGATTAGCCCGCGAAAGTCGCTGCGTCTGGGTTAGTCGCCGCGCCGGACTGGGCCCAGGAGTTGCTGTTCTTTCGCGGTGGTGACCAGGCGAAGGGGACGCCAGAGGTTGCGGCCCAGCGCGACGACCTGGTCGTCCTTCAACGTCGTGAGCTGCTTCATCATCTGCGGCGGGAGCCGCCAGATCCGCGCGGCCAGTTCGGCCTGACCCGGCGGGAGCCGCTGCATCAGCACCAGGTCGGCCGCGTTCGCGGTCGCCCCGGCCTGCGGGTGCAGGTACGGCAGCACGTAGACCGTTGTCTGCCACGGAGACCGCGGCGGGAACAGGTCCTGCGGCGTCGGACCGCCGTCGGTCACCACCAGCAGCGGCGCGTCTTCGGACGGGCGCGGGAGATCCACCGGCGACAGCCGCCGGATCTGCACCAGCGGCGAAGGCCTGCCGTTGGGCTGATTTCCCGCCGCCTGCGGAAGAACCTGCCACGCGGCCGGACGACCGGTCGCCACGACGACCCACGCCCCGACCGCCATCGCCCGCAGCGCCACCTGGCGGGCCAGGTACAGGCCGCCGACGAGCACGATCCGGGTCGGCGTCGAGCGCAGCGCGGAGATCGTCAGCGGCTCGCCCTTGAGCCCGGAGCCGAGGACGATCCCGCCCCGGTCGCCGGACGGGCTGATCGCGTCGAGCATCGCCGGGTCGACGGTGAATTCCGGGGCGACACCGGCGTTCTGCCCGGCGTCACGCATACGGGTGCTCATGCCGTGCCTCCGATCGGCAAAGTCGCGGAGAACCCGGAGATCTGCAGGCCGCGCAACGGAGTCAGCGCCACACCCAGCCGCTCCGAGACGCCCTGCAGCCGCTGGTCGGCCGCGTCCAGTTCACGCGGATTCCGCGCGCTCAGGCGCACGATGCCCCGCAGGCCGATCTTGCCTTCGTCCGCGGACGGCGAGATCGACATCGCCACGGTCGCCGAAAGCGCGCGGACACTGGTCAGCGCGTTCAGGCTGCCGCTGATCTTGCCCTTCGGCCAGCTGGTGATCGCGTAGCTCGCGTGCCCGATGCCCGCCGCGGTGACGCCGGTCCAGCGTTCCTGCAGGCCGACCTTCGCGGGCGAACCGGCGACCGCGGTCAGTTCCGCGGCCGAAATGCTGGAGCGCAGCAGCTCGTCCGGATCGAGCGGCCGGGTCGGCACACCCTGCGACTCCAGGGCGTTGCGCACTCGGGACAGCGCGCCGATCAGCGCGCGATGCGCACCGACGACGCCGCCGCCGCGTTCGCGGATGGCGGCCGGGCACCGGCGCGGGTCGAGCCGGATGGCGACCCACGTTGTGCGCCGCGCCGCCGCGGGCAGCGGGCCGAGCACCTCCATGTAGGAGCTGAGCGCCGGCGAGTCCGACGGAAGCGCCGCGCTACCCGGGTAGCAGTGCCAGATCATCTGGATCGAGTCGAGGACCACACCGCGGTCTTCGAGACACGGCGCGAGCGCGGACAGCGGCAGGCTCGGCGCGCCACCTGCCTGGGTGATCAGCGCTGGCGCGGGTTCGACGAGCAGGACCGCGGTCCACGTCCCGTCGTTCCAAGCGAGACCGACCTGCTGGCGTTCGTGGTCCACACCGTGCGCGACGACGAGGTCGGGGACGGCGAGGCGCAGCAGGTTCACCCGGGCGTCGTCGGGGCCGGTGACGGCGTCCTCTTCGGCGGCGAGCGTCTCGATGCTGCTCGGCGGAAGCGGGTTCGCCACCCGATCGTGCGAACGGAACATGTACCGCAGGGTGAGTCCAGCCCATTGGGTGAACCAGCGGCCGCCCCAGCGCAGGAACGCGATGATGATCGCGACCCCGAGCACGCCGATCGCGACGTACTTCAGCTTCATTTCGATCGCGAGCAGGACGAGGCCGATCGCGAGCCCGAGTTCGAGCACGACCAGATTCGCCACGGGCAGCGGACCGAGGTTGATCCCACCGGTCCGGCGCCGCGAGGGCGCCGCGATCCGGGTCACGGGAGCGGGCGGAGGACCGGACTGCGGGCCAGGGCCACCGGACGGAGGACCGCCAGGGCCACCTGGCCCACCGGGGCCTCCCGGCCCACCGGGACCCCCAGGCCCTCCCTGGCCACCAGGGCCCTGCGGTCCGCCAGGGCCACCGGGTCCGCCGGGGCCACGAGGAACACCGGGGCCTCCCGGGCCCCCTGCCGGGCCACCCGGACCACCTGGTCTGCCTGGCCTTGGCGGCGGTCCCGGAGGACGGCCCGGAGGTTGCGACCCCGGAGGGCCGGGCGGACGTGGAGGAGTGGTGACGGACATCCGCGCTTTCTCTTCCCCTCGTGCGTGCTGCGTACCCGGAAAGCCGGTCCCGAGGAACTTGACACTAGCTGGAGTTGGTAGAAACCCCACACCAGACGGTCCCCGTACGGCTATCCTGCGGAACCGTACCGCGACGGGGAGGACTGTAGGTCGAGAATGCCATCAACACCGACTACTAAGTCTCAAGTTCAGGCTTATCAGTTCGTTCTGCGCCGAATGCAATCGGCGCTGGTCCGTCGCGACGCAGTCATGCTCCACGACCCGATGCGCACGCACACGCGGGCCACCATCGTGGGTGTCGTGCTGGCCGCGCTGGGCGTCCTGGTCTTCGTGATCTGGGGACTGCTGAGCCCGAAGCCCTCCGTTCCGGAGGCGGGCAACATCGTCATCGGGGAACAGTCCGGGACGGTCTACGTCGTGGCCGGGAACCCGAAGAAACTGATCCCGACCTTCAACCTCGCCTCCGCGCGGCTGCTGATCATCGCGCAGTCGAAGCAGGGGGCGCAGCAGGCGGGAACCAAGCCTTCCGGGCCCACGCAGGCCTCCGAAGTGAAGAACCCCACAGTCGTTTCGGACGAACAGCTGAAGAACATTCCCCGCGGCCAGCTCATGGGCATTCCCAACGGCCCGCAGCTGATGCCGACGGAAGGCCAGCGTGTCAGCGCGGACTGGGGTGTGTGCGACGAGGTCATGTACGACCCGTCGGTGCCGAAGCCCGATCTGACGAAGACGGAAACGACCGTCTACGCCGGTGTGAAGCAACTCGGAAACCGTGAGCTCGGCCAGAACGAGGCCCTGCTGGCCAAGGGGGCCAACGGCAGGACCTATCTGATCTACCGGCTGGCGGCGAATCCCAACCTCCCGAACGCGAACGCCGTCAAGGCGGAGATCAAGCCTGACGCGAGCGCGGTCCTTTCCGCGTTGAAGCTGCCCGATCAGCCTCGCGGGATTTCGCAGGGCCTGCTGGACGCGATTCCCGAGGTGCCGGAGCTGAAGCTGCCGGACGTCGAGGGCAAGGGGGAGAACCCCAACTTCCAGATCGAGGGCCTGAAGGTCGGCGACGTCTTCTCCACCGAGCAGGCCGAGGGGCGGAAGGACTTCCACATCATCCTGAAGGAAGGGATCCAGCCCGTTTCCCCGGCGGTCGCCGACATCGTCCAGACCGGGAAGAACGACGGCAGCACCTCGGTGATGTCCGTGGCGCAGGGCAAGATCCGCACCATCACGCGGGTGACCGCGGGGCAGCAGGGCTTCGTCGAGCTCGACGCGTACCCCCAGGCCGTGCCGACGGTGCTCAACGCGACCCAGGGTTCGCGGGTTTCCTGCCTGAGCTGGTCCATCACCGGTGAAGGCGCCAGCAGGGACGGGCACACCGCGGTGTTCGTCGACGACAAGCTGCCGAAGGGCAGGAACGCCGACGGTTCGGCGCCCGGTGTCAAGATCGGCACCCCCGGTCCGGTCGGCGCGCCGATCAACAGTTTCTTCATGGAGCCCGGTTTCGCGGCCGTCGTCCAGTCGGCGACGGGCAGGGAGACCTTCGACAAGGGACCGATCCAGCTGATCTCCGATCGCGGGATCCGGTACGGCGTCCCCGACGCGGTCACGGCCGACTCGATCGGGCTCAACAAGCGGGTGCCCGCACCCGAGTCGATCGTCCGGATCCTGCCGACCGGTGCTTCACTGAACACGCAGGACGTGCTTCGCGCGTTCGACACCGTGCCGATCGACGACCGGGCCGGTTCGGTCACGCCGCAGTCGCAGCAGGCTCCGGCGGGTAACTGATCGCGGGAACCCTTAGGACGGCGCGAGCGTCTCAACGCCCAAGCGGTATCGGGTGAGTGGAGGGTGCAGTGGCCGGCCTGAAGATCGACGGCGTCGTCGTCGGTGATTACGCGAAGCGGGTGGACGCGGCCGCCGGAGAGCTCGAGCTGGCGGCCGCCGACGTGACCGGGGACGGCGTCACCGTCGAGTCCCACGGCGCGCTGGGGGAGGAACTGGGCCTCGGTGCGTCTTACGGACGTGCGGCCGAGGTCATCCGGCGTCAGCTGGTGGAAGGCGCTGCCGCGCTGCGGTCGGCGTCGGAGGCCCTGCACACGGTGACCGCGCGGCACGCCGGGCACGATGACGAGGCAGCCCAGATCATCAAACGCGCCGTGGAGCTCTGAACCGCATGATCGCCGAGTCGGAGAACCCGACGGATTCCATCCCGCACCCGATGGCGGCCGCACGCCCTGTCGCTCCCGAGGTGGCCCCGGTCGCGTTTAGCCCGCTAAACGCGACCGGCGCGGGCGGTGAGGACCTGGTCGAGGCGGCAAGGCCGCATCTCGACTTCGTTTCGGAGCTGTCCGGCCACCTGGGGCTGATCGATCCGGTCGAGGCCTACCTGACCCCGCTGGCGGGGCGCTGGGAGGACTTGAAAACCGAGGCGGACAGGCTCCGGAAAGCCGCAGCGACCGCGGGGACGGTTTCGAAGGAACTCTCGGAGGACCTAGGCCGTCTCGACGCCGGGTGGTCAGGCAAGGACGCCGATGCGTTCGTCGCGTACATCGCGGACATCAACGTCGCGGGCAACGACGTCGAAGACGCCCTCACCACGCTGGCGGGCTCGCTCGACGAGCTGGTGCTGTCGGTCCGTCGCATCCTGACCGATCTCGTCGAGGTCCTGGTCGATACGGCCGAACTGACTTCCGAGACCGCCATGCTGCCGGTCGGCGGCGTCCGGCGGGCGCGGACTCAGCTGGAGGAGGCGCAGGAGTCGGCCAAAGCGCTTTTCGAAGCAGCTCGCAATGTCCTTGAGGGCTTCGTGCGGCTTTGCGACGGTGTCGACGATCCTGACGCCGCTTCGCGGAGCATCGAGATCGCTCACCGGTTCCCGCAGGACGAGTTCAAGCTCCACGACGAGTCCGCTGCGGCGGATGCGCCGGTGCAGCAGGGAAAGGCCGCCTCCGGCGAAGCGGAAGCCGGCGAAGCGGATTCCGGTGCCGCGTCCGACGAACAGTCAACGTCGCCGTCCGCCGCCGATCCCGCCGACGGCCGCAAGACCGGGTCGCAGGAACCGCTGATCGAGCAGGGGCAGGCGCTGGTCCCCGAGGTCGCACCCGTGCAGGCCGCTCCAGTTCAGGGGCAAGCCACCGGGACGGGCTCGGCCATGATGCCGATGGGGATGGCGCCCATGATGGGGATGGGCGGAGGCGGGGGAGGCCAGACGGCTCACCAGTCGAAGACGCGGCCGGCGTCGAAGCCGTCCGACGTGGTCGGCGAGCCGGGCCAGGTCGTCCCGCCCGTGATCGGCGAGGACGACACCCCCGCGAAACCCGCACAGAAGCCCAAGCCCGCCAAGTAAGTGCCCCAAGGGCAGAGCGACTTTCGCGGGCTAATCGCGATCTGGGCGGCTCGGAGGCGAGTCCCGGACAGATCGCGATTAGCCCGCGAAACGCAAGTCCTACGGGGTTTTGCGGCCGGGTGAGGTGGTCGGCCGGTTGCGGCGGACGGAATGCACCACGAACAGCGTGACGAGCAGCGCCACCAGGCCGCCGCCGGTTCCGGCGAGGGCGACGATCATCGGGGCGGAGTCGCGGTCGTTCGGGGGCGGCAGATCCGTGGGCAGCTGAACCGGCTTGGCCTTGTCCGCCTCCGACGGCACGATCGCCGTCAGCGCCGCGATCGGGTCGATGACCCCGAAGCCGACGAAGTTGTCACGCCCGCCCGGCGCCGCCGGGTGCTGCGCCGTCGCCTTGATCCGGTTCATCACCTCACGCGCGGTCAGACCTTTGAACTTCGCGCGCACGAGTGCGGCCACACCGGCGACGTACGGCGCGGCGAAGCTGGTCCCCTGGATGGCGCCGGGTTCCCCGTTGCCCTCGATGGTCAGGTTGGCCAGGCTGCTCGACCCTTCCGCCGGGTCCAGCGAAATGATCTTGGTGCCGGGCGCGGCGACGCTGACCCACGGCCCGTTGACGCTGAAATCCGCGACACCGCCGGTGTCGTCGATCGCCGCGACCGAGAGGACGTCGTCGGCGAACCAGGGCGGAGTGACGATCATCCTGGGGGACTTGGGGTCCGGCTGATCGTTCTGCGGGCATTTGTCGCCGACGTTGCCCGCTGCCGCGACGACGACCACGTCGCGCTCCACGGCGTAGTTCACCGCTGCCTGAAGCTGCTGCTCGCCGAGGGTGATGCTCCCGTCCGCCCGGCGACAGTTGTCGACCGACATGTTGATCACCTGGGCGCCCCTGTCGACGGCCCGGACCACGGCCTGCGCGAGGGTCTTCAGCGTTCCCGCGGTCTTGCCCTGCTCCTGCTGACGGCCGCCCTTGTCCTGGCCGGGCGCCGTCCCGTCCGCCGCGCCGCCGACAGCGCCGTTCCCCTGCGAGGACGGCGGAAGCTGTGAACCCGGATTGTTCGACGAAGCAGGCGGACCGGAGCTCGACGCGGGCGGCGGCTCGGCCTTCTTCTCCGCTTCCTCGTAGTTCTGGCTCGACTGACGGATCGACAGGATCGTGGCATCCGGCGCGACCCCCCTGAACCCGATGCTCGCGTCGGGTGGGTTCGCCGCGATGATCCCCGCCACCTCGGTGCCGTGGCCGTCGCAGTCTTCGAGTCCCGGGGCCTTGCCGCCGTTGGGGGTCGCGACGTAGTCGCCCCCCGATTCGACACGGCCGTCGAAGTACGGGTGCGCGGTGACGCCGGTGTCGATCACGGCGACCTTGATGCCCCCGCCGACCGACTGGGTGGCGCCGCGCATCAGCTGGTGCACCTTTTCGATCTGCAGGTACTCCTGGCCCCACGGGCGGTTCTTGATGTCGACCTGGTCGCCGCCGAGCTTGCTGCGCTGCACGCACTGCGTCTTCTGCTCGTAGTTCTTGTCCGGCTTGTTTTCGTCCGCCGGTTTCTTGGACTTGTCCACCGGAGGCGGGGTCGCGTAGTAGCCGCCGGCGTCCGGCGCGACGCTGCTTTGCTGTGCCCACGCGGGAAGCGCCACCGACGCCGGTGAAAGAACACCGATACCGGCCGCCAGCAGCACCGTTCCGGTACGTCCGGCGAAGCCGAGGTGGCGGACGCGCGTCCCCCTGGACTTCCGCGCTACAGCCATCAGAGCATCATCCGATCGGGTCGTCACTTGAAGTTGAGGTGGCGCAGCGTCGTGTAGAGATCCATGACGCCGAGCGCCAGCGGGAGCACCGTCGCGATGAAGACGGCCTCGAAGATCTCCACGGTCCGCCGCAGCGGCGGCGAGAAGCGCTGGTTCGGGAAGATCACGCCGACCACGAGCGCGCCGGCGCCGATCAGCAGCAGCGCGCCGAACACGAACAGGACGCGGTTCAGCGGGCTCGCCGACCACATCCAGCCGAGCAGGATGCCCGCGCCCGACACCATTCCGGTGGTCAGCAGCGCGATGGCCTGCGCGCCGTTCGCGTACGCCCGCGCCCGGAGGAGCAGGACCAGCGTGGCGATCACGCCGAGGATCGGGCCGAAGATCGACGGAGACGTCGAGGCGATGATCGCGAACAGTGCCGTGGCCGCGCCGCAGCCGGTCAGCAGACCGGTCATGTACTCGTGGGCGACCGCGGTGCGGCGCTCGATGGCTCGGTAGTCCGGGAAGCCCGAGTCTTCCTTGAGTTCCTCGGCGCTGCCGGGAACGTGCGGCGTCGGGAGGGCCGCGAGCTTGATCGTCGCGCGCGGCAGGATCGAGATGCAGGCCAGCGAGAACGCGACCGCGCCGGCGGCGACACCGGCGATGGGGGTGTCGATGAGCGTCGCGGCCAGGAACGTCAGCGCCGAGATCGTCGCCGTCGTCGCGGCCGCGATGAAGGTGGTGATCCCGTGCCCGATGACGAGGATGCAGACCGCCGCCACGATGATCACGAGAGCGCTCGCGAGCAGCAGGTTCGCCCACAGGGACAGCCCAGGCACGATGTAGAACCCGCTGACGAAGGCCAGCGGCAGACCGCCCGCCGCGGCGATCAGCACGCCGGTCGCCTCGGCCTTGTAGGCCTTGGCCAGTGTCGCGCCGACGGCGACGCACGCGATCGCGCCGACGCCGCCCGCGATCGCGGCGGCGAGGGCGTTGCCGCCGTAGAAGGACCCGCTGGTGAAGAGAGCGAGGGCCGCGAAGAACAGCGCCAGGCCGCCCGCGATGTGTCCGAAGCGGCGCGCCGTCTCCTTGGTCCACGGACGGAAGCTGTCCGGGGAAGACTCGGCGATCGCGTCGACGACGTCGTCGTACAGCGGAGGCGGCGGGTTCTCGTTGCGTTTGCGCAGCTGCAGGAGTTCGCCGTCGACGACGCCGAGGGACGCGAGGGTCCGGCTCGGGTCGAGCGGCGCGTCGCCCAGCTTCGCCAGCGCCCAGCCGCCGTGGCGGGCGCCGCCGTCGGGCGTCGCCTCCTTCGCCATCTCCAACAGCATGGGCAGCAGGTCCGCCACCGCGACGTCAGCCGGCAAAGCCACGTCGATCCGGGTGCGTGGCGCGACCACCGTCACCCTGCTGAATACCGTCGTGCCCGTTGCCACTGCCTTCCCCCTGCCCTGAAAGTCTGGTCCCCGGGGAACCTATACCGAACCCGGGTGCCCACATCATCGACTGTCGGAAAAAGACCGGCAAAAGTAGGCAGGCGCCCTCCTCGGCCTCTCGCCAGCGGCCGGCGCGGCGACTTTAGCGGGCAAACTGCGACGCTTAGCGGCCCTAAGCATCCCGGAGGTCCACTGCCCGCCGGATCGCACTTAGCCCGCGAAAGTCGACGGCCGCCGGATCGCACTTTGCCCGCTAAAGTCGCCGCGCCCTGGCCGGAGGCCTGCGGGTTCGTTGGGGACTGTCGGTACGGAGCCCTACACTCCCGACATGCGTACGGCCCCGGTCGGGGTCGTTCTCGGCGTTGTCCGGATTTCACCGGCCACGTTCGATAGGTTGTCTCGCGCACCAGTACGCGCACCAACGGTGGCCGCCATCGTCGAGTTTGAAGAGGGGTCCTTCGATGAGCACGCTGCAGTTCAAGAAGTCACCGCGCCTGGCGGCACCGCGCCCGCCGGGCGGCGAGGTGCATCTCGAACCGCCGCCAGAGGTGCCGCGCACCATCCCGGGCAACATCGTCATGAAGCTGCTTCCCGCGGTGATGATCGTCGCGTCCCTCGGGATGATGGTCTTCATGTTCACCACGGGTGGACGCAATCCCATGATGATGATGATGGGCGGGATGATGGTGCTCAGCACCGTCGGCATGATGGCCGGCGGCGCGGGCAAGGGCGGCGGCGCCAAAAAGGCCGAGATGGACGAGGACCGCAAGGACTACCTGCGCTACCTCGGCCAGATGCGTGACAGGGCCCGCGAGGCCATGGTCGACCAGCGCGCCGCGCTCGAGTGGGTCCACCCCGACCCGCAGACGCTGTGGTCGCTGGCCGCGAGCCGCCGCATGTGGGAACGCCGCCAGAACGACCAGGACTTCCTCCACCTCCGCGTCGGCCGCAGCTCGCATCGGCTCGCGACGCGGCTCGTGCCGCCGCAGACCGGCCCTGTCGACGAACTCGAGCCGATCGCCACGCTGGCGCTGCGCCGGTTCGTCCGCGCGCACTCGATCGTCCCGGACCTGCCGACCCAGATCACCCTCCGCGGGTTCGCCGCGGTCAGCATGCAGGGCGACCGCGGCCTCACCCGCGGCCTCACCCGGGCGATGCTGGCCCAGCTGGTCACCTTCCACAGCCCCGACGACGTCCTCATCGCGGTCGCGACGGCGGGCCGCGCCAAGGAGGAGTGGGAGTGGGCGAAGTGGCTGCCGCACGCCCAGCACCCGGCGCTCGCCGACGGCATCGGCCAGCTGCGGATGATGGCGGGCTCCCTCGCGCAGATCGAACAGTGGCTCGACGAAGAACTCCGTGACCGCCAGCGGTTCTCCCGCAACGCGACGCCCGCCCCGGACCAGCCGCACGTCGTCATCATCGTCGACGACGCCGAGGTCACCCGCGAGGAGCAGATCATCCTCGAAGAGGGTCTGGTCGGCGTCACCCTGATCGACCTTTCCGACTCCATCGGCAACCTCGCGGCCCGTCGCGGCCTGCGGCTGGTCGTCGAGGAAGACCGCCTCGGCGCGCGCAGCGCCGGCGGCGTCGAGTGGTTCGGCCGTCCGGACACCCTCAGCGTGGTCGAATCCGAAGCGCTGGCACGACTTCTCGCCCCGTACCGCGTCGGCACCGCCGCGCAGGACGCCGCCGAGGAAGAGCCGCTGCTGTCCAACCCCGGCCTGCTCGAACTGCTGGGCATCCCCGGCGACCCGATGACCTTCGACGTCCAGCAGGCATGGCGTCCGCGCCCGGTGCGAGACCGCTATCGCGTCCCGTTCGGCGTCGGCGAGTACGGCCAGCCGGTCGAGCTGGACATCAAGGAAGCCGCGATGGAGGGCATGGGCCCGCACGGCCTGTGCATCGGGGCGACCGGTTCCGGTAAGTCCGAGTTCCTCCGCACCCTGGTGCTGGGCATGCTCGCCACGCACTCGTCGAGCACGCTGAACTTCGTCCTCGTCGACTTCAAGGGTGGTGCGACGTTCATGGGTCTGGACGCCGCTCCGCACGTCTCCGCGGTCATCACCAACCTCGCGGACGAAGTCACGCTGGTCGACCGCATGAAGGACGCGCTCGCCGGTGAGATGAACCGGCGCCAGGAGGCGCTGAAGAACGGCGGTAACTTCAAGAACGTCTGGGAGTACGAGAAAGCCCGCGAGAACGGTGCCGACCTCGACCCGTTGCCCGCGCTCTTCATCGTCTGTGACGAGTTCTCCGAGCTGCTCGCCGCGAAGCCGGACTTCATCGACCTGTTCGTCGCCATCGGACGGCTGGGCCGGTCGCTGCAGATGCACATGCTCCTCGCGTCGCAGCGGCTGGAAGAGGGCAAGCTGCGCGGTCTCGACTCGCACCTTTCCTACCGCATCGGCCTGAAGACCTTCTCCGCCGCGGAATCCCGTGCCGCGATCGGCGTGCCCGACGCGTTCGAGCTGCCGTCCGTGCCCGGTGGCGGTTACCTCAAGTACGACACCTCGACGCTGGTCCGCTTCAAGGCCTCGTACGTCTCGGGCCCGTACCGGCCCGCCGGGATCAAGGCGGCGGGCCCGGTCGCGACCGTGGTCCGCGCGGACAAGCGCCCGCAGCTGTTCGTCCCGGACTTCGTCGAACTGCCGAAGGAGCCGGAGCCGCAGCAGATCGAGGCCGCGCCGGTCGAGCAGGCCAAGCCCGAGGAGGCCGTCGAGCCCAGTGAGCTCGACGTGATCGTGTCCCGGCTGATCGGCCAGGGCCCGCCTGCGCACGAGGTGTGGCTGCCGCCGCTGAAGGAACCGAACTCGCTCGACACCCTGCTGCCGAACCTGAACCCCACCGACGACCGCGGCCTTTCCCCGGTCGGGTTCTTCGGCAACGGACGGCTGCAGGTGCCGATGGGCATCGTCGACCGTCCGTACGAGCAGCGTCGTGACCTGCTCTGGGCCGATTTCTCCGGTGCCGCCGGACACGGTGTGATCGTCGGCGGTCCGCAGTCGGGCAAGTCGACCATGCTCCGGACGCTGATCATGTCCATGGCGCTGACCCACACCCCCGAGGAAGCGCAGTTCTATGCGCTCGACCTCGGTGGCGGTACGTTGGCCGGTCTCCAGGGCCTGCCGCACGTCGGTGGTGTCGCCGTCGCCCGGCGCGAACCGGACAAGGCCCGCCGGATCGTGGCCGAGCTGACCACCCTGCTCACCGAGCGGGAAGGCCGGTTCGGTGCGATGGGCATCGACTCCATGAACGAGTTCCGCAACCGTAAGCGGCGGGGCGAGATCAAGCCCGAAGAAGACGCCTTCGGTGACGCCTTCCTGATCGTCGACAACTGGAAGGCGCTGCGGGACGACTTCGACGAGCTGGAGACCTCGATCACCAAGCTCGCCACCCAGGGGCTTTCCTACGGCGTGCACGTCATGATCGCGGCGAACCGGTGGGCGGACATCCGCCCGGCGATCAAGGACATGATCGGCACCCGGTTCGAGCTGCGCCTCGGTGACCCGAGCGAGTCGGACATCGACCGCCGGGTCGCGGTGAACGTCCCGTCCGGCCGTCCCGGCCGCGGTCTGACCAGGGACAAGCTGCACCTGCTGACCGGTCTCCCGCGCATCGACGGATCGAGCAACCCGGACGACGTCGCCGCCGGTGTCGCCGACGCGGTGGCGAAGATCAAGGCCGCGTGGCGGGGTCGCCCGGCGCCGCAGGTCCGCCTGCTGCCCGAGATGGTCACCTACGACGAGGTCCTCAGCATCGACACCAAGCGCAACACGAAGCTGGTGCCGATCGGCGTCAACGAGGAAGACCTCCAGCCGATCTACCTCGACTTCGCCGCCGATTCGCACTTCTACGCGTTCGCGGACGGCGAGTCGGGCAAGACGAACCTGCTGCGCCAGATCACCCGGGGCATCACCGAGCGGTACACGACGCAGGAAGCGGTCGTCATCCTCGTCGACTACCGGCGCACGATGCTCGGCTTCGTCGGCGGAGACCAGCTGCTCGGCTACGCGGTGTCCGCCGCGCAGCTGGACAGCATGGTCAAGGACGTCCACGGGTCGATGACCCGGCGGCTCCCCGGTCCGGACGTGACGCAGGAGCAGCTGAAGACCCGGTCCTGGTGGACCGGTCCGGAGCTGTTCATCATCGTCGACGACTACGACCTGGTCGCCACACAGACGAGCAACCCGCTGAAGCCGCTCGCCGAGTTCCTCGCGCAGGCGAAGGACGTCGGTCTGCACGTCATCGTGGTGCGCCGCAGTGGTGGCGCGAGCCGGGCGATGTTCGACCCGATCCTCGGCAAGCTCAGGGAGATCGCGGCGCCCGGTATGGTCATGAACGGCTCGCGGGACGAGGGCAACCTCGTCTCCAACGTGAAGCCGAGCCAGATGCCGCCGGGCCGAGGAAACCTCGTGACCCGGAAGCACGGCAAGCAGCTCATGCAGGTCTCGTGGATCCAGCCGGACTGACCTCCCGCGGAACCAGGTGAGGTACGGGCCGGGCTTGGGGTGACGACGACGATCTGCGGGAGTGGCTAGTGACTGTGCGGGTAGCGGTGGACTTCGGGACATCGAGCACCTGCGTAGTCGCTTCGATCAACGGCCGCGAACCGCAGGTCGTCGTGGTGGACGGGCAGCCCCTGATGTCGTCGGCGGTCTACGCCGCGCCGGACGGGACGCTGTTCGTCGGCCAGGAGGCGGAACGGCAGGCGGCGGTGGATCCGTCGCGCTACGAGCCGAACCCGAAGCGCCGGATCGACGAAGGCGACCTGCTGCTGGGCGACAACGTCCTCCGCGTCACCGACGTCGTCCACGCCGTGCTGAAACGCGCGGTGACAGAGGCGCGCCGGCTCGCGGGTGACGCCGAGGTCGAGTTGCTCGTCCTGACCCACCCGGCCGACTGGGGCGCGACACGGACCCGTCTGCTCCGGCAGGCGGCGGGCGGGCTCGCTCGTCAGGTCGCCCTCGTGCCGGAGCCGGTCGCCGCTGCGGTCTATCACGCGGCGACGTTCGCCCCGGCCGATCTCAATTCCGAGCGCACCGTCGAGTTCAGCGGCAGGCCGGGGGACGCCCTCGCGGTACTCGACCTCGGCGGCGGCACCGTCGACGTCTCCGTGGTCCAGCGCATGCCCGGGAGCCCGGCGGATCGCGGTTTGCCCGCTAAACGCGCCGGGTTCCAGGTCCTGGCCACCAGGGGGGACCCGAGCTTCGGGGGCGCGGACGTCGATCAGGCGCTCCTGGAACACGTGGGTTCACTGGTGTCGTCCGTGGATCCGCCGGAATGGCGGAAGCTGGTCGAGGGCCGCGAGCTCACCGACAGGCGCCGTCGCCGCGTCCTGCGACAGGACGTGCGCGGCGCGAAGGAGACGTTGTCGAGGCACGCGTACACCGACGTGCCGATGCCGCCGCCGTTCGCCGACGCCCACGTGACCCGGGAAGATCTCGAGCGGCTCATCGCGGGCCCGCTCGGGCGCGCGGTCGAGCTGACCGTGGCCGCGATCGGGGATTCCGGGCTGCGGCCGAAGCAGCTGACGGCGATCTTCCTCGTGGGCGGGTCGAGCCGGATCCCGATGGTGTCGCGGCTCGTGCACGAGCGGACCGGCGTCGTGCCCACCACCCTGGACCAGCCGGAGACCGTGGTCGCCCGCGGCGCCCTGCGCGCGGTGCTGATCGACCCGGACCGGACGGGATCGCTGGCGGGCTCCGCGGTCTCCCGCGTCGGCGGCGCCCCCACTCCTGCCCCCGCCGACCGGCGCCCTCAGTTCCCACCCGGCCCCCACCAGCCCGGCCCGCCCCCGCAGAGCGCGTTTAGCCCGCTAAACGCGACGCGGCAGGGGCCACCGTCGCCTCCGATGGGACAGCAGGGGATCGCGACACCGCCGCCGTGGCGGCCCGCTGAGCCCTCCCGCGAGACCAAGCCCGCCGAGCGGGGCGGGAAGAGCAAGAAGACGCCCTGGATCATCGCGGCGGCCGTCGTGGCCGTGGCGGCTGTCGTCGGCGGCGTCCTCTTCGCGGTCAACAGCGGGGAGGCCGAGCCGGAAGGACGGCCCCTCGCCCAGTACGACTACCGCTTCATCGCGCCGATGGACTGGACGCAGACCGACGACCGCGTCGCCAAGCGCCAGGTGGTGATCCATCCGAACGACTCCCTCGCCGGGGACGACCTCGTGGTCGCCCAGGAGTACGTGATGAACTACGACGCGACGGCCGACAGACAGAAACTCGTCGACGATCTCAGTGCCGAGGCCGGGCGAGAGCCCGAGAAGTACAGTGGCTTCAACGGTTCCGCGAACTACGCAGGCAAGACCGTCATCTACTACCGCGAGACCAAGCCGAAGGCACGCGTCGACTGGTACGTCGTCGCTCAGGGAAAGATCCGCGTCCACATCGGTTGCCAGTACGGCACCGGCTCACCGCTCGAACCGCGGGTGAGCGCGGCCTGCGAGCAGGTCGTCAAAACGATGGTGGTCGTCAACTGAAGGGGGAGGCACATGCCACCCGAACCCGAGACCGCCGCAGAGCATTTCGCGCGCACAGGGCGCGACGCGGTCACCTATGCCCGGCAGGTCGCCCGCACCGCCAAAGCGCGGTTCGAACGCCGCCGGGGTGAGAACGCCGAACTGGCGAAGCAATTCGGCAAGGGACGGCTCGCGGGCGGCGAGACCGCGCCGACCCCCGCTGTCGTCCGGAACGCCGCGAAACGGTTCCGCGCGGGCGCCGGTCTTCCGGTTCCCGCTTTGCCCTCGGCGGCAGACTTGGTTCCCTTTCGGCCAGAACCCGCGGCCAGACGGCCACGTGTGGGTGACGACGACGAGGACTTTTCGCAGTCGCGAATCATGCGCCGCGTCGAATGATCGATCGCTGTGCGTTTGCGAAATCCCGTGGTGAAAGCCCATTTCCGCGGACGATTCGCAAGGTGTGGACGGCTCATCGATGCCCGGTTCCCATGGGGAGCGTTCACGCAAGCAACTACTTGAAACCAAACAGCGACAAGGGGGAACCAGACGTGGCAGGGTCTCCGTCGTAGGTCCGTACGAAACGAACACACCAAGTGCGGATAACCACGAACGAAGGGGGTAGCTCCCATGGCTGCTGGTTTTCAAGGAAGCGTCGAACAGTTCACCCAGTCCGAGAAGCGGGTGACCGAGGTTCGCGTCTCGATGGACCAGAACCTGAGCAAGCTTCGCGACAACATCGAGGCCACCCGCGCGGGGTGGACCGGTGACGCGGCTCTTGCGTTCAACAACGTGATGAAGCGCTTCGACGAAGCGGGCCGGGGGCTGAACCAGGCTCTCCAGAACATCGGTGAACTGCTGGAGCAGGCGGGCTCGAAGTACAACGCTTCCGAGCAGCAGCAGCAGGAACTCATCAACTCGGTCAACAAGGGCTTCGGCGTCCTCGGCTGATCTTCTGTTCCACCCTTTTCCAAACCCAAAGTCTTTCTTAACCACTGGAGGAAATCATGGCCGAGATGAAGGTCGATTACGCCACGATCCACGCGGCGGCGGACGACTGCTCGAGCACCGGCGGCGAACTTGAGTCCCTGTTCGGTCAGCTGAAGAGCGACCTCGCCCCGCTGGTCAACACCTGGCAGGGTGACGCGCAGACCGCGTACCTGGCCGCTCAGCAGGAGTGGGACAACAAGTTCGACGAGCTCAAGCAGCTCCTCGCGCAGGTCGCCGGCGTGCTGCCGCAGCTGGCCGACGGTTACCAGAGCACGGAGCAGGGCGTCACCGGCCTGTTCTGAGTCTCACGCTCCGAACGAGCAACGGCGGGCAGGCATCTTCGGATGCCGAGCCCGCCGTTTCGTTTGGGTGAAAGAAAAAAGCCGCGACGGGCGTTCCCGTCGCGGCTTCCGTCGTTTTCGAGTGGCGGTCAGTGCGGGGCGCCGATCTCGAATTCCGGGGTGGTGTTCAGCACCCGGACGGTGACCTTCTTCCGCTGTCCCGAAAGGTCGATCGAGCAATCGAAAGTGGTGCCGTTCACCACCGGTTGCCCGGAAGGACATTCCGCGTTCTTCACGTCCGGTTCCCCGTAGTGCTCGTTGAGCACCCGGACGACACCGTCCTGGACCGACTTCTGATCGAGACTGTCACCCGCGAACGCGCCGAGCAGCCAGGCCCCGACGCCACCCCCGAGCAGGACGACCGCGGCGATCCCGCCGATCAGCAACGTCTTCTTCGAAACCTTCGGCTTCTTTTCCGGCTCCGCACCGAAAGCGCCGAGTCCGCCGTACTGGGACGACTGCGCGGGCTGGAACCCGCCGCCGTACTGCCCCTGCGGGGGAGTGCCCGGAATCTGGTGCGGCGCCTGCCAATCCTGCTGCTGCGGCATCGGCTGCTGTGGTTGCGGTTGCCACGCCTGGCCCTGAGCCGGGGCGCCGGTTTGCTGCCAGGGCCCGGAAAACGAGCCGGTGACACCGGGCTGGGGTGCCTGCTGCCACTGCCCCGTGTAGGAACCGGTGGCCGCGCCCGCGTCGTTCTGCTGCCACTGCCCGGCATGCGGCCCGGTGGCCTGCCCCTCCTGCTGCCAGCCCTGCTGCTGGTTCCCGGGATTCGCCGGTGGCTGCCACCACTGCTGCGGCTGTTGTGGCTGCTGTTCGGGTGGCTGGCTCATCGGTGGTCACCTCGGGGCTTCGAGAACTTCACGGCGTCGGAACGAAGGCGTTCGGTCATCCTTCACACGCCCTTCAGTTCGGTGAACCGGCGGTAGAAGTCGTCACGGGCGGCCTTGTCCGGCAGCACGGTGATCTGCGCCGCGTCCGGCAGCTTCGGCAGGTCCTGCGCGGACGCCTTGCCCGAGAACCGGAAGTCGTAGCGCAGCTCGATCTTGTGCCCGCCGCCCTCGAACTTGGCGTCCATCACGATCTGGTTCAGCGTCCCGTCCGCGTTGAGGGAGACGGTCGTCGGCACCGGGGACTTCTTCATCTCTTCCGTGATCGCGTCGCTGATCGACGCCGGCAGGATCTCCACCCGCCGCTCGAGGAACTTGCCGAACGGGACGTCGGCGGTCAGCTCGATCCGTTTCTCCGGAAGGCTTTTGGCGCCCTTCACGATCTTCTTGTCCGCGTTGTAGGCCACGGCGATGGCGTCGGCCATCTTGCAGGCGGTGATGATCCCGCTCCACGCGCACGGAATGGCCAGCCCGGCTTCGGGTTTGGGCATCGAGATCCACGGCGTCGGCGCGAGGCTCTTGTAGGCCGGCCCGAGGTACGCGTACTCGACGGCCCCATCGCCCGGGGTGTACCAGTCGATGCTGTCGTCCGGGTTCTTCTGCGAACGGTGGCGGCTGACCCGGCTCTCCGGCGAACCGGTGCGGGCCGAGGAGATCGTGCTGCGGATGTACTTCTCGTCGAAGCGGAAGTAGGCGCCCGATTCGCTGGTGACGTCGCGCTGGTCGCCGATGGTGTCCTGCAGCTTGTTCATCGCCGCTTCGAACTTCGTGCCGACGTAGGTCGCCGCGTCGGCGCCCTTCGGCACGGCGGTGCCCGCACGCGCCTGGCCGCAGGCGGTGGTGAGCGCCAGCACGGCACCCAGCACGCACAAGATGGTCGTTGGCCGTTTGTTCATCGCCGTTCCCCTGATCGAGTCCCCGCGCGCGGTGCGCGTCCGGATCGTCTCATCCTCTCCCGCGAAGGACGATGCCGTGGGCGGTTCCGCCACACCGGCGAGGTACAGTTGCGGGGCGCCCGCCGGGCGCCGGTCCTAGTATGGGACCCCGGACCGACCCCCGCTTCGCAGTAGGGTCGGGCGTGGGGGTATCTTCATATGTCGTTGTGCGCTGCGGCGCGTAAGCGCTAGGCCCGCACAGAACCCACACGCAATGTTGACGACGAGGTAGACCCTTGCCCACGTACAGCCCCAAGCCCGGCGACGTCACTCGTGCCTGGCACGTGATCGACGCCGAGGATGTCGTGCTCGGCCGGCTCGCGACCGAGGTCGCCACGCTGCTGCGCGGCAAGCACAAGCCGACCTTCGCCCCGCACGTGGACACCGGTGACTTCGTCATCATCGTCAACGCCGAGAAGGTCGCGCTCACCGGAAACAAGCGCGAGCAGAAGTTCGCCTACCGGCACAGCGGTTACCCCGGCGGTCTGCGTAAGCGTTCCTTCGGCGAGCTGCTCGACACCAAGCCCGAGCACCTGCTCGAGAAGGTCGTCAAGGGCATGCTCCCGAAGAACAAGCTCGGCCGCGCCCAGGGTAAGAAGCTCAAGGTCTACGCCGGCCCTGAGCACCCGCACGCCGCGCAGCAGCCGCAGGCGCGCGAGATCACCAAGATCGCGCAGGTCGCGCAGTGAGTGAGGAACAGTCTGTGACCAGCACCGAGGAGACCGCGACCGAGGCCGTTGAGGCCGTCGCGACCACGGAGACCCCCGCAGTCGGCGACGCTGTCGCGACCAGCGAGACCCCGGCCGCCGCGCGCCCGTCGCGTGCCGCCGGTGGCAACGCCCAGACCGTCGGCCGCCGCAAGGAAGCCGTCGTCCGGGTCCGCGTCGTCCCCGGTACCGGTGAGTTCAAGCTCAACGGCCGCACGCTCGAAGAGTACTTCCCGAACAAGGTGCACCAGCAGCTCATCCGTGAGCCGCTGGTGACGGTCGACAAGCCCGACTCGTTCGACATCTTCGCCAACCTGCACGGTGGCGGGATCTCGGGCCAGGCCGGTGCGCTCCGTCTCGCGATCGCTCGCGCGCTCGTCGAGGTCGACGCCGATGACCGCCCGGCCCTGAAGAAGGCCGGCTTCCTCACCCGTGACGCTCGCGCCACGGAGCGGAAGAAGTACGGCCTCAAGAAGGCCCGTAAGGCTCCGCAGTACAGCAAGCGCTGATCGCGCCTCTGGCGCACCCCGCGGAAGCGCCCATCCGTCTCTCGGATGGGCGCTTCCGTGTTTCCGGGGTCTTTCGGTCCCGTTTTCCCGGTGGTCCCACCTGCCCCATGCGCCTCAGGCGTATCGCGTTTAGCCCGCTAAACGCACTTTTTCGGGGCTCGCTAGGTTGTCGTGGTGGTTTTTCAAGGAGGTCGACAGATGGCTCGTCTATTCGGTACCGACGGCGTACGTGGCCTCGCCAACGAGGAGCTGACCCCGGAGCTGGCGCTCTCGCTCGCCGCCAGCGCCGCGCGCGTCCTCGCCGCCCACGACCGTTCGCACCGGCCGGTCGCGGTCGTCGGCCGTGACCCGCGCGCCAGCGGCGAGATGCTCGAGGCCGCCGTGGTGGCGGGCCTCACCTCCGCCGGCGCCGACGTCCTCCGTCTCGGCGTCCTCCCGACGCCCGCCGTCGCCTACCTGGTGGGCGCGCTCGAAGCCGACCTCGGCGTGATGATCTCCGCCTCCCACAACCCCATGCCCGACAACGGCATCAAGCTCTTCGCGGCGGGCGGCCACAAGCTTCCCGACGGGATCGAAGACGAGATCGAGGCCGGTCTCGCCGCTCCCGTAGCCCGTCCGACCGGGATCGGCGTCGGCCGCGTCAAGGACGTCCCCGACGCGGGTGAGCGCTACATCCAGCACCTGCTCTCGGCCACCCCGCACCCGCTCGCGGGCCTGCGCGTCGTCGTCGACTGTGCCAACGGCGCGTCGTCCTTCGCCGCCCCCGAGGTCTACCGCAAGGCCGGCGCCGAGGTCATCGCGATCCACGCCGACCCGGACGGCGTGAACATCAACGAGCACTGTGGGTCGAATCACCCGGACGCGTTGCGCGCGGCCGTCGTCGAGCACGGCGCCGACCTCGGGATCGCGCACGACGGTGACGCGGATCGCTGCGTCGCGGTCGACGCCGCGGGTGAACTCATCGACGGCGACCAGATCATGGCCGTCCTCGCGCTCGCTCTCGCCGAGACCGGCGAGCTCACCAAGAACACCCTGGTCGCGACCGTGATGAGCAACCTCGGCCTGCACCTGGCGATGCGCGCGCACGAAATCAACCTGGTCACCACCGCCGTCGGAGACCGCTACGTCCTCGAGGAGCTCCGCGCGAGCGGGCTCGCCCTCGGTGGCGAGCAGTCGGGCCACGTCGTCCTCCCCGCGTTCGCGACCACCGGCGACGGTCTCCTCACCGCGCTGCGGGTGATGAGCCGCATGGCGTCCACCGGCAAGTCGCTCGCCGAACTCGCCGCCGTCATGAACCGCCTGCCGCAGGTGCTGGTGAACGTCCCCGTGGCGGACAAGGCGGCGGTCGCCGTCTCGGCCGCGGTGCGCGACGCCGTCGGCGCCGTCGAGGCCGAACTCGGCGACGAAGGCCGTGTCCTGCTGCGCCCGTCGGGCACTGAACAGCTGGTCCGTGTCATGGTCGAAGCCCCCGCGCACGACACCGCACAGGCGGCCGCCGACAGGCTCGCGGGAGTCGTCTCCTCCGCCTCGTAAGCCCACTCACGATCTTCCCAAGTCGCTGCGCCCGGGTTACCGGGCCGGTACATTCCGTGTGCGGGTCACCGGCACCGAAACGGTGCCGCGCGCGTCCGATCATGGACTGGACGTGAGCACTCAGGGGAGGGTGAAGAGTGACGGGCAAAGGGCACAAGGTCGATCCGGCGCAGCTGAACGAGGCCGCCAAGGTCCTGCAGGATCTGCCCAAGCAGGCCTGTGAAGGGCCGATCGGAGCGGTCGAGCAGATCAACCTGAGCGCGGCGAGCTTCGGGCCGGCGCACGGTGACTGCTTCACCGGTTACTCCGCGAGCATCCAGCGCCTCGCGAAATGCGCGCGCAGCTATCTCGCTGCGTCGGACGAGTTCGGCCGCAAACTCGCGGCGTCCAAGGACCTCTATCAGTCCAATGAGGACGCGAACGCGGCCGAGATGAGGAAGCACTGATGCCTCTCGCGGACGTCGGTGGCGACACCGGGCACGACATTCCCAGCCGGGCCGAAGTCGAGAAGATCCTCAACGACCCGAACATCGACCGCGACACCAAACGCGAGCTCGCCCTCAACTACATCGACTACATCGAGGACGAGTCGCCGGAAAGCTGCGGTTTCGCCAGCGAAGCCGAGCGGAACGGCTTCCGGGACTACATCAAGTCGATGAACGGTGACTGGATCACCGAGAGCGACATCGGCAGCAACGACGCCTATCTCGAAGACGTCCAGGCGGCCTACAAGACCGCGCAGGAAAAGTACGACGCGAGCCAGGCCGCGGGACGGCAAGGCGATCGCGACGCGCTGAACAAGGACGCGGCGAAAAACCAGGAGATCGCCGGGCGCGCCACCGAAACCGATCCGGGCTGCGCGAATTCGAACGACATCATGGTCCCCGGGCTTTCGGGGTTCAAGGTCTACGAAAACTTCCATCCGCTCTACGTCCGTGCCGTGAGCCTGTCCAAGGCCGTCGGCGCCGTCGTGGCGATCGAGACCCTGCGAACCGCCTACCACGAGCAGGACAACATCCCGTTCAACCTGTTCAAGGCGAGCGCGGACGAACTGACCGCGGTCAGCACGGCCATCGCGGGATCGGCGCAGGACGTCTCCGGGAAACTCGGGAGCTCGCTCGGCACCTGGGACGGCGCGGCGGCCGATCAGGCGCGTGCCTATCAAAAGGCCTATTCGGACAAGACCGGCCTGGTCGCCGAGGCGTTCAAAGCCGCCGGTGACGGGCTGCTGCGCACCAATGCTTCGGTGGGCAAGTTCTGCCGGGAGAAGGTCGATTGGCTGCAGAAGTGGTACACCGACAACATCGACGGTGCCACGACGCAGGACATCGAGCGGATCATCCGCATCGCCGACGGTTCGTGCAGCCAGAACGACATCATCCACTGCATCAAGTTCCTGAGCATCGAAGCCAAGAACGCGTTCAACGACGACGGCGGTGACATCGACCAGAGCACCATCGACGAGGTCCTCAAGCCTCAAGCGGTGGAATGGCTCGGGAAGGTCTTCGTCGGCTGGTTCGGCAAGCACATCGAGAACTTCCAGTTGGTGTGCAAGAACACGCGCGACGCGATCAACGGCGCGTGGAAGGCCTACTTCGATTCACTCGGTCAGGTGGTCGAGAACCCCTACGGAGACCTGGGCAAGACCCCGGAAACGGGTGGCGAAAAGCCCGTCGAGAAGGGCGGCGGAGGCAAGGACACCGGTGCCGGTGGCCCCTCCTCCGGCGGCGGTGGGAAGTCTTCGGGTGGCGGCGGGCAGATGCCGCCGCCGAGCGCCGTCGAATACAAGCAGCCGGAACCACCGGAAGTGCCGGGACAGGAGAAGAACCCGGTCACGGACAAGCCCCTCGACGTCGACCCGGCCACCGGGGAGCCGTATCCGATCGATCCCCGCACGGGTGAGGCGATCAAGAGCGACACCGACGGCACCCGGCCCGAGACTGTGACGGTCGAGCAGGGCGACCGCAAGATCTCCATGGCCGAGCCCGGCGCCGACGGGAAGATGGGCATCTCCGTCCAGGACGGAGCCGGTCAGGCCAAGGACTACAACCTCGATTTCGGCGACGGCAAGGCCACGCCGGGCACCGGCGACGCGGCGGGCGGGCCCGTGCACCGGGACACCGCCGAGCGGCTGGACCAGCAGTCGGCGTCGCGTCCCGCCGCGAACCCCGGACAGGTCTACCAGCCGGGCCCCGACGGCAAGATCCACATCGAGGACGGCGGGCTCAAGATCACCGCGGAACGGCCCGGCGGTCCCGATGGGCCGACGCTGGTGACCGTCGACGACGGTTCCGGGCACCCGTCGAAGTACACCTTGGGCGAAGACGAACCCGCGGGCGGCCGTCACGCGAGCCCGGACTCCACGCCGCAGCCCGCCGGAAGGCACGCCGCGGAAGGCGTCGCGGCCAGGCCGGTCGAAGACGTCGCTCGCCAGCAGGCCGAGCAGGGCGTTCGTCCGCACGACGCGACGTCCGGCGGTGACGGCGGTGGAGCACCCGCCCCGGTGCCCGGTCACCCGGCCGAACCGGTGCCGGTGGCCGCGGCGGCCGATTCCGAATCGACGACGGCCCAGTCGCTGAGCGACCCGTTCGGAAGTGATCTCGGCGAGGCTTCGGATCCCGCCGGAGCCGGTGGCGGCGCGTCCGCTCCCGCGGCGCCGTCCGGGCTCGGGGCCACGCCGGGCGGGGGCGCCCAGGATCCGGCCGCGGCCGGTGCGGGGATGATGGGCGGCATGGGCATGATGGGCGGCGGAGCGGCCGGAGGCGGGCAAGGGTCCGGTGAAGACCAGCAGCGCGCGTCCAGCGGATACCGGGTCGACGGCGGCCTGTTCGACACCGCGACGACGACGGGCAGCCGGATCAGCGGTTCGCTCGACGACGACGGCGTCATCGGCTTCCGCTAGCGGTCAGGGGAGGGGATCAGTGAATCCTGAGGAGGATCTCGCCAGACTCCGGCACAAGCTCGCCGGGCTGGAGCGCGAGAACGGCGACCGGATGTACCTGGTCGACAACCGGGCGACCAAGGCGATCGAGGAGACCCAGGCCGCGGGCGAAAAGCTCAAGCAGGAGACGAGTGCGGCGCTGACCGCGCGTCTCGAGCAGAAGCGGCGGGCGGAGGCCGCGGGAGGCTGGGAGACCGAGTCGACCCTGGGCGACAAGGTCGAAGACGACGGCGATTTCGGGTTCGAGGAAGACGAGACCGAGAACGAGCGCCGTGCCGGATACCGGACGGCCGACGAGCCGCCGATCTCGTTCCGGCCGCCGCCCGCGGTTCCCGCGCCTCAGGTTCCGCCGCCGCCCTCGGCGCCGGTGCCGGAGGAACGTCCGGCCGGACGTCATCGGCGGGCGGCTGCGAGGGGCGATGACGACGATTTCGCCAACACCGACTGGCTGGCGACCTGAGCCGTCAGGTCCGCAGGGTCACGATGGCCCGCTCCACGCCGTGGAAGACGGCGTGCGTCTTGTATCGCACGTCTTCCACGACGTGGTCGGGAGTCAGGACTTCGGCCAGGGCGCGAAGTGCCACTTCGCCCTCGGCGACCGCGATGCGCGAGCCGGGGCAGGTGTGGCGGCCGAGGCCGAACGCGAGTTCGGTGGCGGGTCCCAGCGGGATGGCCAGTTTGTCGCCTGCGGTGAAATCCTTGTCTCCCAAGGAGAACGGCGCTGTCACGCGGCGGGCGGCGAAGCGGGTCGGGGCGACTTCGTGGATCAGGCCGCGTACGTCGTCGAGGACGTCTGGGCGGCGTAGGAGTTCGAGGCCGGCGAGGGCGAGGAAGTTCATGGAGTTCTCGTACGCCGCGTGGGCGAGCATCACCGGCGTGATCATCAGCTCGTCTTCGGTGATCCGGCCCGCTTCGTGCGCTTCGCGGAGCAGCGCCAGCCCGCCCCCTTCGACGGCGGTCGCCTTGAGGAAGAACATCGCGACCCTGAGCGCGGCCATGTCGGCTCCGGCCGGTCCGCCCGACCAGACGTCCAGGTTCGCGGCGGTCTCGGACAGCTTCGTCAGCAGCTTCTCGCCGAGTGGCTCGACAGTGCCGAGTACCGCTTCGGTCACCCTGGCCGCCGCAGGCATGGCGAAGTCGGTCACCAGGTCGAACCGGGCGCGCGACTTTAGCGGGCTAATCGCGACGCGCAGGTCGGTGACCAGGGCGTTCGGCAGGGGCTCGACCAGGGCGATGACCTCCTTGACGACGGCGCGCAGCCGACGGTGGTCCGCGCCGTCCATCAGCAGGAGGTTCGGGGTCTCGGCGGCGGCACCGCCCGGGTTCGAGCTGAGCTCGCGGTCGCGCAGGGCCTTGACGCGGTCCGCCGGATCGTCCAGCACGAAGAAGTCGTCCACGCTCGTATGATGCCTATGCCGCGGCCGGAGGATGTGCCAGTGCCCGAAGAAGTGCCGGAAGAAGTGTTGCGGACCCCGCTCGTGCTCCGCCTGCTCGAGCGCGCCGACGTCGAGCGCCCGGCGTACACGCACCTCGACTGCTCGAACCGGCACGAGCCCGTCGAGGACACGCTGACCTGGGCCGACCTTCTTGTCCACGTCCGCGCTGTCGCGGCGAAGCTGCGTGAGGTGATCCAGCCGGGAGACCGCGTCGCGATCACGGCTCGGCAGGACCTTTCCTACGTCGTCGCCTTCTTCGGCGCGCTGTACGCCGGGGCCGTCGCGGTGCCGCTGTCCGCGCCGGATGTCCGCGCTCACCGCGAGCGGCTCGTCGGGGTCCTCAACGACTGCGACGCCGACATCTGGCTCACGTCGGAAGCCCTGGTCGAGCGGCTCACGGAGTTCGCCGAGGCCGAGCCGGTGCCGTCGCCCCGCGAGATCATCGCCGTCGACACCCTGCCGCTGGACCCGGCGGACCGGTCCCGGCCGGCGCCGGTTTCCCCCGAAGACCCCGCGTACCTGCAGTACACCTCCGGCACGACGCGATCGCCCGCCGGCGTGATCATCACGCAGCGGGCACTGTCGGCCGCGTGCTGGCAGATCTGCGACGCCTACGCCGTCGGCGAGCACACCACGTGCGTCGGCTGGATCCCGTTCTTCCACGACATGGGGCTGGCGCAACTGCTCGCGGGGACGATGCACTCCGGCGGCCGGACGGTGTTCATCGCGCCGCTGGAGTTCATCCGGCGCCCGGATCGCTGGCTGCTGCTGATGTCGGCGTATCCGAACACGCTCACGGCGGCGCCGAACTTCGCGTACGACCTGGTGACCGAGGCCGTGCCCGAGCCGAAGCGCGCCGAGTACGACCTCTCGACGGTGTCGATCGCGCTCAGCGGGAGTGAACCGGTCCGGGCGGCGACCGTCCGGGGGTTCCTCGCCGCGTACGAACCCCACGGGTTCCCGAGGGGTGCGTTCCGGCCGTCCTACGGTCTGGCCGAGGCGACGGTCTACGTCGCCAGCGGCGACTCCGGCGGCCCGGTGGTGACCGAAGTGGACGGCCGTGAGGTCGTCGAGATCGGCTGGCCGAGGGGGCAGCGGGTCCGCGTCGTCGCGCAGGCGGATCGCGTTTTGCCCGCTAAAGTCGACGGCCCACCGGATCGCGGTTTGCCCGCTAAAGTCGACGCGGGCGAGATCTGGGTCAAGGGGCCCAACGTGGCGGCCGGGTACTGGCGGCGTCCGGAGTTGACCGCCGAGGTGTTCGGCGCCGAGCTCGACGGGGAGGGCGGCTGGCTCCGCACCGGCGACCTGGGCTCGATCCGGGACGGCAGGCTCTCCGTCACCGGACGCCTGAAGGACCTGATCATCATTGACGGCCGTAACCACAGCCCCCACGACATCGAAGAGACGGTCGCCGACGCCCACCCCCTTCTCGGGGCCGAGCGGGTCGCCGCGTTCTCGGTCGACGGCGACGAAGGCGAGGGCGTCGTCGTGGTCGCCGAGCGTGCCCGGAAGGCCCCCGACTTCGACGAACCCGAGATCGCGCGGGCGGCCACCCGAGCCGTCGCCGAACGGCACGACGTGCGCCTCCGGGCCTTCCTCCTGGTGAAACCCGGCGGGCTGCCGCGGACCTCCAGCGGCAAGGTCGCGCGTTCCGCGGCCAGAACGCGGTACTGGCCCGCGGATGGGACAGAATCCCCCCATGGCAGCTGACGGGAGCGAGTACGTCGACGAGATCAAGGCCCTCGTCTGCGAGACCTTCGACGTCGATCCGGACACGATCGACGAGAACACGCCCTTCGCCGAAATGGGCGTCGACTCCCGCCGCCGGGTCCGGCTCCTGGCGACGGTCGAGGTGGAGTTCGGGATCGACATCGACCTCGACGAGCTGGATCGCCTGGTCGACATCCGGGGCGCGGCGACCGTTCTCGCCGAGGCGGTCGAGGCGGGGGCGAAACCGCGAAAACGCGGTCTACCAGGCTTCTTGCGCCGGAACCGTTTGAGTTAGCAAAGGTGTGAATGTTCCTGCGGCCTCGGTGACCGGTGGGTACATTCTGTGTGCATATGCGACGGCACCTGATGCCGTCGGCGTGCGTCGTAGGTAGGACAACGAGGCGGACACAGAGCGGGACGAAGGGGGCACCGGTCATGCCGGACGGGGGCTACAAAGCCGATTCAGAGGCGATGCTCACGGCGTCGACGTCGTTGGAGCGCGCGGCTGAGAAAACGACGTCCGAGGCGGGGAAGGTGGGGCCGACCCAGGTCGGGCCCGAGAACTTCGGCCGAGTCCACAAGGACTACCAAAAGGGCTACGCCACCGGGATTCTCGCCATTTCCGACGCGATGAAGGGCTACGCGGGCCAGCTCACCCAGCTCGCCGGCGGGGTCAGCACCGCGTCGACCCGCTACACCTCATCCGACCAGGCGAACGCCGCGGCTGCCAACAAGGCGGGGACCCAGTAATGAGTGAACCGACGCCCGCACAGATCAAGGAAATGCTGAACGACCCCTACGTCACTCAGGGCACGAAAGACGCTTTGATGTTGCCGTGGGCCAGGGAAGCTGCCTACAAGAAGGCCGTCGCCGAACGTGACTCGAACGCCGCGGGGGACAAGAAGCAGGCGGCCGAGACGAAACAGGCCGACAAGGACCTCGACTCCATGTCCCGGCCTGCCGCCGGAGGCGCGACCACCAAATCCGACCAGGTGCTCGACCTCGGAAAGCCGGCACTGGACTTCTTCTCCGATTGGGCCGAGCAGGTCTGGAACAAGATGCCGGAGAAGTCGGGCGAAATCAGCTACAAGACCGACATCTGGGACCGGTTCCACGAGAACCGTGAGATCAATTTCCAGAAGATGTTCGACGAGGTCGAGGATCTCGGCGACGCCAAGAAGATCGTCGAGCAGACCCAGAAGGACGCGACTTCGGCGCTGACCACGCTCTTCCACGACTGGAAGGGCGAGGGCGCGACGGCCGCGAAGGTCAAGTACGAGCAGCGGATCCAGCCCGACGCGAAGGAGCTCATCGCGCAGATGGAGGGCGCCATCAAACTGGTGCCCTCGACCATCGACAAGATCTACACCGCGCTCAAGCTGAAGGTCGACGAAACGCTGAAGCTCCGGGTCGACAAGGTCGCGACGGCACCTCTGTACATCGCGAAGCAGGTCGTCGACATCGCGAACGGCAAGGTCGGCTCCAAAGAAAAGCTCATGGACGTCGCGTACTGGCTCGACTCCGCGTGTCCGGGCAACAACCTCGCCGAACGGCTGCGTCACGACGACTGCAAGCTGAACGACGAGAACAAGGACTACGCGATTGGGGCCGCGAAGCAGTGGCTGAAGGGTTCTTTCGCCACCGAGTTCGGCGAGCGGTACGAGAACTTCAAGAAGCTCTGCAAGAACGCGACCGACACGATCAACACGCAGTACCACGAGCTTTCGCGGTTCATGGAGGACTACACGAACCCGTTCCCCGCGGCCGGGTCCGAGAAGCCGCCGGGCACCGAGAAGCCCCCGGGCACCGAGAAGCCGCCGGGCAACGGAACGCCGCCCGGTGGTGGCGGCGGGACCCCGCCCGGCGGCGGGGGCGGCACGCCTCCTGGTGGTGGAGGCGGCAGCAGCACACCTCCGGCGGCGGAAGTCCCCGAGGCGCCGAAACCGGAGGACAAGCCCGCCGAGGGCACGAACCCGGTCACCGGGAAGCCGCTCGAGCTGGACCCCGAGACCGGCAAGCCGTACCCGATCGACCCGGCGACGGGTGAGGCGATCAAGGACGGCATCGACGGTCAGGACACCATGACCGTCCAAAAGGGCGACAACAAGATCGAGATGACCGAGCCGGATAAAGACGGCAAAATGGACATCAAGGTCGACGACGGCAAGGGCAACGAGAAGGACTACAAGCTCGACTTCGACGACCCCAAGGGCGAAGAGGGCAAGGACGGCGAAAAGGCCAAGGACGGCAAGGACGGCGACTTCGGCCCGCAGGGCGCGGTCAAGGAAGGCGAGCCCGGCAAGGACGGCGTCTACCGGCCCGGCCCGGACGGCAAGATCCACATCCAGGACGGCAACCTCAAGATCACGGCCGAGCAGCCGGACGGTCCGAACGGCCCGACCGTGGTGACCGTCGACGACGGCAAGGGCGAGCCGACCACTTACACCCTCGACGAAAAGGGTGAGAAGAAGGAACTCAAGCCCGGCGACGTCATCGACACCGACGACGTCAAGAACGGCCTGGACGACCGGAATCCCGGCAATCCGCAGCCCGGCAAGGTCGACGGGGTCGACGAGATCCGCACGATGCCCGCGCCGGCGGACGGCGCCGGTTTCGCCGCTCCGGGTGGTGTCGAGGTCGGTGCTGCAGTCGGTGGTGGCGAAGGGACCGCCGCGGTGTCCGCGGAGGCCGAGGCCGCCGGTGGCGCCGCGTCGGGCTCGGGTGGCGAGGGAACCGCGCCGGCCGCTAGCGGAGGCGGAGGCGGTGGCAGCTTCGAAGGAGCGCTCGGCGGCGTCGGCGAAGGTGGTTCGGCGGGGTCGCTGAACGAGGCCGGTTCGCTCGAAGCGGGTATCCAGACCGGGGGCGGCGCGCAGCCGGCCGCCGTCGAAGGCGGCCTCGGGATGGCGCCCGGCGGAATGGACCCGGCGCCCGCGGGAGCCGGTGCCGGAAGCTCGTCCGCCGGAATGGGCGGCATGATGGGTGGAATGGGTGCCATGGGCGGCGCGGCCGGTGGTGGCGGTGGCGGCGGTGACACGCAACGCGGCTCGAGCCAGTACCGCGTCGAGGGTGGCATTTTCGAGACCAGCGGCGCGGGCGGCCGGATCAGCGGGTCGCTCGACGACGATGGCGGCGACCGTTCGATCAGCTACGAGCGATGATCGGTAACCGGGGAACGAGGGAGGACCGATGAGCGCTGTCGACCGGCTGGCGGCCGCCATGTCGAGGCAGGACGCCGCCATCACGGAGCAGCAGGAGCAGCGCGGACTGCGGGAGCGGCACCTCGCCGACGCCAAGGCCCAGGCGATGGAAACCATGCAGAAGGACGCCGCCGTCCACGACAAGTACGCGGCCCACATGCAGGAACTGGGGAAGCGGAGCAAGGAGGCGGGCGGCTGGCTGACCGGCAAGACGACCGCCGACCGCAGCCACACGATGGGCTTCGGCCTCGAGGACGACGACAAGCCGGACGCCCGGTTCGCCGAGTTCGGTGGCCGGCCCGATGCGTCGCGGCCTGCACCCCCGCCCCCGCCGCCTCCTCCGGTCGCGCCCGGGGTGCCCGGAATGCCGGCGACGGTGGACGTCCCGCCGGCTGCGGCGCCGACACCCGCTCCGGGTGCCGGGACGCCCGAAGCGCCTGGTGCGCCCGCGCGTCGTCGAGGTCGTCACGCCCGCGACGACAAGGGTTTCGACGACGACGACTTCTCGAACAACTCGTGGATGGTCGACTGACCGTCTCACCGCACTTCAGGGCCCGGCTCACCAGAGCCGGGCCCTTCTTTTACTCGCTCCGCTCGCCCGGACCGCGTCGACTTTCGCGGGCTAATCGCGATCTGGCCGCGCGGCGTGCCCTCCCGGGACCGTGTCGACTTTCGCGGGCTAATCGCGACGCGTAGGCAGGCTAAGTAACGAGGCGCGCGCCGGGGCCCGGATCGCGATTAGCCCGCGAAACGCAGGTCGGCCGGGGTCAGGCGGCGGGTTCGTCCTGGGTCTCGATGGGGGCGCGTTTGACGTCGGCGTCCAGGAGAGGCTGGTACCTCGTCGTCCCCGTCAGGTGAGTGAGGAAGAACGCGGTGAACAGGGCCCTCGTCAACTGCTGGGTCCCGCGGTGCGGCTTCCCGTGCAGCAACAGCTGGCTCCAGTGCCTGCCCTCGGTGACCCCGAGGTGCGACGACTTCCCGAGCGTCCGCAACTGCACCGGCCCGCCCCACGCGTCCGCGATCGCCTCGGCATGCCCGACAGGCGGCGCGACCAGGTCTTCGCTCGCCGCGAGATGCAGGCCGGGCACGGTCACCGACTGGGCCGACACCGTCGCGGGAGGCAGCGTCTGTGCGGGAGTGATGGTCGCGACAGCGCGAATCCGGGGCCGCTCGTCGTTCTCGGCTGCCTGAGCGGCGGCGAGGATGGCCGAGCCGCCACCGGTCGAGTGCCCGGCCAGGCCGAGCTTCGCCGGGTCGACGCTGATGCCGTCCGGTCCGAGGCGGACCGTCGTGATCAGGTCGAGCGTGGTCAGCAGGTCTCCGGCCAGCAGCCGATGCGACGGCAGCGGGCCGCGCTGGGTGGCCGGAGCCGCCGCGACGATGCCCCAGCTCGCGAGGTGCCGGAGCAGATGCCGGTAGCTCCCGGTCGGCTGCAGCCATCCGTGCCCGAACGCGACGGCGGGCAGACCGAGCCCCGAGCGGGGGGTGAACACGACGCCGGGGAGCCCGACCAGGGCGAGGTTGCCGCGCAGCACCTCGTGCGGACCTGGATGGGACAGCTCCGCGAGCAGCTGTTTGGGCTTGCTGGCCATGTTCGTGACCTTACTGCCCGCACCCCCGTCCGGCCCGCGCGCCGCCCCGCGGATCGCGTTTAGCCCGCTAAACGCGAGTGCGGGCGCCCGCGCGAAACGGCCGGATTTCCGTCGTTAGGGTGGTGGCCGTGTGTGGAATCGTGGGATACGTAGGACACCGCCCGGCCCTGGACGTCGTCATCGGCGGCCTGCGCAGGATGGAGTACCGCGGCTATGACTCGGCAGGCGTCGCGGTCCTCGACGGCGCCGGTGCGCTGAACGTCGAGCGCAAGGCGGGCCGCCTGGCCAACCTGGAGACCCAGCTCGAAACCGTCGGCAGGGACGCCTTCACCGGCACCGCCGGGATGGGCCACACCCGCTGGGCCACCCACGGCGCCCCGGTGGACCGCAACTCGCACCCGCACCGCGACGCCTCCCAGCGCGTCGCCGTCGTGCACAACGGCATCATCGAGAACTTCGCCGCCCTGCGCTCCGAGCTCGAGGCCGACGGTGTCGAGATGGCGAGCGACACCGACTCGGAGACCGCCGCGCACCTCATCTCCCGCGCGTACACCGACGGCGACACCAAGGGCGACTTCCCGGCCAGCGTCGCCGCGGTCTGCCGCCGCCTCGAAGGCGCGTTCACCCTGGTCGTGACCATCGCCGACCAGCCGGACACCATTGTCGCCGCCCGTCGCTCCTCGCCGCTGGTCGTCGGCGTGGGCGAAGGCGAGCACTTCGTCGCTTCCGACGTCGCCGCGTTCATCGAGCACACCCGCGAGGCCGTCGAGCTCGGCCAGGACCAGCTCGTCGTGATCACCCGCGACGGCTACGAGGTCACCGACTTCCACGGCGACGCCGCGCAGGCCAAACCGTTCACCGTCGACTGGGACCTCTCGGCCGCGGAAAAGGGCGGCCACGAGTACTTCATGCTCAAGGAGATCGAGGAGCAGCCCGAGGCGCTGGCGAACACGCTGCGCGGCCACTTCGACGGTGGCCGGATCATCCTCGACGAGCAGCGCATCTCCGACCAGGACCTGCGCGACGTCGACAAGGTCTTCGTCGTCGCCTGTGGTTCCGCGTACCACTCCGGCCTCGTCGCCAAGTACGCCATCGAGCACTGGACCCGCCTCCCCGTCGAGGTCGAGCTGGCCAGCGAGTTCCGCTACCGCGACCCGGTGCTGGACCGCGCGACGCTGGTCGTCGCCGTCTCGCAGTCGGGCGAGACCGCGGACACCCTCGAAGCCGTCCGTCACGCTCGCGAGCAGAAGGCCCGCGTCCTGGCCGTCTGCAACACCAACGGCGCGCAGATCCCGCGTGAGTCGGACGCCGTCCTCTACACGCACGCCGGTCCGGAGATCGGTGTCGCCTCGACGAAGGCGTTCCTCGCGCAGATCGCGGCCAACTACCTGGTCGGCTTGGCGCTCGCGCAGGCCCGCGGCACGAAGTACCCGGACGAGGTCGCCCGCGAGTTCGCCGAGCTCGAGGCCATGCCCGCCGCGGTGCAGAAGGTTCTGTCCACTGTGGACCAGGTCCGTGACCTCGGCCGCCGGATCGCCGACTCGAAGGCGGTGCTGTTCCTCGGCCGTCACGTCGGTTTCCCGGTCGCCCTCGAAGGCGCGCTTAAGCTCAAGGAACTGGCGTACATGCACGCCGAAGGCTTCGCCGCCGGTGAGCTCAAGCACGGCCCGATCGCGCTGATCGAAGACGGCCTGCCCGTCGTCGTGGTGATGCCGTCGCCGAAGGGGCGCGCGGTGCTGCACTCGAAGCTGGTGTCGAACATCAGCGAGATCCAGGCGCGCGGCGCCCGCACGATCGTGATCGCGGAGGAGGGCGACGAGACCGTCCGCCCGTTCGCCGACGAGCTGATCGAGATCCCGGCCGTCCCGACGCTGCTGCAACCGCTGGTTTCGACGGTTCCGCTGCAGGTGCTGGCCGCGGAAATCGCCCGTACGCGCGGGTACGACGTCGACAAGCCGCGTAACCTGGCGAAGTCGGTCACCGTCGAGTAAGGACCGGAGGCGTCGTGCAGGGAATCTGGACCACGGAACGGATTCGCGCGGCGGAGGACCGGTTGCTCGCCGTCACTCCCGACGGCGGGCTCATGCGGCGAGCGGCTTTCGGCCTGGCGGTGCACGCCGCGGCGATGCTGGAAGACCACACGGGTTCGGTGTCCGGACGACGGGTGACGCTGCTCGTCGGGTCGGGCAACAACGGTGGTGACGCCTTGTGGGCCGGCGCGTTCCTGCGCCGCCGCAATGTGGCCGTCTCGGCGATCCTGCTGAAGCCCGAACGCGCTCACGGCCCGGGTTTGGCCGCCTTGAAGCGATCCGGCGGCAGAGTGGTGTCCGTTGAGGACGGTCCACAATGGATCGGTCGTGCGGACCTCGTTCTCGACGGGATCGTCGGGATCTCGGCGCGAGGGCCACTGCGGCCGGATGCCGCCGCGCTGCTGGAGCACGTGAGTTCGCCCGTGCTGGCCGTCGATCTGCCGAGCGGGGTGGACCCGGACACCGGTGCCGTCGACGGTCCGGCGGTCGTCGCCGACCGCACGGTCACTTTCGGCGCGCTCAAACCGGTGCACGTCCTCGCGCCCGCGTCCTGCGGCGAGGTCGCCCTGGTCGACATCGGCTTGCGACCGGAACTCGGCGAACCCGATCTGCGGCGGCTCGACACGGCCGACGTCGCCGCGGCGTGGCCGGTGCCGGGGCCGGGTGACGACAAGTACAGCCAAGGCGTGGTCGGGGTGGCCGCAGGATCCGCGACGTACCCGGGTGCTGCCGTGCTCGCGGCGGGCGCCGCCGTGCGGGCGACGTCCGGACTGGTGCGGTATGCCGGGCACGCCGCCGACGTGGTGCGAGGGCGCTGGCCCGACGTCATCGCGACGGGGTCGGTGACCGATGCCGGACGGGTGCAGGCGTGGGTCGTCGGGCCGGGGATCGGGACCGGGCACGAGGGGCGGGACGTGCTGCGGTTCGTGCTCGGGCGTGGCGTGCCGGTGTGTGCGGACGCCGACGCGACGACGATCATCGCGCGCTCGCCCGACGTGCTCGACGCGCGCGATCCGGACACGCCGCTCTTGCTGACCCCGCACGCGGGGGAGTTCGAGCGGCTGATGGGTTCGCCGCCGGGAGCGGACCGGGTCGCGGCGGCTCGGGCGGCCGCGCGCAAGTACGACGCCGTCGTGCTCTTGAAGGGGCACTGCACGGTGGTCGCGGCGCCGGACGGCCGCGCGCTGGTGAACACGCCGCGGGGATCATGGCTCGCGACGGCGGGATCGGGGGACGTGCTGTCCGGTCTCATCGGCGCGCTGCTCGCGGCCGGGCTCGATCCGTGGCTGGCGGCCGGTGCCGCGGCGTACGTCCACTCGCTCGCCGGGTCGCTGGCCGCCGACGGCGCTCCCACCTCGGCTTCCGGCATCCTCGGCGCCGTCTCAGACGCCATCCGGTCCGTCCGCTCCCTGACGTCCTGACCAGGGCCCCGACGTGCGTTTAGCCCCCTAAGTGCGCTCTGCTGGCAGCCGCCCCCAGAACGCGATTAGGGGGCTAAATGCACTTCGGTGGGCGGAGGCGCGGGGTGAGCGGAAATGCGAGAGTTATCGAGTTACGTGTTAACTCCCGGCGAATAATCTGGTAAGAAGCAGGTGTGAGCGCCGACACCCACCCCGCCGAGACCACGATGGTCCGGGTCGTGAACGGTGTCGCCCATGTCTAAGACCAGGCCTTCGGACGCCGCCGTCGAGCACCGGCGCCAGGAGATCCTCGACCACGTCATCGCCACCGGCGAAGCCCGCATCGACGATCTCACCACCCGCTTCGGCGTCAGCCTGATGACGATGCACCGCGACCTCGACGAACTCGCCGAGCGCCGCCTCCTCCGCAAGCTGCGCGGCAAGGTCGAGGCCTACCCGGCGACCACCATGGAGTCGGCCGCTCGTTTCCGTGACACCTTCAACCAGGCCACGAAGGACACGCTGGGCGAGGCCGCCGCGGCACACGTCCACTCCGGCCAGACGGTCTTCGTCGACGATTCGACGACGCTCTTCCCGCTCGTCCGCCGCCTCGGCGCGATCGAAGACCTCACCGTCATCACCAACTCGCTCGAAGCCGCCCGCATCCTCGGCCCGGTCAAGAGCGTCGAGGTCGTGCTCGCCGGCGGCCGGTACCACCACGAGTACGACTCGTGCGCCGGTCCGGACGTCCTCGCGTTCCTCGAGCGCACGCACGCCGACATCGCGTTCGTCTCCGTCGCCGCGGTCGCGGTCGGCCGCCTGTTCCACCCCGTCCAGGACTACGCCGCGCTCAAGAAGGCCGCGCTGCGCACCGCGAGCCACAACGTCCTGGTCGTCGACAACTCCAAGTTCGGCCGCACCGCCACCTTCGCGCACGGCGACATCGGCGACTACGACCTCCTGATCACCGACGACCTGACACCGACCGAGGAGATCGAGGCCGCGCTGAACGCGGGAACGGCCATTGAGCAGGTCGAATGCGATCCGGAAGGGCCGGAGTATGAAATCTGACCTGGTCGCCGGAATCGACTCGTCGACCCAGTCGACGAAGGTCGTCGTCTGCGACGCGGAAACCGGCGAGATCGTCCGCACCGGCCGCGCTTCGCACCCCGATGGCACCGAAGTCGCCCCCTCCGCGTGGTGGGACGCGTTCCGCGAGGCCACGGACGGCCTGCTCGACGGCGTCGCCGCCATCGGCATCGGCGGACAGCAGCACGGCATGGTCACCCTCGACGAAGACGGCGCGGTCGTCCGGCCCGCGTTGCTGTGGAACGACACTCGGTCCGCCAAGGCCGCCGAAGACCTCGGCCGCGAACTCGGTCCCGAGAACTGGGCGAAGTCCGTCGGCTCACTGCCGGTGGCCAGCTTCACCGTCACGAAGCTGCGGTGGATGGCCGAGAACGAGCCCGAGCTGGCCGATCGCGTCGCCCGCGTCCTGCTTCCGCACGACTGGCTGACCTGGCGGTTGCTGGGCGAAGGCGCCGAGCCGGTCACCGACCGCGGCGACGCCTCCGGCACCGGGTACTTCTCACCCGCCACCGGCGAGTACCGCCAGGACCTTCTCTCGCACGCCTTCGGCGGCCGCACTCCCGAACTGCCCAAGGTCATCGGCCCCGCCGAAGCCGCGGGCCACACCCCGGACGGGATCCTGGTCTCGGCGGGGACAGGCGACAACATGGCCGCCGCGCTCGGTCTCGAACTGGCTCCCGGCGACGTCGTGGTCTCGCTGGGCACCAGCGGCACCGTCTTCGGTGTCTCCGAGACCGCGAGCGCCGACCCGTCCGGCATCGTCGCCGGATTCGCCGACGCCACCGGCCGGTTCCTGCCGCTCGCCTGCACGCTCAACGCCGCCCGCGTGCTCACCGCCACGTCCGCGATGCTCGGCGTCGAACTCGCGGAGTTCGACGAGCTGGCCCTCGCGGCCGCGCCGGGCTCCGGTGGTCTCACCTTCCTGCCCTACCTCGATGGTGAGCGGACGCCGAACCTCCCGGACGCCAGTGGCACGCTCTTCGGCCTGACCCGCGCGAACATGACGTCCGAGAACCTCGCCCGCGCCGCCGTCGAAGGCATGTTGTGCGGACTCGCAGCCGGTCTCGACGCCCTTCGTGAGAAGGGACTCGAAGTCCGTCGAGTGCTGCTGATCGGCGGTGGCGCGCAGTCGGCCGCCGTCCGCGCGGTCGCGCCGATCGTGTTCGGCGTGCCCGTCGTCATCCCCGAAGTCGCCGAGTACGTCGCGGTCGGCGCCGCGCGGCAGGCGGCCTGGGCCCTCGCTTCCAGCTCGGAACCTCCCCGCTGGCAGGAAGACCACGGCACCACCCCGCTCGAACCGACCGAGGCGGACCACGCCGAGGGACACCGGATCCAGCAACGGCATCTCGAGGCCCGCGAACTCGGGCACGGCATTTCCGCGAAACCGAAAGAGGACTGAACCGATGGCCACGATCACCTACGACAAGGCGACCCGGCGCTACGCCGGTTCCGAGCGGCCCGCCGTGGACGCACTCGAACTCGAGATCGCCGACGGCGAATTCCTCGTGCTGGTCGGGCCTTCCGGCTGCGGCAAGTCCACCAGCCTGCGGATGCTCGCCGGCCTCGAGGACATCGACGAAGGCGCCGTCTGGATCGGCGACCGCGACGTCACGCAGCTGCCCCCGCGTGCCCGCGACATCGCGATGGTGTTCCAGAACTACGCGCTGTACCCGCACATGACCGTCGGCCAGAACATGGGCTTCGCGCTGAAGATCGCGGGCCGTCCGGCCGCGGAGATCAAGCAGAAGGTGCTCGACGCGGCCAAGCTGCTCGACATCGAGCAGTACCTCGACCGCAAGCCGAAGGCGCTCTCCGGCGGTCAGCGCCAGCGTGTCGCGATGGGCCGCGCCATCGTGCGTGAGCCGCAGGTCTTCCTGATGGACGAGCCGCTGTCGAACCTCGATGCCAAGCTGCGTGTCTCCACGCGTACGCAGATCGCCGCCCTGCAGCGCCGTCTCGGCGTCACCACCGTGTACGTCACGCACGACCAGGTCGAGGCCATGACGATGGGCGACCGGGTCGCGGTCCTCTCCGACGGTCTCCTGCAGCAGTGCGACACCCCCCGCGCGCTGTACGACAAGCCCGCAAACGCTTTCGTCGCCGGGTTCATCGGCTCGCCCGCGATGAACCTCGTCACCGCGAAGCTCACCGAAGACGGTGCTGAGCTCGGTGGTGCGCGAGTGCCGCTGACCCGCGAGATCCTCGCCAAGGCCGACGGCGACACCGTCACTCTCGGCTTCCGGCCGGAATCGCTCGAGGTGACCACCAGCGAAGACGGCACGCTGCCGATCAAGGTCGACCTCGTCGAGGAGCTCGGCTCGGACGCGTACGTCTACGGCAAGCTGGCCGAGACCGACGCCGAGGGCACGAAGTCCAACGTCGTCACCCGGGTCGACCCGCGCAAGCCGCCGGTGATGGGCGACACCCTGCACCTGCGGGTCCGCCCCGACGAGCTGCACGTGTTCTCCGCCACCACCGGGGCACGCCTGTCCTGAGCCGGGTCCGTGGGAAACTGGTGGTCGTTATGACCGCCAGTTTCCCGCGTGCCGAGGTCGTCATCGACCTGTCCGCCATCCGGCACAACGTCGCCCTGCTCGCTTCCCGCGCCCCAGGGGCCCAGACCATGGCCGTGGTCAAGGCCGACGGCTACGGCCACGGAGCCGTCGAGGCCGGGCGTGCCGCCATCGAGGGCGGAGCGACTTGGCTCGGCACCTGTTCCCTCGACGAAGCCCTGAAGCTGCGCCGCGCCGGAATCGGCGCCCGGCTCTTCAGCTGGCTCGACACCCCCGAAGCCGACTTCGCACCCGCGGTCGCCGAAGACATCGACGTCGCCGTCAGCTCCCTCGACGAACTCGCCCGCGTTGCCGATGGCGTGCGCCAGGCGCGCGACTTTAGCGGGCTAAGTGCGATCTGTCGGGTGCACCTCAAGATTGACACCGGCCTCTCCCGAAATGGCTGTCCACCTGCGGAATGGCCGGCGCTGGTCAAGGCGGCCGCCGCCGCGAAGCCGCTCATCGACGTCGTCGCGATCTGGTCGCACCTTGCCTGCGCCGACGAGCCCGGCCACCCGTCCGTCGACGCGCAGGCGAAGCGGTTCGACGAGGCCTACGACATCGCCCGCGCGGCGGGCCTGAACCCGATGCGGCACCTCGCGAACTCCGCCGCCGTGCTGACCAGGCCGGATCTGCACTTCGACCTCGTCCGCCCCGGGATCGCGATCTACGGGCTGAACCCGGTCCCCGCCACCGAGGACCTGCGCCCCGCGATGACCTTCAAATCGTCGGTCGTGCTCACCAAACGGATCGCGGCCGGCGAATCGGTTTCCTACGGCCACACCTGGACCGCCGAGCGCGACACCACCCTGGCCCTGGTCCCGGTCGGATACGCCGACGGCGTGCCGCGATCGCTGTCCGGGCGGATGGACGTCTGGCTCGGCGGACGCCGTCGTCCGGTGGCCGGACGCGTGTGCATGGACCAGCTGGTCGTCGACTGCGGAGACGACGAACCCGCCGTCGGTAGCGAAGTGGTCCTCTTCGGGCAGGGCACGTTTGGTGAGCCCACGGCCAGGGAATGGGCCGACAAGCTGGGGACGATCGACTACGAGATCGTGACTTCGATGTATCGCCCGCGAATCCACCGGACGTATCTGGAGGCAGGCTCGTGACACCTTCACGACGACTGCTGGCCATCGTCGGCGGCGTCGGGGCGGTGGCCACCGGCACCGCCGCCGCGATCGCCGTCGCCGCACAGCAGCGGCGGCAGAATGAGGATCCGTTCGTGGACGAACCGTTGGGGGATCTTGAACCGGACCGGACATCGACAGTGGCGGCGGAGGACGGAACGCCGCTCGCGGTCGAGGAGATCGATCCGGCCGATGGGGGCGAACCGGAGCTGACCGTCGTCGGCGTGCACGGTTTCGCGTTGTCGAAGCGCTGCTGGCATTTCCAGCGGCGAGATCTCGCGTCGCTGAAGTTGCCGCGCGTGCGTCAGGTCTATTACGACCATCGCGGGCACGGGCAATCCGGCGCCGCGAACGCCGAGACCAGCACCATCGAGCAGCTGGCGCGCGATCTCGACATGGTCGTGCGCTCGGTGGTGCCGGAGGGGCCCATCGTGCTCATGGGGCACTCGATGGGCGGCATGGTGATCATGGAGCTCGCGGCGGAGCATCCCGAGCTGTTCGACGACCGCGTCGGCGGCGTCGCGTTCATCGCGACCGCGGCTGGCGAAGTCGGCGCTCGGGGACTGCCGCGATCGCTGCTTTCGAAGTACAACCCGCTCACGCGAGGCGTCGGCGGGCTGGCGGGCTGGCAGCCCGGACTCGTCGAGTTCGTGCGCGCCGCCGGAGGGCAGCTGACCCGGCAAGCCGTGCGCAGGCTGGCTTTCGGCAGCCGGGACGTGTCTCCGCGACTCGTCGACTTCATGCTGGAAATGCTCGAAGTGACGCCGGTACGCGGGCTCGTGAATTTCGTCGACACGCTCGGCAGCCACAACCGGTACGCCGCGCTCGCCGGGTTGAAGCACGCGCACGTGCTGGTCATCGGCGGGGATTCCGACCGGTTCACGCCGATCGCGCACGCCGAGCGGATCGCGGCGGAGCTGCCGGACGCGGAGCTGGTGCGCGTGCGCGGCGCTGGGCACATGGTGCAGCTGGAACAACCCGAACTGGTGAACAGTCACCTGATCGACTTGATGCAGCGGTGCACGGGCACCGATGGTGAAGATCCTGACCGGCGAACCTGGTGGTGGCAGCGCTGATGAACTTCGCTTTCCCGACTCCCGAGTCGACCATGGACTTCGGGCGATCGCTCGGACGTTCGCTGCGCACGGGCGACCTGGTGCTGCTCGCCGGACCGCTCGGAGCGGGCAAGACGACGCTGACCCGCGGGATCGCGGACGGTCTCGGCGTCGGTGGACGGGTCAGCTCGCCGACGTTCGTGATCGCTCGGGTGCATCCGGCGGGCGAGGCAGGGGTCGCTCTGGTGCACGTCGACGCGTACCGGCTCGGTGGGGATCTCTCGCAGCTGGACGACCTGGACCTCGACACCGAACTGGAGCGGTCCGCCCTGGTCGTCGAATGGGGCGAGGGAGCGGCGGAGCGCCTTTCGGACGACTACCTCGTCGTGCGCATGGAGCGTCGCGAGGACGATGTCCGCGTGGTCACCTTGGAGCCGCACGGCACCTGGGCGTCCCGCACGCCCGACTTGCGTTTAGCGGGCTAAACGCGACCTGCGCCGCAGGCGGGCCGGAGCGCGTTTAGCGGGCTAAACGCGATCTCACCCGGATGCCGCATCAGGGCCGTACCGGCGAAGCGTCCCCTCCATGCCCCAAGCGGGCTTGGGGGTGCGCATGCCGCTGGTAGCCACAGCGGCATGCGCACCCCTGCCCTCCCTAGACGGCGGGGGCCGGCTCAGCCCGCGGTCCGCGCCGATGGTGAATCCACCACAATCCGCACAGGCCGAGCACGCCGGTTTGCGCGGCGGGCGTCGCGACCAAAGCCAGCGCGAGAAGCGGGGCGATCAAGGCGAACCAGCAGAGCAGGACACGCCTGGCGTTCTCCTTGCTGCCGAAGAACGTGCTTCGCCAGAAATCGGGCCACTGGGCTGCGGGACGCAGATGAACTCGACGGCACGCGGGGTCGGTGACCATGCCGACCGGTTCGCCCGCCAGATCGAACAATTCGTCGAGAGTGACTTCTGCCGGGTGACACCCGCCGCGGTGATCCTGGTTCGTATCCGGGGTCATCGCCTGCGACTGGGGTGGCTCCTCTGGCATACCGCCGGAACACGGCGCTACGCTGGGCATGTTTGACGCCTCCATAGGACTAATTCGGGTTGATGGAGCTGTTGAACCGCAAAGCGGCTCCCCTTGCGCGGGGAGCCGCTTCCTTTTTGTGCGGCATTCGGCAGTTGCCCGACCGCAACACAAGTCATTGTGGACGAACTTTCCGGACCTACGGGGCGGTAGGTGAAAGGTTGCTGCTTCTTGCGCCGAGCGGTCGGCGCACTTCACCCCGGGTCATCGGATTTCCCTGCCATAACTCGAAAGAGTAGTTGCGGCCGTGGGTAACACGCACATTGGCGAGATAGTGGCAGCTGAGTACACCTAGAGTGTTTCGAATTCACGCTATCGGGTGGATTGCAGTTATCGGCGCGGAAGGAAATGTTCAGGAACGGACATTCGAAAGCGGCATTCGCACATGCAGATGGTCATGCTTCGCGCAACGCGTCCGCTCAGCGCCGATCTCCGACCGTTTGTCGCTTCCCATTCCGCGCCGAAAGGCCGCAACCGACGTCGACACGGAAGGTATCGATGATTTTTCAATCACCCGCGCGGATCGCGTTTAGCCCGCTAAACGCGCTCCGCCGGGCCGACCACGGAACGCGCGATTCCCAGGTCGACCATGTCTTGAGGGCGTAGCCGCAGCCGGTCCGCGAGAGCAGGGACGTCGTCGGCGGGCAGCTTGAGGATCGCCGCGGCCGCCTCGGGCGTCGTGACCGAGAAGTACGCGTTGGGCGTCACCCAGGTCGATCCCGGCGCGGCGAACGCGAGCGCGCCACCGGATCCGCCTTCGCCGATCACCAACGTCGTGATCGGCACGGCCGCGCTCGCGACCGCCTCGAACAGTTCCGCGATCGCCGCACCGGCACCGGCCCGCTCGGCCGCCGCGTCGTTCGCCGCACCGGGGGTGTCGACCAGGGTGAGTACCGGGATCCCGAGCCTCGACGCGAGCCGTACCAGCCGCGCGGCCGTGCGGAAGCCCGCGGGCAGAGTCGCCGTCCCGCACTGCGCCGCGTACGCGATCGTTCGGCCGTCTCGCCGGCCGAAGCCGCACAACACGCCGGAGTCGACTCCGCCGCACCTGTCGCCCGAGACGTCCTCGCGCCAGTCGAAGTACGCGTCGAGGTACTCGGCCGCCCTTGGCCGATCAGCGGAGCGTGCCGCCTGAACCGCAGCCCACCCGCTGTCGGGCAGTCCCGCAGACCCGAGCGCTCCGGGAGGTTCAGCGGCTTCCGGTGTCGGCGAGGTCAGCAAGCGCACCCACCGTTCCAGGACCGCGGGAAGGTCGGCGGGCTGCACGATCCTGTCGACCTGGCCCCACGCGAGCTTCGCTTCGGCCGTGTACGCCTCCGCGGGCGCGTCGGAAGGTCGAACCCGGGAACCGGCGAAACCGACCTGAGCCTCGGGCAACGCGAGAATGACGTCGGCGCTCGCACCGAGTGTCGCCCAGCCGCCGCCCGTGGTCGGATCGCGCAGCACCGAGATCTGCGGCACCGACCGGGCTCCGGCCGCCGCCCGCGCGATGCGCTGCAACTGCGAAAGCGCGCGCATCCCGTGCTGCATCCGGCTGCCGCCGGTCGCGATCAGCGAAACCACCGGCAACCGGGACTCCACCGCCCGCGCGAACGCCGCCTCGACGCGATCACCGGTCCGCTGACCGATCGACCCGCCCAGGAAACCGAATTCGAAGGCGATCACGACCGCCTCGACCTCGCCGATCTCGGCGGTTCCGCAGACGACGGACTCGTCTTCGCCCGATCGCTCCGCGGCGGCTTCCCGTGCCGAGCGGTACCCCGGCCAGCCGATCGGCCCGTCTTCCGGCTCGTCGGACCGCGAAACGTCCAGATCTTCGAAACCGGTCGCGATCTCCTTGATGACGGACCGTGCGGAAGCCCTGCTCATCCGAGTGCCCGCTTCAGGACCTTGCCCATGTCGTTGCGCGGCAACGCCTCCAGGTAGCGGACCACACGAGGTCGTTTGTGCGGCGACAGCAGGCGCGAGACGTGGTCGGCGAGTTCCGACTCCGTCGGGCGTTCTCCGTCGGGCACCACCCAGGCCACGATGCGCTCGCCGAGGTCGTCGTCGGGCTCACCGGTCACGGCGACCTCCGCGACACCGGGGTGTTCCATGAGCGCGTTCTCGATTTCGCCCGCGCCGATCTTGTAACCACCGCTTTTGATCAGGTCCGTGGCCTTCCGGCCGACGATCTTCACGTAGCCGGCCTCGTCGCGGGTCGCCATGTCGCCGGTCCGGAACCAGCCGTCGTCGAAGGCGGCTTCGGTGGCGTCGGGGCGATTGAGGTATTCGGTGAACAGGTTCGGCCCGCGGACCTGGATCTCGCCTACGGTCTCGATCTCCTCGACGGGCTTTCCCGCCTCGTCCACGAGCCGCAGTTCGACGCCGCCCAGCGGGACGCCGACGGTGCCAGGGACACGCTCGCCGTCGGCGCGAACGCTGGTGTTCATGAGGGTCTCGGTCATCCCGTAGCGCTCGATCACGCGCTGGCCGGTCGCCGCGGTGATGCGCTGGTGGTCGTGGACGGGCAGCGCGGCCGATCCGGAGACGAGCAGCCGGGCGCCGCTGAGGGCTTCGGCGAGCGACGGGTTGTCGCCGACTTCGCCCGCGATGCGGTGGTACATGGTCGGGACGCCGAACATCATCGTCGCTCCGGTCGCGAGTTCGCGTGCGACGCCTTCGGTGGTGAATCGGCCGAGATGCCGGACCGAGCCGCCGCGCCGGAGCGGTCCGAGGATGCCGAGGATCAGGCCGTGGACGTGGAACAGCGGGAGGCCGTGGACCAGGACGTCGTCGCCGGTCCACTCCCAGGCGTCTTCGAGGGCGTCGAGGGTGGTCGAGATCGCGCGGCGGGGGAGGACGACGCCCTTGGGCGGGCCGGTGGTGCCGGAGGTGTAGACGATCAGCGCCGGGGCTTCGGCATCCGGTTCCGCGGGGAGATCGACGGGCGTGCCTTCGAGGGGGATGTCGCGGCGTGGCAGGTCGTCGAGGCCGGCGGGCAGGTCGGCGCCCGGTTCGGCGAGGACGAGGACGGGCTCGCTGTCGGCGAGGATGTGCGCGAGTTCGCGCTCGCCGATCTTCGGGTTGAGCGGGATGGCGGGGACGCCGGCGAGCAGCGCGGCGATCACTGCGACGCTGGTGTGCACGGTCGGTGTCGCCCAGACAGCGACGCGGCCGCTCGGGAGGTCGCGGGCGAGGGTGCCGGCGACGGCCGCGACCTCGGCGTAGGTCAGGGAGGTGCCGCCGAAACGGAGGGCCTCCTTGTCGGAGCCGCTCGCCAGCGTGGGGAACAACCGATCGGGCACCGTGTGACCTCCTGCTCGACTCCGCCAGCCGGGGGCACGAGGGCCCTCGCCGAACCGTACCGTTCCGCCCGCCTTCACCCCTGCGACCTGGTTCACACCCCTGCTCCCTCCCGCCGCCGACGTGCGTTTAGCCCCCTAATCGCGATCTGGGCCGAGGTCGGCGGGCCCCCGGCGGGAGCGACTTTCGCCCCCTAATCGCGATCCGGCGCCGGGACGCGGGGGCCGAGCGGTGGAGCGCGTTTAGCGGGCTAAACGCGCTCTGATGGCAGGGGAGCGGCCACGGCGCCGGATCGCACTTAGGCCGCTAAACGCGACGCGGGAGCCTGGTCGTAGGCTGGGTAACCGTGCTGGTACTGGCCATCGACACCTCGACCCCGGCGGTCACCGCGGGCCTCGTCGCCCTGGACGGCGACACGCTCGAATCCCGCGGCGACCGCGTGACGGTCGACCCGCGCGCGCACGGCGAGCTGATCACGCCCCACGCCCTCGAAGCGGTCAAGGCCGCGGGCGTCACGCTTCGCGACCTCGACGCCATCGTCTGCGGCGTCGGCCCAGGCCCCTTCACCGGCCTTCGCGCCGGCATGGCGACAGCCGCGTCGCTCGCCCACGCCCTCGGCATCCCGGCCCACCCGGTCTGCAGCCTCGACGCGATCGCCGCCGACGTCGCCCCCGGCGAAGCGCCCTTCCTCGTCCTCACCGACGCGAGGCGGCGCGAGGTCTACTGGGCCGCGTACGCCGCCGATGGTTCCCGCACTGACGGTCCGCACGTCCAGCGACCGGCCGAGCTCGAGACCGCCATCAAGGTCGCGGCGGGCGACGGCGCCCTCCTGTACGCGGACGCCCTCGGCGTCCAACCGATCGAGCCGCGCTTCCCGTCGCCCGCCGGGCTGGTCAAGGCCACTCGTGAGGCACTCCAAAACGGAAGCGATCCCGCTCCGCTCACCCCGCTCTATCTCCGCCGCCCGGACGCCGTCGAGCCGGCCGCGCGCAAGAAGGTGACCACGCCGTGAGGCTGGAACCCTTACGCCGCAAGGATATTCCCCGCTGTGTCGAGATAGAGAAGATTCTCTTCCCCGGCGATTCACCGTGGAGCGCCTACGCCTTCCACGCGGAACTCGACGCCGGCGGTCACTATCTCGTCGCGCGCCCGGACGAAAGCGACGAGGTCATCGGCTACGCCGGGCTCGCCGTCGTCGGCCGCCGCGGCGACTACGAGACGAGCATCCACACGATCGGCGTCGACCCTGGCTGGCAGCGCAACGGGATCGGCACCACGCTGCTGAAGGCGCTCCTCGTTCGTGCGGACGAGCTCGTCGCGCCGGTGTTCCTCGAGGTCCGCACCGACAACGAAGCGGCGATCACGCTCTACGAACGGCACGGTTTCGAACGCGTCGGCCTCCGGAAGCGCTACTACCAGCCTTCCGGCGCCGACGCCTACACGATGGCCCGCCCGCGGGCCCAGGTCCGAGACGAGGTGGCGGGCTGATGCCACGCATCATCATGGGCATCGAGAGTTCGTGCGACGAGACCGGCCTCGGCCTCGTCCGCCTGCACGACGACAACACGGTCGAGCTCCTCGCCGACGAGGTCGCCTCCAGCGTCGATCAGCACGCCCGCTTCGGCGGTGTCGTCCCCGAGGTCGCCAGCCGCGCGCATCTGGAGGCGATGGTCCCGACGGTCGAGCGAGCCTTCGCGAAGGCCGGGCTGAAACTGTCCGATGTGGACGCCATCGCGGTCACCGCCGGACCCGGCCTCGCCGGCGCGCTCTTGGTCGGTGTCGCCGCGGCCAAGGCTTACGCCGCGGCGCTGGACATCCCGCTCTACGGCGTCAACCACCTCGCCGGGCACATCGCCGTCGACACACTCCAGCACGGACCGTTGCCCGAACGCTGTCTCGCCCTGCTCGTCTCCGGCGGGCACACGCAATTGCTTCTGGTGGACGACATCGCGTCCGAGATCACCGAGCTCGGGTCTACTGTGGACGACGCGGCGGGCGAGGCCTACGACAAGGTCGCCCGCGTCCTCGGCCTGCCCTACCCCGGCGGCCCGCCCATCGACAAAGCGGCCAAGAACGGTGACGGCAAGGCCATCGCGTTCCCGCGCGGCATGACGGGACCGCGCGACGCCAAGTTCGACTTTTCCTTCTCCGGCTTGAAGACCGCCGTCGCACGCTGGGTCGAAGGCGCCGAGCGCCGCGGCGAGGAGATCCCCGTCGACGACGTCGCCGCGTCGTTCCAGGAAGCCGTCGCCGACGTTCTCACCAGGAAGGCGATCCGCGCGGCCAAGGAACACGGCGTGGACACACTGGTGATTTCCGGTGGCGTGGCGGCGAATTCACGGCTGTCCGAACTCGCCGCCGAGCGGTGCGCGGAGGCCGGGATCACACTGCGAGTCCCGCGGCCGCGCCTGTGCACCGACAACGGCGCGATGATCGCCGCGCTCGGCGCGCACGTGGTCGCCGCCGGACGTCCGCGGGCATCGCTCGATTTCTCCGCGAATCCCGCGCTGCCGGTCCGGATCGTCTCGATCTAGCGCAATTCGGCGGCGGTGCGCGGCATCGGGGCGAGATTGAGCAGCTCCTCCAGCGCGGCCACCGTCAAGGCGGCGGCATTGCCGTCGCCGTAAGGGTTTCCGGCGTGCGTCGGATGAAGATCGCCGCGCAGGATCTTCGCGGCGGTGTCGGCGATGAGGGCGGTGTCCGTCCCGACCAGCCAGGCGCAGCCCGCCTCGATGGCCTCGCGCCGTTCGGTGACCTCACGGAGCACGAGGACGGGTGTGCCGAAGGTCGGCGCTTCCTCTTGGATACCACCGGAATCGGTCAGGACGAGTTCGGCCAGCCGCAGCGCGCGCACGAGATCGGGATACTCGAGCGGCTCGGTGATCGTCACCCGCGGTGTCCCGCCGAGCGCGGTCAAGACCTGCTCCCGCACGGCCGGATTGGGGTGCACCGGGAACAGCACCTGGACGTCGGAGTGCTCGGCGACGATCAGTTCGATGGCGGCGAGCGTCCGGCTCAGCGGCTCGCCCCAGGACTCACGCCGGTGCGACGTCACGAGCACGAGGCGTTCGTTCGCCTCGGCGATCTCCATCTCCAGCAACGCGAGCGCGGTGTCCCTCGCCGGGAGATCCCGTTCGGCGATCGCGATCACGGCGTCGACGACGGTGTTGCCGGTGACGGCGATCCGTTGGCGCGGAACACCTTCCGTGCGCAGCGCGGCGGCGGCACCCGGGGTCGGCGCGAGGTGCAGGGCGGCGATGCGCGAGATCATCTGCCGCGTGCCCTCTTCGGGGAACGGCGCGGCGAGGTCGTGCGTGCGCAGTCCCGCTTCGAGATGCACGACCGGGATGCCCAGCCAGAACGCGGCGAGCGCGCCCGCCAGCCCCGTCGTCGTGTCACCCTGGACGACGACCGCAGACGGCGCGACCCGTCGCAGCACCGCGTCGAGCGCGGGGAGCAGTCCGGAAACCAGTTCCGACTGCGTGCCCGTGGTCCGCGGCGGGGTGTCGAGCCAGGCATCGACGGGCAGGCCGAACGGGATCAGCGCCTGCTCGACCATGCCCTGATGCTGTCCACTGTGGACGACGAAGGGCCGGAGGTTCGGGTGCTCCGCCAGCGCCAGTGCCAGCGGCGCGAGCTTGACCGCCTCCGGCCGGGTCCCGGCCAGCAACATCACATCCACGCGTTCGCGCTCCTCGTCCACGATTTCGAGTGTCCCGGAAAATCCCGGTGACGGCCGCCGGCGTGCGAAGGGCCCACGCCGGCGGCCGGTCCTGCCGAAGGGAGCGATCAGCTCCCCACCTTGCCGAGCCGTTTCGTGCGGCGGTAGCCGGCGATGACCGCGATGGTTCCGAGAACCAGCAGGATCACGCCGACGGCCAGCCACCAGCCGACATCGGCCCCGGTGGCGGCGAGGGCACCCACCCCACCACCGGCGACGCCGACTCCGGCGCCAGGCAACTTGTACATCTGGACCTCACTTCACCCAGGTCAGGCGGTGGTCGCCGGACGCCGGTTGCGGACGACGCGGATACCGACCGGAACGGCGACGGCACCGAGCAGGCCGAGACCGATCCACAGCCCCGCGCCCGAAGCGAGCGGCACGGGCAGGCCGGCCGGGCCACAGGTGGCCGACGAGACGATCACGTCACCGGAACCGAGAGCGCCGACGACGCCGCCCAGCAGCTTCACGTGGATCGCGTTGACGGTCAGGCTGCCGTCGGCGTTCTTGATCTGCTCATTGAGGGTGATCGTCGCGACGTTGATGAGGCCGAGAGCGACCTTGATCTGGGTGTTCGGTGCCGGCGTCGTGTCGACGGCGCCCACACTGCCGAGGTTCGGGGCGACCAGGCTGGTCGCGCCCTGCACACCCTTCTGGGTGGCGGTGCAGGTGGCTTCGACGGCCTTGACGCCGACGTTGCCGAGGGCGGCCTTGAGCAGCGGCAGCCCGACGTCGGCCGTGCTGGCCTTGGCCGTCACCGCGCCGGAGTTGTCGTCGCGTTTGGCCTCGGTGTTGATCGCGCCCGCGGTCAGCACACCGGCGAGGTTGACCGTCGCGAGGCTGTTGGTGGTCGGCCCCGAGGTCTTCGCTTCGGCGAGCGGCCCGGCCTTCACCGCGTCGAGGCCGAGGAGCGATACATCGACCTTGACGCCATACGCGGAGCCGTCACCGGGGGCCGCCGAGGCGGGTACCGCGCCGGCGAGGGCAACGCTCACCACCACAGCGGCGAGCAATCCGCCTCGTCGCAAGAGGTGCGTGTTCTTCAACTGGTCCTCCGAATTGATTCGTGGGGTTTTCTCCGGTCGTCGCTTGGGCGTGACCGTCGCGGACGAATCCCGGGTGGCCTGATTCGGCTCGCGGATCGTCTATCGCCGAGTGTTTCTCAAATTGCACAGAAAACGTCCAGGATCACCGGATCAGGTGGTTTCGATGCCATTCTTCGCAGGTCGTGGAGAACATCACTCGTTCGGCCTAGTCAGTTAGTCCACGATCGTGCCGAAAGGCCCCATGATCGCACTGGAATTGCGAACCCCGGGCGAAAGGGCTGGTTCCCGCTCGCTTAACCTCGTCAGCGAGGTCCCTGTCCGCTTCGTCGAATCCCATCGTCCGCAGCGTCTTTCCTGAGAGGGTCACCGTGGCCGTCGCGAGCGCTCCTTTGCCCAGTTCCAGTCGGTTCCCGCTCCGTGTCGCGGTGCTGGCGGTCATCGCCGTCGCGGCAGGCCTGGTGCTGGCCGAACGCGTCTACCGCGTGTTCGAGGTACAACTCTCCGGGTTGATACTGAGGGTCATCACCACATCGGGTGTCTTTGTCGCGGGCGAGCGCGAGACGGTCTACTTTGGGTTGTCAGGCGATACTCCACTCGGGTTGCGAATGACGCCGGAATGCTCTTCGGCATTCATGTTGCTACCACTCTTACTGGTGACCGCCGCCATGTTGTATTTCCGTCCGCGAAATGCGAAGAGACTGTTCGTGTCGCTGGCCATTTCGGCGGCCGTGGTGATTCTTGTCAATCAGATGAGGGTTTTGGCGATCGTCGGACTCGTGAACTGGCTCGGCGTGGACGAAGGTTATTACTGGGGACACACTTTGCTCGGTTCGATGGTGAGCGTCATCGGTGGCGCGGTCGCCCTCGTGCTCTTCGTCTGGCTGGGCACCCGCAAGCCCCGTGCCGAGCGCGAGGCCGTCTGATGGGCGGCGGCTCGCTCAAGATCCTGCTCGCGATCACCCAGGCGTTCGCGCTCACCATGAGCGTGGCGTTCATCGTGTACGTGGTCGTGATCGTCGTGCCGTACCTGCGGCGCAAACCCGCACCCGTCGGCGACGCCGCCGATTTCACCTGGCACTTCTTCGTTCCGTGCCGGGACGAGCAGTCCGTCATCCGCGAAACGGTGCGGTACCTGCGTTCGACCTTCCGGCACGCGCACGTCTGGGTCGTCGACGACGACTCGGAGGACCGCACGGCCCGGGTGGTCAAGTCGATCTGGCGGCGCAACGGCGGCTACGACCCGTACCTGCACCTGGTTCCCCGGCGCCGTCCGGAGGCGAGGACGGGCAAGGGCGACGCGCTCAACGCCGCCTACCAGGCGCTCAACGACTGGATGGGCCCGGACGCGAGCCGGGAGGACGTGGTCGTCGTGGTGGTCGACGCGGACGGCCGCCCGGCGGAGAACTGCCTCGAAGTGTGCGCCGCGGACCATCTGTTCGGCGACGAGACGATCGGCGCCGTGCAACTCGACGTCTGGATGGGCAACGCCGACAGCCGTCCGCCGGGGAGGAACTGGTTCTCGCGCGCCTTCGGGCTGAAGCTGGCCCAGATGCAGGATCTCGAGTTCCGCACGGCCATCGCGGCGATCCAGACCTCGCGCGGGTTCACCGGCACGATCTCCATGGGCGGCAACGGTCAGTTCACGCGACTGTCCGCGTTGGACTCGATCGCCGGGCCGGACGGACAGCCGTGGCGCGGTTCGCTGCTGGAGGATTTCGAACTCGGCGTGCACCTGCTGACCGCGGGCTGGCGGACCGGCTACACGCCGGATTCCCATGTGAAACAGGAAGGGCTGTACAGCCTCCGGCGGTTCCTGGTGCAGCGCACGCGCTGGGGCCAGGGCACGATGCAGTGTTCGCGGTACCTGCGGCGGATCTGGGATTCGCCGCACGTGAGCACGCTGGGCGCGGCGGAGATGATGTACTACCTCGCGCAGCCGTGGATGCAGTTGCTCGGCTCGCTGCTGTACCCGATCCCGTTCATCCTGCTGTTCTTCACCACCGCGGGGGATCCGGCGCAGGTGTGGACCTGGTTCGCCGACGACGGTGCTTGGATCCTGTTCGCGATCTACGGCTCTTTCGGGCTGCTGCCGTTCATCGTGTGGGGCCCGATCTACCAGTTCAAATGCCTGAAGAGCCGCAATCTCCTGCGTGGCATCGGGATGGGTTTCGTCTACGCGCTGTACATCTACACGTTCTACATCACGTCGTGGCGGGCGCTGCTCCGCCTGGTGCGCGGCCGGAACGGCTGGTCGAAGACGCGGCGGAACACCGAGCACGCTCCCGGGGTCAAGGTCGCCCTCGATTCCTGACCCGGATCGCGTTTAGCCCGCTAAACGCGATCCGGGTCAGGAGGTCAGAAGGCGGGCAGGAGCCGGACGTCGTCCGCCTTCACGAAGGCGACGCGGTGTCCGAACTGGATCTGCACGTAGCGCGTCTTTCCTTTGACGACGACGTGGTTCGCCGGGTCGAACGTCGTCGCCCAGTAATACTCGGAGCCGAGCACGTTGCCGACCGAGTACCGCTGCCCCGCCGAGAAGGTGTAGGGGAGCGGGATGACCTGCTGCACCGGCACGTTCGCCGGGTAGGCCTCAGGCTCGGGGTACGCGCGCCCGAACACCGGCACGGTCTCCAGACCGGGTTTCGGGGTGACGACCAGGCCGAACGCCGGGCTAGTCGTGCGCGCGTCGCGGAACCAGCCCTTCTGGCCGAGATACCAGATCGCCGTCCAGCCGTCGCGCCGCTCGGCGACGACGTAGCGCTGGCCGGTCTCCGCCCGGCTGCCGATGTCGGAGACGGCCATCGTGCTCACCGAACCGTCCGGGCGCAGGCCGATGTCCTTGAGCAGCGGCGCCGCGTCGTTCGGCTCGCTACGCAGCACGACAGAACCGGAACCCCTTGCCGGGCAAGGCTTTCCGGCGGTCTCGCAGCCGGTGAACGCGGGCTGGTTCGTCGCGAAGTCCGGCGTGATGGTCACCAGCGGCGAACCGGGACGCCCGAAGCCGGACAGGGGGGCGCCCATCAGGTCGAAGTAGTGCGACCAGTCCCAGTACGGGCCCGGATCCCAGTGCATGCCCTTGATGGTCGAGGGGATCGTGCCCGGGACGTTGTCGTGGCCGAGGATGTGCGCGCGGTCGAGCGGGACGTCGTACTTCCGCGCGAGGTAGCCCACGAGCTTCGCGGAGGTGCGGTACATCGCCTCCGTGTACCAAGTGCCCTTCGCGGCGAAGCCCTCGTGCTCGATGCCGACGGACTTCGCGTTGACGTACCAGTTGCCCGCGTGCCAGGCGACGTCCTTGGTCGGCACGTGCTGCGCGATCTGGCCGTCGGCTGAGCGGATCGTGTAGTGCCAGCTCACGTACGTCGGGTCGGTGACGAGGTCCATCGCCGTGTCCCAGTAACCCTCGGTGTCGTGGATGACGATGTATTCGATCTTCTGGCTCTTCGGCCGATCCGCCTTGTCGTGGTTGCCGTAGTCGTTGTCCGGCAACTCCTGGTACGGCGCCGGCACTGAGAGGCACGAGAGCTTCTTCGGGCACTCCGCCTTCGAGACGTCGGCCTGCGCGCGGGGCGCGCTCGTCGGCGTCGCGGCTAGAGCGACACTCTGGCCGTCGTCGGTCTTGCGACTGACGCCCTTGGAGATGGTGTCGAAGACTTCGTCGGCGAAGGACTGCGCTCCCGCTTTGTCCTTCGCGCCGCTGTAGCGCGCGACGGCGTCGTACCAGTCACCCGCTTCGCGTTGGTACTTCGCCAGAAGAGCGGCGCCACCGCGGATGTTCTGCGTGGTGTTCGTACGCAGCGTCGCGACGTCTTGGCCGATCAGCGCGGACGCCTCGTCGATGGTCTGGAGGCCGGGCGGGGGAGGCTTCGGCGCCGGTGTCGCCGGGAGTTTCGCCTGGCGGGCGTCGTCGCCGCGCGGGTCCTCCCCGCCTTCGTCGTGATGCGTGCCGGTGCCCGCTTCGCGCAGGTCGGTCAGGTGCATCGGGCCGTAGCCGGCGGACGTGCTCGGGGTGCCGGCGTTGAAGTCCCAGCGAGATTCCAGGAAGGAGACGCCGAGCAGGACGTGCTCGGGGACGCCGAACTCCCGCGCGGCGGCCGCGAAGTCCCGCTGACGCTGCTGATCCGCTGGGGCGGCGCCGGCGGGGACGGCGGCGAGGAGTCCGGCTGCGAGGGTGAGGACCGCGAGTCCGGCGGTCCGTTTGGACCGGCGCCGGAGCGGTTCGAGGGCAACGGGACGGAAGGGACGCGGCATGGGCGTGTACCCCCAGTGTCTAGGTCTGCTGTACAGGACCGACCCCAATGGTCGGAACCTAACCAGAAACCCGCCCCGTCCGTAAGGTCTGTCCAAGACTTGCGTTTAGCGGGCTAAACGCGATCCGGTGGCAAGGTGGGGGCATGACCGGGGTGAAGGAGCTTCTGCAGGAGAAGGACCATGTCTTCCTCGATTTCGACGGGCCGGTGTGCGACGTGTTCGCCGAGTTGCCGGCGCGGGAGGTGGCCGATCGGCTCAAACGCCTCGTCGGACCCGATCTGCCCGCTGACGTGCGCGCCACCGCCGATCCGTTCGACGTGCTGGAGTACGCGTGGTCGTGCGGTCCGAACACCGCGCACGTCGTCGAGCGGCAGCTCAGCCGCCTGGAGGGGGAGGCCGTCTCGCAGATCGCGCCCGCGCCGGGTGCGCAGGAGACGATTCGCGAGTGGGCCGCGCAGGGCTTCACGGTGACGATCGTCAGCAACAACTCCGTCGACGCGATCCGGTCGTTCCTCACGGTGTACGAGCTCACCGAGCAGGTCCGCCGGATCAGTGCGAGGAGCACGAGCGACCCGGGACAGCTGAAGCCGAACCCGACACTGATCGAGGCCGCGATGCGCGCTCTCGGTGCCTCGCCCGGGCAGTGCGTGATGATCGGCGACTCCGCCGCGGACGTCCTCGCCGCTCGCGCCGCGGGTGTCGCTTCAGTCGCCCTGGCGGTCACGCCCGCGAAGCGCGAGGCCCTCGCCTCCGTCGACCCCGATGCCCTGGTGGGCGACATGGCGGACTTGCGTTCAGCGGGCTAATCGCGATCTGGGCGGCGGGGACGTGCGACCGCTGGCCGGGCGACTTTCGCGCGCTAAACGCGATCCGCCAGCAAGCCCAGGAAGGGCACCGTCCCGACCTGGTTGTTGCTCACGAACGCCCGGAAGTAGCCGTCCCTCCAGCCCGGTCACCAGCTAATGGGCCCGCCACGCGCGTCGCCCGGACTCGGCACCATGGGCCAAGAGGCCGTCAACGGACGGGCACGCCGGACGAGTGCGATCGAGAGCGCCGAGGAACCTTGGCGGAACAAAACGGCCGGTCAGGAGCCTGGTGGCCCAGTTTTCGCAAGGTGATCGGACCCTCCTTGCGAAGCTGGCACTCACATGGCTAGAGTGCTAATTGCACGGCCCGAACACGCCCCGGCACCCGCGACGGCGGGGGTGGTAGGAGCCGTAACTCATCCTGCCAACGCTTTCGACGACCGTGGAGGTCAACCCGGTGAGCGTGAACATCAAGCCGCTCGAGGACAAGATCGTTGTCCAGACGAGTGAGGCCGAGGAGACGACCGCTTCCGGCCTCGTCATCCCCGACACCGCCAAGGAGAAGCCCCAGGAGGGCAAGGTTCTGGCCGTGGGCCCGGGCCGCATCGACGACAAGGGCAACCGCGTCCCGCTCGACGTTTCCGTCGGCGACGTCGTCATCTACTCCAAGTACGGCGGCACCGAAGTGAAGTACAACGGTGAGGACTACTTGATCCTCTCCGCTCGCGACGTGCTGGCCGTCATCAACTGACGTCCGCTCTCAGCGCATGACGCCCCGGGCCCCGCATTGCCGGGGAACGGGGCGTTCGTGTTTTCCGAGCAGTAAGACTGGAAGGTAAGCGGAACAGGCATGCCCAAGCAGATCAGTTTCGACGAGGACGCTCGTCGCGCGCTCGAGCGCGGGGTGAACAAGCTCGCCGACGCGGTCAAGGTCACCCTCGGCCCGCGCGGTCGCCACGTCGTGCTCGACAAGAAGTTCGGTGGCCCGACCATCACCCTCGACGGTGTCACCGTCGCTCGCGAGATCGAGCTCGACGACCCGTTCGAGAACCTCGGCGCCCAGCTCGCCAAGAGCGTCGCCACCAAGACCAACGACGTCGCCGGTGACGGCACCACGACCGCGACCGTGCTCGCGCAGTCGCTGGTGAAGGTCGGCCTGCGCAACGTCGCGGCCGGCGCGAACCCGACGGCCGTCGGCCGCGGCATCGAGGCCGCCGCGGAGAAGGTCATCGCGATCCTCAAGGAGAAGGCGACCCCGGTCAAGGGCCGCGACAACATCGCCCAGGTCGGCACCGTCACCTCGCGTGACGCGGCCATCGGCGCCCTGCTCGGCGAAGCCGTCGAGCGGGTCGGCGAAGACGGTGTCATCACGATCGAGGAGTCGTCCACGCTGGCGACCGAGCTCGTGATCACCGAGGGTGTGCAGTTCGACAAGGGTTTCCTGTCGGCGCACTTCGCGACCAACCCGGAAGAGCAGAAGGCGATCCTCGAGGACGCCTTCATCCTGCTGGTCCGCGAGAAGATCTCGTCCCTGGCCGACCTGCTCCCGGTGCTGGAGAAGGTCGTCGAGGCCAAGAAGCCGCTGCTGATCATCGCCGAGGACGTGGACGGCGAAGCGCTGTCGACCCTCGTGGTGAACTCGCTGCGCAAGACGATCACCGCCGTCGCGGTCAAGGCGCCGTTCTTCGGTGACCGCCGCAAGGCGTTCCTGGACGACCTCGCGGTCGTCACCGGCGGCGAGGTCATCTCGGCCGAGATCGGGCACAAGCTGTCCGAGACCACGCTCGCCCAGCTGGGCGGCGCGCGCCGGATCGTCGTCACCAAGGACGACACCACGCTCGTCGACGGTGCCGGCACCAAGGACGACATCGCCGGGCGCGTTTCGCAGATCCGCAAGGAGATCGAGAACACCGACTCCGACTGGGACCGCGAGAAGCTGCAGGAGCGGCTGGCGAAGCTCGGCGGCGGTGTCGCGGTGATCAAGGTCGGCGCGGCCACCGAGACCGAGCTCAACGAGCGTAAGCACCGCATCGAGGACGCCGTGGCTTCGACCAAGGCGGCCGTCGAAGAGGGCATCCTGCCCGGCGGTGGCTCGGCGCTCGTGCACGCGGTCAAGGAGCTCGAAGGCGGCCTCGGCCTCGAGGGCGACGAAGCGACCGGTGTCCGCATCGTCCGCGACGCGCTGTCCGCCCCGCTGTTCTGGATCGCGACCAACGCGGGCCACGAAGGCGCTGTCATCGTGAACAAGGTCCAGGAGCAGAGCTGGGGGCACGGCTTCAACGCCGCCACCGGTGAGCTCACCGACCTGCTGGCCGCCGGCATCGTCGACCCGGTCAAGGTGACCCGGTCCGCGGTGGCGAACGCCGCCTCCATCGCCCGGCTCGTGCTCACGACGGAGAGCTCCGTCGTCGAGAAGCCGGCCGACGAGGAGCCCGCCTCGGGCGGTCACGGCCACGCGCACTAGTTCCACCCTCGAAGCGGGGCGGTACTCCACTCGGAGTGCCGCCCCGTTTTGTCGTCCCGACCACCCCGTAGGCGCGCCTTTAGCGGGCTAAACGCGATCCGACGGCGGGGGAGCGCGACGGCGGGCGGATCGCGTTTAGCCCGCTAAACGCGACGCGCACCCGGGCCTGGACGCGCGGAAGGGCGGCACCCCACCCGGATGCCGCCCTTCCGCGTTGCCGACCCGGCCGGATCAGCCGTTCGACATGCTCAATGTGCGCTTGTCCGCCTTGATGATGTGCTCGCGTTCCGACTCCGACAGCCCGCCCCAGATCCCGTAGGGCTCGTGCACGGCGAGTGCGTGGGTCCGGCACATGGCCAGCACCGGGCAAGCCAGGCACACGGCTTTGGCCCTCGCCTCACGGCGGGCTCTGGCGGGCCCGCGTTCGCCGTCAGGGTGAAAGAAGGACGCGCTGTCCATGCCTCGGCACGACCCTTCGAGCTGCCAGTCCCATACATCGGCGTTGGGTCCCGGGAGCCTGCGTGTGTCCGCCATCCTGACCGCCTCCGTCATCCGGTCGAAGCGTTTAACCTGCTCTGCTGCGCTGCGGCTACTCCATTCGGTGCAACGGCCGTAACGTTAGAAGCGCGCCAATACTTGTTCAAGGGATTCAAGACGATTCAGCCGTTAGGCATCCCCCGGATGTGTGAGCGGTACTTTCCGTTCCGGTTGCCGGGGCACCGGCCTGCCTGGATATTGGGTCGAGTGGGATCTCGGATCAGCAGTGAAGAACCCACCCTGCCGGTGGCCTCCGTCGCACGCCGGCTCGGGGTCGCACCGTCCACCCTGCGAACCTGGGACCGCAGATACGGCGTAGGACCGAGCCGCCACACCAACGGCCGTCACCGCCGCTACGGCAGCTCCGACATCGGCCGTCTCGAACTGATGCAGCGCGCGTTGCTCCGCGGCGCCTCGACGGCCGAAGCGGCGAAGTACGCGCTCGAGCAGATGCCCCGAACGGCGGCGGAGAGCCCTGAAACCGCTGTGGTCCAAGTGGAGGAACAGGCCGCCTCGCCGCCGGCCGAGGATCACGACGTCCCGTCGCGCCTCGCCAGACGCTTGAGCACCGCCGCGCTCGCGATGGACTTCGGCGCGGTCCAGCGCATGCTCGCCGACACGATCCGCGAACTCGGTGTCCTGCCCGCCTGGACTGGCGTGGTGTCGCCGGTCCTGACCGCGCTCGGCGCCCGCTGGCGCGGGGTCAGCGCCGGTGCGGAGGTCGAGTACCTGCTCGCCGAATGCGTGTACGCCGCCCTCGTCCGCGCGACGCCCGTGCTCCGCGAGCCGCGCAACCAGCGACCGGTCCTGCTGACCTGCGTCCCGGACGAACGCGACAACATGCCGATGTACGCCCTCGCCGCGGCGCTCGCCGGACGCCGGATCGGGGCGCAGCTGTTCGGCGCCTCCCTGCCCGCCGAGGTGCTCGCGGTGACCGTCCGCCGCAGCGTCCCCGCCGCGGTGGTCCTGTGGTCGGGCCGGCCCGCGACCGCGGACCCGCGCCTGTTCTCCAGGGTGTCCCGCGGCCGTCAACGCAGCAGGCTGTTCGCCTGCGGTCCCGGCTGGGATCCCGCGACCCTCCCGGACAAGATCGAACTGCTCGGCGAGCTGACGACGGCCGCCGACCGGATCGAGCACGTTCTTGTCGGTGCGAGGCGATAGAAAGGACCGATGGAAGCGTCCTTGCGGTCCGCCGCGTTCGGCGACGGCGTGCCGCCGCCGAAACCCTTCGAGGTGCCCGCGTCGCCTCGTGGACGGCTGCTCGCCGCGATCGTGCTCGGCGGACGCGGCCGGTACGCGGCGGCGGCCACCCTGCTGAACGATTTGCGCACGAGCAAGGACCCGGTGCTCGCGTCGTTGGCCGCGAGCACGCTGGCGTCGCATCGACGGCAGTTGGGCGGGCACGCGGCGGCCCTCGTGCTCGACGGTGAGGCGCTCGCGCTGGCGATCGGGGTGCCAGGGGGCGAACCCGATCCCGACGGCCTGGACGCCGAAGGGGCGCGGGCGGACGCCCTCCTCGGTCTCGCGGCGGACAACCTCGGGCGGGGAAGGCTGGCCGCCGCCCGGCGGCTGGTGGCGCGTGCGGGAGCGCACACCGGCAACTGGCGGAGCCGAACCAGGGCCGGTTGGGTGGGCGCGGAAATCGAACTGGCGAGTAACCTTTCCGGGGCGGGGATCGCACCTGCGGAAATGGCGTGGGAAACCGCGCGGATCCGGGGCGCGTGCCGACATGTCGTCAAATCACAGCTTGTACTCGGCGTGACGATCGCGAATGGGAGTTCCGCTCAGCGGGAGCGGGCGAAGGCGCTGGTCGAGAGCGCTCGCGAAACCGCCGAAAAATACGAATTCAATTCACTTCTGTGGGTGGCCTGCCTGCTCGCGGCCGACCTCGGGGCAGGACACGCCGATGAGTATCGATTCAGAGTGCCCGAACTGTTGCACGCAGTGTTACGGCACGCAGATCCTTGCGGGAGGTGGCTCGCCCGGGAATCTCCGTGGGTCCCCGCCGGAGGCGTCTAGCCTGTTGGAGGGCCCATTCCGGCAACTGGGCTAAGAGTTTTCAAAAAAAGCCACCGGATCGTGTCAAGGTTCGGGCTAAAGCGTCCGATAGGGGAAGTGGAATGTCACCCGGCTGCAGGAAGGAAACCCCGTGACGACGGTCTTGATCTGCGACGACCGACGCAGTGTCCGCGAAGGGCTCACTCGAGTGATGTCCGCGGTCCCAGGGGTCAGTCGCATCGACTGCGTAGCGCACGGTGACGAGCTGCTGGCCCGGTACTCCCGTCAGCCGGTCGACGTCGTGCTGGTCGGTACCCAGCGCGCTGTCCCGACTGGCGTCGAAGCCACCAGGCGGCTCGTCTCAGCGAACCCCCAAGCGAACGTGATCGTGTTCGGCGCCCCGGACGATGCGGGCAGCATCGCCGCCGCCATCGCCGGCGGAGCCCGCGGCTACCTGCGTTGGGACGCCTCGCGTCCCGAGCTGGTCGCCGCACTGGCGCACACCCTCGCCAGCACTTCGGTGCCGGCGCCGCGCCAGCCGTCCGACCCCGGTGTCCAGCTCACCGAGCGCGAGCTTCAGGTGCTCCGCGGAATGAGCCAGGGCAAGAGCAACGGACAGATCGGCCGCGAGCTGTATCTGTCCGAAGACACCGTGAAAACCCACGCGCGCCGCTTGTTCCGCAAGCTCGGCGTGCGAGACCGCGCTCAAGCGGTCGCCCACGGATTCCGCCGTGGACTCGTTTCCTGACAATGCTTTCCTGATTTCACTGGCTGGATTGCGCAACGGGTGACAACGGGCCGGGGGCGAACCCCCTGGCCCGTACCTGTGTTCCCTGTCACGCTTCGCGCCTTTATGCTCACCGCTCGGGCACTCTTGCCCGAGCGTGTCCGCCTTCGGGTGGACCGTCGTATCCCACTGCGTTCCAGCTCGTTGAAAGTTCGACTACGAGCGAAGGGAACCCAGGAAGACCCGGGTCTCAGCGTGCTCGCCGGAAAGGCGGCGCGCCGATGGCGGCCGTCAGCGAAGGCGGCGGGCCCGGGCGGTACGGTAGCTATCACCGGTAGTGGCCTCCGAAGTCACACGCCGGACTCTTTGCACACCTATACGTAACACTGGGACTGTTGTCTGCGATGGCCAATGTGGGGGACGGACTGGATGAGCCGGTCGCCGCTGCTGTTGAGGGTGATCCTCAAGCGGTCGAGCGGTTGCTGGCGGCCATCCGTCCTTTGGTAGTGCGGTACTGCCGCGCTCGGGTTGGCAGGCAGGAGCGTTCGTTCGCTTCCGCAGACGACGTTGCTCAGGAGGTGTGTCTCGCGGTGCTCACGGCATTGCCTTCGTACCGTGATCAGGGCCGCCCGTTCCTGGCCTTCGTCTACGGGATCGCCCAGCACAAGGTGGCCGACGCGCATCGCGCCGCCGCCCGTAACCGGGCTGAACCGGTCGCCGAAGTCCCCGATGAGATCGAGGGCGGCGTCGGTCCCGAGCAGCGTGCCCTCCAAGGCGAGCTGAACGAGCGTATGTCGCAGCTGCTCCGTGTACTTCCCGACAAACAGCGCGAGATCGTCGTCTTGCGTGTCGTCGTCGGACTGTCCGCCGAAGAGACGGCCGAAGCCGTGGGGTCCACCCCCGGCGCCGTCCGGGTGGCCCAGCATCGCGCCCTGGCGCGCCTACGTAAGGTTCTGGCCGCTGAGGAGGTGATCTGAGTGACCGATCGCGACCATCGGTTCTCCCCTGGGACCGATCGTGAACTGACGGCCTTCGAAAGAGGGCTGACGTCCTCCGAGGCGGAGTTCGCCGCTGATCTTTCGGCTGTTCAGGCCGATGACGCGCTGCTCGACGCTCTCGGCGGCTCGGACCCGAAGATGGCCGACGACCTCGGCGATCAGGAGCTCAACGCGCTCCTGCTGGCCTGGCGGCGTGACATCGACAGCGAACCGCTCGCGGAGCTCGTCGACATCGACACCGCCGTCGTCACCGTGAAGACGGCCGCGCTGGCCCGCAAACACGGGGGAAGACGCCGGCTGCTGGTCCCGGTGGCCGCCGCTGCGGCTGTCCTGGCCATCGCCTTCGCCGGTACCGGTCTCGCCGCGAAGGACGCGCAGCCTGGTGACACGCTCTGGGGCCTGACCAAGGTGCTTTACGCCGACCACGCTCGGTCGGTCGAGGCCGCTGCGGCGGCCAAACTCGATCTCGAGAAGGCCAACCTCGCGCTCGCCGGCGGACGCCTCGACGACGCGCGCAAGGCGCTCGACGAGGCACAGGCCGCGCTGAGCCAGGTGACAGACGAAGAAAACCGCGATCAGCTGCTCGAACAGCATCGCCAGTTGAGCGCCCAGCTGCAGAATCCCGGCCAGCAGCCACTGCCGCCGGATCAGCAGTCGCCGACGCAGACCCCGGTCGCGACGACCCCGCAGCCCACTCCGCAGCCGACAGCTCCGCCGACGTCGCTGCCGGGAGGCGGCAACCCGGGGACGAGCCTGCCGGGCACCACGACTCCCACCCCGACTCCGCCGACCACGACGAGTGAGCCTCCGCCGCCCACCACGTCGACGACGCCGCCCGCCTCGGGCAACGACCCCGGTGGCTCGCGTAACGAGCCGTCGCCGGGTGCCGGAGCACAGGCACCGGGCGCCGCGGCCGAGACGCCGTAACACCCCAAGAACGCCGAAGGGCCTGGTGAGATCCCTCTCACCAGGCCCTTTCGCGTAAGTCCCAAATCGCCTTTAGCGGGCTAAACGCGATCAGTAGGCGCTCTCGTTGGCGGTGACGCCGTCCGCGAAACCGCGGCAGTAGTCCCAGCTCACGTAGTCACCGGGGTTCGGATCGAACGCGGGCTCGTGCGGCCGCATCCGGCCGTCGGCGAGCAACTGCTCGAGACTGGCGCGCAGCAGATGCCAGTCGTGATAGTGGGGTTCGTCGCATTCACCGCAGTCGACCACGATCCCGCGTACCCCGCGCGGTTCGAGAAGCGCCTGGTAGACGGCGAGATCGGAGAGGTCGGCCAGCAACTCGGTGCGCTCTTCGTCGCTGATCGGCTCGTCGAGCCGGTCGGCGTCGTCGATGAACGCGCGGGCCGGGTCGTCCGGGTCATCCGCGAACGGGTCTGGGGGCAACGCATCTTGCGGCACGCCTGCACGCTACCGGGCGCCCACCCGGGCCGAGCGGCCGCCCGGCCCGGATATCATGAGGGGCAGGCCCTCGCCGTGATGTCCTCAGCCACGGCGGCCCCCATTAGTCACCGCTAGGAAGGCCCCTCGCCTGCTATGACCAGCGACAGCGTCACCGCCCCCGTCCCGAGCAAGTTCGCCATGCTCGGGCTGACCTTCGACGACGTGCTGCTGCTGCCGGCCGAGTCCGACGTGGTGCCCAGTGCGGTCAGCACCCGCACCCGGCTCTCCCGCAACGTCACCCTGAACATCCCGCTGGTCTCCGCCGCCATGGACACGGTCACCGAAGGCCGCATGGCGATCGCCATGGCGCGCCAGGGCGGGATGGGCGTGCTGCAGCGCAACCTGCCGATCGACGACCAGGCGTCCGCCGTCGAGGTCGTGAAGCGTTCGGAAGCCGGCATGGTGACCGACCCGGTCACGTGCTCGCCTGAAGACACCCTCGCCGAGGTCGACGCGCTCTGCGCGCGGTTCCGGATCTCCGGTGTGCCGGTGACGGACGCCGCCGGGACGCTCGTGGGCATCATCACCAACCGCGACATGCGGTTCGAGGTCGACTACACCCGTGCGGTGCACGAGGTGATGACGAAGCTTCCGCTGGTCACCGCGCAGGTCGGCGTCACCGCGGAAGCCGCGCTCGGGCTGCTGCGCCGTCACAAGATCGAAAAGCTCCCGATCGTCGACGGCGCCGGCAAGCTGCGCGGGCTGATCACGGTCAAGGACTTCGTGAAGACCGAGCAGTACCCCAACGCCTCCAAGGACACCAACGGCCGCCTGATCGTCGGTGCCGCCGTCGGCGTCGGCCCGGACGGGCACAAGCGCGCGATGGCGCTGGCCGACGCCGGGGTCGACGTGCTGATGGTCGACACCGCCCACGGGCACTCCCGCGCCGTCGTCGAGACCGTCGCGCTGCTGAAGAAGGAACTGGGCGACACCGTCGACATCGTCGGCGGCAACGTCGCGACGCGGGCGGGCGCGCAGGCGCTGGTGGACGCGGGCGCGGACGGGATCAAGGTCGGCGTCGGCCCGGGCTCCATCTGCACCACCCGGATCGTCGCCGGGGTCGGTGTGCCGCAGATCTCCGCGATCTACGAGGCCGACCAGGCCGCTCGCCCGGCCGGGATCCCGGTGATCGGCGACGGCGGTATCCAGTACTCGGGCGACATCGCGAAGGCGATCGCGTCCGGCGCGTCCACCGTGATGCTCGGCAGCCTGCTCGCGGGCACCGCCGAATCGCCCGGTGACCTGATCCTGGTCAACGGCAAGCAGTTCAAGACCTACCGCGGCATGGGCTCGCTGGGCGCCATGCAGTCGCGCGGCCAGGCGAAGTCCTACTCGAAGGACCGCTACGCGCAGGACGACGTGCTGAGCGAGGACAAGCTGGTCCCCGAGGGCATCGAGGGACGGATCCCGTTCCGCGGGCCGCTCGCGAACGTCGTCCACCAGCTGGTGGGCGGGCTGCGGTCGGGGATGGGCTACGCGGGTGCGTCGACGATCCCCGAGCTGCAGGAGGCGCAGCTGGTGCGGATCACCGCGGCCGGACTCAAGGAGAGCCACCCGCACGACATCACGATGACCGTCGAGGCGCCGAACTACACCACCCGGTAGTCCGCCCGTTAGGACACTTACCCATCCGGTTCCGTTCCCAGGAGACTTGGTCCGCTGATCAAGTCTCCTGGGAGGAACCCGATGTCTTTCTCGCTGACCACTTCACGGCGGACCGCGCTGGCCGTCTTCGCCGCCGCGGCGCTCGGCCTCGGCGGCGGGGTGGCGGCCTCGGCCGTCCCCACCGCTTCCGCGGCGCCTTCGACGCCTGATGCCGTGGGGCTCCAGGCATCGCCGGGTGACCTGTGGAAGCGCACCGAGCTGTACTTCGGCACGACGAAGCCGGGCGGCGGGGAGCTGACCGACGCCGAGTTCACCGCCTTCACCGACAAGGTCGTCACGCCGCGGTTCCCGGACGGGTTCACCGAGCTGACCGGGCGCGGGCAGTGGCGCGGCTCGGACGGGAAGATCTCGCGGGAGAAGTCGAAGGTGATCGTCGTCGTTTATCCCTTCAGCGACCGCGACGCGAACCGGGAGATCGAGGAGATCCGGACCGACTACAAGAAGGCGTTCTCGCAGGAATCCGTCCTCCGGACCGACTCCGTGGAGAAGGTCTCGTTCTGACCCTCCAGCCCCACTCGCCCCACCGGCGCGCCTTTAGCGGGCTAAACGTGAAACTGGTGAGGCAGGTGGGGCTGGTGTGACTTCGGGGCCGGTTCGGGAGCCCCGTGCGCAGGTCACCCACGCGGCCTAGCGACAATGGGGTGTAACGGTCGTCGTTGAGAAGGGACTTGACGTGCGGGATCTGGTCGAGATCGGCATGGGCCGCACCGCGCGGCGGGCGTATGACCTCGATGACGTGGAGATCGTGCCGTCGCGGCGCACCCGGTCGTCTTCGGTCGTGTCCACCGCCTGGCAGATCGACGCGTACCGGTTCGAGTTGCCGCTGGTCACGCACCCCACCGACGCGATCGTGTCGCCGGGGACCGCAGTGGCCGTCGGCGAGCTCGGCGGGTTGGGCGTCCTCAACGCCGAAGGGCTCTGGGCGCGGCACCCGAACGTCGAGGACGCGATCTTCCGCCTCGTCCGGGCGGCCGAGGACACTTCGGACCCGACCGCGATCGTGCGTGAGCTGCAGGAACTGCACTCCGCCCCGATCCGGCTGGACCTGCTGACCGAGGCGATCAAGACCGTCCGCGAATCCGGTGTCACGGTGGCCGCGCGGGTCAGCCCGCAGCACGCCGCCGAACTCACGCCGGACCTGCTGGCGGCGGGCGTCGAGATCCTGGTCGTGCAGGGCACGATCATCTCGGCCGAGCACGTCCAGCGCGACGCCGAGCCGCTGGACCTGAAGGACTTCATCGGACGTCTCGACGTCCCGGTGATCGCGGGCGGCGTCAGCGACTACCGCACCGCGATGCACCTGATGCGCACCGGCGCGGCCGGCGTGATCGTCGGTCACGGTGCCAGCCGCGGCGTGACGAGCACCGACAGCGTGCTCGGGATCGGGACGCCGATGGCGACCGCGATCGTCGACGCCGCCGCCGCGCGCCGCGACTACCTCGACGAGACCGGTGGCCGGTACGTGCACGTGCTCGCCGACGGCGGCATGAGCGTTTCCGGCGACATCGCCAAGGCGATCGCCTGCGGTGCCGACGCGGTCATGCTGGGTGCGCCGCTGGCCGCCGCCTCCGAGGCGCCGGGGCAGGGGCTCTACTGGACGTCCGCGGCCGCGCACCCGTCCCTGCCGCGTTCTCGCGTGGCCTTGGGTCCGGACTACGCCGTCGACCTCAAGACGCTCCTCTTCGGGCCGTCCTCGGACGCTGAGGGCGTCGTAAACCTCTTCGGAGCGCTTCGTCGCGCGATGGCGAAGACGGGCTACTCGGACCTGAAGGAGTTCCAGCGCGTCGGTCTGACCGTGCGCCGCTGACATCCGACCCCGGCCCGGAGCGCGTTTAGCCCGCTAAACGCGCTCCGGCGCCGCCTTGGCCGCACGTTCGATTTCCGCGCGCCGGTCCGCCCAGAACGTCGCGTCCTGTCCCGGCCGGGACGGGCTTTCCACTTGGCCGTCCAGCTGTTCCCGCAGGATGTCGGCGTGTCCGGCGTGCCTGTTGGTCTCGGTGAGGATGTGGACAAGAACGTTGAACAGCTTCACGTCGGGACGCGGCCACCAGGGCACGTGGCCGGGCGAGTCGACGGCGAGCGTGGCGATGGTCGCGTCGGAGTGCTCCCAGGCGCGCCGGTAGAGACTGATGATCTCCTCGCGGGTTTCGTGCTCGGTCGCCCACAGGTCGGTACCCCGCTCGGGGATGGCCTCGGGGAACGGCCGGCCGAAGACCTCGCCGAAGTAGCGGGCTTCCCAGGCCGCCAGGTGCTTGACCAGGCCGAGAAGGTTGGTTCCGGTCGAGGTCATGGGCCGCCGGATGTCGTACTCGGACAGCCCGTCGAGCTTCCCGAGCATCGCCTCGCGGATCTCCTTCAGGTCACCGTGCAGGTATTCCTTCGCGAATTCGTCGATCACGACTCCGAGCATGCACCATCCGGGTGGAAGGTAACCGGCCAGTAACTTACCTCTGGTCAGAAGGGGTGGCCGGGGTTACAGTCGAGGGTGTGACTGCCAGTAACACCACCACTGAAGACGACTTCGACTACGACGTGATCGTCGTCGGCTCCGGGTTCGGCGGCAGTGTCGCTGCCCTCCGCCTGACCGAAAAGGGCTACCGCGTAGCCGTCATCGAGGCGGGCCGCCGCTTCGCCGACGACGAGTTCGCGAAGACGTCCTGGGACCTTCGCCGCTACGTCTGGGCGCCCCAGGTCGGCTGCTTCGGCATCCAGCGCATCCACATGCTCAAGGACGTCATGGTGCTCGCAGGCGCGGGCGTCGGCGGCGGCTCGCTGGTCTACGCGAACACGCTGTACCGCCCGCTGAAGCCGTTCTACGTCGACCCGCAGTGGTCCCACATCACCGACTGGGAGTCCGAGCTCGGTCCGCACTACGACCAGGCCAGCCGCATGCTGGGCGTCGTCACCAATCCCAGCGTCACGCCGTCGGACGTCGTGATGAAGGGCGTCGCCGAGGACATGGGCGTCGCCGGTTCGTACCACCCGACGCCCGTCGGCGTGTACTTCGGCAAGCCGGGGGAGCGAGCCGAGGACCCGTACTTCGGCGGCGCGGGCCCCGCGCGCACCGGCTGCACCGAGTGCGGCGCCTGTATGACCGGCTGCCGCGTCGGCGCCAAGAACACCCTGGTCAAGAACTACCTCTACCTCGCGGAGAAGGACGGCGCGAAGGTCATCCCGCTCACCACGGTGAGCGCGATTAGCCCGCTAAACGCAGGTGGGTACGAGGTGAGCATCAAGAAGACCGGGTCGACCTCGCGCAAGTTCCGCCACAAGCTCACCGCCGCGCAGGTGGTGCTCGCCGCCGGCACGTGGGGGACGCAGAACCTGCTCCACGGCATGCGTGACACCGCCAAGCTGCCGAAGCTCTCACCGCGCCTCGGCGAGCTGACCCGCACCAACTCCGAGGCCATCATCGGCGCCGCCCGCACCTCGGTCGACGAGGAGCGGAACTTCAGCCGCGGTGTCGCGATCACGTCGTCGATCCACCCCGACGACAACACGCACATCGAGCCGGTCCGTTACGGCAAGGGCAGCAACGCGATGAGCCTGCTCCAGACCATCGCCACCGAAGGCGATTCGGGGGTCCCGCGCTGGCGCCAGGCCGTCAACTTCATGGTCAAGCACCCGGTCCAGACGGTCCGCCTGCTCAACGGCTACCGCTGGAGCGAGCGCACGGTGATCCTGCTGGTGATGCAGAGCCTCGACAACTCCATCACCACCTACACCAAGCGCGGTCTCTTCGGCCGCCGCAAGTACACGTCCAAGCAGGGCCACGGCGAGCCGAACCCCAGCTTCATCCCCGCCGGGCACGAGGCCAACCTCCGCACCGCCGAACGGATCGGCGGGATGGCGGGCGGCACCTGGGGCGAGATCTTCGACATCCCGCTGACGGCGCACTTCATCGGCGGTGCGCCGATCGGCACGGCGGCCGACAACGGCGTGATCGACCCGTACCACCGGGTCTTCAACTATCCCGGTCTGTCCATTGTGGATGGATCGGCGATCACCGCCAACCTCGGCGTCAACCCTTCGCTGACCATCACCGCACAGGCCGAGCGCGCGTTCTCGCTGTGGCCCAACAAGGGCGAAACGGACAATCGGCCGTCGCAGGAGCTGCCGTACGCGCGTCTGGAGCCGATCGCGCCCAAGAACCCGTCAGTTCCAGCCGACGCACCGGCGGCCCTTCGGCGCTAACCCGGACCCCGCCCCGCCACCACCCTCAACTGACAGGCTTCGCCTGACTGGCTAGATTCAAGGGCGTGACCGCCTCAGAACGCGCCCACGTCCTGCTCGATCGCGTCCGCGCCTTGCATGACGAGTGGGTGCTCGTGGCCCGCGGCCTCGGCGAGGACGCCGTGCACGCCCCCAGCGCGTTGCCCGGCTGGACGAGGGCGCATCTGCTCTCGCACGTCGCGCGCAACGCCGACGGCCTCGGCAACCTCTTGACCTGGGCGAAGACCGGCGTCGAGACGCCGATGTACGACACGGCCACGGCTCGCGACGAGGGCATCGAGGCCGGAGCCGACCGCTCCGCCGCGGTGATCGTCGCCGACGTCGTGGACTCCGGTGAGCGGTTCGCGGAGCTGGCCGCGTCCATGCCGGACGAGGCGTGGGCCGGTGAGGCCCGTGATCGGTTGGGCAATCGCCTCACCGGTGAGGGAGTGCTGCTCAAACGGCTGTCCGAAACCTCGATCCACCTCGTCGACCTGGACTCCGGTTACGACTTCGACCGGGTCTCCGGGCTGCTCGGCCGGGAGTTCGAGGTGGTGGTGAGCGGCGCGATCGCCTGGTACGGCGACGGATTGCCCGCGGTCCTCCTGGTCGCCGTCGACGGCGACGGGACGCGGCACGAATGGCGGATGGGCACCGGCGATCCGGCCAAGGTGACCGGCGCGCCCGGTGACGCCCTCGCCTGGATCACCGGCCGCTCCGATGGGTCCACTTTGGACGGCGAAGTGCCGCCGCTGCCGCATTGGCTCTGACTCGGTCGGGTGAGCCCGGCAACCTGGCCGGCGTCCGCGCGTCTTCACAAGTATGAAGTTGGGGCGAAGGAACTTCCTCAAACTCGCCGGCGCGGCCGCGGCGGGGGCGGCCGCGACGGCGTGTTCCGCCGCGCCTCCCGTGCAAGCGCCCACCTCGGCTCCCGGAACCTCGTTGCCGCCGAGTTCCAGTGTCGCGCCGCCGTCCGGTCCGCCGGACTGGGCGGCCTTGCGGAACAAGGTCTCGCTGCTCTTGCCGGGTGATTCCGGCTACGAGAACACCAAACGCGTGTTCAACCCGGCCTTCGACGGCCTCAAGCCCGCCGCGATCGCGAAATGCGCCAAACCGGAAGACGTGCAGGCAGCGATCGAAGCGGCCGCGCGACGCGTGCCGATCGCCGCTCGCAGCGGCGGCCACAGCTACGCCGGGTATTCCGTTCCCGATGGCGGCTTGATGATCGACCTCGGCGGAATGTCCTCAGTGGACGTTCAAGGCGAGCAGGTCGTGATCGGCGCGGGCGCGAAACTCAAGGATGTCTACGCCACACTCGGTGGCGCGGGACGCTGCCTGCCGGCGGGCTCCTGCCCCAGTGTCGGCATCGCCGGGCTGACACTCGGCGGTGGAATCGGTGTCCTCGCCCGCAAATACGGACTCACCTGTGATCACCTGGTCTCCGCGCAGGTCGTCACGGCGGATGGGAAGCTCCGGACGGCATCGGCCGATTCCGAGCCTGAGTTGTTCTGGGCGTTGCGCGGGGGAGGCGGCGGCAACTTCGGTGTCGTCACCTCGTTCACCTTCCGCACCGATCCGTCGCCGTCGGTCGTTTCGGTCTTCTCCCTGCATTTCCCGGCGGGGAGTGCGAACGAGGTCCTCGCCGAGTGGCAGCGATGGCTGCCCGAAGCGCCGCCGGAGTTGTGGGCGAACGTCGTGCTGTCGGGAGGATCTCCGGTCGGTGCGCGGGTTTCTGGCTGCTACGTCGGCGATTCCGCCTCGCTGGCCCGGGAACTCGACAAGCTGACCGGCAAGGTCAAGGGCACGCGGACGGTGAAGCAGCTCGACTATCTCGGTGCCATGAAGTACTTCTCCGGTAGTGAGAATCGTCAGTCCTTTGTGGCCTCATCGCGCATTCTCGGTGAAGCGGTGGATCCCGCGAAGCTGACGTCGATCCTCGGCGGCAGGCGAGGAATGGACCTCCTGGTCGACGGTCTCGGCGGAGCGGTCGCAGACATCGCCCCGGACGCCACCGCCTTCTGGCACCGGAAGGCGATCGGAAGCGTGCAGATCTACAGCCAGGCGGATACGCGCAATCGTTCTCTGGCAACGGATTCCGTCGCCGAAGTGGTGACAGGGATCGGGCTGAGTGGGGGCTACGTCAATTACATCGACCCCGCTCTGCCCGACTGGATGACGGCCTACTACGGCGACAACGCCACCCGCCTCAAGCAGGTGGCGAAGACCTACGACCCGGACAAGGTGTTCGGTTTCGCGCAGGCCGTCACCCCCGCCTAGAGATCGATGCCGGTGAAGACGGTGACCCGTTCCTCGGTGAGGTCGTGCATCGCGGCGAGCACACCTTCCCTGCCGATGCCCGATCCCTTGACGCCGCCGTACGGCATCTGGTCCGCGCGATAGGACGGGACGTCGCCGATGATCACGCCGCCGACCTCGAGTTCGGTCGACGCGTAGAAGGCGAGATGCACGTCGCGAGTGAACACTCCGGCCTGCAACCCGTAAGCGGATTCGTTGACCGAAGCGAAAGCCTCGTCGACACCATCCACAATGGACACGGCGAGTACCGGTCCGAAGACCTCCTCGGCCCAGGCCTTTGTGGACGGTGGGACGTCGGTGAGCACGGTCGGCTCCACCGTCGCGCCGTCCCGCTTGCCGCCGGTGAGGATCTTCGCGCCCGCGGCGACGGCCTCGTCGATCCAGGCCACGATCCGTTCCGCGGCGGCCTCGTCGACGACCGGCCCCACGTCGGTGTTCTTGTCGTATGGGTCACCGGTTCGCTGTTCCCGCACGGCTTCCACCAACGCGGGCACGAACTCTTCGGCGACCTCACGTTCGACGATGACCCGCTGCACGGCGATGCAGGACTGCCCGGCCTGGTAGTTGCCGAAGGTCGCGATGCGGTGCGCGGCGCCTTCGGGATCCGGCCAGTCGCGGAGCACGACGGCGGCCGCGTTGCCGCCGAGTTCGAGCACGACGTGCTTGCGCGGCGCGGCGTCCGCCAGCGACCAGCCGACCGGACCCGAACCGGTGAACGACACCACCGGCAGCCGGGGATCCGCGACCAGCGCCGAAGTCTCCTCGTTGCCGAGAGGCAGCACTGAGAACGCGCCTTCCGGCAGATCCGTCTCGGCCAGGATCTCGCCGAGGATCAGCGCGGAGAGGGGCGTTCGCGGTGCGGGTTTGACGATGATCGGCGCGCCGACCGCGAGCGACGGCGCGACCTTGTGCGCCACCAGGTTCAGCGGGAAGTTGAACGGCGCGATGCCCAGCACCGGGCCGCGCGGGATCCGGCGGGTGAGCGCCAGCCTGCCCTCGCCCGCCGGGTCGGTGTCCAGGCGTTGCAGGTCACCGCTGAACCGGCGGGCCTCTTCGGCCGCGATCCGGAAGACCGACACCGCGCGCCGCACCTCGGCGTCGGCCCACTTGAGCGGTTTGCCGTTCTCGGCGGTGATGACCTCGGCGATCTCCTCGGCGCGGCCGGCGAGAACCCGCGAAACGTGATCGAGCGCCGAAGCGCGGCTGTGCGCCGAGGACCGCCGGAACTCCTTCGCGACGCTCGCCGCCGCGCTCACCGCTCGTTCGACCTGCTCCGGCCCGGGCACCGCGACGGTGGCGACTTCGCTTCCGTCGAACGGGTGGTGCACGGTGAGCGTCGAAGCGCCCTGCTCGGCGCGGCCTGCGATCCAAGCGGGGCGCGGCTCCGGGGTGATCATGTCCATGGATGACAAGGTATTCCAGTCAGGGCTTGACGAGCACCTTGAGCGCTTCGCGGTCCGCCATCGCGCGGTAGCCCTCGGGGACCTCTTCGAGCCCGATGGTCCGGTCGAACACCTTGCCCGGCTGGTACCTGCCCTCGACGACGTCGTCGAGCAGCTCGGGGATGTAGTGGCGGGCGGGGGCGACGCCGCCGGTGACGGTGATGTTGCGGCGGAAGAGCGGCGGGCCGATCGGGCCCTCGTCGTACTGCGGCACGCCGACGCGGCTGATCGTGCCGCCGGGGCGGACCGCGCCGACGCCCATTTCGAAGGCGGGCTTCGTGCCGACGCACTCGAGAACGGTGTGGGTGCCTTCGCCGTTCGTGAGCTCTCGGATCTTCTCGATGCCTTCGTCGCCGCGCTCGGACACGACGTCCGTCGCGCCGAACTCGCGGCCGAGGTCCGTGCGGGCCTGATGGCGGCCCATCAGGATGATGCGCTCGGCGCCGAGGCGTTTCGCCGCGAGGACCGCGGAGAGTCCGACGGCGCCGTCACCGATCACGGTGACCGTCGTGCGCTCGTTCACGCCCGCTTTGGTCGCTGCGTGGTGGCCGGTCGGGAAGACGTCGGACAGGGTGAGGAGTCCCGCGAGCAGGTCGTCGTCCTCGGTGTGCGGCAGTTTCACGAGCGTGCCGTCGGCCTGCGGGACGCGGACGGCCTCGCCCTGGCCGGCGTCGACGCCCTTCGCGCCCCAGAAGCCGCCGTGGACGCACGAGGTGTGGAGGCCTTCGCGGCAGAACCGGCAGGTGTTGTCGGAGTAGACGAAGGGCGCGACGACCAGGTCGCCGGTCTTGAGCGTGGTGACGTCGGAGCCGACGGCCTCGATGACGCCGAGGAACTCGTGCCCGATGCGGACGCCGCGGTCGCGCGCGGGCATGCTGCCGTACGGCCAGAGGTCGCTGCCGCAGATACAGGAGCGGACGACGCGGAGAAGCGCGTCGGTCGGCTCGCTCAGTTTCGGGTCCGGGACGGTCTCGACGCGTACGTCGCCGGCGCCGTAGATGACAGTCGCTCGCAAGACGGGTCCTTTCCTGGGCTCGCCTCAGTATGAGCGCGTCGCGTTTAGCCCGCTAAACGCGACGTGGGCCGGGGAGCGCGTTTAGCGGGCTAAACGCGACGCGCGTAGAGGTCGCGCAGGAGGAGGACCTCGGCGCCGTGGTGGATGGCCTCCCGGTTGATGTGCAGGACCAGGGCCACGAACGGGTACTCCGCATAGGGGCCCTCGGCCTCGCCGCAGGGGCGCTCGAGATCTTCGGCGGTGAGGCCGCGGACGCCGTCGCGCCAGCGCGCGTAGGCGTCGTCGAGCTGTTCCAGCGCTTCCTTGGCGGAAGCCGCGTACGGGAAGGTCTGGTAGTCGACGGGTTCGGTGCCGAAGTGCGACGCGTTCCGCATCGCGAAGACGCCGATGACGATGTGGGCGAGGCGCCAGGCGATCGTCGTCACCGGCGGCGGTGAGGGCTCCGGGTACGCCCAATCGATCATCAGGCGGCCGTCCTCCTGAGGGCGGATCGACCAGCAGTCCGCGGCGGGTTCCCAGAGGTATTCGTCGTCGGTGAGGGTGTCCAGCCGCGGGCGGAAGTGCTGCGTCCAGTGCCACTCGAGCTGTTCGGAGAGTTCCTTGCTCCAGTCGATGCTCATGTCCGCCGACGGTAGGGCCCCTAGCGGTCAGCCGCTGTCCTGAATCGTGAGGGGGTTGGCGGCGAGGTGACCCGGCCCACCTGGGACGATGGTGGGGAAGCGTACTGCTCTGATCTGGAGGTTTCAGGTGCCCAGTCCCACCGGTCCGGTAATCGTCGTGGACTTCGGGGCGCAGTACGCGCAGCTGATCGCGCGCCGTGTGCGCGAGGCTCAGGTCTACTCCGAGGTCGTCCCGCACACCGCCACCGCCGAGGACATCCTCGCGAAGGATCCGGCCGCGATCATCCTTTCCGGTGGTCCTTCCAGCGTGTACGCGGAGAACGCCCCCGCCCTCGCCCCCGGGCTGGTCGACGCGGGCGTGCCGATCCTCGGCATCTGCTACGGCCACCAGGTGCTCGCGCAAGCCCTCGGCGGCACGGTCGAGCCGACCGGAATCCGCGAGTTCGGCCGCACCGAGGTCCGCGTCACCGGCGAGGGCGGCGTCCTGCACGCCGGGCTGCCGAACAACCAGCCCGCCTGGATGAGCCACAACGACAGCGTCACCAAGGCCCCCGAGGGCGCCACCGTGACCGCGTCGAGTGACGGTGCCGCCGTCGCCGGGTTCGAAGACGTCGAGCGCCGCTTCGCCGGGGTCCAGTACCACCCCGAGGTGCACCACTCGCCGCACGGACAAGAGGTGCTTCGCCGCTTCCTGCACGACATCGCGGGCATCCGGCCGCAGTGGACGACGTCGTCCATCGTCGACGACCAGGTCAAGCGCATCGCCGAACAGGTCGGTGACGGACGGGCGATCTGCGGGCTTTCCGGCGGCGTCGACTCGGCCGTGGCGGCCGCGCTGGTCCAGCGGGCCATCGGTGACCGGCTGACCTGCGTGTTCGTCGACCACGGCCTGCTTCGCTCCGGCGAACGCACCCAGGTCGAGCGCGATTTCGTCGCCGCGACCGGGGTCAACCTGGTGACCGTCGACGCGCGCGAGCGGTTCCTCGACGCGCTGGCCGGGGTCACCGACCCCGAGGAGAAGCGCAAGATCATCGGCCGCGAGTTCATCCGCGTGTTCGAGCAGGCCGAGCGCGACCTCAAGGCCGAGGGCGACTACAAGTTCCTGGTCCAGGGCACGCTGTACCCGGACGTCGTCGAGTCCGGCGGCGGCGAGGGCGCGGCGAACATCAAGAGCCACCACAACGTCGGCGGGCTGCCCGACGACCTGCAGTTCGAGCTCGTCGAGCCGCTGCGCCTGCTGTTCAAGGACGAGGTGCGGCGCGTCGGGCTGGAGCTCGGGCTGCCGGAGACGATCGTGCAGCGGCAGCCGTTCCCCGGCCCGGGCCTCGGCATCCGGATCATCGGCGCCGTCGACGCCGAGCGTCTCGAGACGCTGCGCGCGGCCGACGCCATCGCGCGTGAGGAGCTCACCGCGGCCGGGCTGGACGGCGAGATCTGGCAGTGCCCGGTGGTGCTGCTGGCCGACGTTCGCAGTGTCGGCGTCCAGGGCGACGGGCGGACCTACGGGCACCCGATCGTGCTGCGGCCGGTGTCGTCCGAGGACGCGATGACCGCGGACTGGACGCGGCTGCCCTACGAGGTCCTGGAGCGGATCTCGACCCGCATCACCAACGAGGTCGCCGAGGTGAACCGGGTGGTCCTGGACGTCACGTCCAAGCCGCCGGGCACCATCGAGTGGGAGTGACCCGCACCCGTCCCGACTTGCGTTTAGCCCCCTAATCGCGATCTGGCGACCCAGGGCACCTGCGCGACCCGGATCGCGTTTAGCCCGCTAAACGCGCTCTGGGTCCCTCAGGTGCCCGAGGCCCATCGGATCGCGATTAGGGGGCTAAAGTCGCGCGGCCCTGGGGCAAGGCGAAGGCCCCGGCGAGGGGCCGGGGCCTTCGGAGTGGAGTGGATCGTGAGTGCGGCCGCTAGCGGCGGCTCTTGCGCAGCGAAGCGGCGAGAAGCAGGACGCCGACGAAGATAGCGCCGCCCGCCATCACCCAGCGGAAGTCGAACTGCGGGAGCCACGAGGAGCCGTCCGAGAGGACGTAACCCGACACCAGCAGCGTCGCGATCCCGACGATCAGGGTGAAGAGGTCCACCCCGCGCTTCGCGGGCTGAGCCGACTGGGTCTGCGTGCTGTCGTAGTTGTCGTAGTCGTACTCAGCCACGACGCACCTCCACGTTTCCGACACTGTTCTTGACCTGCAGGACGATCTTCTGGCCGTTGGTGCCCGCCGAGGTGAAGTCGACGGCGTCCTCACCGACCCCCGAGCGGGACTGGCCGAGGCAATCGACTTCGCCCGCTCCCGTCTCACAGGTGACCTTCACTTCGGCACCCGTCGGCACGAGCACCGTCGAGTTGCCCGCCCCGTTGGAGACCTTCGTGGTCACCGAGGCCCCCGCGGGCAGCTTGGTCAGGTCGAGGTCGATGTCGCCCGCCGAGTGGCGGTACTCCGGCAGCACATCGGACGCCGCGCTCGGCGTCGCCTTCAGGTCGCCGAGGCCGCCCTTCACGGAGAAGTTGTCGAACGGCACCGTGGTCAGCGCCATCCCGACGATCGCCAGCGGCACCGCCAGCCCGATCAGCCCGCGACCGCCCCGCACGAACGAGCCGGCCACCAGCCCGATGCCGACCACACCCAGGGTGAGTCCGATGACGTGCTGCAGGGTGAACCACGCTTCGCCGTCCAAGCCCAGGACGGTGCCCACGCCGCCGACCAGCACGGCGACCCCGAAGGTCGCGGCGCCGATCTTCGACTTCCGGCCGCGAGGCACCGGCGGAGCCGGAGGCGGCGGAGGGCTCTGCGGCGGCAGACCGCCGGACTGATACGCGTTCGGCAGGTCCCAAGCGGACGGGTCGGCCGCGAGCGGGTCCCAGCCGCCTTCGGTCGCAGCCGAAGCGGAGGTCGCCGTAGACGCGGACGCCATCGAGAACGCGGCGGTCGGCTGAGCCGGGGCGGGCGGCACCGGCCGGTTGAACTGCCCGCGGTTGCGGTGCAGCAAGTACAGCGCGACGGCCATCAGTGCGAAACCGATCAGCCCGGTGCCGTCGGTCAGCCAGCCGCCGCTCAGGGTCCAGGTGAGTCCCGGGAACAGCAGGATCAGCAGCAGCACCGCGAACGCCGGTGAACTCGACGCGCGGCCCCGGCCGATCAGGCCCTCGAACGCGGAAACGCGGTCACCTTCCTGCGGCAGGAACAGCCAGCCCAGCAGATAGATGAAGACACCGAAGCCGCCGAACACGGTCGCGGCGACCAGCGCCACCCGGACCACGGTCGGGTCGATGCCGTACCGGTAGCCGATTCCCGCGGCGACACCGGCGAACTTGCGGCCGTGTGCCGGGCGTACCGGCCTGCTCCGCCAGAAATCCTTGACGGTCGCTTCGAAGCCGGCCGCTGGGCCGTGCTTCGGCGTGTGTGTCTCACTCCCACTCATGCCACAAAGAATGCGCTCCGGCCGACCCCCGCCACATCCGGGAAGTCCCCTGAGGTTTCCCCCAGCGGGAAGAGTCAGGGGTTTCCCCGATGGATCGGTTCCGTGCTCCGTGTGACCATGGAGAACGTGCAGGAATCCGCCCCCGACGAGCTCACCGTGCAGGTGAAGCCGATGCTCATCGAGCGCCCTCCGGTGCCCGTGCCCGGCAGCCTGTCCCCGGCCCCGTTCGAGCCGCCCAAGATGTATCGCCGCCGCTCCGGCCGCGCCATCGCGGGTGTCGCCGGCGGCCTCGCCGATCACCTCGGCGTCAAGGTGCTCTGGGTCCGGACGGCGTTCGCGCTGCTGGCCGCGCTGAACGGCACCGGCTTGCTCGCGTACGGCCTGCTTTGGGTCTTCGTCCAGCAGCAGAGCGGTGACGTCGAGCCGGAGAAAACCGCGCCGAAGGAGAAGCAGCAGGCTTTCGGCCTGATGGCGCTGGGTGTCGGCCTCGCCGTCGCCAGCGGCACGCTGACCGGCCTGATCAGCGGCTGGGTCGCCATCCCGCTGGCACTGGCCATGATCGGTGCGGCGGTCGTCTGGCGTGAGGCCGACGAGTCGCAGCGCAGGCGCTGGCGTCTCAGCGGGAAGGGCAGTGTCGCCGGGGCCTTTCTCGGTGGCGGGGGCTGGTCGGCCGCGATCCGCGTCGTCGCGGGTGTCGCGCTGGTGATGACCGGGATCGGCGTCGTCGTCCTGCAGAGCGGCAGCATCGACCAGGTCAAGTTCGCGCTGGTCGCGGTGATCGCGACGCTGTTCGGGGTGGCCGTGCTGACCGTCCCGTTCTGGCTGCGCCTGGTCCGTGATCTCTCCGACGAGCGCACCGCCCGTGTCCGTACCGACGAACGCGCCGAGATCGCCGCGCACCTGCACGACTCGGTCCTGCAGACCCTCGCGCTGATCCAGAAGCAGGCGGAATCGCCGCGTGAGGTCGCCAGGCTCGCGCGCGGTCAGGAACGCGAACTGCGTGGCTGGCTGTACGGGCCGACGGGATACGGCAAGAGCCAGAAGACCGAAGAGGAAGCTGTCAGCGGGCAGCTGTCCGAGGTGCTCGCGGCCGCGTGCGGCGAGGTCGAGGACGCGTTCGCGATTTCGGTGCAGCAGGTGGTCGTGGGGGAGGCCACGCTGAACGAGCCGCTGACCGCGCTGGTCCAGGCGGCCCGCGAAGCGATCGTCAACGCCGCCAAGCACGCGGGTGTCGACGAAGTCAGCGTGTACGCCGAGGTCGAGCCGACAGCGGTGACGGTTTTCGTGCGCGACAGGGGCAAGGGGTTCGACCCCGACGTCGTGCCGAGCGACCGCCACGGTCTCGCGGATTCGATCCGCGGCCGGATGGAGCGGCACGGCGGGAAGCTCAAACTGCGTACCGCACCGGGTGAAGGAACCGAGGTCCAGCTGGAGATGCCGGTCAAGGCGGGGAAGGGCGCGGCGTGAGGTCGCTATGCTCACGGGACAGGGCGAGTGAGGGAGCATCGTGACGGAGAACCAGCAGACGCGAGAACCGGTCAAGGTCTTCCTCGTCGACGACCACGCGCTTTTCCGGGCGGGCGTGCGCACCGAACTGGACTCGATCACCGACGACGTGCGTGTGGTCGGCGAGGCGGGCTCGGTGGCCGAGGCGGTCGCGGGAATCGCCCGGACCAAGCCGCAGGTCGTGCTGCTCGACGTGCACATGCCGGACGGCGGCGGCGCCGAGGTGCTGCGCCGGATCCGCCCGGAACTGCCGGACGTCGTGTTCCTCGCGCTGTCGGTTTCCGACGCCGCGGAGGACGTGATCGCCGTGATCCGGGCCGGGGCCCGGGGTTACGTCACGAAGACGATCTCGTCGAAGGAACTCGTGCGCGCCGTCGTGCGGGTGTCCGACGGTGACGCGGTGTTCTCGCCGCGGCTGGCCGGGTTCGTGCTCGACGCCTTCGCCGACAGGCCGGGTTCCGCGCCGATCAGCGACCCGGACCTGGACCTGCTGACGCCGCGGGAACGCGACGTGCTGCGGCTGCTCGCGCGCGGGTACGCCTACAAGGAGATCGCGTCCGAGCTGTTCATCTCGGTGAAGACCGTCGAGACGCACGTTTCGAGCGTTCTGCGGAAGACGCAGCTTTCGAACCGGTACGAGCTTTCGCGCTGGGCTTCCGACCGGCGCCTCGTCTAGATGGCGCCTGTTCTCATCGGCCTGGTGGCCGTGTTCTTCCTGGGGATGGGGCTGCTCGGGCTCGCCGCGCCAGGGCGGTTGATCCGGCCGTTCGGCATCAAACTGGACTCCGCGACCGCGCGGACCGAGGTGCGGGCGGTCTACGGCGGCTTCGGGGTGGCGATCGCCGTGCTGCTCGGTTTCGCGGCGTTCGACGTCGGCGGGATCCAGCGGGGCGCCGCGATCGCGGTGGCCGTCGCGCTCGCCGGGATGGCCTTCGGGCGGCTGGTCGCCCGGTTCGCGGAGCGGCCCGAGCGGTTCTACCCGAGCTGGCTCTACTTCTGGGTCGAGCTGGTCATGGCCGCCCTGCTCGTCGTCTCGGTCCTCTGACGACGCGTCGCGTTTAGCGGGCTAAACGCGATCCGCCGAGCCCCAGGCCCCACCGCATCGCGATTAGCCCGCTAAACGCAGGTCAGACGGGCCGCCTGAATTCGTGGGTCACTTCGATCTTCCCCACGATGTGCGCGTTGAACTCGGCCAGTTCCTCGGCCGGGACCCAGAGCTCCAGGATGGTCTTCCCACCCGCCTGCTGGACGGGGTACCGCTGGACGAAGTCCGTCTCGACCTCGAACCGTGTCACGAAGCCCGCACCGTCGTACCGCACGTTCCAGTCGCGGGCGATCTTGATCGCGTAGTCCTCGTTCAGCACCGGGTAGAAGATCGGCTGCTCCGGCAGGCGCGGCGGCCACTCCCGCCAGCCCGACTCGCGGACGAGGTCGAGCTCGACCGGACCGGTCGGGCGCCACAAGGTCGTCGTCATGGCGCCGTCTCCCCGGCGATCGCCAGCGGCCGCTCCACCACCGGGGCGGCAGCAAAGGTCCCCCGCTCCTTCGGGCGGAGCCGGGTCAGCGCGACGCCGCCCAGCACGACGACCATCCCGGCGATCACCCGGAAGTTGAGCGGCTCGGCCAGGAACACCGCCCCCAGCAGCACCGAAACCACCGGCAGCAGGTACCCGACGATCGACGCCGCGACGGCGCCCTCACTCGCGAGGAGCTGGTAGTTCAGCGCGAACGCGATCCCGGTCGACCCGATCCCCAGGATCACCACCGCGACGATCGCGCCGGTGCTCAGGTGCACCGGCGAGAAACCGCCCATCGGCATCGCCAGCAGCAGGAACCCGGTCGCGACCAGCATCTGCCCGCCGGCCAGCGACAGCGGCGAGTCTCCGGTGCCGGTCAGGTACTTGCCCTCGTAGACGAACGCGAACCCGTAGCTCGCGGCCGCCGCGAGGCAGGCCAGCGCGCCCCAGCTGAGCAGCCCTGAGGCCTCCCACGGCGCGAAGATCAGCAGGATCCCGGCGAGCCCGACGACCAGCCCGGCGACGCGGAGCGCGGTCATCTTCGTGCGCGTGCCCAGCATCGGCGCGGCCAGCAGCACCCAGAGCGGCGTCGTCGAGTTCAGCACCCCGGTGATCCCGGAGTCGACGGTCAGCTCACCCCACGCGAACAGCAGGAACGGCAGCGCGTTGTGGAAGAACGCCGCGACGGTCAGATGTCCCCAGATCCGCCGCCCCGACGGCAGCCTGTCGCGCCCGAGGTAGCAGAGCCCGATCAGCACCGCCGCGCCGAGCGCCACCCGCGCCAGCACCAGCTGCACCGGCGAGAACGCGCCCAGCCCCAGTTTGATCCAGAAGAAACTCGATCCCCACATGAGCGCCAGCGCGCCGATCCGCAGCAGGGTCTTCGTCTCGCCCACCCGGTCCTCCTTAAGTGCCTGGCTCAGCTTCACCGCGCCGACGCGTAAGGACAAGCGAAAATAACTGCAGGGAGCCTTAAGAAGAACTGTAAGATCGGACCATGCTGGACGTCCGCCGCATGCAGGTCCTCCGAGCCGTGATCAGCAGCGGTTCGATCACCGCCGCCGCCAGGAACCTTGGCTACACACCTTCCGCGATCAGCCAGCAGTTGTCCACCCTGGAAAGGGAAGCCGGCGTCGAACTGCTCGAACGCGTCGGGCGCGGCGTGCGCCCGACGCCCGCCGGTTCGCTGCTGTCCGAACACGCGGAAACGCTGAGCACCCAGCTCGCGAAGGCCGAGGCCGCGCTCACCGAACTCAAGGAAGGCCGCACCGGCAGGCTCGCGATCCGCTACTTCGCCACGGCCGGCGCTTCCCTGGTGCCCTTGGCCGTCGCCGCGCTGCGCTGCGACTTCCCGGGCGTCCGCCTCGACCTCAAACTGGTCGAGCCCGACGATTCGATGCCCGACATCGAGTCCGGCAAGGCCGACGTCGCGATGATCGTGCTCCCCACCAGCACTCCCCGCGTCAAGGGCGTCGAGTACATCCACCTCCTCGACGACCCGTACCGCGCGATCCTGCCGAAGAACCACCGGCTCGCCCGCAAGCGCGTCCTCGATCTCGGCGAGCTCGCGGAGGATCCGTGGGTCGGTGTCGACGGTCTTCCCGGCGCTTGCCGCGACATCCTGCTCGATGCCTGTGGCGCGGCGGGATTCGCTCCGAACCATGTCGTCGAATCCGAGGATTACCAGACGGCACAAGGGTTCGTGGCCGCCGGGCTCGGGGTCGCGCTGATCCCGGAACTCGGTCTCGGCGCCCCGCATCCCGGTGTCGCCATCCGCAAGGTCCGCCGCCCCGATCCGGTGCGCTCCATCCACGCGGCCGTCGCCGCGCACGCCAGGGAACATCCCGCGGTGCGAAGGTTCCTCAGCGCGATCCGCGAAGCGGCGAAAGCCGCCTGACCGGATAGACAACCGGGATCAGATGGGCACGAAAACCGGCTGAGCTTGAACAGCCGGGCCGGCGGTCGACAGCCTGGCAAGGAAGTCACGAACTCCGCCGGCGAAAGGACCCCCGTGCGTCCCCTGATCATCCTGCACGGCTCTTGGCACCAGCCCGCCCATTTCGACGACGTCGCCGAGCGTCTGCGACAGGAAGGCGCCGAGGTCACCGTCCCCGACATCGGCGCGCGCCCGGTCGCCGAATCCACCCGGATCGTCCAGGAAATCGTCGACAAGGCGGCCGAACCGCCGGTGGTGCTCGGGCACTCCTACGGTGGAGTGATCGCCAGCGGGCTCCAGGGGATCGCCCACCTGATCCTCCTGGCCGCGATCGTCAGCGAACCGGGTGAGACCGCTCAGTACTGGATCGAGCGGGTCAAAGAGGAAACCGGCCGCGAACCGGAGTCACTGCCCCTGACCTTCGACGACGCGGGGATGACCCACCTCGATCTCGACGCCGTCCGTGAGGCGCTGTACGCCGACTGCTCGGACGCCGTCGCCGAGCGGGCCACGGCCCTGCTGCGCCCGGAGCCCGTCTCGATCTTCACCGAATCGCCGATCGGGGCGGCCTGGAAGAACACTCCGAACACCTACATCACCTGTTCCGAAGACCGGGCGCTGGCACCGGAAATGGTCGCCCACTTCGCCGCCCGGTGCGAAACGCAGGTGACCTGGCGGGCGAGCCACAGCCCGTTCCTCAGCCGTCCCGTCGAACTGGTGACGCTGGTTCTCGAGCGGCTCTAGCTAACCCGGACCCCGCCCCGCCGCCACCCTCAACGGACAGGCTGCGCCTGGCTGTTCAGATCAGGAACAGTTCCGCGAACAGCACACCGAGGAGGATCGCCGCCACGACGGCACCCGCCGTGATCAGCCACTTGCGGGTGTCGGGCGATTTCGCCGCGGCCGGCGCCGCCGCGGGAACGTACTGCTGCTGCGGCGGTGCCGGTGGCACGTACTGCTGCGGCTGTTGCGGCGGCTGATACTGCTGCGGCTGGTGCTGGGGGAACTGCGGAACCGGCGGCTGCTGAGGTGCCTGCTGCTGAGGTGCCTGGTGCATCGGGAACGGCATCGAGGCGGGCATCGTCGGCATGGCGGGCGCCGTCGGCGGGATGAACGCCGTCTGCCGCCCCTCGGTGATCGCGCCCAGCGAGCGGACGGTGTCGGCCATCGTCGGCCGCACGTCCGGCTCGGACCGCAACATCTTGCGCAGCGCACCGGCCAGCGGACCGGCGGTCTGCGGCGGCCGTTCCGAAGACTCGCCGTCCTCGCCGAACGGCGGCACGCCCTCGACGGCCGTGTACAGCGTCGCACCCAGCGAGAACACGTCGGACGCCGAAGTCGCCGGTTCGCCGCGCGCCACCTCGGGCGCCCGGTACGCGGGACTCGCGCCGCCACCGGTGATGCCGATGTCGGTGAGCTTCACGCCGCCGTCGTCGGCCAGCAGGATCGTGCCCGGCTCGACGGTCCGGTGCACCACCCCGGCCTCGTGCATCGCGGCCAGCGCGCGGCCGAGCATGATGCCCAACGCGGCGGCCTGCTCCGCGGTCAGCCTGCCGTGCTCGGCCAGGAAGGTCGACATCCCGCGCGACGGGATGTACTCCATCACCAGCCACACGTCCGGACCGTCGGGCAGCACGTCGTACACCTTGATCGCGGTGGCGTGCTCGAACTTGGCCGCGTCCTTGCCCTCTTGGACGACGACGGCTTTGGCCTGTTCCGCCCGGTCCGTCGGAAGGCCGACGGGCAGGTACATGCGCTTCATCGCGACCGTGCGAAGCAGGCGTGTGTCGAACGCCAGCCACACGATGCCCGCCCGGCCACGCCCGATGGGCTGGTCCAGGCGGTATCGGCCGCCGACGATGGAACCTTCAGAACTCAATGGATCACGTTCCGGCTGGAGTCGGGGTCGTTGTCGGGCTCGGAGTATCGCTCGTCGGCGGTTTCTCCGATGAGGACGGCGGCTTCGGAGTCGTCTTCGGGGTCGACTTCGGTGTGGTCGGCCGATCCGGCTCGTCCGTCTGGGTCGCCTTGGTCGAAGTCTTCTTCGACGAGCTCGCCGTCTCCTTGGGCGGCTCGGCCGACTGCGTCTCCGACGGCGATTCCGTCGTCTCGGGAGCCGAGGACGTCGCCGACGGGGTCGGCTTCGTCGAGGAGTTCCCCACCTGCGCGGGCGTCTCCGGGTTGTTCGGGCTCAGCAGCCAGAAGCCCAGCGCGGCCAGCGCCACGACCACGACACCGCCGATGATCGCGGGCTTCTTCCACGCGCCCGGCTTCTCGTCGTCGTCCTCGTCCACCGGGCTGGTCTTCGCCCGGGTGGGAGGCGGCGGCGGAGGCGGAGGCGGGCTGTCGTAGTCGTCGTCGTAGGGATCGTCGACGTAGTCACCCGCGGGGATCGGGACGGCGCGCGTGGGCGTCGGGCCGCCGGGGTGACCGCGTTCGGACAGCAGAGCCGTCTCGTCGTAGTTGTCGTACCCGTCGTAGTCGTCTTCCGGGTATCTCGACGCGGCAGGTTGGTGGTAGTCGTCTTCGTCGTAGTACGAACCCGCCGCGGCCTGTTCGTCGAGGAGCGAGCCCGAGTGCCCGGCCGATTCGCTGTCGAGCGCCTGGGTCACGCCCGCGCCCGCGAGCGCGCCCGCGACCGGGGCGGCGAGCAGGGTCTCGTCCGCGGGACCGCCCAGCGGCGTTTCACCCCGCGCGACAGCGGCGAGGAGCTCCTCGCACTCTTCGGCGGTGGGACGGTGCCGGATCTCCGGGTGCAGCAGCACGGCCAGCACGCTCGCGAGCGGGCCGGACTGGCGCGGCGGGATGATCTGCCCGGCCGCGACCGCGTGCAGCAGGCTCAGCGTGTTCTCGCTGAGGCCGAACGGCGGCTGGCCCTCGCAGGCCGCGTAGAGCGTCGAGCCGAGCGAGAAGACATCGGACTCCGGGCCGGGGTCGCCACCGATGGCCACCTCGGGCGCCAGGTAGGCGGGGGTTCCGGCGATCATCCCGGTCTTCGTGACCGTGACGTCGTCCTTGGCCCGCGAGATGCCGAAGTCGGTGATCTTCACGGTGCCGTTTGGTGCCAGCAGGATGTTGCCGGGCTTGATGTCCCGGTGCACGATGCCGACCGCGTGCGCCTCGGTCAGCGCCGCCGCGACCTGCGCGCCGATCCTGGCCACCTCGATCGGTGGCAGCGTCCGGTGCTCCTGCAGCTCCTGGGCGAGGCTGGTGGAGTTCAGGTATTCCATGATCAGGCACGGCTGACCGTTGTCGTCGGTGACCACGTCGAACACCGAGATGGCGTTCGGATGGTGCAGCCTGGCGGCGATCCGGCCCTCGCGCATCGTGCGCTGGCGGGCGTCTTCGGCGTCGTGAGCCTCGAGGCCGGGTTGCAGCAGCAACTGCTTGATCGCCACCGTGCGGCCGAGTACCTCGTCGTGCGCTTGCCAGACGGCACCCATCGCGCCCGTGCCGATCCGCCCGGCGATGCGATATCGACCGGCGACCAGGCGACCCTCGTCGCTCACGCGACCTCCCTTTGGGCTCCGTCTTCACGTCGCGGAGTGGTCCGCGCACGCGGTGCGGCCTTCAGCACGCCACAGCGTTGGAGCGTATGCACATGTAGTGGTCTGTGTGCCGGCTTTTCCGAGACCGACTCGTGACAAGGCTAGGCGCTCACTCTGCGCACACACACGCGGTACGCTCTGATCGCCCTGGGTAGAGGGCTGTTCAACGCCGGGTATTCGTCACATGTGCTGCGCGGACAGCAGCCGGGCGTCGGTGATCAGGCCCGTCGTCTCGTCGGCGAATTCGAGCACCTGGGTGACCCGCAACAGGCCGCCGTCCGGATTGCGCATGGTCACCACGGCGAGGATCGTGCCGTCGGCCTGTTCACGGAGATCCTGGATCTGGATGGCGTCCATCGCGCTCCACCCCTGGATCAGCCTGCCCGCTTCGGACTCGGCCAGCACCGGCGTGAGCAGCGACATCGCGCCGTAGGGATCCGCGTCGACGGTCTGGTAGAACTTCCGGACCGCGTCGAGCTTGCCCTCGGCCGTGCTGACCGCGGCCGGCTTGGCGGCAGGCTGCGAACTGGTGCTGCTGGACGCCGAACCTCGCCGAGGGACCGAACCCTGGCCGGTGCCCGAGGACGGCTGGGCCGTCGTGCTGGTGCCCGCGGGAGTCGGTGTCTCCTGCTTGCGCTGCGCTTCGGAAGCGTCCGGGACGGCGAGCCCGCCGAGCGCGGCGGCTCCGCTCATCACCTCGGGTGCGGCGGCGCCCGGTGCCGGGTTCTGCCGCTGGGTGCCCGCGAGGACTCCCGCGGTGACGACGGCGCCCGCGACCAGCAGCCCGGCGGCGACCAGGCCGGCCAGCTTGGCCCGCCGGGCCGTGCGGCTTTCCGGCTCTTCTTCGGGCTCGGGTCGCGGAGACGGCTCTTCGCGAGAGCGGGAAGGAACGAACTTCTGCGGCTCCCGGAAGACCTGCTCGAGGTACTCGCGGTCGACGCGGGTGTCGTTCAGGATCTCTTCCGGGATGACGTCCTCGACACGTACGGCGTCCTCACGCCGTATGCGCTGTCGATCAAGCACGAAATTCCTCGCTCTGGGTCCGGGGCAGGCGCTAGGCCGTTCGGCCGACGCCTTTGGTCCGCGCGGCCGTCTTCTGAACGGTGCGGACCCTGCAGTCGCCAGGTAACCCTGTCGAGACGGTCCGCGGCCAGGCTCTATCGCCGGAATGCCGTCGCGATACGACGAACGGCAGCTTAGGTCACCCACCCGGACCAGGGACAACCGCTCGCCGCACCGCACGTGCAGAGGAACAGGACACTTGCACGTGCGTGGCACCTACATGCCGTCGTCGACGATCTTGTCGTCGTCACCGAAGGTCAGCGTGCGCTGCTCCATGGTCTTCGTGCCGTCTTTGTGAGTGACTTCGACGGTGTTGACCGTGACCCCGCGGCGCTGGTCGATGCTGACCTTCTTCACCTCGAAGTAGGCGACGTCGGCGTAGCGCTCACGGAGGCCCTGCGCACCTTCTTCGCGCAGGCCGCCGGAGGTCACCGCGGCGGCTTCGTTCGGGTTCGTGGTGACGGAGTTGAGGAAGACCTCGGTGTTGTCGCCCATCGCCTGCGCGTCCGGCTGCGACGCGTACCAGGGGGAGGTCGTGGTGGTGCGGTCGGCGGGCATGATCGGCGGCTTCTGCGGCCGGTCGCTCGACGACGGCGCGGGCCGCCCGGTCGTGGCCGGTCCGCCCGCGTCGGGCCGCGACCCGCCGTCGCCGGTGGCGTCGTCGTCCGTGGAGGTGCCGGAGTTGGCGGAACTGCGGTCGTCCTGGGAGGAGGAGTCGGTCGCGGAACCGGACGGGTTGCCCGCCGCGCCACCCTGCGGCGGCGTGGCCGGGTCGCCGTTGCCGGCGAGACCTTCGTTGGTCAGCGGGCTGCCGCCGCGGTAACCGGGCCAGCCGCCTTGGCTCTGCTGCTCCGGGGCGGGCTTGCCGACCAGGAACGAACCGGCGAAGAGGAGGCCGACGACGACCAGCGCGGACGCGGCCGCGGCGAACCAGGCGGCCTTGCGCCAGGTCTTCGGCGGGGTCACCGAAGCGGGCACCGATCCGAGGTCGAAGGTGCTCAGGCCGTCGAGGGGAGGGGCTACATAGACGCGGACGTCGTCGTCACCTTCGTCGATCTCCACCGGTTCGGGACGGCGGGGAGCGGGCGCGGTCAGTGTCACCTTCGTGCGCTGGGCCGCCTTCACGCGCCGTTCTTCGGCGGGGGACAGCACGGGTTCGGTGAACGAGACCTCGACGCGGGCCGGGCGTTCCACGGGCACCTCGCGAGCGGGCTGGGGGAGCGGCAGCAGGCCGCTCGTTGGGGCATAGCCGGGGCTCGGCGCCCTCCTGTTCCGCGGTGGCGGCAGGGGCAGGGAACCGGTGGAGGGCGGGGCGAACTCGCTGTGCGCGTGATGCCCGTGCCCGGTCGGGCGCTGCCGCCGGGGCGGCACGGGTGGTGTCCAGCTTTCAGTGCCGCCCGCCCGGTGACGACCCGCGTGCGCGGCGCCGTCCCGTTCCTGGTGTCCCACCCTGCCGTTCATGTCCGAGCGACCCCCTCATGGGCCACCCCTGACGGCGATGTGACACCGATTAAGCCGAACGGAGCAGCGGTTTCACGGGATCCCTCGCTTGCAGACTCCCGGGCACTCTCGTGAGCAAATGCACGCGCATGCGACTGTGGACGCGCGGGGCCGATGCCCCCGCGCGCCATTCGGGCATCGCCCGACCCAGACGCAAGGGTCCTCACGGGATCCACACTAAAAGCTCGACACCCGCAAGTCTTCACCCGCTCTGCAAGTTGCAGATGTTTCACTCGGTCGGGCGCGGCCGAACGGGCCTCGGTGACGTTACGCAGTGCTATCCGTGCTGGTGAAGCCGTTCAGTTGCCGCTGCGGTACTTCTGCTGGGTCGATTGCAAGGCTTTGGTGGCGGTGATTCCGCTACCCGCTGCAAGCAAAATGGCGATGATGTCGAGCGGCGTTCCCCCACTAGTGAGCAACCACGCGAACAAAGAGGCCGCGGTGGTACCCGCTGCGATCGGCCAGCGCGATTTGACGTACTGGGCGATAGGGGTGCCGCCCGCGCGCTTACCCGCCGCGTTGTTCAGCATGGCGAGGTAACCGAGATGGCCCAATGCCGCGAGGACACCGGCGATCGCGATGATCACGGCGATGAGGTTAATCATGTGTCCAGTTTGCCTGGTCCCGAGCCGTCATGGCTCGGGGAACACCCTGAGTTTCGCCTCACTGCACGCAATCGTGACGCGGGCGCGGGGTGGCCGTTCGCGTTTAGCGGGCTAAACGCGAACCGGCGGCGGGGAGAGCAGGGGACCTTTGCTGTCGCCTACCGCCCGAGCCTGCCCCGCGCGACCGAGCCGGTACGTCCGTGTGACTGGGCCCCTGGCCCGAAACGCCACTCACGACCGACCTGACCCATTCGGTACCGGCGCCGTGGTCGCCCTGAAGTACGTGAAGGCCCCCTTCACTACCGTCAAGGTAGGCAAGGGGCCCTTCGCGGTCCGGCCCCATGGCGCCAACCCGAAACGCGACCTGGTGACCACCACGAGCCCCGAAGCCTGCTGTCGCCTACCGTCCGAGCCTGCCCCGGCCCAGGTTCAACAGGGCCATCGCCAGCTGGCGTCCTTCCGGCCCGAGCTCGCGGTAGCGCGCCAGCACGTCCATCTCGCGGTTGTAGACGATCTTGGTGCCCCCCGCGGCCATCCTGGTCGCGCCGATCGTCTTGGAGACCTCGACGCGGCGCTTGACCAGCCGCAGGATCTCGCCGTCGAGCCAGTCGATCTCCTTGCGGAGCTCACCGATCTCCTCGGCCGACGCGATCGGGCCTTCGGCGTCCGGCTTCTGTGTGGTGTTCATCGGGACCTCTCTTCGGTCCGGATTCCCTGCTGGCCCCCGGAACAGCGAAAGCCCCGAGGTCCGAGGACTCCGGGGCTTCGGGTGATGGCAATCAGGCACTATGCGATCACGGGAGCCGGAGTCCGGGTCCCGTAAAAAAATCGCGTCGCGTGCCGCATACCGATCATTATGCCACAGCGACGCCGTCACCCCGGCCGAAATCACGTCGCGCTCCGCGGACGCGGGCGTGTACCAGGACGCTCATGGCCAGCCAGAACATCGGCATCGCGGGCCAGAAGAACGGCACCCCTGAAACCGTCCAGCGGACGATCAGCAGCACCGAGAGCGCGACGGCGACCGCGAGGTGGATCCGCACCGCCCGATGCCCGAAGACGACCGCGCGCCGCTTCGGCACGGGTTTCGGCAGATCCGAGGTGAGCGCGGCCAGTTCGTCCGTGTACTTGGTGGAATACACAGTGCCTAGCCGGTCTTCTACTTCTTCGAGGCTGAGACGGCCTTCGCCGCCGGCGGCCTGGATGAGCGAGGCGACCCGCTCGCGGTCGGCGTCGGCGGCCCGGAGCCGGGAGGGAATTCCGTTGGTGTCCATGGCATCCGATCCTCCGCCGCGAACACCGCCCGCGCGTCGGACGGCAGGCGGCAACGGCGCCTACGCCCGGCGCTGTAGCGTGGACCGGCGATGAACACCCTCTTCGATCTCCCAGCGGACGGCCCGGCCAAGTCCCGGCACTCCGACCTGCTCGACGACCTGAACCCGGCGCAGCGCGAGGCCGTGACCCACGCGGGCTCACCGCTGCTGGTCGTCGCGGGCGCGGGTTCGGGCAAGACCCGGGTGCTGACCAGGCGGATCGCGTATCTGCTGGCCGAGCGGCACGTGCACCCCGGCCAGATCATGGCGATCACGTTCACCAACAAGGCGGCCGCGGAGATGCGGGAGCGGGTGAGCGACCTCGTCGGCCGCCGCGCGAACGCGATGTGGGTGTCGACGTTCCACTCCATGTGCGTGCGGATCCTGCGCCGTGAGGCCAAAACGCTGGAGATGTCGTCGAGTTTCTCCATCTACGACTCGGACGACACAAAGCGGCTCATCACGCTCGTCGCCCGCGATCTCGACATCGATCCGAAGAAGTACGCGGCGCGCACGCTGGCCGTGAACATCTCGAACCTCAAGAACGAACTGATCGACCCGGACACGGCGGTCGCCGACGCGGGCAACGACCTCGAGCGCCGCGTCGCCGAGGTCTACGTCGAGTACCAGCGACGGCTCAACCAGGCCAACGCGTTCGACTTCGACGACCTCATCATGCGGACGGTCGAACTCCTGCAGACCTTCCCGGACGTCGCCGAGTACTACCGGCGGCGGTTCCGGCACGTGCTGGTCGACGAGTACCAGGACACGAACCACGCGCAGTACACGCTGATCCGCGAACTGGTCGGCACCGAGGAGAACGAGGCCGGGCTCGAGCCCGCCGAACTGTGCGTCGTGGGTGACGCGGACCAGTCGATCTACGCCTTCCGCGGCGCGACCATCCGCAACATCGAGGAATTCGAACGCGACTTCCCGAACGCGCGGACCGTGTTGCTGGAACAGAACTACCGCTCGACCCAGACGATCCTGAACGCGGCGAACGCGGTCATCGCGCGCAACCCCAACAGGCGCGCGAAGCGGTTGTGGACCGATTCCGGCGACGGAGAGAAGATCGTCGGCTACGTCGCGGACAACGAGCACGACGAAGCGGCGTTCGTCGCGGGCGAGATCGACGCGCTGGCGGACAAGGGCGAGGCGGACTACTCCGACGTCGCGGTCTTCTACCGCACCAACAACCAGTCGCGGGTCTTCGAGGAGATCTTCATCCGCCTCGGCCTGCCTTACAAGGTCGTCGGCGGCGTGCGGTTCTACGAACGGCGCGAGGTCCGGGACATGCTCGCGTATCTGCGGGTCCTGGCGAACCCGGAGGACACGGTGAGCCTGCGCCGCGTCCTCAACGTCCCCAAACGCGGCATCGGCGACCGCGCCGAAGCGGTCATCGCGACGTACGCCGAGCGGGAGCGCATCTCGTTCGCGCAGGCGTTGCGCGGTGCCGTCAACGGCGAGGTGCCGCTGCTGAACCCGCGCTCCGCCAAGGCGATCACCGGTTTCGTCGAGCTGCTGGACGAACTGGGCGAGGTCGCCGAGAGCGGCGCCGAGGTCGCCGACATCCTCGAAGCGGTCCTGGAACGCACTGGCTACCGCGCGGAACTCGAGGAGTCCGAAGACCCGCAGGACGCGTCGCGGGTGGAGAACCTGACGGAGCTCGTCACCGTCGCGCGGGAGTTCACCGAATTCACCGCCGAGGTCGCCGGTCCGGACGGCGAACTGCCCGAGGCGGACCCCGGAGTGCCGGAACCGGGCTCGCTGCCCGCGTTCCTGGAGCGGGTTTCGCTGGTGGCGGACGCGGACTCGATTCCCGCGGCCGACGGCGGCGAGGACGGCGACGGGCACGACGCGGGCGTGGTCACGCTGATGACCGTGCACACCGCGAAGGGCCTCGAGTACCCGGTCGTCTTCGGCACGGGCTGGGAAGACGGGATCTTCCCGCACATGCGCGCGCTCGGTGACCCGACCGAATTGGCCGAGGAACGACGGCTCGCCTACGTCGCGATCACGCGTGCCAGGAAGCGGCTGTACGTCTCCCGTTCGATGGTGCGCTCCGCCTGGGGCCAGCCGCAGATGAACCCGGCTTCGCGGTTCCTCGACGAGCTTCCCGCCGACCTGGTCGATTGGCGCAGGCTCGCACCGTCGTCGTCCTCCGGCGGTTTCGGTTCGTCGGGTGGCTCGCCGCGCGCCGCGACGACGTGGGGAAGCCGTGGCGGCGGCTCCGCGTCGCCGTCGAGGTCGGCGGGCACGAGCCCGTTCGGCAAGGGCTGGAAGGACACCGTCGCGCTCAAGCTCGACGTCGGCGACAGGGTCAGCCACGACAAGTACGGCCTCGGGACCGTCATCGCCTGCGACGGCGCCGGACCCCGGGCCACCGCGACGATCGACTTCGGTGCCGCCGGCAAGGTCCGGCTGATGCTCATCGGCAGCGTCCCGATGGTCAAACTGTAGCGCTGACCTGCGGTTTCTTCGCCGCGCCCGAAAACTGTCGGACCCTTCCCGTATACCTGTGTCATCGAACACGAGTTCGATGCGCTGGGGTATGCTGGGCAAGCCGGTGTGCCCCCCGGAACGGGGAGGGGGCACACGATGTGGTCGGGGTCTTGTTTGGTTTTTTCTCCACTGGGGTACTGGAGTACTTGCGGGGTGTTGAAAAAGGGGCGGAGCCGGATCGGGGTCCGGAACCGCCGGAAGTGCTCAGGCTGGTCGCGGCCTGGCGCGCGTTACCGCGGACGCACGAACCGGTCGGGGCCGGACGGTGGGTCGGATCCGGGCACGCGCGGCGATGGTCGTTCGGGCCGCGATCAGCCGGGTACCGGCCTTCTTCCCACGGGTTCTTCGCCGGATGGCGGCCGATCGAACGGCGCCCGGCGGGACTCTGCGCGGAGTGGCAGGTCGCCGTGGGGTACTTCGCCCGAAAACTGTCCGATGGCGTCACATGGGCCCGTTGAGGGCCCGGAAAGCCGGACGTGCTCCGAACCAGAGAACCTGCGACGCTCCCTTGTGCCCGAAACGGAGGGAGCGGAGGTCCTGAAGGCGCGCCAGGGCTTCGTTGCCCGGCGCGCCGGTGCTTCCGGCGGTACTGGCCGGGATGCGAAAAGCGGGAAAGAGGCTCGGTCAGCCGACGCTGACGCCACGGGCGGCGAGCCACGGGCGCGGGTCGATCTTCTTGGAGCCGTTCTGCCACACCTCGAAGTGCAGGTGCGGGCCGGTGCTCTGGCCACGGTTGCCGACCTCGGCGATCTCCTCGCCGCACTTGACCTTCTGGCCTTCGCGGACGGAGAAGGAGTTCATGTGGCCGTAGACGTGAACGGTGCCGTCGGAGAGCTGGACCTTGACCCAGAGGCCGAAACCGCTGGCCGGGCCGGCCTCGATGACCGTGCCGTCGGAGGCCGCGACGATCGGGGTGCCGATCGGGGCCGCGAGGTCGATGCCGAGGTGGCTCGTGCCCCACCGGGCGCCGAAGCCCGAGGTGAAGGTGCCCTTGGTCGGCATGCAGGTCTTGGGGCGCTTGGCCTCTTCTTCGGCCTTGCGGGCCGCTTCGGCCTCACGCTTCACGCGGGCCTGGGTGATGCTGTTGTTGTCCGAGAGCTTCTGGGCCTCGGCGGAGGCGTTCGCCGACTGGCTGGTCGGCAGCAGCTCGGGGGCGCCGCCACCGGCTCCACCGCCGAGGGCGAACGAGGCGCTCGCGTCCTGCGCGCTGGCCAGCGGCGTGACGGCGGCGTCGGAGGATTCCGAAACGGACTTCAGGGTCTGCCCGGCAGCGGCGGCCGCGAAGGCGCCGGCAGCGACGGCTGCGACCACGACACGGCCGCGAAGGGCCGAGGACGGGGGCGACAGTCGGTGCGAGCCCCGGACGCGAACGACCGCACCATCGAGTGCGTTCTCGAGCGCCGGGGAAGGAGCTTGGCCGCCGGGGGAGCGGTGTGAAGCCAAGACGGGGCCTTCCATGTTCGGGGAGTCGGATCAAGAGCCCGGGCGGGGGAACCCGGTGAACGACCTCGGGGGTGGTTCGTTCGGTGCTCTCATTCGTGATCTGACTGTAATGGGGACCTGGGGACAGTAACGAAGCGGCACCCCGATCAGCAAGATTTGACCGCCCTCTCGGCCGATCGGGCGACGACGATCTGGCCGTTATCCAGTGAAGATTACCCAAAGTTAGAGGAGGTTTACTCGTAACCTTGTGATCTGCGTTACAAGATCAAGCGGCCATTCGGGGGTACCGGAGGGCCGGAAAGGAGGCAAACGAGGGAAATAACCGGTTGCCCGGTGATGTTGAAGGACGTTTACCGCGATCCAGGCCTTCGGTGAGTGCACCGAGCGGTCCGGGGAGGTCCGGCCGAGTGCCGGTGAGGCCCGCGATCCCCCTGCTGGCGGGCCTGGGCGGGCCCGGCTTGCTAGCGTCGCCGTCGATGACTTCGCGCTCACGGCACCCCGATGACAACTCCGCCGGGCAGGCCGTCCCCGGGACCGCGTCCGCCGAACTTCTCCGGAGTGAACCGGGCGCCCGCCCGCGAGCGCTCGTGCTGTCGGCGGGACTGGTGTCGGCCGGAGCGGTCGCACTGGCCGCCGGCGCGCTGATGCCCGTCGTCCGGGGCGGTTCACCCGGGTTCACCGCCGCGCCGTTGCTGGTCGTGCTGGCCCTCGCGCCCGCGGTGGCCGTGCTCTACGCGGTGTCGACGGGACGTCCGGGACTCACGGCGGGACTGGTGCTCGGCCTGACCGCGCTCGCACCCGGACGGCTGCTGCTGGACCTGCAGTTGCTCGCGGACGGATCCCTCGCCGCACGGCCGGAACTGTTCCTCGCTGATCGCCTGCTCGCGCTGCCCCCGGCGGGGCCGGGGCTGTGGCCGCTGGTGGCCGGCCACCTCCTCACCCTCGCCGCCGGGGCGTTCGCCGCGGGGACCGCCCGCGACGAGGCCGAACTGGCGGGCGAGCTCGACGGACATCGCCGCTGGCGGCTGCTCGGGCCCGTGCTCGGCGTGGCGGGCGGGATCGGCCTGCTGCTCGCGCCCCTGGGTTCGGGCAACGCGTACCTCCTGGCCAAGAACGCCTTCGAGGGACCGACGGTCGCGATGGCCGGGTACCTGCTGCTCGCGGCCCTGCTGCCGCTGACCGTGCTCGTGGCGGTGAGTTCGCCCTCGGCCGGGGTCGGCAAGGGCGGGTTCGCGGGCGCGGGCTTGGCGGCGCTCGCGGTCGGGGTGCCGCCGGTGGTCGCGGGGCTGGTCGTGGACCGGCTCTCGGTCGCGCCGGGTTCGGTGCTGGTGACCGTCGCGGGCCTCGGGCTGTTCGGCCTGGCCTTCACCAGGTTCGACGTCGCGGAAGCCAGTGAGGCGGTCACCGGTGATCTGGCAGGCGAGGCCCGGCTGCCAGGGCTGTTCTGGTGGCGGCTGGCCACCGGCGGCCTGGCGCTGCTCGCCGCCGCGGCCGCGGTCGCGGGTGCGCTGACCCCGGTACTGAAGGCCAACGGTGAGACGCCCGTCCCGGAGACGCCGTCGCGCTGGCTGTTGCTCGGCGCGGCCGTCGTGCTCGCCGTGCCCGCCGTGTTCGTGTTCGTGCCGCGGCTCTCGGCGTTCGTCAGGGGAGTCGTCGCGGCCACGTGGGCCGGGGTCGTCCTCGCGGGGGCGGCCGTGCTGAGCGCGGCCTTGTCCGTGACCGAGGACAAGGCCGTCGATCCGGCACTGTTCGGCGTCGATCTGCCGCTGCCGTTGCCCGACAAGGTCGGCTACTCGGCGGGCCCAGGCGTCACCTGGACTTTCGTCGCGCTCGCGCTGGCGGCCGTCGCGGCGCTCGCCGCCGTGATCACCGGTGTGGTGGAGCGCGACGACTCGGACGACGGTGGAATGGACGAACCGCGAGCGAACAGCGCCGTGCTCACCCCGGTCGTCGCGGCGGCGGTGCTGGCGATCGCCGCGTTCGGCACGCCCGTGTTCACCGCGCCCGGCTACACCGCCCCGGGTCTGTGGTCGGACTTCGGCGCGGCGTCGTGGGGCCTGCTCGGCGCCCTCGCGGTCGTGCTCGGGCTGTACGCGCTCGTCGTGCGTTCGAGGCCGATCGCGGCCGCGGCCGCGTTGGCCGGTGCCGCGCTGGTGCTCGGCCTGCGCGCGGCGGAACTGCCGCTCGTCGGCTCGGAGTACGACGGCTCTTCGGCGGGGATCGGGTTCTGGCTCGCGCTGGGCGCCGCCGTCGTCTCCCTCGTCGCGGCCGGGATGGCCGTCGCGGGATCGCGGCGGTCCGAGTGACGCGCCGTCTCCTTCGCGTGGTGCTGGCCGAGTTCGGCGTCGAGGAAGGTTCGGCCGCCGTGCTCGGGCGACTGCTGCGCGACGACGGGGTCGAGGTCGTCTACGCCGGTCGTCTCGACACCCTCGAGCACTTGGTCCGGACGGCCGAACAGGAGGATCCGGACATCCTCGGCGTCGTGCGGGGCGCGAGTGAGCCGGAGGGGCTCGCCGAAGCGCTCCCGGACGTCCTCCTCTTCGCGGTCGGTAACGGCCCGAGCAAGTTCGAGAACGCCTTCGAAAGCCTGGAAGAGGCGGCGAACTGGGTCTCCGGTGTGCGGTCTCACACCGTGGAAACACCGTCTGACCGCGTACGGTGACCGACTTCACCAGGTGCGGAGTCCCCTGCTTCTGCGCAGGTCGCTAACCTCGACTGGTCCGACAGCGCGGTCCGGCAACGGACCACCACAGTGGCGTGTCGTCAGGAGACTGGAGTAGTGGACCTCTACGAATACCAGGCGAGGGATCTCTTCGCCGCCCACGGAGTACCGGTTCTGCCGGGTGCCGTGGCAAACACCCCCGAAGAAGCCAAGGCCACCGCCGAGAAGATCGGCAACCAGGTCGTCATCAAGGCGCAGGTCAAGACCGGCGGCCGCGGCAAGGCCGGCGGCGTCAAGCTGGCCCAGACGCCGGACGAGGCCGCGGAAAAGGCCGAGGCGATCCTCGGTCTCGACATCAAGGGCCACATCACGCGTCGCGTGCTCGTGGCCGAAGCCTCGGACATCGCCGAGGAGTACTACTTCTCCTTCCTGCTGGACCGTGCGAACCGCACCTTCCTCGCGATGGCTTCGGCCGAAGGTGGCGTGGAGATCGAGCAGCTGGCCGTCGAGCGCCCCGAAGCGCTCGCGAAGATCCCGGTCGACGCGATCATCGGTGTCGACAAGGCGAAGGCCGTCGAGATCCTGACCGCGGGCAAGTTCCCGGAGAACGTGGTCGACGAGGCCGCCGACGTCGTCGTGAAGCTCTGGGAGACCTTCGTCTCCGAGGACGCGACGCTGGTCGAGGTCAACCCGCTGGTCCGTGACCCGCAGGACAAGATCATCGCCCTCGACGGCAAGGTCACCCTCGACGAGAACGCCTCGTTCCGTCAGCCGGGCCACGAGGCCCTGGTCGACAAGGACGCGGAGAACCCGCTCGAGGCGAAGGCCAAGGCCAAGGACCTCAACTACGTCAAGCTCGACGGCGAGGTCGGCATCATCGGCAACGGCGCGGGCCTCGTGATGTCCACTTTGGACGTCGTGGCCTACGCGGGCGAGAAGCACGGCGGCGTCAAGCCCGCCAACTTCCTCGACATCGGCGGCGGCGCTTCGGCCGAGGTCATGGCGGCCGGTCTGGACGTCATCCTCAACGACACCGACGTGAAGAGCGTGTTCGTCAACGTCTTCGGTGGCATCACCGCTTGCGACGCGGTCGCGAACGGCATCGTCGAGGCGCTGAAGATCCTGGGCGACGAGGCCACCAAGCCGCTCGTCGTGCGGCTGGACGGCAACAACGTCATCGAGGGTCGTCAGATCCTGGCCGACGCGAACCACCCGCTGGTCACCGTGGTGGACACAATGGACAACGCGGCCGACAAGGCCGCCGAGCTCGCCGCGGCAGGTGCGTGAGATGTCGATCTTCATCAACGAGAACAGCAAGGTCATCGTCCAGGGGCTCACCGGCTCCGAGGGCATGAAGCACGCGACGAAGATGCTGAAGTCCGGCACGAACATCGTGGGTGGCGTCAACGCCCGCAAGGCCGGCCAGACCGTCTCCGTCGAGGGCAAGGACCTCACCGTGTTCGGCACGGTCGAGGAGGCCATCAAGGAGACCGGCGCCGACGTTTCGGTCATCTTCGTGCCGCCGAAGTTCGCCAAGGACGCGGTCATCGAGGCGATCGACGCCGAGATCCCGCTCGCCGTGGTGATCACCGAGGGCATCCCGGTGCACGACTCGGCCTACTTCTGGGCGCACGCGGTCGCGACGGGCAACAAGACCCGCATCATCGGGCCGAACTGCCCCGGCGTGATCAGCCCCGGCAAGTCGAACGCGGGCATCATCCCGGCCGACATCACCGGTGCCGGCCCGATCGGTCTCGTGTCGAAGTCGGGCACGCTGACCTACCAGATGATGTACGAGCTGCGTGACATCGGTTTCTCGACCGGTGTCGGCATCGGCGGCGACCCGATCATCGGCACCACGCACATCGACGCCCTCGAGGCGTTCGAGGCGGACCCCGAGACCAAGGTCATCGTGATGATCGGCGAGATCGGTGGCGACGCAGAAGAGCGCGCCGCGGCCTACATCAAGGACAACGTGACGAAGCCGGTCGTCGGCTACGTCGCGGGCTTCACCGCGCCCGAGGGCAAGACGATGGGCCACGCCGGCGCCATCGTCTCCGGCTCCTCCGGCACGGCCGCCGCCAAGAAGGAGGCCCTCGAGGCCGCCGGTGTCAAGGTCGGGAAGACCCCGAGCGAGACCGCCGTCCTGGCGCGCGAGCTGTACAACAGCCTCTGATCCTTCGGAGACTGACGCATTCCCCGGCGGGCCGGGCGCCTCACCAGGTGCCCGGCCCGCCGACTTGCGTTTAGCCCCCTAATCGCGATCCGGCCACCGGAGCGCGTTTAGCGGGCTAAACGCGAAATGGGCGTCGCCGAGGGGGTTCCGCGTGGAACCCGATCGGGTGTACAGACGTCTCAGAGCCCGAGGCGTGGGGTGACCGTGCGTGCGCTAGCGTTCGAGCATCACAGCCGCCTCGTTTGTCCCGGGAGTCCCGCGCGCCCCCGGGGTGCCGGTCCAACGACAGGAGAGCATTCGGATGTCCTATCCCAGCGGTGGGCCCGGCTACCCCCAGCAGGGTGGCGGCCAGCAACACCCTCAGCCCCACCCAGGCTCGGGAGCCTTCCCGCAGCAGCAGGCGCCGTCGTCACCGGCGAGCCCGCTGAACCTGGCGCTGCTGCTCGCGCTCGCCGTCACCGTCCTCGGCCTGGTGCAGTTCTTCATCGGCTTCTCCGACGAGGCCGACGCGGCCAAGGAGGTGTCGGTCTTCCTCCTGGTCTCCGGTCTGCTCGCGGCGCTGCACGCGTTGCCGCGCGGCCCGAAGACGCTGCCGTTCGCCGCGTTGTTCAGCGTTCTCGGCGCGTTCGGCGCGCTGGACCTGGTCATCGGCTACCCGACCGTCGACGGCGGGGAGGGCCGCCCGGAGGTCTCGCTTCCCGGCATCCTCACCGTGGTCCTGATCCTCGGCATCCTTCAGATGCTGGTCGCGGTCGCGGCGCTGCTGTTCGAGCACGACGTCCTCAAGCTGCCGGCCGCGAAGCCGCAGCAGCAGGCGCCGCAGGCCCCCTACAGCCAGCAGTTCCCGCAGCAGGGCCCGCAGGGTCCGTTCGGCCAGCCGGGTCAGCAGGGCCCGGCCGCCACCCAGGTCCAGCCGTTCCCCGGGGCGGGGCAGCAGCAGGGCCAGCCGCAGGGTGAGCCGTCCGGCCCGTTCGCGCAGCCGGGCGGGTTCCAGCCGCCGGTCACGCAGCCGCCGGGCCAGCAGGCCACGACGTACGCGCCGCAGCAGGGCCAGTTCTTCCAGCAGCCGCCGTCCTCGGAGCAGGGCCAGAACCCGGGCACGCCGCCGGGCGGTTTCGACCGGCAGAGCTGACCTCTCGCACGCAAAAGCACCCGCTGTGACTCTCCGTGTCACAGCGGGTGCTTTCGTTTCCGGGGTTACCCGACCGGGTGGGTTGGGCCACGCGCGCCACCCGATGGCGGCGTGCCTCACCCGGACGGCTCAGTCCGGATGTCATGGTGCGGATCATGAAGCTGCTCACCCGCGACGAACGCCCGCCGGGCGAAGAGCCGGTGAGCGACCTCGTCCCCGAGCCGGAGGTGTCCAGGGCCAAGCGGGTTCGGGTGTTGCTCGCCGCGGCCTGCGCGCCTTTGCTCTTCTCCTACACCGCCGTCGCGGCCGTGCTCGCGGTGGTCGCGTTCACGGCCGACCGGTCCCGGTTCTCCGCCACCGGCGCGCTGCTCGCCGCCGGGCCGGGCTGGCTCGCCTCCTGGCAGGTGGAACTCGAACTCGCCGGTCATCCGCTCGGCGTGCTGCCGCTGCTGCCGACGCTCGTCGTCGGGTGGCTCGCGGCGAGGGCGGCCGCGCGGGCCACGCGCCGGATCGGCGGCCGGACCCCGGCGGACGCCGTCCCGGTGGTGACGGTGATAGCCGGGGCGCACGCGCTGTTCGGCGTGCTCATCGCCCTGCTGGCCGGCGGATCGCCGATCGGGGTCAACCCGCTGACCGCCTTCTGCGTGCCGGGACTCATCGCCGGGCTGGCCGCCGTCGCGGGAGTCGCCAAACGCTGCGGGCTTCCGGCCGCGGTGCGGGACCGGTTCGACCCGGTGGCCGTCCGAGGCCTGCGGGCGGGCGCGCTCGGTCTCGCCGCGATGATCGCCGGTGGCGCCGTGGTGTTCACCGCGGCCACCGCGCTCTCTTGGTCCACTGTGGACAGTCTGTTCGAGCCCGGTTTCGGTGCGAGCTTCGGTCTGTTCGCGCTTTCCGTGGCGTACCTGCCGAACGCGGTCGTCGCCGCGCTGTCCTTCACCACCGGGCCGGGGTTCTCGGTCGGTTCGCTGACCGTCGGCATGTTCGGCTACCGGGAGGGACAGCTGCCGGGGGTGCCGGTGCTGGCGGGGATCCCGTCGCACCACGCTGTCTGGTGGCCCGTGTTGCTGCTCCTGCCCGCGCTGGCCGGCGCGCTGGTCGGCTGGAAGATCCGCACGATCGACGAAGATCCGATGCTGCGGATGCGGGCGGTCGCCGTCGCGGGCGCGCTCGTCGCGTTCGGCTGCGTCGTCCTCGGGACCGTCGCCGGCGGCAGGCTCGGCGACGGGCCGTTCGACCCGGTCAGCGTGCCGGTCGGGGTCGCGTCGGTGATCGCCTTCTGCTGGATCGTCGTCCCCGGTGGTTTCGTCGCGTTCTTCGCCGGAGCGCACGAGGCTCCCGAGCCGCCAGGGGAACCCGGCGTCGAAGACCTCGCCGAAGTCGAGGAGGAAGCCGTCGAGTCCGAAGAAGACGAAGCGGCTGACGAAACCGAAACCGACGTCGACGACGAATTCGATGACGAGGCCGAAGCGGAACTCGCCCGCGAGCTGGGTGAGGACGAAGACGAGCCCCCGGCGGAACCAGAGCCCGAAACCGAGCCCGAGCAGGACGGTGTCGTCGACGACGCTGTGACCGAGTCCACCGACGGGTCCGGCGACGAAAGCGCGCCCGGCGGCGACCGTTAGGGTTGTCGCGACCAGGTGAAGCGCCGTACGCCCGAGTGCGTACCGCCGTGGCAAGGAGCCCGTTCTGGCTAGTCGGTTGGATCTGCCCACTCCGGTGAAGCTCGTCGTCCTCGCGTCCGGTTCCGGCACGCTGTTGCAAGCCGTGCTCGACGCCGTCGAAAAGCCGAACTTCCCGGCGAAGGTGGTCGCCGTCGGAGCCGACCGCACCGGGATCGAGGCGCTCACGCGGGCCGAACGCGCCGACGTGCCGTCGTTCACCGTGCGGATGGCCGACCATCCGGACCGCGAGGCCTGGGACAAGGCGATCACCGAAGCCGTCGCCGCCTACCAGCCCGACCTGGTCGTCTCGGCGGGGTTCATGAAGATCCTCGGCGCCGAATTCCTCGCGCGGTTCCCCGGCCGCGTGATCAACACGCATCCGGCGTTGCTGCCGTCGTTCCCCGGCGCGCACGCCGTGGCCGACGCGCTGGCGATGGCCGTCAAGATCACCGGGTCGACGGTCCATTTCGTCGACGCCGGAGTCGACACCGGGCCGATCATCGCGCAGGAGCCGGTGATCGTGGAATCCGATGACGACGAACACGTCCTGCACGAGCGGATCAAGGCCGTGGAACGCAGGCTCCTGGTGGAAACGATCGAAAAGCTCGGCCGGAGCGGGTGCGCGGTCGAGGGACGAAAGGTGAGGTTTTCGTGAGTACCGCACAGGGACAGCGTCCCGTCCGGCGCGCGCTGATCGGCGTCTCGGACAAGGCCGGCCTGCTCGAACTCGCCACCGGGCTGCACGCGGCGGGTGTCGAGATCGTGTCGACCGGCGGCACGGCGAAGGTCATCGCGAACGCCGGGGTGCCGGTGACGCCGGTCGAAGAGGTCACCGGGTTCCCCGAGTCCCTCGACGGCCGGGTCAAGACGCTGCACCCGCGCGTGCACGCGGGCCTGCTCGCCGACCGTGACCGCCCGGAGCACGTCGAGCAGCTCAAGCAGCTGGACATCGCGCCGTTCGACCTGCTCGTGGTCAACCTGTACCCGTTCACGCAGACCGTCGCCTCGGGCGCGAGCCCGGAGGACTGCGTCGAGAACATCGACATCGGCGGCCCGGCGATGGTGCGCGCGGCGGCGAAGAACCACAGCAGCGTCGCCGTCGTGGTCGACCCGTCCCGCTACGGCTGGGTGCTGGAGCGCGTCGCCGCCGGTGGTTTCGAGCTGGCCGACCGCAAGCGGCTCGCCGCCCAGGCCTACGCGCACACCGCGGCGTACGACACCGCCGTCGCCGCGTGGTTCGCCAACGTCTACGCGCCCGCGGACGACTCCGGTTTCCCGGACTTCACCGGCGCGACGTGGGAACGCGGCGACGTGCTGCGCTACGGCGAGAACCCGCACCAGAAGGCCGCGCTGTACAAGCACTGGCGCCCCGGCCTCGCGCACGCGGAACAGCTGCACGGCAAGGCCATGTCGTACAACAACTACGTCGACACCGACGCCGCGCGCCGCGCCGCCTACGACTTCGAGGCCCCGGCCGTCGCGATCATCAAGCACGCCAACCCGTGCGGGATCGCCGTCGGCGAGGACATCGCCGAGGCGCACCGGAAGGCACACGCCTGCGATCCGGTTTCGGCCTACGGCGGGGTGATCGCGACCAACCGGCCGGTGAGCCGCGAGGCCGCCGAGCAGATCTCCGAGGTGTTCACCGAGGTCGTCCTGGCCCCGGACTTCGACGCCGAGGCACTGGAGATCCTGCAGCGCAAGAAGAACGTGCGGCTGCTGAAGCTGCCCGCGATCACGGCGCCGGATCCGATCGAGTTCCGGCCGATCTCCGGCGGCGTGCTGGTGCAGACCGTCGACACGATCGCCGCCGAGGGCGACGACCCGGCGAACTGGACGCTGGCCACCGGCGCGGCCGCCGACGAGCGGACGCTGGCCGACCTCGAGTTCGCGTGGCGTTCGCTGCGCGCGGTGAAGTCGAACGCGATCCTGCTGGCGAACGACGGCGCGACCGTCGGCGTCGGCATGGGCCAGGTCAACCGGGTCGACTCCTCGCGGCTCGCGGTCTCGCGGGCGGGAGACCGGGCGAAGGGCGCCGTCGCCGCTTCGGACGCCTTCTTCCCGTTCCCGGACGGGCTCGAGGTCCTGCTGGAGGCCGGTGTCCGCGCCGTCGTCCAGCCGGGCGGCTCGATCCGTGACGCCGAGGTCATCGCCGCCGCCGAGGCCGCCGGGGTCACCCTGTACCTCACCGGTACGCGCCACTTCGCTCACTGACGTCAAAGCGCCTTTAGCGGGCTAATCGCGATCCGGCCGATCGCGTTTAGCCCGCTAAACGCGTTCCGGGGGCAAGCCGGTCGCCTTCGATTCGGTGGGCTGACCTCATCGGCCACCCGCGCCCCGGGCCGCCGTGCCATGCTGGCCGCGTGTCGCCTTTAGCGGGCTAATCGCGACGCGCGCGTACGCGAGGATCGCTAGGAGGATCGGTGCACCAGCCGCCGCAGGGGTACGGCCAGGGACCGGGTCAGGGTCCGCCACCTGGGCAAGGAGGCCAGCCGGGCTACGGGCAGCAGCCGGGTTACGGCCCGCCCCCGGGGTACGGCGCACCTGGTGGCCCGGGATACGGTCCGCCGCCCGGGTACGGCCCGCCGATGCCGGGTTACGGGCAGCCGCCCAAGAAGAAAAAGACCGGGCTGATCGTCGGCCTGATCGTGGGCGGCGTGGTGTTGCTCGGACTGGGCATCCCCGGCGGCATCTTCGCGTCGGAGTACTACTCGTCGGTCGGCAAGGCGCCGGTCTCCGAGCAGCCGCCCACCGAGTGCAAGGTCTCCCCGGAGGCCCTGAACAAGACGGTCACCAACAGCTTCCAAGGCACCCGCGAGAACGAGATCAAGGCCGGTGACATCGTCACCAAGCAGGTCGGCTGCTCCTGGTCGGCGCCGGACGGCGACAACGTCCACGACCGCACCCTCCAGGTCATGGTCTACCGCCACGAAGGACCGGACGCCCAGGAGCGGGCGGCGAAGTCCTCCGTCGGGTCGGCCGCGCCGTCCGAGCGCCAGCAGCAGGTGCAGGGGATCGGGGAGAAGGCGGTTCTCGTCTCCCTGGACACCGACAGTGCCTTCAGTGGCGCCGAGCTGCGGTTCACCCAGGGCGTGTACGTCGTCCTCGTCACCTACAAGGGCTGGGACAAGGGGTTCTTCACGAACTCGCCGATCCCGCCCGCGGAGTCCGCCGAAGCGGCGAAGTCCGTCGGCGCCGAGCTCGCGAAGAACCTGCCCCGCTAGGCGTACAGGCCGTTCAGCCAGGCCGTCCACGCCTTCTCGGCCTTGTCCGCGTCAGCGTCTTCGGCGAACAGGTGATGGCCGATGCCGACAGGCCAGCCCCAGGCGTTCCGGCCGTAGAAGCGGTACAGCGCGTCCTCGGTCCGGACGCCGATGAATTCCGGCGTCAGGTAGTCGACGACGCCTTCGACGGTGCCGGCGCCCGGCACCTCGAAGCGCACCTGATCGCCCGCGACCGTCGCGCCGATCGCTACCCGCACGGCCTCGAACGCCTCCGGTGCCGTCGACGCTTCGAGCGCGTCGGCCTTGAAGTACTTCGCCTGACGCCGGTTGAAGTGCGTCAGGTATTCGCTCAGCGAGTGGTAGTAGAACGCCGTGTGCCGCTCGCACGCGTCGTAGTCGACGTCCCAGTCGTCGAAGACGGTGGTGTGCTCGTAGCGCAGGTACGTGCCGCCGTCCTTCGGCTCGAGGACGTACTCGAGGGTGTTGAACCAGCCCTTCTCGTCTTCGGCATAGGTGACGAAGCGTTTCGACGGTTTCCAGACGGTCACCATGCCGCCGTTCGGGGTGAGGCCGGATTCGGTGCCGCCGTCGCGCGGCTCGTACCGGATCGGCCAGAGCCATCCGCCGCTGCCCGTGGTGATCGCGGCCCAGGTGTCGGCGGGTGTGGTGGGCATCAAGCCCTCGAAGCGGACCTCGGATTCCTTCGCCATGACTGTCCTCTCTCGTGTGCCTTCATAGAGGCGACGCCTGGCCAGGGGCGCTTTCGACAACGGATCGCGTTTAGCCCGCTAAAGGCGATGTGACGCGGGTCACATTCTGGGGTGTCGAAGTGCGGAGGACGGCGGCGTCCCTGGGGCGTCCGCGAAGACAGCGACCCGAGGAGAGCGACATGCAGCAGAACACGATCGACGAGATCCTGAACCGCCCGCTCAGCCAGGAGCTCCTGGCCCGGGACCTGGCCCGGCTGGCCTACACCGCGCTCGACGGCACGCCGCGGTCGATCCCGATCGGCATCCACTGGAACGGCAAGGAGATCGTCATGTGCACCCCGACGAACGCGCCGAAACTGCCGTCGCTGCGCCGCAACCCCGCCGTCGCCCTGACCATCGACACCGAATCGCACCCGCCGAAGATCCTGCTCCTCCGCGGCACCGTCGAGCTGGACTACGTCGACGGCATCCCCGACGAGTACATGCAGTGGAGCGGCACCTACGAGATGACGCCCGAGCAGCGGGTCGAGTGGGAGAAGCAGGTGCGGTCGCTCTACGACGGCATGGTCCGGATCGTGGTGACCCCGACCTGGGTCAAGCTCATCGACTTCGAAACGACCTTGCCCACCGCCGTCGAAGAGCTCATGCGCCGTCAGAGCGCCTGAAAGGAACTGTCATGGCACTCAAGAAACTGGAACACGTCGGCGTCGTCGTCCACGACCTCGAAGCGGCCAAGGGGTTCTTCGTCGCACTCGGTCTCGAACTGGAAGGCGAGGCGTCGCTCGAGGGTGACACGGTCGATCGCCTCACCGGGTTGAAAGGGGTCTTGACGAACATCGCGGTGCTGCGGCCACCGGACGGCCAGGGCGGTGTGGAGCTCATCAAGTACCGGACGCCGTCCGGTCGGGCAGACGATTCGCGCGCTCCGATGAACACTCCCGGCATCCGTCACTTCGTGTTCTCCGTGGAGGACATCGAGGACGCCCTCGAGCGGTTGCGGCCGCACGGCGCCGAACTCGTCGGTGAACTGGTCCAGTACGAGGACAGCTACCGGCTTTGCTACGTCCGCAGCCCGGAGGGGATCGTCGTCGAATTGGCGGAAGAGCTCGTACGTCGGGAGGCGTAGGCGAGAAGCCGCGTCTCGACGGATTCCCGTGAAGCTTTGCGCTGCCAGCATTTCCGGCATGACGTTGACAGGAATCCTGGCCGCCGCGCTGATCGTCACCGGCGCGCCAGCCCTCACCGCGGACGACGTCCGTGTCCACACCGGAGCGATCGACGGCGCCCAGTACCGGGTCGAGGTGCCGTCGAACTGGAACGGCAAGCTCCTGCTGTACAACCACGGGATCTACCCGCCGGGCTACGTTCCCGAAGAGATCGAGCTCGCCAACCGGCCGGAGGCCAAGCCCGTCCTCCTCGGCGAGGGGTACGCGCTGGCCGCGTCGCTCTACAGCAAGCCGAACGGCTTCTCCGCCCGGGAAGCCGTTCACGATCAGACGGCGTTGCTGTCCTGGTTCGACCGCAACGTCGGACGCCCGGCGCAGGTACTCACCTGGGGAGCTTCCGGTGGCGGGCTCAACGCGGTACTGCTGTCCGAGCGGCTCCCGCACCGGATCGACGGCGCGCTGGCGATGTGCGGTCCGGTCGCCGGTGGCTCCGCGTTGTTCGGTCAGGCGCTGGACCTCGGGTTCGCGGTCCGGACGCTGCTGGCGCCCGAACTCGAGATCGTCCGTATCGCCGACCCGCGGGCGAACCTCGCGAAAGCCCATCAGGTGATCGCGAAAGCGCTGGAATCACCCGGCGGACGGGCGCGGCTCGCCCTCGCCAACGCGTTCGCCGACGTCCCCGGCTGGTCGACGGCGCACCATCCCCGCTCCACGGACGTCACCGAGCAGATCCGCCAGCAGACGAAGTTCGTCCAAGCGGTCTACGACCAGCTTTCCTGGGGTGATCACCGCGCCGATCTGGAGAAGCAGGCCGGCGGCAACCCGACCGGGAACACCGGAGTGGATTACCGCGGCCTGCTCGCTCGGTCGAGCGAACGTGACCTCGTGAAGCAGGCCTACCGCGCCGCGAGCCTGGACCTCGGCGCCGATCTGGCCAAGCTCGCCGCCGCGCCCCGCGTCAAGGCCGACCACGCCGCCGCCCGGCTGCTCGACCGCATCGGGACGCCGACGGGACGCGGCCACCAGCCGATCGTCACGCTGCACCCGATCGGTGACGGCGTCGCCCCCGAACACGAGCGGACCTATGGCGACCGCGTCGATCCCGCCCGGATCCGGCAGGTTTTCGTGAACCGGGGCGGTCACTGTCAGCACACCGCGGCCGAGGAGCTGACGGCGTTGCGCTTGCTGCGGGATCGCGTCGAGACCGGTCGCTGGCCGTCCACGTCACCGGAGCGGTTGAACGCCGAGGCGAGCCGGTTCGGGCCGGAGTTCCACTTCCTCTACGACTGGCTGCACGGCGAGCCGGGCACTTCCGCGCCCGCTTTCCGGCGCCATCACCCGGCCCCGCTGCCTCGCGTGGCCTGACCGATCAGCCGTCGACGGGGTGGCGCGCCTGGAAGGCGAGCCTCCCGTCGGCGTCCGCCGCGATCCGGTCGAGCAGGTCGTCCAGCGCCATGAAGACCTCCCACGGCGACTGTCCACTCGCGACGGTCAGGCGGTCGACCAGCAGCTGTTCGAGATCCTCGACCCGCTTCGCCTTCCATATCTTGTCCGCGATGCTGACGAGCAGATCCTCGACGCCGACGTCTTCGCCCCAGGCGGCGTGCGTTCGCGCGAATCGAGCCCGCCCTTCGCTGATTCCTTGGGTCAGAAGGAGTTCGTGGCCCGCCTGCTCATGTGCGGAGCCGGGACCGGACAGCTCCCCGGGGTGAACCGTCTTGCCGATGTCGTGGACGGCGGCGCCGAAAAGGGCCGCTTCGCGGTCGAGGTCCACCGCCGGATACTCCTTCTCCAGCCAGTCGGCCAGCGTGCGGGCCACGTCGTGGACCGCCCGCAGATGGGCGGCGAGCCGAGGGGGAGCGGCCAGTCGCTCCAGCAGGGCGGCGACCTCGTCCGGCAGCGGACGCAGCGGTGGCTCGCCGGGGTCGGACAGCGCGCGGCGCAAGGCTTCCGAGGACATGGCGTCCAGGATGACAGGTCCGGTGACGGTTCCCTCATCGCTTGACAACCGCTGCGCCGACCGGTGTACTGGAGACATCGAACAGGCGTTCGATGTGCCGCCTTCCCCGTGGCACCCTCAAACCGTCCACAAAGGACGGTTCAGGTGTCGTGGGGAGGCGAGGTCCGGTGACAGCGGAGGTGGTCGAAGCACGGGCCTTGCCGTTGGCGAGGCTGGCGGCTTTGCCAGGAGTGAGCACGGCCAGTGGCGTGGCCTCCGCGGCCGAACACGCGAGGACGACGGGAAGGGTGCTCCCGGTGTCCGCGGCGTTGTCCGGTCTGCTGCCCGCCGCGGGGCTCCGGCGCGGGAGCACCGTTTCGGTGCTGGGGTCCACGTCATTGATGCTCACCCTGCTCGCCGCCGCCACCGCCGGCGGTGCGTGGGCGGTCGCGGTCGGCCTGCCCGCGCTCGGGGTGGTCGCCGCCGCGGAACTCGGGGTCGAGGTGGGCAGGCTCGCGCTGGTCCCCCGTCCCGGTGCCGAGTTCCCGGCGGTGACCGCAGCCTTGCTCGACGGCTTCGATCTCGTGGTCGTCGGTCCGGGGCTCGCCCGGCCCGACGTGGCGAGACGGCTGTCCGCCCGCGCGCGCAACCGTGGTTCGGTGCTGCTTTCGCTGGGTTCCTGGCCCGGTGCGGAGGTCGAGCTGAGCTGCCGTCGCGCGCGCTGGACGGGCTTCACCGGCGGCGGCTCGGGCTACCTGCGGACCCGTGAGGTCGAGGTGCGGGCCGGTGGCCGGGGTGCGGCCGCCCGGCCGATGTCGGCGCTGCTGCGGTTCCCCGGCGAGGGCGAAGTCGAGAAGGCCGACTTCCCCACCGCGACCGCGGCGAGGTGGGGGACGGCGTGAACCCACCTGTACGCATGCTGGTGCTGTGGTGCCCGGACTGGCCCGCGGTCGCCGCCGCGGCCGTCGCGGGCGAGCCCGTCGGCCGTCCGGCCGCGGTCTTCTCGGCGAACCGCGTGGTCGCCTGCACGGCGGTGGCCAGGGGATTCGGCGTCCGTCGCGGAATGCGGCGGCGCGAGGCCCAGTCGTCCTGCCCGGATCTGGCGGTCTTCGGCGAGGACGACGGTCGTGACGCCCGGCTCTTCGAGTCCGTCGCGCAGGCGGTGGAGGAGCTGGCGGTCGGCGTCGAGGTCGTCCGTCCGGGGATCGTCGCCGTCCCGGTCGACGGCGCGGCCGGTTACTTCGGCGGCGAGCACGGTCTCCTCGAAAGGCTGGTCGACGAGGTGTCCGTGGCGGCGGGGGTGGAATCTCAGGTCGGCGTCGCCGACGGCCTGTTCGCCGCGACGCTCGCCGCCCGCCGCTCGACACTGGTCGGGCCGGGCGAGACGGCGGCTTTCCTCGCCCCGTTGCCCATCCGCGAGCTCGATCAGCCCGAAGCGGGGCGAACCGAGCTGGTCACCTTGCTCCGGCAGTTGGGCCTTCGCACGCTGGGTGCTTTCGCGGCGCTCGGCGAAAGCGACGTCTCCGCGCGTTTCGGGACGGAGGGCGTCCTCGCTCACCGGCTGGCACGAGGGCGGTCCGAACGTCCACCGCTGCGCCGCCGTCCACCACCGGAACTCTCGCTCGCGAAGGCGTTCGACCCGCCGATCGACAGGGTCGACGCCGCCGCGTTCGTGGCGAAAGGGCTCGGTGAGCGCTTCCATGCCGGGCTCGCCGCGCACGGGCTGGCCTGCACTCGCCTCGGCATCTACGCCACCACCGAGACCGGCGAACAACTGGGCAGAGTGTGGCGCTGCGCCGAACCGCTGACCCCGTCCGGCGTCGCGGACAGGGTGCGCTGGCAGTTCGAAGGCTGGCTGAAGGTCCGGGACACCTCGGCGCGGCCCCGATCCGGCGTCGTGCGGCTGCGGCTGGAGCCGGAGGAGACCGTCGAGGGCCGGTCGCTGCAGCTCGGGTTGTGGCAGGCAGGTGCGGCAGGCGCGCTGCGTCCGTCCACAGAGGACGAAGGCCTGTCCGGCGAGCGCGCCGCCCGCGCCCTGGTGCGGGTGCAGGGGTTGCTCGGCCCGGAGAGCGTCTTCACCGCGGTGCTCGACGGCGGCCGCGATCCCGCCGAGCGTGTCCGGCTGGTGCCGTGGGGCGACAGACGGGAGCGGTCCGCGCAAGCGGACGCGAACTGGGCCGGACGGCTCCCGTCGCCCTCCCCGGCGACGGTGTTCCCCCGGCCGGTGCCCGCCCAGGTACTGGACGAACACGGGAGCGTCGTGGAGATCACCGCGCGGCGCCGGGTCACCGCCACACCGTTCCTCGTGAGCTTCGAGGGCGGTGAGCCGCGCCAGGTCCTCGCCTGGGCGGGGCCGTGGCTGGTCGGCGTCCGGGCCGGGGCGGGCCATGCGCGGTCGGGGACCCGGATCCGGTTGCAGGTGCTGCTGGCCGACGGGCCGGACGCGGAGGAGGCGGTGCTGCTCCGCTTCGAACACCACGAAAACCCGATGTGGACGCTGGAAGGGAAGTACGACTGACCATGGACGAGGAGTACACGCGGCTGGTGCGGCGGTGGCTGGAGGAACCGGCCATCCCGGTACAGCGTGCCGAGCAGTGTCAAAGCGCTCTCGGCGGTAAAGAGTGCCTCGAACGAAACACGGCTTGGGCGGCGTGCGTCCCGCGAGCGGAAGTGTTCGTCCCCCCGCCGAGACGCTCGATCGAGAATCGGTGACCGATGGGCTGGAACAACCCTCCGAAGCCGTGGAAGGATCTCGCCCGCGAACTCGCGGGCGAGGTCCAGCCCGGCGACGGCGGTGACAGCCCCGCCTGGAGCGCCAAACGGGAGGGCTACGAGCGTCCCCCCGACTTGACGGGGCAGATCGGCGAAGACGACGGGGCCACCGCGCGCCGGGTGCCGTACGCCGAACTGCACTGCCATTCGAACTTCAGCTTCCTCGACGGGGCGAGCCATCCCGAGGAACTGGTGGAGGAGGCCGCGCGGCTGGGCCTGGACGCGATCGCCCTCACCGATCACGACGGCATGTACGGCGTGGTGCGCTTCGCCGAAGCGGCGAGAGAACTGGGCGTGCACACCGTCTTCGGCACGGAGCTCAGCTTCGGCCTGTCCGGACCGCAGAACGGGTTCGCCGATCCCGAAGGCGAACACCTTCTCTTGCTGGCCAAGAAACAGGACGGCTACCTGAGCCTGAACCGCGCGATCACCGCCGGACAGCTGTACGGCTTCGACAGGGAATCCTTGTCGCCCAAGGAAAGAGCCGAGAAAGGCAGGCCGGTCTACGACCTGCGCGCGGTCGCCGAAGAGGTCAGCGGGAAGTGCGTCGTGCTCACCGGCTGCCGCAAGGGCGCGGTGCGCAAGGCCCTCGTCGCCGGAGGTCCCGTCGCGGCGGTGGAGAAACTGAAGGAACTCGTCGACTGCTTCGGCCGGGAGAACGTCTACGTCGAACTCATCGACCACAGCCTCCCCTTGGACAGCACGCACAACGACCTGCTGAGCGAGATGGCCGCGGAGTTCGGGCTGCCGACGGTGGCGACCACGGCGGCGCATTACGCGCGGCCGGAGCGGGCCCCGCTCGCCGACGCGCTCAGCGCGATCCGCGCCCGACGGGGCCTGGAGGACATGGAGGGCTGGCTGCCCGCCGCGGGGACGGCGTTCCTGCGGTCGGGGGAGGAGATGGCCGAGATCTTCGCGCGGTATCCGGGCGCGGTGCAGCGCGCGGCGCTGCTCGGCCGGGAATGCGCGTTCGAACTGCATCACATCGAACCGAAGCTGCCGCCGTTCGACGTTCCGGCGGGGTACACCGAAGCGTCCTACTTGAAGGAACTCACTCTCAAGGGCGCGAAGGACCACGAGAAGAACAAGACCGCCGAGTACCGCCGAAAAGCCCGGAAACTGATCGCGCACGAACTGGAGATCATCGAAAAGCTGGGCTTCCCCGGCTACTTCCTGATCGTCTGGGACATCGTGCGGTTCTGCCGGGAGAACGACATCCTCTGCCAGGGCCGGGGTTCGGCCGCGAATTCCGCGGTCTGTTACGCGCTCGGCATCACCAAGGTCGACGCCGTGCGCTACGGACTGCTCTTCGAACGGTTCCTCGCCCCCGACCGCGACGGTTATCCGGACATCGATCTCGACATCGAATCCGACCGCCGCGAAGAGGCGATCCAGTACGTCTACGAAAAGTACGGGCGGCTGAACACCGCGCAGGTGGCGAACGTGATCACCTATCGGGCGCGGTCCGCGGTCCGGGACGCGGCGCGGGCACTGGGGTATTCACCCGGCCAGCAGGACGCGTGGAGCAAGCAGATCGACCGCTGGGGTGCGTTGCGGTCGACGGAGAAGGATCACGATCACGACATTCCCGGCGAAGTCGTCGAACTCGCTTGCGCGCTCGAAGACTTCCCCCGGCATCTCGGCATTCATTCCGGCGGCATGGTGATCTGCCAACAGCCGGTGAGCGAGGTGGTGCCGATCGAATGGGCCAGGATGGAGAACCGCAGTGTCGTGCAGTGGGAGAAGGACGACTGCGCCGCCGCGGGACTGGTCAAATTCGATCTGCTCGGACTCGGGATGTTGTCGGTCCTGCACTATATGATAGATCTGGTTCACGACCACAAAGGGGAAGAGGTCGACATCTCCGAATTGGATCTCAAGGATCAGAACGTCTACGAAATGCTCTGCCGTGCCGACGCGATCGGCGTTTTCCAAGTGGAGAGCCGCGCGCAGCTGGCCACCCTGCCTCGCTTGCGCCCCAAGAAGTTCTACGACCTCGCGGTCGAGGTCGCGCTCATCCGGCCCGGTCCGATCCAGGGCGGTTCGGTGCATCCCTACATCCGGCGAAAGAACGATCAGGAGAAATGGGATTTCGACCATCCGAAACTGGAGAACGCGCTGAAGAAGACCCTCGGCGTCCCGTTGTTCCAGGAACAGATGATGCAGATCGCCCTCGACGTCGCCGATTTCACCCCGGCGGAGGCCGATCAGTTACGGCACGCCATGGGTGCGAAGCGTTCCGAGCAGAAGATGGAACGGCTCAAACGCCGATTCCTCGAAGGTGCGGCGAAGCACGACATCGGTGAGGAGCTCGCGGAGAAGATCTTCGGCAAGCTCAAGGCGTTCGCGAATTTCGGTTTCCCGGAGAGTCACGCGCTGAGTTTCGCCCTGCTGGTGTTCGCGAGCGCGTACTTCAAGTACTACCACCCGGACGCGTTCCTGGCCGGTTTGCTGCGCGCGCAGCCGATGGGGTTCTACTCGCCGCAGTCGCTGGTCGCCGACGCGCGGCGGCACGGGGTGAAGGTGCTCGGCCCCGACATCAACGCGAGCCTCCCGCACGCGACGCTGGAACCCTTGCCGGAAGGGGGAGAACTGCTCGCCGTGCGGGGTGGCCTGTCCACCGTGCGGATGATCGGCGAGAACCTGGCGAAGGAGATCGTCGAAGAGCGAGAGCGCGGCGGCCCGTTCGCGGATCTGCCCGAGGTCGCCCGGCGGGTGCGGCTGACCAAACCTCAGGTCGAGGCGCTGGCCACGGCAGGCGCGTTCGGTTGTTTCGGCGAGAGCAGGCGGAGCGCGCTCTGGGCGGCGGGCGCGGTCGCCGACGAAAGCCTGGAGAAACTCCCCGGTCTCGCCACCGGGGTCAAGGCACCGATGTTGCCGGGGATGGACGAAATCGACGTCGCGGCCGCGGATGTCTGGGCGACCGGGGTGTCGCCGGACAGCTTCCCGACCCAGTTCATCCGGGAGAGCCTCGACGAACTCGGCGTCGTCACGGCGGCGGGCCTGCGCGAGGTCCCGCACGGCACGCGGGTGCTGACCGGTGGCGCGGTGACCCATCGCCAGCGGCCGGCGACCGCGGGCGGCGTCACCTTCATGAACCTCGAGGACGAGACGGGGATGATCAACATCATCTGCACGATGGGGGTGTGGCAGCGCTATCACCGGGTCGCGCGCGGCAGTCCGGCGCTGTTGATCCGGGGTGTGGTCGAGCGCACCGGGGAGGTGGTGAACGTCCTCGCCGAACAGATCCGGCACCTGCCGCTGCGGATCACCGCCAAGTCCCGTGACTTCCACTGACCTCACTTGACGGCCCGGCGGTGTCCATGTTGTAGTTCGATCAACGTCGCAGTGCACCCGGCAAAGAGACCGTCGTGGGCGCGGAGGCGTCGGACCATGGGAAATCATGGAAACCCCTTCTTCATCGAACGGCCGGTTGACGGCGTTCGGAAATCAACTCGTTCAGGTTCACAACTGGCTGCGTAAAGAGCTGGCCAGGCTGCACGACGACCTCGGCTCGGTCGCGGACGGGCGTGCCGAGCGGCTGCGCGATCTCCGCGCGCATTGCCTCACCTTCTGCTCGGCGCTGACCAGGCATCACACCGGGGAGGACGGCGGCGCTTTCCTTGTGCTGGCGGAGAAATTCCCCGAGTTGCGGCCGACGCTCGAAGAGCTCGCACACGACCACGACGTCATGTCCGGGATCATCGAGCGGCTCGAAGAACTGGTCGGCGGCGTCGGCCCGGCGTCGAGCCCGGCCGAGATCCTGCACGTCCAGCGGGAACTCGACGGCCTCACGGCGATCATGGAGACGCATTTCCGGTACGAGGAGAAGCGCATCGTCGAGGCGCTCGACTCCCTGGACATGCCGGAGTGGCGGGACGCGAAGCCGTCGTTCCTGCTGAAATCTCATTAGGACAAGATCTGTCCTATACGCCCTTTAGCGTTCTTCTCAACGCACCACGACGACTGAGGAGAACCCTGATGAGCAACCCGATCCCCGCCGGCTACCACTCGGTCACCCCGTGGATCATCTCGCGCGACACCGCGGGCATGATCGACTTTCTCAAGCGGGTCTTCGACGCCGAGCCGATGGGCGAACCGGTGTACGTCGAGGGCGGCAAGATCGGGCACGCCGAGGTTCGCGTCGGCGACTCGGTCGTCATGCTGTTCGACGCGCAGGACGACTGGGTCGAGACCCCGGCGTACCTGCGGCTCTACGTCGAGGACAGCGTGGAGACACAGCGCCGGGCCGTCGAGGCGGGCGCCGAAGAGGTCACGAAGCAGACCGAGCTCTTCTTCGGCGACCGCGTCGGCCGGGTCCGTGACCCGTTCGGCAACCTGTGGTGGATCCAGACCCGGCTGGTCGACCTCGACTTCCCCGAGATGGAACGCCGCATGAACGACCCGAAGTTCGTCGAGGCCATGCGGTACGTCTCGGGTTCGAAGATCATTCCGAGCCGCTGAAGTCGGTAGGGTGGTGACAGCGACGCGGAGGTGAGCCGGTGGATCACCACCCACTCCGGGGCAACCCCGGGGAGCACGACGACAGCGAGACACGGCGCCCCGCGCGAGCTCGGCATGCTTCGCGTACGGGTCCGCGCGGATGACAGGAGAAAAAGTCACCTCCGCGTCGCTCCTCAGGCCGATGCCGGTCTGGCGGTGGCAGGTGGCCCGCTGGGCGACCTTCGACGACTGCGCCGCCGCGCTCGACCTGACGACCGGTGAACTCTCGTGGTTCGCCGACACGAAGGGCTGGAACCGGCGCGCGGCGGATCCGGTCCGGCACTACGGCCACCGGTGGATCCCGACCGCTTCGGGCGGGGTGCGGCTCATCGAGCGGCCGAAGCCGCGGCTCGCCGAACTGCAGCGTCGGATCCTGCGGCACGTCGTCGAGGCGCTGCCGGTGCACGAGGCCGCACACGGGTTCCGGCGCGGACGTTCGGCGATGTCGTGTGCCACCCCGCACGCCGGCCGGGAGACCGTGGTCAGGATGGATCTCGAAGGGTTCTTCCCGGCGGTGTCCGCGCGCCGGATCTCGGCCCTGCTCGCGCTCGCCGGGTACCCGCCCGCCGTGGCGGAAGCCCTCGCGGGCGTGCTCACCACGGCCGCCCCGCCCGACGTTCTCGCCGCCGTGCCCGAGGGGCGGCGGGATCCCGCGCGGGTGCGGTTGCTGAGGAACCTGGCGGCCACGCATCTGCCGCAAGGCGCGCCGTCCTCGCCCGCGGTGGCGAACGCGGTCACGCATCATCTGGACCGGCGGCTGGACGGTCTCGCACGGTCACTGGGCGCGGCCTACACGCGGTACGCCGACGATCTGGCGTTCTCCGGGGATTCCCTGCCGTTGCACCGGTTGCTGCCCGGCGTCCGGCGGATCGTGACCGACGAGGGCTTCCGGCTGCGGGACGACAAGACGTCGATCGCGGGCGCACACCAGCGGCAACGGGTCGCGGGCTGGTGGTCAACAGCGCGCCCGCCGCGACGCGCGCCGACTACGACGCCCTGCGCGCGCTGCTCCACAACTGCGTCCGGACCGGGCCGGAGGCGCAGAACCGGGCCGCGCATCCGGACTTCCGCGCCCATCTGCTCGGCCGCATCGGCTGGATCGCTACGTCGTCGGGGGCGCGGGCGGCGAAGCTGCGCGCGTTGTTCGACGGGATCACCTGGGCTTAAGCGGGTATGCGATCCTGAACGGGTGATCGAGACCGCGGAAGACTACCGAGAAGCCGTCCTTTCCCAGCAATGGTGGGAAAAACGCAGTTTCGTCGGCTGTGACTTCACCGAGGCCGACCTGCGCGGGCTGCGCACCCAGGGCTGCACCTTCGACCAATGCGACTTCACCAAGGTCGACTTCGAGGGCTCGCGCCACGAGGCGTCGGCGTTCCGGTCCTGCACCTTCGACCGCAGTGTGCTCGCCGGTACCCGGTGGAGCTCCTGTTCGATGCTCGGATCGTCCTTTGTGGACTGCCGATTTCAGAAGGTCGCGTTCACCGAATGCGATCTCTCGCTGGTCTCGCTGAGTCGCAACCGACTGTCCAAAGTGGATCTCTCCGGGCTGCGGCTGCGCGAGGCCAACCTGACCGAAGCGGACCTCACCGGCGCCGATCTGCGCGGCGCCGACCTCACCGGTGCCCGGCTGGCCGGAGCGAAACTCGAAGGTGCCGACCTGCGCGGAGCGCGGATCGACGCCAACGGCCTGGTGCAGGCGAATCTCGCGGGCGTCCACGTCGACACCGAGACCGCGGTGGCCTACGCCGCCGCACACGGCCTCGTCATCCACTGACCCCTTGAACGCCAGGAAAGGCCCGTTACTTGCAAAATTTGCAAGTAACGGGCCTTTCATAGCACGCGAGGTGACTAGTCGATCGGCGGTTCGCCCGGGTCCAGCTCGATGAGGTCGCCCTCGGCGAGCAGTTCCTCGATCGACGCCGGCAGCAGGTACGCCGACCCGCCACCGGGCTGGTTGAACCACGGGATCGCGACACCGGCCAGCGCTTCGAGCGGGCGCTGCACGCGGTAGACGTGGTACGGCCGGTTCACCCACTCCGGCACGAGCGAGCGCTCCTCGAACGGTGTCCCGGCCGCATAGGTCAGGTTGCCGTTCGGGCCACCGAAGCGGTCCAGCTCGCTGCCCGCGGGCAGCTCACGCAGTTCCTTGCCGCGGAACAGCGTCAGCGGCGGCTCACCGTTGAGCGGCGAGATCGGCCAGTTCTGCTTGGCGTCGGGAGGTCCGGCCGCCGAGACCTGCGGGCGGGCCGGCTCCTCGCGCCGCATCGGCGGCGGCGGAGGCGGCGTCACCGGCGGTTCGCGCCGGGGCGGGGCGGGCGGCGGGCTCGCCAGCGCCGGGTTCGGCGGCCGCACCGGAGGCGCGGGCGGGACCGGTGCGGGGGCGGGCTCGTCGTCCAGATCGTCCCCGAGCAGCTCCTCTGCCGTCGTGAACGCCGTCTGCTCCTGTGCCGGGATCGACTCCCGCGGCGGCACCGGATGCGAACCGGTCGCGATCTCGGGGGAGAGCGTCGTCAGCACGGGCCGGGCCGGAGCCGGAGCCGGAGGCGGCTCCTCGACCGGCTGCTCCTCGACAGCGGCAGGCTCGTCGAAGTGCGGCTCGTCGGCGGGCGGAGCACCGTTCGGGTTCAGCAGGACCTTGCCGAGCATGAACGCGGCCGCATCCTCGGCGTCGCCGAACACCGCCGGGTTGGTCAGCTTCCCGTCGTACCAGCCGACCCGCCAGCCGCCGCCGTCCACCTGCTCGACGCTCCAGCCGTGCTCCGCGGGGCCGCCGATGCGGTAGACGTCTTCGGGTACGTCGAGGTCGTCGAACTTCGACTGCAGCTCGTTCAGCACCGGCACCGGGTGCTCGTCGCGGCGAGGCCGCTCCGGCGCGGCGCGGCGCGGGGCTTCTTCACGCTGCGGTTCGGGCTCCGGGCGGGACACGGGGGCGGTAGCAAAGGTCCCCCGCTCCTGCTGTGGGCCGTCGACCTGCGTGACCTCGGAGTCCGAGAGCGGAGGAACGTCGGGCTCCGCGTCGTGCGTCAGGAGGGGCAGCTCAGGACCGGCGTCGGCCTGCTCGACCGGCGTGTAGCCGGTGGTCGCCTCCAGCTCGGGGGGCGTGTACGGCTGGTTCTCCTCCTGCGGGGGGTACGCGTCCTGAGCTTCCTCGCGAGGCTGCTCGTAGGCGTCGACCTGCGGGGCCCGCGCGTACGTGGTGGCCTCCGGGTCGGCGACCTGAGGCTCCGGCTCGGGCTCCGCGTGCTGATGCGGCGCGTCGTCCTGCCGGGCCTCGTCGGTGTACGCGTCCTGTTCGGACTCGCGGAACGGCGCCTCTTCGTGCGCGTACTGGTCTTCGTAGCCGGCTTCGTACTGCTGCTCGGCAGCGGCTTCGTGGAAGTCCTGCGCCTGGTAGTCCTGGGTGTCGTAGTCCTCTTCGTACCGCTGGGCCTGCTCGGCCTGGTCCGGAACGCTCGCCTCGGCCGCGGGAACGGCCGCCGCGGCGGCGACCGGTGCCGCTGCCGCGGCCGCCACCACCGCGGGGTCCGGGCCCGGCTGGTGCGGCGGCGGGACGGGCGGCTGAGCGGCCTGGTTCGGGCCGGGACCTGCGGGACCGTTGGGCCCCGGCTGACCGGGACCGCCCTGGTTGACCGCGGCCTGCTGCGGCGGCACGGGCCCGTTCGGTCCTGGGCCGTTCTGCGAGAGGCCGTTCTGGGGCGGGCCCTGCGGAGGCGGGCCCCCGGGCCCACCCGGGCCGCCGTTGGGGCCACCCGGGCCGTTGGGGCGCTGTTGCGGGGGCGGATTCCCCCGGGTGAGGTACCCCGCGGCGGCCTGCAGTGTCGGGTCGTCGACCTCCGGCAGCGTGAAGCCGTTCTGCCGGACGTGGTCGATCAGGTCGAGTTCCGGCGAAACGCCGTACTCGCGCAGGTAGAAGTTGACGGCGGCGGGCCAGATCCACTGTCCGTCGCTGTGGAAGGCGACCGGGACGGTGGCCTCGGGGGTCTGCGCGAGCCTGTCGATGTCGTAGCCGCGCTCGGTGACCACCAGCGGCGCGTGGTCGAGGTATTCGAGCAGCCTGTCCTGCTCCTCGATCTCCAGGTCGGGCCGGTTGATCACCGGACGCCCGGCCGGGCCGATGGTGTCGAAGATGCGGGCGATGCGGAAATGCGGTCCGGGCTGCTCGGGGCTGAGGCCGGACATGCGCCGGATCAGCCATTCGGGCACGTTCTCCTCGGAGCGGGGGAACATGCGCAGTTCGTCGGAGAGTGCCTGCGGAGGCGGCGCGAGGCGCCACTGGGGCTCGTCGCGGTTGTACTCGAGGTTGTAGCTGGACGGGTGATCGAGCTGGTACCGGGCGTTGAACCAGGTGCCGCGGCCGTCGCGGTACATCCCGGCACGCAGCCTGCCGAACAGCGTCGCGATGTCGTGGGTCGCGACCCACTCGTGCGCGGTGCCGTCCTCGGTGATGATCTCGCCGGTCATCTCGTGGTACCTGCCGACGGCTCGGTACTCGGCGGTCACCTTCCGCCAATCACGAGGCGCGGCCCGCAGCAGGGCGAGGCCGATCTGCTTGACCAGGGTGTCCTGCTCGGTCGCGTTCAGCTGAGTCGTCGGTTGTGCCACGGTCACATTTTGACCGTATCCGCGCTCGTGTGCACCCCGCATGTGGGTTTTGCCGCTCTTGACAATGTGGAAGACGCCCTGACCTGCTGCCGGATGACTCACCCGGGATACTGACGGCGTGACCCGATTTGCCCGCGAGGCCGTGAAGGACGAGGACTGATGACGTTGGCCGGACAGCGGCGTGACCGTGGGGCACTGCTCCATCACCTGCCGTTCCTGCTGGTGATGCTGGTGGTGGCCGTCGCCGCCCTGCGGATCGGGCAGTACCACTGGCGTCAGGGGGCCGCGCTGATCGGCGGGGCGCTGATGCTCGCGGGGCTGCTGAGGGCGGTCCTGCCGAACGCGAAGGCCGGGCTGCTGGCGATCCGGGGCAAGCCGGTCGACGTCCTGACTTATGGCGCGCTTTCTGTCTTGATCCTTTTCATCGCCTTCACGATCACCGGCGGCCCTCTGTCCTGAGAGGACCGCCGGTGGTCGATCAGGAGGCCATGGCGGGCGTGAGCCGGGCTTCGCGGCGGTCGAGGCCGCCGGAGACGACGGCCAGCGAGAGCCCCAGCACGGCCAGCGAGGCGCCGACCCAGTTGGGGGCGACCAGGCCGAGCCCGCCCGCGATCACCAGGCCGCCGAGGTAGGCGCCGATCGAGTTCGCGATGTTGAACGCCGACTGCACGGCCGCGGAGACCAGCGACGGCGTCCCACCGGCCTTCTCCATGATCCGGGCCTGCATCATCGGGCCGATCATGAAACCGGCGAGGCCGACGAAGAAGATCGTCACCGCCGCGCCGACCTTGCCGTTCGCGGTGAAGGTGAAGATCGCCAGCACCGTGGCGAGTCCGGACAGCGAGACGTAGAGGCTCGGCATCAGCGCCTTGTCGGCGAGCCTGCCGCCGAGGTAGTTGCCGATCGTCATGCCGACCCCGGCCAGCGAGAGCAGCAGAGTGACGTCCGACGGCGAGTAGCCGGTGACGTCGGTCAGCATCGGCGCGATGTAGGACAGGCAGGCGAACACGCCGCCCAGGCCGAAGGTGACGATCGCGAGCGCGAGCCACACCTGCGGACGGCGGAAGGCGCCGAGTTCGCCGCGCAGCGATGGCTCGACCGGTTTGCCCTGGTGGGGGACCAGTTTCGCGATCGCGGCCATGGCGACCAGGCCGATCACCGCGACGACGCCGAAGGTCGCGCGCCAGCCGACCTTCTGGCCGAGCAACGTCCCCAGCGGGACGCCGACGACGTTGGCCAGGGTCAGGCCCATGAACATCATCGAGACGGCCTTGGCGCGTTCGCCCGGCTTGGCCAGGCTGGACGCGACGACCGCGCCGGCGCCGAAGAACGCGCCGTGCGGCAGGCCGGCGAGGAAACGGAAGGCGACGCCGAACTCCTGGTTCGGCGACAGTGCGAAGAGGACGTTGCCGAGCGTGAACAGCCCCATCATCGCCAGCAGCATGGTCTTGCGCGGCAGCCGGACGGCGACCGCGGTGAGCAGCGGGGCGCCGACCACGACGCCGAGGGCGTAACCGGAGATCAGGTAGCCGGCGGACGGGATCGACACGCCGAAATCGGCGGCGGCTTCGGGCAGCACGCCCATCATGACGAATTCGGTGGTCCCGATGCCGAAGGCACCGATGGCGAGCGCGAGCAGCGCGACGGGCACGGCTCTCCCTTCGAGGGTCGTACGTGAGTAAACGATTACTCGCCCACCGTCGCGGATGGGCAACTGAATCGATTTAGGTCTCGGACGCAAAAGAAGACAGCGCGTTCGGCCCCGACGTCGACGAGCTGTCCTGCGTCCAGTTCAACGGATCACGGGGGCTTTTGTCATCCCGGTTTCGGGTGAGGCTGCCCACCCTCAGCGGCGGGCGGCGAGCACTCCCTGGAGGAGGCCGGGGAAGAGCTCGTCGAGATCGTTGTGGCGCAAGGAGTTGTAGCGCGCGGTGCCCTGCTGGCGGCCCATGATGATGCCCGCTTCGCGCAGGGTGCGCAGGTGATGGGTGAGTGTGGACTTGGTCACGGCGACGTCGAAACCGCTGCACGAGATCTCGGTGCCGGGTTCGGCCAGCTGGCGGACCATGTCGAGCCGCACCGGGTCGGCGAGTGCGGAGAGGACCGCCTCGATCCGGATCTCGTCCTGCCCGGGGTAGACGTACTGCGGGGTCGTGGTCGCGGCCATCCGTCCATAGTACGACGCCCCTCGAACTTTCCGCGAGTTCGTAGTACGGTCTCCATCGAACTACGACAACCATCGAACAATGACCCCCACGCGCCTTTAGCGGGCTAAACGCGATCCGGCGCCGGCCGGGTGCCCCGCGACCCAGGTCGACTTTCGCGGGCTAATCGCGATCCGGGCGGCACCTGGGCGACCGGGGCCCGGAGCGACTTCCGCCCCCTAATCGCGATCTCGGCCGGGAGCGGGACCGGGCGCAAAAGGGGGTCTGGAGCTGGGGAGTCATGACTTTCGCACCACCCAGGACCGCGGTGCTGGCGCTCGGCACCTTCGCGGTCGGCACCAGCGGCTACGTCGTCGCCGGGCTGTTGCCCGCGCTGACCGGTGAGCTCGGGGTCTCCGAGACCGCCGCCGCACAGCTGGTCACCGCCTTCGCCATCGCGTACGCCGTCGGCTCACCGCTGTTCGCCGCGGTCACGGGCCGCTGGGAACGGCGGACGCTCCTGGTCGCCGCCCTCGTCGTCACCGCCATCGGCAACGCCCTCGCCGCCCTCGCACCCGGCTACGTGACCCTGCTCCTCGCGCGGGTCGTCACCGCGATCGGCGCGGCGGTCTTCACCCCGGCCGCGAGCGCCGTCGCCGCCGAACTCACCTCGCCGGAACGCCGGGGCCGCGCGGTCGCGCTCGTCTTCGGCGGCCTGACCATCGCGACGATCCTGGGGGTCCCGCTCGGCAGCGTGCTTTCGCAGAGCGTCGGTTACCAGGCCGTCTTCGGACTCGTCGCGGCCTTCTCGCTTCTCGGCGCCTTCGCGGTCCGGATGGTCTTGCCCGCCGTCCCGGCGCCGCCTCCGGTCCGCCTGGCCGAACGGTTCACCGTCGCCAAGGACCCGCGCGTCCTCGCCATGCTCGGCGCGACCGTGCTCGGCTGCCTCGCCGCGTTCTCCGTCTACACCTTCATCTCGCCGGTCCTGTCCGCCACGGCGGGCGTCCACGGCACGACGGTCAGCCTGCTGCTGTTCGTCTACGGCGCCGGCGGCGCGCTCGGCAACGTCCTCGGCGGCCGTGCGACCGACCGCTGGGGCGCCAGGGGACCGCTGCTGGTCGTGTTCGCCGGGATCACCGTGGTCCTCGCGCTGTTGCCGCTGGTGGCGACCAGCATCGCGGGCGCGGCCGTCGTGCTGTTCCTCTGGGGACTGGCCACCTGGTCGATCAACCCGCCGATCCAGCACCGCCTGATCGAACTCTCCAGCCAGAACGCCGGTCTCGTCCTCTCTCTCAACGCGTCCGCCATCTATCTCGGCGTCGGCCTCTCCGGCCTGGTCGGGGGAGCGGTGCTCAGCGGCGGCGGACCGCTCCTGCTGCCCGAGATCGCGGCGGTACTGACCGCGATCGCCGCTCTCGTGGTCGTGGCGGGCTGGCGAAGCCGCGTGAGGCAGCCCGCTTTGGCCGAGTGACGCCTAATCGCCGCGAGACTGGACCACGCAATCAGGACCGGGGAAGACCAGTCCTTCGTGCCCGTCGGTGAACCGGACGAGATACGGCGGGCCACCGTGTTCGCCGCGTACTTCGAGGATTTCGCCGCGCTGTCCCACGGATCCGACCGTGCGCCCGTGCACGTGGATCTCGTCTCCGACGGTCGCCTGCATGACTACCACCTCCGAGGCTTCAAGGTTAAGAGTGCCGGAGGTGATCCCGCTACAGTGTGGGCATGATCCTCGAAATCCTTGGAGGCGCGACGCCTCACGGCCGGTGAGCCCGTCGATCCGGGTCCGCACACCGTCGGAACTGCGTGCGGCCAGAAGAAGGAAAACCCACTCCTGCTGGGGACATCTCGTCGCGGCACCGCTGTGGCCGCTGCACGGCGCGAATCTCGGCACCCTTTTGCGAACCTGTGACGCGGTGGGCGCCTGCCTCGCCGTGCCGAGGTTTCCGTGGGTGCCGGAGGCGCTGCGCCGCGGGAACACGTTGCGGCGCCCGGCTTGTGTGCACTGGGTCCACGACCCGCCGGGCTGGCTGACGCGGGAGCGGGCGGCGGGCACGGCGATCGTCGGTGTCGAACTGGCCGACGAAGCCGTGCGCCTCGCTGATCTCCCGTCCGCACGGGGCCGGACGATCGTCGTGCTGGGCCACGAGCAACAGGGCATTCCGCCGGAAGCGCTCGATCTGCTCGACACCGTCGTCGAAATCCCGATGGTGGGCATCGGGGCGAGCCTCAACGTCGCCGTCGCGGGCAGTCTCGTGTTGTACAAAATGGCGGGCCTGCTGTGACCGTCGCCGATAAGCTGCCCGGATGACCGACGTGCTCGACACAGTGGCGGGGAAGAGCGGCGAATTGGTGCTTCGCCGGGCCGGGAACGATTTCGAGGTCATCGCCAACGGCGTCTTCCTGATGGACACCCGGAACGGGGAATCCGAACGGCTGCTCGTCTCGGTGGCGGCCGATCTGGTGCCGGGCAAGGCACGCATGCTGATCGGCGGCCTCGGCGTCGGCTATTCGCTGCGCGCCGCGCTGGATCACCCCGGCGTCGGCGAGATCGTGGTCGTCGAGCGCGAAGCCGCGGTGATCGGCTGGAACCGCGAGGGCCCGCTCAAGGACGTCCACGACGACGCCCTTTCCGACGAGCGGGTCACCGTCGTCGAGGCCGATCTGGTGAAGTGGTTGCGCCGGACGGAGGAGCGGTTCGACGCGCTGTGCCTGGACATCGACAACGGTCCTGAGTGGACGGTCACCGACGGCAACGCGAAGCTGTACCGGAGCGACGGGCTCGACATGCTCGCCGCGCGGCTGCGGCCCGGCGGCGTGCTCGCGGTGTGGAGCGCCGAGTCGGCGCCGTCGTTCGCGAGGCGGCTGCGAGCGCGGTTCAGTGAAGTGCGGGAGCTGAAGATCCCGGTGCCGCAAGGCGAACCGGACGTCCTGTGGTTCGCGCGGGCGTAGCGGACGCCGCGCGCGTCAACGCCCGCTGGTGCGACACGGTCTGCCGGGCACACGGGTTAGCGGGGACCTTCACCCGTCACATCTGGAAGTCGGCACGCCGGACGCCACCGCTGTACCCGGACGCGGTGACCCTGACGCCGGACGCGACGGTGCCGGAAGTGCTGGAAGGGATCGACACTTCGCCGGGCTGTTCGGTGAAGGACAGCTTCGGCTGCCTCGATCTTTCGCAAGCGGGTTTCGCGGTGCTCTTCGAAGCCACGTGGATCGCCTGTACGGCTCAGGCGCCCCTCGAACCGGGCTGGTCCCGGGACGATGACCGGTTCGGCGATCCGTCCGTCGCGGTGTGGTCCGACGGTGTCTCGGGGGTGACGGCCAACCGTGACGGCGACTTCGCCGGACTGTCCAATTTGTACACTCGCGGCGCTCTCGACGACGCCTGGCGTGGCGCGACCTCGGCCGTCGCGGCGAGTTTCCCCGGTTTGCCGATCACCGGCTACGAACGCGGCGACGATCTCGACGCGGCCCTGCGGAACGGCTACACGGCACTCGGGCCGCTCCGGGTGTGGCTGAAATGATCCCAGCATGGAGATCACGACCTGGCACCTCGAACAGACCTCGCCGGACGACCTGAGCGCGGCGAAACCGCCCGCCGTCCCGGTGACGGTCACCCGCGCGGAGCTGGTCAGCCCCGAGCTGAACCGCTACCTCTACTCCGCCGTCGGCGGCGACTGGTTCTGGATCGACAGGCTCGGCTGGACGTGGTCGCAGTGGATCGAGTGGCTGGACAGGCCCGGCGTCGAGACCTGGGTCGCGTACGCGAAGGGGACGCCGTGCGGTTACTTCGAACTCGACGGCAGCGGCGAGGGTGACGTCGAACTGGCGTACTTCGGCCTGATGTCGTCCTTCGTCGGGAAGGGCATCGGCGGGCACCTGCTCACCGTCGCGCTCCGGGAGGCATGGGCGCTCGCGGAGCGCTGGCCAGGCAAGACGGCGACGCGCCGCGTGACCGTCCACACCTGCACCACCGACGGCCCCGCCGCGCTCAAGAACTACCAGGCCCGTGGTTTCCGGCTGTTCCGCACCGAAACCGAGCAGGCCGAACTGCCCGCGGAGACGCCGGGGCCGTGGCCGGGTGCGGGGAAGAAGTAGCTACTTCGCGGGCGCCTTGGCAGCGGCCTTCGCCGCCTTCTTGAACGCCCGCACCTCGCCGAGGGTCTTCGTGTCGACGACGTCGGCGATCGAACGCCGGGAGCCGCGGTCGCCGTAGGAGCCGGTGGCCGCGCGCCAGCCCTTCGGCTGCACGCCGAGCTGTTTGCCGAGCAGCGCGAGGAAGATCGCGGCCTTCTGATCGCCGTAGCCGGGCAGTGCCTTGAGCCGCTTGAGGACCTCGGGGCCGTCCGGCTTGGGGCGTCCGGCGGTCCAGATCCCGGCGGCGTCGCCGTCGTAGTGTTCGACGACGTGCTCCGCGAGATCCTTCACCCGCCGGGCCATCGATCCGCCGTAGCGGTGGATCGCGGGCGGGACCACGCAGAGCTCGACGAAGGTCTCGGTGTCCATCGCGTGGATCTTCTTGATGTCGAAACCGTCCATCCGGTCCGCGATCTTCTGCGGGCCCCGGAACGCGTGTTCCATCGGGAACTGCTGGTCGAGAAGCATCCCGACGAGCAGCGCGAACGGGTCTTCGGTCAGCAGCCGGTCCGCTTCCTCGTCCCCGACCAGGTGCAATGCGCGCGTCATGCGCCCAGGATCTCACGAACGCGCCGCCGCGCGCGTCCTCATCCGTGTGGGTCGACGAGCAGGTCCGCGGCCGCGGCGGTGACGGCGGCCGACACCGCCGCCAGCGCGGGGGAGTCGAGTTTCCACCGCTGCCAGAACAGCGGTACGTCGATCGGGTGGTCCGGGTCCAGGCAGACGAAGGTGCCGTCGCGCAGGCGGTCGCCGATCTGCGTGAGCGGCACCATGCCCCAGCCCATCCCGGCGGCGACAGCGTCGTAGAACCCTTCGGACGACGGGACACAGTGCCGCAGCGAGCTCGCGATCGTGCCCCGCTCGCGCGCGAAGCGGTCTTGGAGGTCGTCTCGGCGGCCGAAGACGACGACGGGGGCTTCGGCGAGGTCGAGGTCCGTGCCGAGCGCCGGGCTCGCCACGGCCAGGTAGCGCATGTGCCCGAGCCGGTGCACCGAACACCCCGCGACCGGATCCGGGGACGACGTCACGGCCGCCATCACCTGGCCTTCCCGCAACAGAGTGGTGGTGTGGTCCTGGTCCTCGCGATGCAGCTCGAAGCAGATCTTCTGGTCGAACGACACCCGCGTGAGCGCCGACAGAAACCACGTCGCGAGCGAATCGGCGTTCACCGCGATCGGCATCCGGACCGGTTCGTCGTCGGCGGTCAGGCCGAGTTCGGCCCGGGTGTCGGCCTCCAGCAGGGCCAGCTGACGGCCGAAGCGCACGACCGCCTGCCCGGATTCGGTCAGGCGCACCGGTTTCGTGCGGATCAGCAGTACCCGGCCGGTGCGTTGTTCGAGCGCTTTCACGCGTTGGCTGATCGCCGACGGGGTCACGTGCAGGGCCGAGGCCGCCGCGTCGAACGTGCCTTCGTCGGCGACCGCCAGCAGCGTGCGGACGAGGTCCAGCGGCAATTCTTTCATCACGAACGCTAATGTTACGTAAGAATCTTTAGCTGTACTGTTGACTATCCGCTTCCTAGTGTCCTTCGTATGGGAAACGTTCTGCTCAGCGCGGTCGCCGGGTTCGGCGCCACCATGGCCCTCATCGTCGCGATCGGCGCGCAGAACGCGTTCGTGCTGCGCCAGGGCATCCGCCGCGAAGCGGTTCCCGTGGTGGTCCTGATCTGCATAGTCTCGGACGTCATCCTGGTCAGCCTGGGTGTCGGAGGAGTCGGCGCGCTGGTGGGGGCGTCGCCCGAAGCCCTGACCATCGTCGCCCTGATCGGCGGCGCCTTCCTGCTTTGCTACGGCGCTCTCGCGGCCCGTCGCGCGTTCAAGCCGTCGGCACTGGAAACCGGTGGCCCGGAGACCGGCGGATCGCTGCGCCGCATCGTGCTGACCACGCTGGCGCTCACCTGGCTGAACCCCCACGTGTACCTCGACACGCTGCTCCTGCTCGGCGCGATCGCGGCGGGGCACGGCGGCGGCCGGTGGGCGTTCGGCGTCGGGGCGGTGTCCGCCAGCGTGCTCTGGTTCCTCGCGCTCGGCTTCGGCGCGAGGCTGCTCAGCGGGTTCTTCCGCAAGCCGTCGTCGTGGCGGATGCTGGACGGCCTGGTCGCCGCGATGATGATCGCCATGGGTGTGACGCTGGTGGCCAGCGCCTGATCACGGCAGGCGAGCCAGGTCGTCGGCGGTGAGCACGAGGTCGGCGGCGGCCGCCGAATCGCGGATCGTCGCGGGCCTCGTCGAACCGGGGATCGCGATCATCGACGGCGACTTCGCGAGTAGCCATGCCAGGCACACCTGCTGCGGGCTGACGCCGTGTTCCTCCGCCACGGCAAGGAATTCCCCGCCGATCCCGCCGAGCGGACCCCACGGCAGGTAGGCGAGGCCGAGTTCGGTGCACAGCGCCAGCTCGGGTTCGTGCGTCAGATTCGCGGGCGAGTGCTCGTTCTGCACCGAAACCAGCTTTTCGCCGAGGATCTCCCGCGCTTCGAGAATCTGCGCACTGGACACATTGGACACTCCGGCGAGCCGGATCTTGCCTTCGTCGGCCAGCTCCTTGATCGCGCCGACGGATTCCGCCCACGGCACGTTCTCGTCGGGCTTGTGCAACTGGTAGAGCCCGATCGCGTCGATGCCGAGCCGCTTCAGCGAGCCTTCGCAGGCGTTCTTGAGATGCGCGGGCGTCCCGGTGACGGTCCACGAGCCGTCACCGGGCCTGCCACGACCGCCCTTGGTCGCGACGAGCACCGTGTCCGGGTCGCCGCCGTAGCCCGCCAGCGCCTCGGCGATCAGCACCTCGTTGTGCCCGGTTTCCCCCGCGTGCCAGTGATAGGAGTCGGCCGTGTCGATCAGCGTGACCCCGGCGTCGAGCGCGGCGTGGATCGTGGCGATCGCGCGGCCGGCGTCCGGGCGGCCCTCGATCGACAACGGCATCGCGCCGAGGCCGATCGCGCTCACTTCGACGTCTCCGATGCTGCGGTAGTGCATTCGCTCAAGCCTTTCTGAGGTTTTCGATGGCTTCGCCGAGCCAATCGGTGGTGGTGGAGAACGAGAAGCCGAGATCTGTCGCGCGCGAGGTGTCCAGGACGGCGTACCGGTCGAAGGAGAACGGCGAAGCGTCCCGCTCGACGATCTTGAACCGGGGCTCGGCGGTGACGGCGGCGGCGAGATCCAGCGCGGACAGCTCGCCGTGCGAACCTGCGTTGACCGGGCCCGCGAAGTCCGCGCGTGTCGCCCAGGCCAGGAAGTCCGCGATCTCATCCGCGTGGATGAACGTCGACGGCCGTGGTTCCGCGTGGATCTCGACGACGTCCCCCGCGTCCAGCCGTTCGACGTAATGGCGCAGCCGTCCGGTGAAATCGTCGCCGCCGAGGACGTGCGCGACCCGTACCGAGGCGAACTCCACGTCACCGTCGGCGAAAATGGCCTCCGCCTGGCGCTTGCCTTCGCCGTAGTGCGCTTCGAGGAAATCCGCGTCGTGCCAAGGAAGTCTGACGTCGACAGGAGACCGGGAGACCAGCGATTCGGCCATCGGGGTGTCCGCCCGGACCTGGTCGTAGACGTCGATCGTCGAGGTCATCACGTACCTGTCCGTCCGGATGATGCGGCGCGCGATGCCCGCTTGGACCGGGGTGTAGCAGACCTGGTCGAGCACAACGTCGAAGGAACGGGAACCCAGCACGGCCTTCAGTCCGGCTTCGTCGTCGCGGTCGGCGATCAGATGGGCGACGCCGGTCGGCGTGGGAGAGGAGCCGCGATTGAGCACGGTGACGTCCAGTCCGGCGTCGCGCAGCCGCTCGACCACCCCGCGGCCGAAGTACCGGCTTCCGCCCAGAACGAGCACTTTCTTCATGCTGACCAGTGTTACGTTGGTGATCCAGTGGCTTGAAGGGGAGAACATGGGCGAATCAGCAGAATCACTGAAAGAATCTCGGTCGAATCGCGATTTCACTGAAAGCTCACTAGATGTGATCGACCGGCGACTCCTCGAACTCCTTCAGGAGGAAGGGCGCATCACCCTGAGCGAGCTCGGGCGCCGCGTTTCCCTGAGCCCGGCCGCCGTCGGCGAACGCGTCAAACGCCTCGAAGCCGATGGCACGATCACCGGCTACGCGGCGCTCGTCTCGCCGTCCCGGGTCGGTCTCGGGCTGCGGGCGTTCGTGCGGATGGCGCCGCACAGCGGGTTCACCGTCCGGCATCCCCGCACGCGGAAGCTCATGGACCGCCCCGAAATCCTCGAGCTGCACCACGTGGTGGGGGAGGACTGCTGGATCCTCAAGATCGCCGTCCGCGACACCACGCATCTGGAGGACCTGCTCGAAGACCTGTCCACGCTGGGGGCGACGACGACTTCGATCATCATGTCCAGTCCGATCGAACGACGAGCGCTGCTGCCCTTGTGATCTGTCACAAGTCGTTGCGGGTAAGTCTGGTCGTTCTCCCGGTTCCGGTCGCCGGTTTGTGACGCATGATGACTCGCATCACATACTGACGAGTAACCGGAGGCAGGGATGCGGGCTCGGGTCACCAACGGCGGTGCCACGAAGACCAGAAGGATCCTCACCACGCTTGTCGCGGCTTTGACGTTCACGATCGCCGCCCCGGCCGTCGCGAGCGCGGCCCCGTCGAGCGGCTGGAACGACTGGTCGTGCAAGCCGAGCGCGAAGCACCCCGAGCCCGTCGTGCTGGTGCACGGCCTCGGCGGCAACGCGACGACCAACTGGTTCTACCACGCGCCGAAGCTCAAGAGCGCCGGCTACTGCGTCTACTCGCTGACCTACGGCGCGACTGTCCTGGGTGGACAGTTGTTCGGCGGGCTCGGCTCCATGCGGAAGAGCGCCGTCGAACTCGGCGCGTTCGTGGACCGCGTGCGATCGAGCACCGGCGCGGACAAAGTCGACATCGTCGGCCACTCCGAGGGCACGACGATGCCCGCGTACTACCTCAAGTTCGAGGGTGGCGCGGAGAAGGTGAAGCATTTCGTCGGCTTCGGCTCGAACTTCAAGGGCACGTCGCTCAACGGCCTTTCCGGGCTGGCCAGGGCCGTGCTTTCGCTGCCCGGCCTCGATCTGCTCGCCGACGGCGTGTGCGGGGCGTGCCGCGAATACCTCGCGCCGTCGGACTTCCTCGACGACCTCGCCCGTGGTGGCGTGAGCGTGCCGGGGCCGACCTACACGAGCATCGTGAGCCGCCACGATCGAGTGGTCACGCCGTACACCAGCGGGGTGCTGGGCGAACCGGGGACGACCGACATCGTGCTGCAGGACCGCTGCGGAGTGGACGTGTCCGGGCATCTGAGCCAGGCGATCGACCCGAACGTGACGAGCCTGATCCTCAAGGCCCTCGATCCGGCGGGCGCGCCCGCGCCCAAGTGCGTGCCGTTCTTCGCGCCGCTGTAGGTCCGCTCAGGGTTTGGTCGCGTGCACCACGAACACCGACCGGACCCTGTCGCCTGACTCGACGTCGAGGCGCTTCACGGTCACCTCGGTGAAGCCCGCTTCGGAGGCCAGTTCCGCCGCGTCGTCCTCGGTTTCCGGCAGCTTCAGGTCGGCGGGGACGATCGCGGCGAACGCCTCCGACGGCCGGAACGCCGACGCCAGCGGCAGGCTGAAGCCGACGCGGCCGCCGGGGCGCAGCGCCCGCAGCCAGTCGCGGAGCGCGGCCGCGCCGAGGAAATGCAGCGAAGACGCGCACAGCACGGCGTCCGCACCGTCGTCCTCCACCGGCGACGGGACCGCCGAGGCGACCTGCCAGGTGATGAGCCTGCCGGGATCGCGCGTCGCGGCCTTCGTCTCGGCTCGGGCGATCATGCCCGGCGAGATGTCGATCGCGAGCACTTCGCCCGGCTCCAGGCGCAGCGCGGCGAACGCGGCCGCGCCGGTCCCGGTCGCGACGTCGAGAACGCGTTCGGGAGCCGTGCGGCCGAGGCCGTTGACGAGCGCGTCGGCCACGAGGCCGTGAAAGGTGTCTTCGTCGTAGTGGGCGGCGACGCCGTCGAAGAGGCCTGCCGCGGTCTCCTCGGTCACGACGGCGACCCTGGCCGGGAGGCGGCGCCTGCCGGCGAAACCCAGGTCGGCGCGGTGGTACCAGCACAGTTCCTGGTCACCCTCGAGCCAGCAGAGCAGGACGTCGACGCCGTCGAGCTCGGCGGGGAAGTCGATCAGGAGCGGGGCGAACCCCTTCAGCTCCGCACCCGTCCGCTGGACCGTGGTCATCAAGTCGTCCAACCGGGCCTGCGCGGCCTTCCACTCCGGCATCCCGCCGAGCGCGGTCTCCCGGCCGCCGGGGCGCAGCGCCGCGGCGAGTTCGGCCGCGTCGGCGCGGAGGCGGACGAGCTCGTCGAGCACGGGGCCTAGCCGGGCGAGTTCGGCGCGGGCTTCAGGAACGGTGAACAAACCCATGCGCCGATGGTCCCAGCCCGGTCAGCGGCGCCGCCGGGCGAGTCTCGACGCGAGGCCCGCGCCGACGAGGAGGAATCCCGTGCCGAGCAGCCCGCCGATGAACAGCCAGCTCGTGACGCCGTAGGTGACGTCGTTCTGCGGCAGGTACTTCACCAGGCGGAAGCCCCATTCCGGGACCGCGGCGGTGGCCACGCCGGGCGCGATGCCCCAGACGAGGCCGCCGAGGATCGGGCCGGTCGCCGAGAGCGCGCCGAGCAGCCCGACCGCGAGCAGCAGGATCCCGCCGCCGACGAGCAGGCCGATGCTGAAGACGTCACGCTGGGTGCTGAGCGTCGCCTGGACGAGCATCTGCTGCCGCAGGCCGCCCCAGGCCAGCAGGCCGAGGGCGACCGGCGTCAGGATCAGGCCGCCCGCGCCGCTGAGCACCCGGCGCACGCCACGGCCGGCACGGCTGTCTTCGACGCCCAGGTCGTCGTCGAAAGGAGGCTCGTACGGTTCGTACGACTCGACGTCCTCGTAGGGCCTTCGCGGGTCTTTCGGTTGCTGCTCGTACTCGCCGTACTCCTGGTAGTCCTCGTCGTCGTACTCCGCGACGTACCGGTGCGATGACATGGGCGGGCCACCTCCCTGATCCGGACTACGGATCCGAGGCCCACCCGGTTCACTTCGATCTCCGCGGATCGCGTTTAGCCCGCTAAACGCGATCCGTGCGGCGCCGGGTGAGGGTGCCGACCAGGCCTGCCCCCGCCAAGAGGAAGCCGCTCCCGAACAGGGCACCCATGACCAGCCAGGTCACCAGGCCCACGCCGAGTTCGCGGCCGCCGATGTCGTACATGGTGCTCATGACGCTCTGCCCGCCCAGGAGCGTGGTCAGCCCCGGCACCACGCCCCAGATCAACCCGCCGAGCACCGGACCGAGTCCGGACAGCACGCCGAGGAGCGCGACGCCGAGCAGGAGAAGGCCACCGACGATCATCAGGATCAAGCCCAGCGGGTCTTCGCCAACGGTGTAGGCCTGCGCGTACATCCGCTGCAGCCGCGAGCCGCCGTAGATCACCAGCCCGAGCGCGACCGGGGTGAGCAGGACCCCGCCGAGGGCGCTGATCACGCGAGGCACGACGCGGCTGCTTTGCCTAGGCTGGAGGTACGGCTCCGGCGCGGGCGGCTGCTCGTGCGGTGGCACCGCGTAGGGGTTGGTGGACATGGGGACCGCCCTTTCCGGTGGCCGGCTGAGGAGTGCGGTTCGATGATGTCGCGGTTCCCCGGTGTCCCGTGACGGCCGGATGGCCGTCGTCCGACCGGGTGACGTCGGCCACATCGGCCTCGTGGAGACTTGATACCCACCACTACTGGAACCATCCAGCGCGGTTAAGCAGTACGCTTGTACCGCTACCGGAGACTTAAGAAGAACGCGAAGATCCGCGGAAGGAGCACCGCTGCTCATGGCCAAGATCAAGGTCCAGGGCACCGTCGTCGAGCTCGACGGCGATGAGATGACCCGCATCATTTGGCAGTTCATCAAGGACAGGCTGATCCACCCGTACCTGGACGTGGACCTGGAGTACTACGACCTGGGCATCGAGGAGCGGGACCGCACCGACGACCAGGTCACCATCGATTCGGCCAACGCGATCAAGAAGCACGGCGTCGGCGTCAAGTGCGCCACGATCACGCCGGACGAGGCGCGCGTCGAAGAGTTCGGCCTGAAGAAGATGTGGCTCTCGCCGAACGGCACGATCCGCAACATCCTCGGCGGCGTGATCTTCCGCGAGCCGATCGTCATCCAGAACATCCCGCGCCTGGTGCCGGGCTGGACCAAGCCGATCATCATCGGCCGTCACGCGCACGGCGACCAGTACAAGGCGACCAACTTCAAGGTCCCCGGTCCCGGCACGCTGACCATCAGCTACACCCCGGACGACGGCTCCGAGCCGATGGAGTTCGAGGTCGCGAAGTTCCCCGAGGGCGGCGGCGTCGCCATGGGGATGTACAACTACCGCAAGTCCATCGAGGACTTCGCGCGCGCCTCGCTGCAGTACGGCCTCGACCGTGAGTACCCGGTCTACATGTCGACCAAGAACACCATCCTGAAGGCCTACGACGGCATGTTCAAGGACGTGTTCGAGGAGATCTACCAGGCCGAGTTCAAGGCCGACTTCGACGCCAAGGGCATCTCCTACGAGCACCGCCTGATCGACGACATGGTCGCCGCGGCGATGAAGTGGGAAGGCGGCTACGTCTGGGCCTGCAAGAACTACGACGGTGACGTCCAGTCCGACACGGTCGCGCAGGGCTTCGGCTCGCTGGGCCTGATGACGTCGGTGCTGCGCACCCCGGACGGCCGGACCGTCGAGGCCGAGGCCGCGCACGGCACGGTGACCCGGCACTACCGCCAGCACCAGCAGGGCAAGCCGACCTCGACCAACCCGATCGCGTCCATCTACGCGTGGACCCGGGGCCTCGAGCACCGCGGCAAGCTGGACTCGAACCAGGAGCTGATCGGGTTCGCGAACAAGCTGGAGAAGGTCGTCGTCGAGACCGTCGAGAGCGGCAAGATGACCAAGGACCTCGCGCTGCTGATCAGCAAGGACCAGGCGTTCCAGACCACCGAGGAGTTCCTCGCGACGCTGGACGACAACCTGGCCAAGAAGATCGCCCAGGGCTGAGCTTCGCGGTAAGTACCTGAAGGCCCCCTTCCTCACGGGAGGGGGCCTTCACGTATCCGGGGCAGCGTTGTGACGGTGGGTAGCGCGAACGCCGTCCGGTTGGCGCCTCCGGGTGGTTGGCAATCAGGGAACTGGGCGACCGCCCCGGCTTCTGCCACTCTGGTCGAGGCAGAAAACGATTCCCTTGTTCGAGGAGTGACCATCATGGCCATCTCGAAACCGGTCTTGTTCCTCGGCGCCGGTGCGGCGCTGATCGTCGTCGTCGCCATTTCGGGACAAGACAGGGAGTCGAGCGCTTCGAGCCCGACCGGTTGCCAGGTCGTGGTGACGGCCGACGTGCTCAACGCGCGCGACACCCCCGGCGGTCAGAAGATCGTCGGCAAGTACGTCAAGGACGCGAAGATCGACGCGCAGCCGGTGGTCGAGAACGGCTTCCGCAAGATCGCCGAGGGCAAGTGGGTCTCCGCCCAGTTCGCGCCCCCGGTCGAAGGCTCCAAATGCGGCCCTTGACCTGCCGGATCGCGTTTAGCCCGCTAAACGCGACCGGCGAGACGCGTCGCGATTAGCCCGCTAAACGCGAGTGGGCGCTGACCTGCGGGATCGCGTTTAGCCCGCTAAACGCAAGTGGGTGCCTTCCTCGGCCGCCAGTACCTCGCCGCTGAACTCCTCCCGCGCCTCCGCCACCGAGACTTCGCGGTCGGAACCGGGCCAGAAGTGGGTCAGCAGCAGCCGCCGGGCACCCCCGCGTTCGGCCCAGTACCCGGCCTCGCCCGCCGTCGACACCAGCCGCGGCGTCTCGTCGGGAGACGGGCCCTGCAGCGTGGCGTCGGCGATGAGCAGGTCGGCGTCGCGCGCGAGCTCCGCCAGGACCGGGCTGGGTCCGCTGTCGCCCGTGTACGCGACGGTGAGCCCGGGCGCGGTCAGTCGGACCCCGTAGTTCGGCACATGGTGCGGCAGCAGGAACGTCGTCATCCGGAACGGCCCGACCTCTCGCGGCGGGCCGAGGCCGGACACGTCGAAAATCGTCGTCGGATGCGGCCGCGGCTCCAGCGCTTCGAGCCGCCGGACCGTCCCCGGCGTGCAATGCAGCGGGATCCTCGGCTCGCCCGGCAGCCCGTAGGCGCGGGCACGGCCGAGCGCGCTCACATCGGCACAGTGATCAGGGTGTTCGTGCGTGACCACCACCGCGTCGACCCGCCCGCCCGGGCAGTGTTCGAACAGCCGCGACGCGGCGCCGTAGCCGAGGTCGAGCACGATCTTGAAACCCTCGTGGACCAGGAGGAATCCGGCGCAGGCCCGGCCGGGTTCCGGCCAAGCGCCGCAGCTGCCCAGCACGGTCAGCTCGCTCATGCGCGCAGTCTCGCAGAACCCGCGCGGTAACGGCGCGCGCTTTCCGGCGACTTCGTGACCGGAGGTCCGTCATGAAGCAGGTCCAGAGCCGGGTCGTCACCCCGAAGCCGATCGACGAGGTCTACGCCTATCTCGCCGACTTCACCAACCAGCCGGAATGGCGCTTCGACGTCGTGTCGTGCTCGCTCGCGTCCGGAGAGGGCGGCGCGCCGGGGGCGAAGTACCACCAGCGGGTGAAACCGCGAGGCAAGGAAATCGACAGCGAAGTCGAGTTGACCCGCGCCGACAAGCCAGCCGAGGTCGCGTTCCGCACGCTGGATCCGGGCCCGGTCACCGTGTCGGGCGCCTGGCATCTCAAGAGCACCGGCACCGGGACCGAGGTGATCTGCGACGTCGTCATCGAGACGCACGGATTCCTGCGGTTGCTGGAGTTCACCATGGGCCCGTCGCTGCGGAAGATCTCGGACCGCTACGAACGGGATCTCTCCGCGCGGCTCAACCCCTGACGAATCTGTCGGACCCTCCGAGTAGCGTGCGGAGGGTGCTGACCGTCTCCACTGTGAATGTCAACGGCCTCCGCGCCGCCGCGAAAAAGGGCTTCATCGAGTGGCTCGGCTCCACCAAGGCCGACGTCGTCGCCTGCCAGGAGGTCCGGGCCGAGCTCAAGGAGCTCCCGGCCGGTGCCGCCGCGCCCGAAGGCTGGCACGTGGTGCACGCGCCCTCGGCGCAGAAGGGGCGCAACGGCGTCATGCTCTTCAGCCGGGCCGAGCCGGACGAGGTCCGCATCGGTTTCGGCGAGCCCGAATTCGAGGACAGCGGCCGCTACGCCGAGATCCACCTGCCGAACGTCGTGGTCGCGAGCCTGTACCTGCCCAGCGGCGATGTCGGTACTCCGCGCCAGGACGAGAAGGAACGCTTCATGGCGGCGTTCCTGCCGTATCTCGTCGACCTGCGCGCCAAGGCGGCGGCCGGCGGCCGTGAGGTGGTCGTCGTTGGTGACTGGAACATCGCCTACGAGAACATCGACCTGAAGAACTGGCGAGGGAACCAGAAGAGCTCGGGCTTCCTGCCGGAGGAGCGGGAGTGGCTCGGCCGCGTGTTCACCGAGGCCGGTTACGTCGACGTGCAGCGCAAACTCGATCCGGAAGGCCCCGGCCCGTACACCTGGTGGTCGTACCGCGGGAAGGCGTTCGACAACGACTCGGGCTGGCGCATCGACTGCCAGATCGCCACCCCCGGCCTCGCCGAGCGGTGCACCTCCGTCGTGGTCGAGCGCGCCGAGTCCTACGACCAGCGCTGGTCGGATCACGCGCCGGTGACCGCGACCTACAGGGACTGAGCGTTCGCCGTGACCTGAGAGATCAGGTCAGGCACAATCAGGCTCAGGAGGTGGAGGTCGTGCACGAGTCGATCGAACTCAAGAAGCGCGAAATCGAGGAGCTTTGCCGGACACACTCGGTGAGCCGCCTCGATTTGTTCGGCTCCGCCGTGAGTGACAGGTTCGACTCGGTGTCAAGCGATGTCGACGTGCTCGTCGAGTTCGACGCGGGGCCGGGGTTCGACTACTTCGGTACGTATTTCGATCTGAAGGAAGGCCTCGAGCGGATATTGGACCGGCCGGTCGACCTCGTCAGTGTGACCAGCATCCGCAATCCTTACTTCAAGCAACAGGTACTGGAGACCCGGGAGCTTCTCTATGCGGCGTGACGCTCGCGCTTACCTTTGGGATGCATCCAGGGCAGCGGAACTGCTGAGAGAGTTCAGCGAGGGCGAGGACTTCGACAGCTATCGATCGAACGCCATGCTGCGCTCGGCGGTTGAGCGTCAGTTCGAGATCATCGGTGAGGCGCTGAACCAGCTGTCCAAGTTGGATAGCGGTCTTGCGGCGCAAGTGCCCGACCTCGGGCGTATCGTCGCATTTCGCAATATCCTCATCCATGGATACGCGACGGTTGACGACGCCTTGGTGTGGCAGGTACTCACTGAGAGGCTTCCTGGCTTGATCGACGTTCTGCGGCGGTTGCAGGATGCGTAGGTCCGAACGATGCACCGCCCCCTCGTGACGGCGGCCTGCTCCGGCTGACACACGAAGAAATCGGGGGCTGTGTTGGAAACGAACGAAGCCAAGCGGATCGAGGCGACGAACGCCGAGCGCTACGCGATGTCCGGTCAGTACGGGTGGGAGTTCAGCCCGGACGCGCCGAACCTCCTGGAACGCTGGACGGTGCTGCCGTTCAACCAGCGCGGGGACAAGCGGATCGCGTTCGGCGCGCTGAGCGGTGCCTACCAAGGGCTGCGGTTCAACGTCTTCGACTACCACCGCCGCCCGACGGTCACGAGCGTGCACACCCGGTGGACGAACAAGAAGGTCAACGAACTCGACACGCTCTCGATCGACTCGGTCTGGGTGATCACCCTGCCCGCGCCGATGCCGAATTTCCAGATCGTGTCGAGTATCGAATCCGCTTGGGACGTCGAGCAGTATCCCGAGCCCGCCACGGCGGACCGGAAGTTCAACCGCTGGTACAAGCTGATCGACACGGATCCGAACGTCGCGGTCCAGGTGCTCACGCCGCAGGTCGCCGGCCTGATGCGGTCGTCGAAGCTGCACACGTGGTCGCTGGTGGGGGCGGAACTGGTCTACGTCGAGAATCCGACGTTCGGCCGGACCAAACCGGAGGACGTGCTCGCGACGCTGGGCAGGCTCGCGCAGCTGGTTTCGATGCTGCCGTTCCACCTCGGTGGCGGGCAGCCCGCCGCGCCACCACCGCAGCAGCCCCAGTATCCGCAGCAGCCGTATCCGCCGCAGAATCCCGGTCACCCGCAGCAATATCCGCCTCCGCCGCAGTACGGCCAGCAGCCGTACCAGCCCGGATATCCGCCGCCCGGGCCGTACGGACCGCCGCCGGGATACCCGCCGCGCGGCTACTGACGGGCCTTCGCGCTTTCCGTCCACACTGGACTCTCGGTGAAGTGGTTGTCGAATTTTTCCTGGCTGTCCAAGAGATCTTGGACAGTCGCCTCGCCGTGTCCGACCTTCTCCAGAAGCCGGAAGTAGTCGAACCGTTCCACGCCGGGGACGAACACGATCAGCACGTCCGCCGAGGAGTCCGCAGCCGCGCGGAAAGCGTGCGTGGTCAGCGGTGGGACGACGAGCATGTCGCCCTCGGAAACGGTGACGATCTCTTCTCCCACAAGGACTTCCAGCTTTCCGCCGAGTATGAAGAACATCTCGGACGAGCCGGTGTGGTAGTGCGGCGCCGCTCCATCTGCGCCGACGCCTAGTTGTGTTCTCGCACTGCTCATCACTCCGCCTGTGGTCGAGACGTCGGCGAGCAGCGTGACGAGTGTGGGGGCCGCGCCGACGGTCTCGGCTTCGCCGGCGCGGACGAGGACGGGTTCGCGGGTTTCGATGCGCTGAGTCATACCCGGATAGTTCCACTGCTGATAGTTCGCTGTCAAACTATCTCCCGTCGAATAGACTGCGCCCGTGAACGAAGTGCGAAACGCCGACGCGATCGACGCGGTGGTCGGCGCCTGGCGGCGCGAGCGACCGGAACTGGACTTGACCGCGATCGGGGTCGCCGGGCGGCTCGGCCGCGCGGTACTGCTGACCACGCCGATGGTGGAGGCCGTGTTCGCGAAACACGGCTTGAAGCAGGGGGAGTTCGACGTGCTCGCGGCGCTCAGGCGGTCGGGGAAGCCGTACACGCTCATCCCGTCCGAGCTGTCCGCGACGCTGATGATGTCCAGGGCCGGGATGACCAGCCGGATCGACCGGCTCGAGTCGGCGGGGCTGGTCGAGCGTGCGCTCGACCCCGAGGACCGGCGCAGTTTCCGGGTCACGCTGACCGAGCGCGGGTTCGAGGTCGTCGACGCCGCGATGACCGAGCACACCGCGAACGTCGCGAAGCTGCTTTCGCCGCTGGGCGAGGATCTCGACGTCCTGGATGCCTCGTTGCGGCGGCTGCTGAACTCCCTTGAGTGACGAAGGGGCCCTTCGCCGCATCGCATGCGGTGAATGGCCCCTTCAGCTCTTCGGGTGGGTCAGCAGGACAGGTTGCCACCGGGGTTGACGCCGAGGATCCCGGTGAACTGCTGGTACTTGCTCACGCGGCTCTGGACCTGGCCGGGGTTGCCGCCGTTGCACTCGAGGCTCCCGTTGATGCTGCGGATGGTCTCGCCGAAGCCGCGGCTGTTGACCATCGCGTCGTGCGGGGTCATCGTGCCGGGTCCGTTCTGCGTCATCCAGTACCAGATGCCGGTCTTCCAGGCGACCGCCGCGTCGTTCTGCACCAGCCACGGGTTGGTCAACAGCGGCAGGCCCAGCGCGTCGCCGGCGGCCTTGTAGTTGAAGTTCCAGCTCAGCTGGATCGGGCCGCGGCCGTAGTACGCGGCGTTGCCCGCCGGGCAGCCGTAGGACTGGCTCGTGTCGCAGTAGTGCGGGTAGTTGGCCTGGTTCTGCTCGACGACGTGGACCAGGCCGCCGGTCTCGTGGCTGACGTTCGCCAGGAAGGCCGCCGCCTCCTGCTTCTTGACGGTATCGCTGCCGGTGCCCGCGAAGGCCGGGTACGCGCTGAGGGCGGTGACCAGGCCGTTGTAGGTGTAGAAGGAGTTCCGGCTCGGGAACATCTGGTTGAACTGGGCTTCGCTGACCACGAAACCGGACGGGTGCTGCCCGCCGCCGCCACAGGTGCCCTGATCGGCCCATACCTGCGCCGTACCTGGGGTTTCGTTCTGCGTCCACCACTTCGCGGACCAGTTGTGCCCGTTGTGGGAGGCGGTGTTGCCACCCCAGTAGACCGAGCTCGCGTTCCACGGTGCCACGCAGTCCGCGGCGGAGGCGGACTGGGCCGGGACGACCACGGCGACCGTGGTGGCGGCGAAGGTGGCGGCGACCGCCGCGAGAATGCGTCGAAGAGACATCGGTGGCTCCTTCGTACGAGGGGACCATGCAGGGAGATTGGTCTATACCTTTTAAGGGGTATGGCCAACAGGTATAGACCATTGCGGACAAGAAACCAACCGGTGAAAGTCGGATAGTCCCTGTTCGGCCCTGTGGCGACATCCGAACGGCCTAACCCTGTCCGGTTTTGTCAGAAACCGTTTCGGGGCATGGCAACTCTGAGACGAGGGGTGCTCGAAAGATCCCCCCTGTGAGGGGCTAGTCTCGTGCCCCGAGTTGATCAGAACCCACAGGTCTTGACACGCTCGGTAGTTTTTTGACCAGCAACCTGGAAATGCTCACTCTTTCGGGTTAGCGTTCCGGTTCAGCAAAGTCACGTCACGGGAGGCACTCCGGTGCGGAACCCAGTTCATCTCCTGATGCGGTCGGCCCTGGCCTCGGCCAGGGTGGCGGCGGTCATCGCGGTCCCGGCCGCGCTGCTCGTCGCGGGCGCTGTGCCAGCGTCGGCCGCTGAGTCGACGTCGCGCTCGGAGATGGCGTTCGGTCTCTTGGGCCCGGTCGGCCTGATCGCCGTCGCGCTCGGCATCGTCGGCATGGCGTTCGGGGTGTTCCGGCAGCGCCGGAAGGCTCGCGCCGCGGCCAATGCCGCCCCCGTTCCCGTCCAGCCCACCGGCCCGGGTGTCGCCGCGATGGCCGAGGCCGTCCTCGGCGAGCGCGATGCCCTCGCCCGCCCGCAGCGTCCCTGACCTGCGTCTTCTCGTTTGCGGATCGCGTTTAGCCCGCTAAACGCGACACGCCCGCCGGATCGCGATTAGCCCGCGAAAGTCGACCTGGCGCCGGTCTCGTTGCGGATCGCGTTTAGCCCGCTAAAGGCGAGTCCGCCCGCGGGTGCGCCACCGGCTCCCGGATCGCGTTTAGCCCGCTAAACGCAGGTCGGCGCGGAGCCCGGTAGATCGCGATTAGCCTGCTAAAGGCGACGCGCTGGATTTGTTGAGTAGGGGCACCTAGTCCGGCCCGGATTGTTTAGGCGCTCGCTGATCGCCACGCTCGGGTGCATGACGGTGACGCGGCGTCGCAGCCGGCCCGGTGACCCCTTTCCGCGTGCCTTGGACCGGGCGATCACCGACAGCGGCCTTGGACTCGACCGGATCCGGCACCGGCTCGCCCAGCAGGGCGTCAAGGTCAGTGTCGCGACCCTGAGCTACTGGCGGACAGGAAGAAGCCGCCCCGAGCGGTGCGACTCCCTGAAGGCGGTCGCGCTGCTGGAGCGGCTTTTCGAACTTCCGCACGGTTCCTTGCTGAACCGGCTGGGACCGCGTCGCCCCAGGGGGCGGTGGGGCGACGCGGGGGCCGGGTCAGACTCCGGAGTTGGTGCGGATCCAGCTGCGGAAGTAGGGGACGTCCACGTAGATCGACGGCCCGGTCGCGCAGGTGCTGCTGTTGTTCCCGGCGCGGCTCGTGGCGCCGACCAGCTGCCAGACACCGTTGACCTGCTTCACCTGCGGGCCGCCAGAGTCGCCGTAGCAGGCGCCCTTGTTCCCGCCGGGGTTGTTGGTGCAGATCTCGCTCGCGCCGCTGATCCCGAGACAACGGTTGTCGGCGACGATCGAGGTGTCCAGCTGCTGCAGGGTGACCGGGGCACCACAGCCGCCCTGCGGGGCGCAGGTCTGGCCCCAGCCGATGATCCGCGTCGCGGTGCCGACGGCCCCGGACGCGTCAGCGATCGTGACCGGCGCCTGCGAAACCGCCGTCGAGAGACGCAGCAGCGCCAGGTCGGCGCTCGGGTGGGCGATCCGCTGGGCCACGCGGGCCACGGTGCCGCCGCTGGTGCGGTTCGTGGTTCCGACCCGCACCTGGTACGGCGTGCCGCAGTGCTTCGCGGTGACCACCCAGGTCGAGCTGATCAATGACCCACCACACTGATGCCCGCCGCCGCTCGACTGCTGGGACACCATGAACGAATAGACCTGCGTCGCGTTGCCGCCGCCGACGATGTTCGGCTGGACGCCGCCGGTGGGCTCGGCCGCCGTCGCGACGCCGGGGAGGGTGAACACGGCCGCAGCCGCGATGGCCAAGCCCATCAGCAGGGATCGTGCCTTCATCTGGGTTCTCCTTCGGTGTGGCCGGAAGATCCGGTGCCATGAACGCTAGGAATCGGACACCGCGCCCAGAACCGTCGGAAGTATGTGGCGTTTAACCGTTTAGACCTTTCGGCCGGGGCGAGGCCGGATGACCCGCCGCGGCGTGGCCTGAGAGAATCCGGGCGTGTCCGACGAACTGAAGCGCCCGCGGGTGCTCTCCGGGATCCAGCCGACCGCCGACTCGTTCCACCTGGGCAACTACCTGGGTGCGCTGCGGCAATGGGTGCGGCTGCAGGACACCCATGACACCTTCTACATGGTCGTCGACCTGCACGCGATCACCGTCGAGCAGGACCCGAAGGTGCTGCGGGACCGCACGCGCCGCTCGGCCGCGCAGCTGCTCGCACTCGGCGTCGATCCGGCCCGCAGCGCGCTGTTCGTCCAGAGCCAGGTGCCCGAGCACGCCCAGCTGAGCTGGGTGCTGGAGTGCCAGACCGGGTTCGGCGAGGCGAGCCGGATGACGCAGTTCAAGGACAAGGCCGCGAAACAGGGCACGGATCGCGCCAGCGTCGGCCTGTTCACCTACCCGGTCCTGCAGGCCGCGGACATCCTGCTGTACCAGGCGAACGAGGTCCCCGTCGGCGAGGACCAGCGGCAGCACCTGGAGCTGACGCGCAACCTCGCGCAGCGGTTCAACAACCGCTACGGCAAGACGTTCACCGTGCCGGAGCCGCATATCGTCAAGGACACGGCGAAGATCTACGACCTGCAGGAGCCGACCGCGAAGATGAGCAAGTCCTCGTCGACCGGCAACGGCCTCATCGAGCTGCTCGAAGACCCGAAGAAGTCGGCGAAGAAGGTCCGCTCGGCGGTCACCGACACCGGCCGCGAGATCGTCTTCGACACCGAGAACAAGCCGGGCGTCTCCAACCTGCTGACGATCCTCTCCGCGCTGACCGAACAGCCGGTCGCCGAACTCGAAACCGCCTTCGAGGGCAAGGGCTACGGCGACCTGAAGAAGGGCGTCGCCGAGGCGTTCGTCGACTGGGTCACTCCGGTCCAGGAACGCGTCCAGTCCTACATGGACGACGTCGCCGAGCTCGACAAGGCGCTGGCCCTCGGAGCACAGCGGGCACGGGAAGTCGCTTCGGTGACTTTGCGGAACGTCTACGAGAACATCGGATTCCTTCCCCCGGCAGGCTGATTCGCGCTGCGCGCCGCGGTGGGCGTGGTTAGCGTCAACAGGTGGCGAAAGATGACGGCGCGAAGCCGGACGAGGACAAGCTGCTACCGCGCTTGAGGCGGAAGTACGGCTGGCTCGATCACCTCATCCGGGCGAACGACGCCTTCACCGAGCGCTACGGCAACCACTACGCCGCGGCCATCACCTACTTCAGCGTGCTTTCGGTGATCCCGATCCTGATGGTCGCCTTCGCGGTCATCGGGCTGGTCGTCGCCGGCGATCAGACGGTGCTCAACCAGATCACCGACGGCATCAACAAATCGGTGCCCGACGGTCTGCGCGATCTGGTCGGCGGCATCGTCGGCGCGGCGCTGAAGTCCGGCGGCGGTATCGGGATCTTCGGTCTGGTGCTCGCGCTGTACTCCGGCGTCGGCTGGATGACGAACCTGCGTGACGCGCTGACCGCCCAATGGGGTCAGGAAAAGAAGCAGCTGCCGCTGGTTTCGACGACGATCAAGGATCTGCTGTCGCTGGTCGGGCTCGGTGTCGCGCTGGTGGTCTCGTTCGGTCTCACCGCGGCGGGCAGCGGCATCGGGCGGTTCCTGCTCGAACTGGTCGGCCTGCAGGACCAAGGTTGGGCCGTGTTCCTGCTGAAGGTCGCGACGATCCTGCTCGGTCTGCTCGCGAACACACTGGTGTTCCTGTGGGTCATCGCGAGGCTTCCGCGCGAGCACGTCGCGCTGCGCAGCGCGGTCAAGGGCGCGATCTTCGCCGCCGTGGGGTTCATCGTGCTCCAGCAGGGCGCGACCCTCTACCTCGGCAGCGTCACGAAGTCACCGGCGTTCACCTTGTTCGGCCCGGTGATCGGCCTGCTGGTTTTCGCGAACCTGGTTTCGCGGTTCCTACTGTTCGTCACCGCGTGGACGGCGACGGCGAAGGAGAACATGTCGACGGTCATCGAGCCGCCGGCCCCCGTGTCCATTCACCCGAGGGTGACCGTCCAGCAGGGGCCGGGGCTCGGTGCCGTCGGCGGGGCTTTCGCGACCGGAGCGCTTTTGGGCTGGCTCGGCCGCCGGAAGTCCTGACCGGCTACTGGCCGGGCTGCTGCGGAACCTGCTGGGCGACGGGCGCCGGCTCGGCCTGCGCTGCCTTGTTCTTGCGGACGAGGCCCGCGACGAGCAGGGCGATGCCGAGAACGCCGACGACGATGCCGAGCACCGGCTGGTAGTCCTCGGCCCACATCAGCAGGACGAACTGACGGTCGGTGTAGGTCAGCGCGACCGAGCCGAAACCGAGCAGGATGAACAGGAACGCGAGTCTCTGCATGGAGAAAACACCTCGGAAATGAGTACGTGAAATCGGGGACACCCATGGCCGTCCCCCGAACGGCTCGCAGGTGGAGACCGAAAGGTTAGCGGCCGGAGCCGTCGCTGTCCGCCGATTTCACGTTCCGGGCCGTTCAGTTCCCGGACAACGCCTTTTTGCGCTGGTGACCGATGACGAACGAAGCCACGATGATCAGGAAGACGACCAGGGTGATGATCCAGCCCGTCACTCCGAACGGGTCTTCCGCCGCGGCGGCGGCGCCGCTGTTCGACGTGCCGTCACCGTTCGGAGCGGGTTTGGCCACTTCCGGGTTCACGGCTTCCGCCGGTTTGTAGTCGATCCGCCCGACCGATTCGGCTTTGGCCTCGCGCAGCGCGATGCCGTAGTCGAGAAGTTTCGCGGCCTGTTCGGTGACCCGCGTCGGACGCTGCTCGGCGCGGAGCATCACGACCGCGACCCGGTGGCCGTTCTGGAGAGCGCCGCCGACGTAGGTGTGGCGCGAGTCGTCGGTGAAACCGGTCTTTCCGCCGAGGAATCCGGGATAAACGCCGAGGAGCTTGTTGTCGTTGTAGACCGTGATGACCGGCTTTCCCGCGGTGGGCGGGATTTCGAAGCTCTTGGTCTTGACCACCTTCGCGAATTCCGGCTGTTTCATCGCGTGGTGGAAGATCAGGCTCATGTCGTAGGCCGAGGTCGACATGCCGGGGCCGTCTAGCCCGGACGGCGTCGCGGCCCGCGTGTCCGTGGCACCGATGCGGAGCGCCAACGCGTTCATCTTCGCGAGGGTGGCGTCGACACCGCCGAGCACGGTGGAGAGCGCGTGCGCCGCGTCGTTGCCGGAATGCATCAGCAGCCCGTGCAGCAGTTGGTCCACTGTGTACTGACCGCCGGCGGCGATGCCGACACAGGTGCACTCCTGCTCGGCGTCCTCCTTGGTCGGGGTGATGACCTTGTTCGGCGGAAGTTCGGTGACCACGACCAGCCCGAGCAGGGTTTTGATCAGCGACGCCGGCCGCTGCCGGGCGTGCGGATCCTTCGCCGCGATGATGTCGCCGGTTTCGAGGTCCTGCAGCACCCAGGACGCGGCGGTGGATCCCTCGGGCGGGTTCAGCGCGCGCTTCGGGAGCACGAGCCCGCATTCGGCCATCCGGTCGCCACCCACCGGGACCGGCGGAACCGGCAACGGCTCCGGCACGACCTCGCCGGGGCGCGGCTTCTCGGAGGTGTCGATGGGCGCGGGAGGCGTCGTCTTGTTCGCGCACGGCTGCGCCTGGGCTGGTGGCTTCGGCGCGGCTGTGGCCACCGGCGTCACCGCGAGGGCGAGCACACCGGAAACGAGGACCATGAGCGACCGGGAGATAGCGCTGTGCACCCGAGCAATGTAGCGTCGCCAGGCCCGGTTCATACTCAGGGGCATGCGCATTTCGCGAGGTACTTCGATGTTCCTGCTGGGTTTCGGCGTGTGGTCGTGGATCATCTGGATCACGTTCGCCAAGAACCTCTGGGACAGCGACCGCGCCTGGGCCGCCGACGGCTCGCCCACCGCGTACTTCATCGTGCACGCGGTGTTGACGGTCGTCTCGTTCGTGCTCGGCACCATCATCGGTTTGATCGGTCTGCGCACGCTTCGTGGCGCCAAGTCACGGGACGCGGAAAAGGCTGACGCCTGATCGGGTTTGTCGTCCTTTTGACGGTGGTGGGCCCGGCGTCGGCTCCCTAACGTTCACCTCACCGAATCATGGAGGTGGAATGTCCCGGATCAGACGCCTGCTCGTCCCCGCGCTCGTCGCGGCGGCGGCGGGAAGTGTCTTCGCGGCCCCGTCGGCGAGTGCCGCGCCCGCACCGCAGTGCGACACCGCGAGCGCGCCGTTCAACTACGTGGTGCTCTACAACCCGCGTACCCCGGAGCGCAAGGTCGACACCGAGCTGCGCGCCAAGTGCGGCGAGAAGGTGGCGTACTACCCGGAGATCGGGGTCGCGGTGGCGACCTCGCGCAACGCCGACTTCCAGGCGAAGATCGGCGTTTTCCGCGCCTACTCGGGCGGCCGTGACGTGGCGTTCCCGCCGGCGGCCTCGGCCAGGTCGACCCGCTCCGCCGTGGTCGACACCAAGGAGAACGAAGAGACCACCAGCGTCGCCGCCGAAGAGGACCTGTCGGCGCAGCAGTGGGACATGCGGGCGATCCAGGCTCCCGAGGCCAACAAGGTCTCCGGTGGCAGCCGCTCGGTGACCGTCGGCGTGCTGGACTCGGGCATCGAGCCCACCCACCCCGCGCTGAAGGCGGCCCTGGACCCGAAGACGTCCGCGGGCTGCAACACGGGCGCCCCCGACACCACGCCCGCCGCCTGGGCGCCGACGACCTCCGACCACGGCACGCACGTCGCGGGCACGATCGCGGGCAAGGACACCGCGCGCGGCTTCACCGGCATCGCGCCCGGCGTCAAGCTGGCCTCGGTGAAGGTCGTGAACGACGACGGCCTGATCCTCCCCGAAGCCGCCGTCTGCGGGTTCATGTGGGCCGCGAAGCACCGCTTCCCGGTGACGAACAACAGCTACTACATCGACCCGGGCATGTTCTACTGCTCGAAGGAGCCGGGTGACGCGGCCGCGTACGAGGCCGTCCGCCGCGCGGTGACCTACTCGACCGGCCGCGGTGTCCTGAACGTCGCCGCAGCCGGCAACAGCGGCTTCGACCCGGACAAGCAGACCGTGGACCCGAACCGGCCGCACCCGGTCGATAAGAGCTGCGGCATCCTGCCGAAGGCCATCGACGGCGTCGTCAACGTCTCGGCCATCGGCTACGCGGGCTCGAAGTCGTCGTACAGCAACTACGGCAACGACGTTTCGGTCACCGCTCCCGGTGGCGACCGCGCCCAGCTGCCGCCCACCGGCCAGGGCGCCGGTTGCCCGCTGTCGACGATCTTCAACGGCGCCTACGGCACCAAGTGCGGCACCTCGATGGCGTCCCCGCACGCCGCCGGTGTCGCCGCGCTGCTCGCGTCCCGCTACCGCCACGCTCCGCCCGTCGCGCTGAGGTGGCTGCTGGAGCACCAGGCCGACACGATCGCTTGCGGCACCGCTGCGCCGGTCTGTGAAGGCCCGGCGAAGGACAACTCGTACTACGGCCACGGCCGCGTCAACGCTCTGGACGCGGTGAAGTAGTTCGGCTGTCACGGGGCCGGTCCACGTTCGTGGGCCGGCCCCGTTTCGTTTTCCTGGCCCTTTCGACTGCGTCCTCGCTACGTTGTGAACACCTTCGACAGTGGGGAGTTCACGATGTCGGTGTTCGGTCGGTTGGTTCCCGTGATGGTGGGCCTGGCGGTGCTCCCGCTCGTCAGCGTGCCCGCCGCGGTGGCGGCGCCCGCCCAGGCTTGCAGTGAGGAACCGCGGGAGCTGCCCATCAACGAGTTCACCGACTATCGCGAGATGGTGCGGGAACTCGGCAGGCTCGAGCGCGTGAGCAAGGGGCGGGTGGCGGTCAAGGAGGTCGGGCGGTCCACTCGCGGGCGGGTGATCCACCAGGCGAGCGTCGGGACCGGGCCGAAGGTCTTCGTGGTCTCCAGCGAGATCCACGGGAACGAGAAGACCGGCACCGACGCGCTGCTGCGCATCCTCGACTACCTCGGTACGTCGGAGTCGCGGGACGCCGAGCGGCTGCGGAAGACCATCACGTTCGTCGCGGTGCCGAAACTGAACCCGGACGGCGCCGAACTCGACCGGCGCGGCAACGACCTGTCGTGGGCCGAGGTCCAGCAGCGGTTCCCGCAACTCAAGGACCGGCCGCCCGCCTGGAACTACCTGAGCGACGTCCTCCAGGGTGACGACTACCGGAAGCGTCCCGGGTTCGACGTCAACCGCGACTTCAACCCGGACCTGAACTACGTCCCGCGCGCGGAGGACTTCCCCGGTGCGCCGGACGAACCGGGCTGGTTCATCACGCCCGAGGCGCGGGCGCTGCGTTCGGTGTACGTCGAGTTGACCGCGCGGCGCGGGAAGGTGCCTGACGTGTACGTCGATCTGCACCATCAAGGCGCGTGCGTCCGGCAGGAGGGCAGCAACCGGTTCCTCGACGTCGGCATCGACTACCCGCCGCTGCCCGACAAGTTCTTCGAGCCCGGCCAGAAATACGCGAAGTACCGCGATGTGTACACAAAGGACGAATCGCGGCAGCTGGCGATCAGCGGATTCAACGGGATGACGTCGCGCGGGTTCGTCGGGGCGCGCTATCCGCATGCGCCGGATCGCGATCTGCCGGGGCAGGCGCGGTGTGCGTTCGCCTTGAACGGGACGGGGACGGTGCTGTTCGAGGTGCGCGGCCAGACGCAGACGCTCGGGCAACAGCACCGGGAGCACTTCACGCGCGCGGTGATGGCGGGGCTGTACAACATGCTGCGGGACGTGAGCACGGGCGCTGTCGAGTACATCGATCCGGAGGCCTTCGACCGGCTGCCCGGTACCGCCGACTCCTCCGCACTCGCACCCGCACCGGCACGCGTGCTGGAGTAGGGGTTTTTCTCAAGTCCGTGAAGGCCTCCTTCCCTACGCTCAGGGTAGGGAAGGAGGCCTTCACGGACCATCAGGCGGCGGTGGCGAGACGAACCTGGGGGCGAGGGCGGGAAGCCGCGATCTGCCAGGCGGTTGTCAGGTCCGTGAGGACGGCAGCCGGATCCTCCAACAGTTGCGAAGGCAGCGTCTGGACGACGACGATCCCGGACTTCGCGTACCGGGTGTTCCTGTCCAGGGTCCGTTGGTATCCGGCTCGGCGGAAATGAAAGTCGAACGAATCGATTTCCCACACGAGGCCGACGTCGTCCCACCACGCGTCCGGCCGTCCCAGGTATCTACCGGAAGCGTCGAAGAGTTCGGCATTCCAGTGACTGGGAGGCGTTTTCAGGCGCCGGCTGAGCACCTTCGCCCGAGACTCGGCCATCGAGCGGATGTCCACCCAGTCGGTCAAGAGACGTCTCGGCACTGCGGTTCCTCGCTGAGTGCCGTGATCGAGTTCGCGTAGTAAAGCCTTCGGATGGCATCTGCCTTGCTGGATCGCCTCGACGAGCAATTCTTCCGACACCAGCGGATCGGTGAGCCGCCGAACAGCGTCGGTTGTCGCGCGGATCAGAGGAGCGAGAGGAACTCCGTCCCGGGTGTTCGGCGAAGGTAGTCGTACGGTTCTTTCGGTGGTGACGAAGCCGACGCTCCGTACCTTCCGGCCGTGCGGGATCAGCAGGTGCAGCCCAGGGGCGTCCGGGAGTGCGGACGGCCGCAGTCCGTGGAGCCGACAGGCTTCGAGGCCGGTGAGCATTGCCTCCGCGCCTGAATACAGGAGCGCCGCGGTCACCAGTTCCGTGGAGGTCGGCTTCTGGTCGTGCAGCAGGACTATGCCGGGTAGAAGTCGCTGCCATGGACCACCCGGCAAGCATCGGCTGTAGATCGTCTTGCTGGGCATCTCCAGTGATTCCAGGTCAGCGACCCGGACGACGCCATTACGGCTTCGCGCTAGCAGCAGTTCGGGATGCTGTGCCCATCTTCCCCTCTTGACCACGTGGTCCAGCCTGTCCGCATGGGACCCGGCCGTGGCAGCCCCACTTTGCGAACCTGTGGATAACTGGGGTGTTGTGGATAACTCCCGGAATGCCGTGAAGGCCTCCTTCCCTACCTTGAGAGTAGGGAAGGAGGCCTTCACGGACAGCTAGAAGCGTTAGACGCGCTTGAAGAGCAGCGCTCGCTTGACTTCCTGGATCGCCTTCGTCACCTGGATGCCACGCGGGCACGCGTCGGTGCAGTTGAACGTCGTCCGGCAGCGCCAAACGCCTTCGGAGTCGTTCAGGATGTCGAGCCGCTCTTCGGCGCCTTCGTCACGCGAGTCGAAGATGAACCGGTGCGCGTTGACGATCGCGGCCGGGCCGAAGTACGAGCCGTCGTTCCAGTACACCGGGCACGAGGAAGTGCAGCAGGCGCACAGGATGCACTTGGTCGTGTCGTCGAACCGGTCGCGGTCGGCCTGCGACTGGATCCGCTCGCGCGTGGGCTCGTTCCCGTAGGCGATCAGGTACGGCTTCACCGCACGGTACGCCTCGAAGAACGGGTCCATGTCGACGTAAAGGTCCTTGAGCGTCGTCAGGCCCTTGATCGGCGCGATGGTGATGGTGGTCTTCTTGCCGTTGGTCTCCAGCAGGTCCTTCATCAGGACCTTGCACGCCAAGCGGTTGATGCCGTTGATCTGCATCGCGTCGGAACCACAGACGCCGTGCGCGCACGACCGGCGGAACGAGAACGTCCCGTCGATGTAGTCCTTCACGTAGAAGAGCAGGTTCAGCAGCCTGTCGGTGCGCTGCGCCGGGACGTCGTAGGACTCCCAGTGCGGCTCGTTGTCGATCTCGGGGTTGAACCGCAGGATCTTCAGCGTGACGGTGATCGGCGTGTGGTCGGAGGACACGGCCTCCGACTTCTCGGGGGTGGCCGTGGTCATCAGTACTTCCGCTCCATCGGTTCGTAGCGGGTGAAGGTCACCGGCTTGTAGTCCAGTCGGATATCGGAGGCAAGACCAGAACCCTGCTTGTAGGCCATGGTGTGCCGCATGAAGTTCGTGTCGTCGCGGTTCGGGTAGTCCTCGCGCGCGTGACCGCCGCGGGACTCCTTGCGCGCCAGGGCGCCGACGACGAGAACTTCGGCGAGTTCGAGCAGGAAGCCCAGTTCGACGGCTTCGAGGACGTCGGTGTTGTACCGCTTCCCCTTGTCCGACACGGTGATCCGCTCGTACCGGTCCTTCAGTGCCTGCACGTCGGTCAACGCCTGCTTCAGCGTGTCCTCGGTGCGGTACACGGAAGCGTGCGAGTCCATCGTCCGCTGCAGTTCGGTGCGGATGTCGGCGACGCGCTCGTCACCGTGCTCCGAAAGCAGGCCCGAGAGCTGGTCTTCGACGATGGTGGTCGGGTTCTCCGGCAGTTCGACGAAGTCGTGTGCCAGCGCGTACTCGGCGGCCGCGATGCCCGCGCGACGCCCGAAGACGTTGATGTCGAGCAGCGAGTTGGTGCCGAGGCGGTTCGAGCCGTGCACGGACACGCACGCCACCTCACCCGCGGCGTACAGGCCGGGGATGACGTTCTCGTTGTCCCGCAACGCTTCGCCGTGGATGTTCGTCGGGATTCCGCCCATCACGTAGTGACAGGTCGGGAACACCGGCACCGGCTCGGTCACCGGGTCGACGCCCAGGTACGTCCGGGAGAATTCCATGATGTCCGGGAGCTTCGCGTTCAGCGTCTCTTCCGGGATGTGCGTGACGTCGAGGACGACGTAGTCCTTGTTCGGACCGCAACCGCGGCCCTGCAGCACTTCCTGCACCATCGACCGGGCGACGATGTCGCGCGGCGCGAGGTCCTTGATCGTCGGGGCGTAGCGCTCCATGAACCGCTCGCCGTCGGCGTTGCGGAGGATGCCGCCTTCACCGCGCACGGCCTCGGAGATGAGGATGCCGAGCCCGGCGAGACCTGTCGGGTGGAACTGGAAGAACTCCATGTCCTCCAGCGGCAGGCCCTTGCGGAAGATGATGCCGAGGCCGTCACCGGTGAGGGTGTGCGCGTTCGACGTCGTCTTGAAGATCTTGCCCGCGCCGCCGGTGGCGAACACGATCGACTTCGCCTGGAAGACGTGCAGCTCGCCGGTGGCCAGCTCGTAGGCGACGACGCCGGAGGCGACCGGGTTGCCGTTCTCGTCCGGGGTCAGCACCAGGTCGAGCACGTAGAACTCGTTGTAGAACTCCGTGCCGTGCTTGACGCAGTTCTGGTACAGCGTCTGCAGGATCATGTGCCCGGTGCGGTCCGCGGCGTAGCAGGCGCGGCGCACCGCGGCCTTGCCGTGGTCACGGGTGTGCCCGCCGAAGCGGCGCTGGTCGATCTTGCCCTCGGGCGTCCGGTTGAACGGCAGGCCCATCTTCTCGAGGTCGAGGACCGCGTCGATGGCTTCCTTCGCCATGATCTCGGCGGCGTCCTGGTCGACCAGGTAGTCGCCGCCCTTGATCGTGTCGAAGGTGTGCCACTCCCAGTTGTCCTCTTCGACGTTCGCCAGCGCGGCGCACATGCCGCCCTGCGCGGCGCCGGTGTGCGAACGCGTCGGGTAGAGCTTGGTGAGGACCGCGGTGCGCGTGCGCTGGCCGGACTCGATGGCCGCGCGCATGCCGGCGCCTCCGGCGCCGACGATCACCACGTCGTACTTGTGGAACTGCATTGAGGACTCCGCTTAACGTGTGGTGGGCGTCAGTTGGCCGAGATACCTGGGTCGAAGGTGAAGATCACCATCGTGCCGACGGCCAGGATGAGCACCATCGAGACGTAGAGCACGATCTTCAGCCAGAACCGGGTGCTGTCCTTGCGGGCGTAGTCGTCGATGATCGTGCGCAGCCCGTTGCCGCCGTGGATTTCGGCGAGCCACAGCATCGACAGGTCCCAGAACTGCCAGAACGGCGAAGCCCAGCGGCCGGCGACGAAGCCCCAGTTGATGCGGTGCACGCCGCCGTCGAGGATGTTCATGATGAACAGGTGGCCGAGCACCAGCACGATCAGGGCGAGGCCCGAGATGCGCATGAACAGCCAGCTGTAGAGCTCGAAATTGCTGCGGCGGGCGGCGGCGCGCTTCGGTGCGCGCGGGCGCTCGAGTGCGAGTTCAGCCATGGTCAGTGCCCCCCGAACATAACCTCGACGGTGCGCTTCATCATGAAGAAGGCACCGGGAATCATCACCACGACCCAGATGGCCAGGATGGTCCAGAGCATCGGCTTCTGGAACTTCGGTCCCTTCTCCCAGAAGTCGACCAGCATGACCCGGATGCCGTTGAGCGCGTGGAACAGCACCGCGCCGACCAGGCCGACCTCGAGGAGGTTGACCAGCGGGGTCTTGTAGGTCTCGATGACCTCGTTGTACGTGTCGGGCGACACGCGCACGAGCGCCGTGTCGAGGACGTGCACGAAGAGGAAGAAGAATGTCAGCACGCCGGTGATGCGGTGCAGCACCCAGGACCACATACCGGGGTCGCCCCGGTAGAAGGTCCCCTGCCGGCGTGAGGCACCCGCCCGATCGCTCGCGGCCGCCTCAGAGGCGGTGCTAGCCGTGGTGGACATCGGTGAACGGCCTCCAACGTCATGGCTTGGGCCCGCTGACCGCTGGTTTCCGCGCCTGCCGCCGGGTCGCCCACCTGGGGACGGCTCCGGCGACGGTGCCGAGATCATGGTCATCGAGCGTGGATAAAAGGGATGCTAGACCCGCTCCTCACGGTGGGCTCACCTCCGGGTTCGTCTGTGTGATGGACCAGACATCGAGGCCATCGCACGATCGAGTGACGGGGACCGCGTAACTCACCAGTTCGTCCACTGTGGACGCGACGGTCGTCACAGGTCACCCGCCGGATGGCCCTGAACGGTGCGTGACGATCTTCGGGCCTTCACGCGGCCAGGGGGCCGAGTACTGCCAGCAATGATCACCGTAAGTACTCCCTCCGTCGCGCTTACGACTCATGAGTAAACGTTTGTGTTACGTAGCGTGCCTTTCCTATGGCGGCTAAGCAGCCGTTAGGTACCGTCTCTCGGTCGAACCCGGCAGTGTCGCCGGGTCGTTTCTTCGGACCATCCGCTGGATCAGCGGGGAGGGAGACACACGTTGCGTCGCATGCGTGGAACCGCGCTGGCCGCCGTCACCATGGCCGGTGCACTCGCACTGACCGGGTGCGCGAAGGATTCCGGAGCGGGGAACAACAACAACGCGAGCACGGGGGACCAGTCCGCCAGCTGCGTGACCGCGCCGAAGCCGCCCGCCGCGGCCGCCGCCTCGAGCAGCACCCAGAGCGGTGAGAAGGTCGACGGCAGCAAGCTCAAGGTCGCACTGGCCTTCGACGTCGGCGGTCGTGGCGACGCGTCGTTCAACGACTCCGCAGCCGCCGGCACCGACAAGGCCAAGGCCGAACTCGGCGTGACCGCGGTCAGTGAGAGCACCGCGGCGACGTCCGAAGACGAGGCCGCGAAGTCGCAGCGTCTCGACCAGCTCGCCACTCAGGGCTTCAGCCCGATCATCGCGGTCGGCTTCGCCTACGCCAAGGCCGTCGGCGCCATCGCGCCGAAGTACCCGAACACCCAGTTCGCGATCGTCGACGACGACTCCGTCAAGGCCCCGAACGTCACCCCGCTGGTCTTCGCCGAGGAGCAGGGCTCGTTCCTGGCCGGTGTCGCCGCCGTCTACAAGTCGAAGAAGTGCCACGTCGGCTTCGTCGGTGGCGTGAACACGCCGCTGATCCAGAAGTTCGAGGCCGGCTTCCTGCAGGGCGTGAAGGCCGCTTCGTCCAAGGCCGTCATCGAGGACGAGTACCTCACCCCGGCCGGCGACTTCTCCGGGTTCCAGGACCCGGCGAAGGGCAACGTCAAGGCCGCCGCGCAGATCGCCAAGGGCGCGGACGTCGTCTACCACGCCGCCGGAGCCTCCGGTAAGGGCGTTTTCGAGGCCGCGAAGACCAACAACGCGCTCGCCATCGGCGTCGACTCCGACCAGTTCAACCAGAAGACGGTCGAGGCGTCGAAGGACGTCATCATCACCTCGATGCTCAAGCGTGTCGACGTGGCGGTGTTCGACTACCTGCGCGCGCTGGCCAAGGGTGACCTGACGTCGCTGCCGAAGCGCTTCGACCTCAAGGTCGACGGCGTCGGCTACGCCACCTCCGGCGGCAAGATCGACGACATCAAGGACGTGCTCGACGGCTACAAGGCGCAGATCGTCTCCGGGGCGATCACCGTCTCGGACAAGCCGCAGAAGTAAGCTCCACCAGACAGCGGGGCTCGGGAGGGTAACCCTTCCGAGCCCCCACCTGTTTTGTCTCCCAGAACTGGATGGCTTTTCATGAGCGCTCCCCAGGCCGAGGTCACCGACGCCCCCGACCGGGGTGAACCGGCCGTGCAGCTGACCGGGATCACCAAACGATTCCCGGGTGTGGTGGCCAACTCCGACGTCAACCTCACCGTCGCCAAGGGTGAGGTGCACGCCGTCTGCGGCGAGAACGGCGCCGGCAAGTCCACCCTGATGAAGATCCTCTACGGCATGCAGCAGCCGGACGAGGGCAGCATCGCGATCAACGGTTCACCGGTGAAACTGCGCAACCCGCAGGACGCCATGCGAGCCGGTATCGGGATGGTCCACCAGCACTTCATGCTGGCCGACAACCTGACCGTCGGGGAGAACGTCTTCCTCGGCGCCGAGGGCCTGCACGGCATCGGCCGCGCGGCCAAGGCGAAGCTCGGGAAGCTGGCCGAGCAGGTCGGCCTGCACGTCCGCCCGGACACGCTGCTCGAAGAACTCGGCGTCGCCGATCGCCAGCGCGTGGAGATCGTGAAGGTGCTCTACCGCGGCGCGCGGATCATCATCCTCGACGAGCCGACGGCGGTGCTCGTGCCGCAGGAGGTCGACGCGCTGTTCGAGACGGTCCGCGGCATGCAGGCGGAGGGTTTCACCTTCCTCTTCATCTCGCACAAGCTCGACGAGGTGCGCGCGATCGCCGACACGGTCACCGTGATCCGCCGCGGCACCACCGTCGGCACGGCCGATCCGAAGGCGATCACCTCGCGTCAGCTGGCCGAGATGATGGTCGGTTCGGAACTGCCCAGCCCGGAAACCCGCGAGTCCACCGTGACCGACCGGCCCGTGCTGCGCCTGGACGACGTCTGCCTGAGCGTCGAGGGTTCCGAGCGGAACGTCCTCGACCACATCTCCTTCACCGTGCACGCCGGTGAGGTGCTCGGCATCGCCGGTGTCGAAGGCAACGGCCAGACCGAACTCGTCGAAACGATCATGGGCATGCGCAAGGGCGGCGGCCGGATCGAACTCGTCGACACCGACGGCAAGGCCGTCGAACTGCACAAACTGGGGACGCTCGCCCGCCGCGAGGCAGGCATCGGCTACATCGCCGAAGACCGCACGCGGCACAGCCTCCTGCTCACCCAGCCGTTGTGGGTCAACCGGATCCTCGGCTACCAGACCCGGAAGCCGGTCGCGAAAGGCCAGCTTCTCGACATCCTCGGCGCACGCCAGGACACCCGCCGCATCGTCGAGCAGTACGACGTCCGCACGCCGGGCATCGACGTCCCGGCCGCCGCGCTTTCGGGCGGTAACCAGCAGAAGCTGATCGTCGGCCGCGAGCTCTCCGGGAACCCGGTGCTGCTGATCGCTTCGCATCCGACGCGCGGTGTCGACGTCGGCGCGCAGGCGTTGATCTGGGAACAGATCCGGCAGGCGCGCGCGGCCGGGCTGGCCGTGCTTCTGGTGTCGGCCGACCTCGACGAGCTGATCGGGCTGTCCGACACCATCCAGGTCATGCTCCGCGGGCGGCTGGTCGGCGAGGCCGACCCCGCGACCGTGACGCCGCAGCAACTGGGCTCCGCGATGACCGGGGCTTCCGAAGATTCCGATGAAGAAGGTGTGTCGTGAGTTCCTGGCGTACGAGGCTGCTGCCGCCTCTGCTCGCGATCGTTTTCGCCGTCATCCTGACCGCGATCGCGCTGATCATCTCGGGCGCGAATCCGCTCGAGGCCTACGGCACCATGATCGGCCAGCTGTTCAAGGGCTCGACGGCGATCGACACGGTCAACCTCGCGACCGTGTACTACCTGTCCGGTCTCGCGGTGGCCATCGGCTTCCAGATGAACCTCTTCAACATCGGGGTCGAGGGCCAGTACCGGTTCGCCGCCATCGTCACCGCCATCATCGGCGGGGCGCTGAAGCTGCCGCCGGTGATCCACGTGCTGGCGATCCTCGTCGTCGCGGTGGCCAGCGGCATGCTCTACGCGGCCATCCCGGCCGTGCTGAAGGTGACCCGCGGTGTTTCCGAGGTCATCTCGACGATCATGCTGAACGCGATCGTCGGTGGCATCGTGGCGTTCCTGGTCAACGCCGACCAGTTCGGCGTGCAGACCGGCAACAACATCGCCACCCGCGAGATCGCCGAAACCGGCCGGATCCCGGGTATCCCGATCGGCTCCGGTGAGCTGTTCGGGTTCGTGTTCATCGCGATCCTGATCGGCGCCGCCTACTGGTTCATGCTCAACCGGACCCGGTTCGGCTTCGAGCTGAAGGCCTCCGGCGAATCGACGACGGCGGCCGCCGCGGGCGGCGTGAACGCCAAGAAGATGACGCTGATCGCGATGCTGCTTTCCGGCGGTGTCGCCGGTCTGATCGCGATGCCGGAACTGCTCGGCCGCGACTTCACCTACGGCATCACCTCGACCCAGATGTACGGCTTCACCGGCATCGCGGTCGCCCTGCTCGGGCGCAACCACCCGGCGGGGATCGCGCTGGGCGCCCTGCTGTGGGCGTTCCTCGACCGGTCCGCCGTTTCGCTGGAGCAGATCAACGTGTCCAAAGAGATCGCAGTGATCATGCAGGGCGTGATCGTGCTGTCGGTCGTCATCGCGTACGAGATCGTGCGCCGCGCGGACCTGGCCGCCGAACAGCGACGCGTCGGTCGCGCGCTGGCGGGTAAGGGTTCCAGCGTGTCCGAGGGAGGTGCGGTGTGACCACCGCGGACGTTCTTTCGCCCAACTCGGGCGGGACCACCATGCCGGTGAAACGGCAGAAGCGCCGTCTTCCCGGCTGGGCCAAGGGCGCCATCTGGGGTCTGCTCGCGATCGGTGTGCTTTCGGCCGCTTCGTACGCCACCGGCGTCAACACGCTGACCTCGACCAACACCGCGCACACCGCGCTGCGGCTGGCGTTGCCGATCCTGCTGTGCGCGCTCGGCGGCCTCTGGGCCGAACGCGCGGGCGTGATCAACATCGGCCTCGAAGGCATGATGATCCTCGGCACCTGGGGTGCCGCTTGGGGCGCGTACTACGGCGGTGTCTGGTGGGGCCTGGTCGCGGCGATCGTGTTCGGCGCGCTCGGCGGTCTGCTGCACGCCGTCGCGACGGTGACCTTCAACGTCAACCACATCGTCTCCGGTGTGGCGATCAACCTGCTCGGTCTCGGCGTCGCGAAGTACCTCGCGAACCTGGTGTTCACCCCGCTTTCGGGGAACCCGCGCCAGTCGCCGCCGGTCCCGAAGTTCGACACCTACTCGGCGACGTTCCTCTCGGACTGGCTTTCGGACCTGGAGAAGATGCAGCGTGTCTTCCTGTCCGACCTCGCCGGGGTCGTCAACGGCCTGATCACCGAGGTGGCGCCGTTGACGATGATCGCGATCGCGCTCGTCCCGATCAGCTACCTCGTGCTGTGGCGGACGCGGTTCGGCCTGCGGCTGCGGTCGTGCGGTGAGAACCCGGTGGCGGCCGAGTCCCTCGGTGTCAACGTGTACGCGCACAAGTACGTCGCCATGATCATCTCCGGCGGGCTGGCGGGGATGGGTGGCGCGTCGCTCGTGCTGCTCGCCGGCGGGGCGGACTATCTGGAGAACCAGACCAACAACCGCGGTTACATCGGTCTCGCGGCGATGATCTTCGGCAACTGGCGGCCGGGTGGCCTGCTCGGTGGCGCGGCGCTGTTCGGCTACGCGGACGGGCTCCAGCTTTCCGGTGGCGGGACCGCGGTGCTCGCGCTGCTGTACGGCGCGGTGATCCTGCTCGCCGTGATCGTGGTCGTGCAGTTGTTCCGCCGTCAGTGGATCGCTTCCGCGCTCGGTGTCGCCGGCGCCGGTCTGCTGTACGCGATCTACTGGACCAACGACGACCTGTCGGGCGACCTCATCCCGTACACCGCGCACTTCGTGACGCTGATCGTGCTGGCCGTCGCTTCGCAGCGGCTACGGCCGCCCAAGGCGGACGGCGCACTGTACCGGCGAGGTGAGGACTGACATGGCGGAGTACGACTGGGAAGCCCTGCGGGCTCAAGCCGTCGAGGCGGCGAAGTCGGCGTACGCGCCCTACTCGGGTCTGCACGTCGGTGTCGCGGGTGTGGTGGACGACGGCCGGATCGTCGTCGGCTGCAACGTCGAAAACGCTTCGTACGGCTTGGGAATGTGCGCGGAATGCACGATGGCGGGGCAGCTGCGGCTGACCGGCGGCGGCAAGCTCGTCGCCGTCGCGTGCCGCAGCGGCGAAGGCGATCTGCTGATGCCGTGCGGGCGCTGCCGTCAGATCCTGTTCGAGCACGGCGGCGCGGACTGCCTGGTGGACACCCCGAGCGGCATCCTGCCGATGTCGTCGGTGCTGCCGGACGCTTTCGGGCCCGACGATCTGCCGGAGAACAAATGAGCGCGTTCGCCGCCGTCGACGTCATCCGCGCGAAGCGGGACGGCGGACGGCTCAGCGACGAGCAGATCGACTGGACCATCGACGCGTACACGCGCGGGGACATCGCCGAGGAGCAGATGGCCGCGCTCGCGATGGCCATCTTCCTGCGGGGGATGGACTCGGGCGAGATCTCGCGCTGGACGGGGGCGATGATCGAGTCGGGGGAGCGGCTGGACCTGAAGGTCAGCCGTCCGACGATCGACAAGCATTCGACGGGCGGTGTCGGCGACAAGATCACGCTTCCGCTGGCGCCGCTCGTGGCGGCGTGCGGGGCGGCCGTGCCGCAGCTGTCCGGGCGCGGGCTCGGGCACACAGGCGGGACGCTGGACAAACTGGAGTCGATTCAGGGCTGGCGTGCCGCTTTGTCGACGTCGGAGATCATCCGGCAGCTGGACGAGGTCGGCGCGGTGGTCTGCGCGGCGACGTCCGGGCTGGCTCCCGCGGACAAGAAGCTGTACGCGCTGCGGGACGTGACTTCGACGGTTGAGTCGATCCCGCTGATCGCGAGTTCGATCATGAGCAAGAAGATCGCGGAAGGCTCGGCCGGTCTCGTGCTCGACGTGAAGACCGGGTCGGGCGCGTTCATGAAGACGCTGCCGCAGGCCCGTGAACTCGCGCGGACGCTGGTGGAGATCGGGACCGCGCACGGCGTCGCGACGACGGCGCTGATCACGGACATGAACGTGCCGTTGGGATACGCCGTCGGCAACGCGATCGAGGTCGCGGAGTCGGTCGAGGTCCTGCGCGGCGGTGGCCCGGCGGACGTCGTCGAGCTGACCGTGGCTTTGGCCAGGGAGATGCTGGCGTTGGCAGGTCTGTCCGATGTGGACCCGGCCGCGGTGCTCGCGTCCGGGCAGGCGTACGAGACCTGGTGCCGGATGATCTCCGCTCAGGGCGGGGATCCGGAGGCCGCGCTGCCGCGGCCTCGGCACGTCCATGTCGTGGAGGCGCCCGCGGATGGTGTCTTGTCTTCCCTGGACGCCTATTCGGTCGGGGTCGCCGCTTGGCGGCTCGGGGCCGGGCGGGCGCGCAAGGAGGATCCGGTGCAGGCCGCGGCGGGTGTGCTGTGCCTGGCGAAGCCGGGCGACGAGGTGGCGGCCGGGCAGCCGCTGCTGGAGCTGCACACCGACACGCCTGATGCGGTTCCTTCGGCTCTCGCTGCGCTCGCTGACGCCTACGCGGTCAGCTCCGAGGCCCCGGCCTCCGCTCCGCTCGTCCTGGAGACCGTGCGCCCCTCCTGACCGAGCTTCGTCCTCTAGTTGCGGTAGTTGGTATTACGCACTACCGCAACTAGAGGACTACTTGCGGCGGGCACTGATCGCGAGGCGGTCGCGGGCGCGGAGTGCCCACCCCCCCCGCTCGGATCGCGTTTAGCCCGCTAAACGCGACGTGCCGGGCTAGGGCACCGGATCGCGATTAGGGGGCTAAACGCAGGTGGGCGGAGGGGGCGCGAGGGGCGGGAAGCGTGAAGGCCCCCTTCCCGTGGCTGAGCCGTGGGAGGGGGGCCTTCATGCGCTAAGGGGCGAGTCGCGTGTGGTCCTCTGGTTGCGGAGGTGCGTAGTACGAACGACCGCAACTAGAGGACTAACGCGGAAGGGGCGAGACGTCAGTCGGTGGTCTCGTCGGTGCCGTCGGCCTTGGCCTTGGCGTCGGCCGCCTTGGGAGCCCGGCCGTTGCGCGAGCTGCGGCGCGGCTGACGCGGGGCGGGCGGCGGCGGGGAGATCTGCTGCACGGCCGGGCCGCCGCCGAGCATCAGCTCCGCGAAGGTCGCCATGGCCTCGTCCAGCTGACCGCCGATGCGGCGCACGGACTCGTCGTTGCTCTTGCGCACCAGGGTGTCGACCGAGTCGGTGTCCGGCTGCTTCTGCAGCGTGCTCTCGACCTTCGACAGACCGCTGCGGATCGAGCCGTCGAGGTCGCCGAGGCGCCCGGTGAAGCCGTCCTCGACCTTGTCGAGCCGCTCGGCCAGGTCGTCGAGCCGCGAGGTGACCTTCTCGAGGCGGTCGCCGAGGCCGTCGAGGCGCTCCGAGGCGTCGATCATCTCGCCGGTCTCGGTCAGCGCGGTCTTCAGCGCCTCGGTGTTCGCGGTGAGGCTTTCCTTGGTGGCCTTGTCGAGGTTCTCGACGCGGGTGCGCAGCTCGCGGTCGACGGTGTCGACGCGGTCGCGCAGGACCGACTCGGCCTGCTCGACGCGCTCGCGCACCGGGCCGATCACCGACTGGGGCAGCGAGTCGGTCTTCACGTCCTGCTTGTCCAGGTGCGAGCCGAGCTCGTCGAGACGACGGTGGATGTTCTGGAGCTTGTCCTCGAGCCCGTCCATCCGGCCCGCGACGCCTTCGAACTTCGCGGCCATGCCGTCGAGGCGGCCGTCGAGCTGGGCGAAGGGCTTGGCGAGCTTGTCGACGATGCTTTCGACGGCGCGGGTCAGCGCGGCGATCGCGGTGTCCTGCGCTTCGAGCCGCGACATGGTCTCGTCGAGGCGCTCGGCGAGCACGCTGGTCTCGGTGCGGTCGGGCATCTCCGAGAGGCGCTTGCGGACCGCGCCGAGGGAGTCGACCGGCGCCAGACGTGCGTAGATGTCGTCGAGCGCGTCGAAGATCTGCTGCTGTTCGCTCTCACGCACTTCGGCCGCGCGCACCAGCATGTTGCGCATCCGGTCGAAGGACGGGGCTGCAATGTGGTTGTCAGTGGTCACTGCGGTGTCCTTCGTGGGCGGGGAAATGGGAGGGACGTGACGTGAAGCTTATCCATTGCGAAATTGCTGTGCGTATGGCCCCCGGGTATCGGACAATGCCGAGCTCTGCCCTGATGGCCGATTCAGCCCGTGATCGACAAAGCTGAGGGTTAACCGGCGCCGGAGAGTTACCTCCATGTAGGGGAATGACAGCCTGGTTACCGTTACGTATGTCCTCTGAAAGCACCAGTTCCCGCATCCCGGAGGCGGTACTGACCCGCGCTCCCAAGGTCCTCCTGCACGACCACCTGGACGGCGGCTTGCGTCCCGCGACGGTCGCCGAACTCGCCGACCTGACCGGGTACACCGCCTTGCCCACCAGTGATCCCGTCGACCTCGGCCGATGGTTCCGCGACGCCGCTGATTCCGGCTCTCTCGTCTCGTACCTTGAGACGTTCGCGCATACCTGCGGCGTGATGCAGACCGAGGAAGCGCTGGTCAGAGTGGCCGCCGAAGCGGTCGAAGACCTCGCCGCCGACGGGGTCGTGTACGCCGAGGTGCGCTATGCCCCCGAACTCTTCGTCGAACGCGGGCTGTCACTCGATGCGGTGGTCGAGGCTATTCAGGCCGGGTTCGCGGAAGGTGAACGGAGAGTGGCGGCCGCGGGCGGCCGGATCCGGGTCGGGACGTTGCTCTGCGCGATGCGCCAGCACGCCCGCGCGCTCGAGATCGCCGGTCTCGCCGTCCGCTACCGCGACGCCGGCGTCGTCGGGTTCGACATCGCCGGACCGGAAGACGGATTTCCGCCTACCAGAAATCTCGACGCATTCGAGTTTTTGCGGACGAATAATGCGCATTTCACCATTCATGCCGGGGAGGCGTTCGGGCTCGCGTCCATTTGGGAGGCGATTCAGCATTGCGGCGCGGAGCGGCTCGGCCACGGTGTGCGCATCGTCGACGACATCAAGACCGACAGTGACGGCACGGTCCATTTGGGACGGTTGGCCGCCTACGTCCGCGACCGCCGGATCCCGCTGGAGATCTGCCCCACGTCCAATGTCCAGACGGGAGCGGTGCGCTCGCTCGGCGAGCATCCCATCGGCCTGCTCGCCCGGCTGCGCTTCCGGGTCACCGTCAACACCGACAACCGGCTGATGAGCGGCTGCTCGATGACCAGCGAATTCGCCGCGCTGGCCGAGGCCTTCGGCTTCGGGCTGGCCGATCTCGAGTGGTTCACCATCAATGCGATGAAATCCGCGTTCCTCGATTTCGACCAGCGGCTCGACATCATCAACACGGTCATCAAGCCCGGGTACGCCGCGCTGCGCTGACGCCCGAGGGGCGGTTGCGTTCGTTAGCATAGCCAACTATATTTCACTATATAGGAGAACTTTCCCAAATAGTGGAACGGTGGCGACGATGGCGCAGGTCATGGACGTGGGGATCGGCGGAAAACGACGCTGGCTCATCCTCGCGCTCGGCCTCGCCGCGCAGACCGCGAGCTGTTCGTTCCTCTACGGGATCCCGTTCCTGGTGCCGTCCATGCAGCGTGCGGAGGGCCTCAGCCTCGCCGAAGCGGGAACGGTGGTCGCGGCGCCGAGTCTTGGCCTGTTGTTCACCTTGATCCTGTGGGGTGCGGCCGCGGACCGTTACGGAGAGCGTTTGGTAATGGCGCTCGGACTGGGCGTCTCGGGGTTACTCCTCGTGTACGCGGCCGCCGGTGACCACTCGCTCGGGATCCTCTTTGGAGTGTTCCTGCTCGCCGGTGCGAGCACCGCGTCAGTGAACGCCGCGAGCGGCCGGGCCGTCCTCGGCTGGTTCGGCCCGGCCGAACGGGGCTTCGCGATGGGCATCCGCCAGATGGCCCAGCCGCTCGGGGTGGGCGTCGCCGCGTTCGGCCTCCCGCCGCTCGCGGATCGCTGGGGTTTCCAGGTCTCGCTCATGCTGCCCGCGCTGGCCGCGATCGTCGTCGCGCTGCTCGTCGCCTGGCTGCTGGTCGACCCGCCGCGTCCGGAGACCGGGGCGGGCACGGGGGAGAAGCCGCCGTCGCCGTACCGGAAGCCGGCGTTGTGGCGGGTCCACGGCGCGAGCGCGTTGCTCGTCGTCCCGCAGTTCACCGTCTCCGCGTTCACGCCGGTGTACCTGGTGACCATGCATCACTGGACGGCCGCGTCGGCGGGCTGGTTCGTCGGGGCCGTGCAGATCCTCGGCGCGCTGGGCAGGCTCGTTTCGGGCCGCTGGTCCGACCGCGTCGGCAGCCGGTTGCGGCCGATGCGGCAACTCGCGATCGCGAGTGCCGCGGTGATGCTGTTGGTCGCGCTCGGGGACGCGACGGGCCCGTGGCTGGTGCTGCTCGCGCTCGTCCTGGCCGCGGTGATCACCGTGTCCGACAACGGACTCGGCTTCACCGCGTCGGCGGAGATGGCCGGGCTCGCGTGGGCGGGCCGGGCGATGGGCACGCAGAACACCGGCCAGAACATCGCCGCCGCGCTGACCCCGCCGATGCTGGGCCTCGTGATCGGCGATTCGCGGTACGCCCTGGCGTTCTGCGTGGCCGCGGTCTTCCCGGTGCTGGCCATCGCGCTGGTGCCCGTCAAAGACGAAAAGAGCCCCTCAGGACGAACCTGAGGGGCCCTTTCGCGGGTGGATCAGACGACCGTGAGGCGGTTCTCGAAGGTCTCGACGAGCTTGCGCCACTCGGACTGCTCGGCGTCGAACGGGGCACTCGGCTCGAGGCGAGTGGGGTCCGGCCGCAGCACGAACGACACCAGCCAGCCGAGGCTTTCGTTGGCGGCCAGCGCGGTTTCGACGCTGTCGTCCTCGGCCCACTCGGCGGCGTCGGTGATCAGCTCGACGGCCAGCTCCAGCTGGGTCGGGTCGATCGACTCGGGCCCTTCGGCGATGTCGTCGGCGATCCCGGTCAGCACGTAGGTGTTCTCGGTGTCGACCTCGATCTCGAGCTCGCCCGCGGTGGCCTTCGTGGTCACCTCGTCCCAAGTGGACACTTGGGCGAGATCGTTGTCCGCCAGCTCCTTGCCGTCCGCGATCGCGCGGATCAGGGCCTTCTCGGAGGAGAAGACGTCGATCTCGCCTTCACTGCCGAGGAAGATCGGCTTGTCGTCGAGATAGCAGCGCAGGGTGTAGTACTCGGCGCCGGAGGTGATGATCTTGATCGGGTCGATGCCGACCTCGCCCCAGAAGCCGACGGGCTCGTCGTCTTCCTCGTCATCGTCCGCGTCGACGTCTTCGAGGTCCTCGTCGTCAGCGGCGGCGGCCTCGGCTTCGGCGGACTCCGCGAGGAAGGTCGCGAGCTCCTCCGCCGTCTGCTCCAGCAGCTTCTCGTCGACGTCGGGCGCGGTCACGAGACCGTCGATCGCGTCGAGCACGATGTCCCACTTCTCGGAGACGGCCTGCGAGAGGTCGGCCCAGAGGCGCTCGCCGTCGCGGCCGGAGAAGGGCAGCGTGCCCTGATCCAGCAGCGAGAAGCTCTCGTGCGCGTCCAGGACCTCGTGGACGTCTTCGAGCTCGCACACGTCCGCGAGCGAACGCACGATGCCGATGATCTCGGCCAGCTCGCCCAGCGTCCACTGGTCCGGCTTCTCGGCGACGAGCTCGGGGACACCCACCAGGTCGTAGGTGTGGTCGTCGTCCGGGATCAGCTCGGGGACGTTCAGCGCCGGTACGACCTCCCACGCGGGGTGGTCGAGCAGGTCGTGCTGCTCCGAAGTCCGCACGAACGCGGCGAGATGCGCGGCGTCGGGGAAGGCGTACAGGTCTTCCTCGTCGCCGAGGAAGGCTTCCCACTCCTCGCCGTCTTCCCGCCAGCGCGGCGCCCAGAGAGTGACGACGTCACCCTGTGGCAGGCCGAGTTCGATCGGGATGATGTCCTGTGCCATTCCTTAGCCCTCTCGGATTACCGCCCGTGTACGCGCGGCCGGATGATGTCATGCCCGGTGGGTGCGCGGTACCGCGAAGCCTACGGGTTTCCACCGATGGGCGCGATCACCCCTGGGCAAGAAGCGACCAACGGATGGCACGATAGGTCCTCTGATGACTCTTACAGACCTCCTGCCTGCGGATCCCGACCCCGACTCGCTGTTCGAAGCCTTCTCCACCTGGACGGCCGAGCGCGGGTTAGAGCTGTACCCCGCGCAGGAGGAGGCCATCATCGAAGTGGTCTCCGGCGCGAACCTGATCCTGTCGACGCCGACGGGGTCCGGGAAGAGCCTGGTCGCCGTCGGGGCCCACTTCACCGCGCTCGCGTACGGCCGCCGCAGCTACTACACGGCCCCGATCAAGGCTCTCGTCTCGGAGAAGTTCTTCCAGCTCATCGAGATCTTCGGCCCGGAGAACGTCGGCATGATGACCGGCGACTCCGCGGTGAACGCCGACGCGCCGATCATCTGCTGCACGGCGGAAATCCTGGCGAACATGGCGTTGCGGTTCGGTGCCGACGCGCCGGTCGGCCAGGTCATCGCGGACGAGTTCCACTTCTACTCCGAGCCCGACCGCGGCTGGGCGTGGCAGGTGCCGCTGCTGGAACTGCCGAAGGCGCAGTTCGTGCTGATGTCGGCGACACTCGGCGACGTCTCGTTCTTCGAGAAGGACCTCACCCGCCGGACCGGGCGGCCGACCGCGGTGGTCACTTCGGCGGAGCGGCCCGTGCCGCTCACCTTCCGCTACGCGCTGACGCCGTTGCACGAGACGATGTCCGAGCTGCTCAACGGCGGTCAGTCGCCGGTCTACGTCGTGCACTTCTCGCAGGCGGCGGCGATCGAGCGCGCGCAGACGCTGATGAGCATCAACGTCACCACCAAGGCGGAAAAGGAGGCCATCGCCGAGCTGCTCGGTGATTTCCGCTTCGCCGCCGGGTTCGGGAAGACGCTGTCGCGGCTGGTCCGGCACGGTATCGGCGTGCACCACGCCGGGATGCTGCCGAAGTACCGGCGCCTGGTCGAACAGCTCGCGCAAGCCGGGCTGCTGAAGGTGATCTGCGGAACCGACACGCTCGGCGTCGGCATCAACGTACCTATCCGCACAGTGGTCTTCTCCGCGCTGACGAAGTACGACGGAGTGCGGCAGCGGCACCTCAAGGCGCGTGAGTTCCACCAGATCGCCGGACGCGCGGGCCGGGCAGGCTACGACACCGACGGGTACGTCGTCGTGCAGGCACCGGACCACGTCGTCGAAAACGCCAAGGCGCTGGAGAAGGCGGGCGACGATCCCAAGAAGAAAAAGAAGATCGTCCGCAAGAAGGCGCCCGAAGGGTTCGTCAACTGGACGGAGAGCACCTTCGACCGGCTGATCGCGGCCGAACCGGAACCGCTCACTTCGAGCTTCCACGTCAGCCACTCGATGCTGCTGAACGTCGTCTCCCGGCCGGGCAACGCGTTCGATTCGATGCGGCATCTGCTGGAGGGCAACCATTCCGACCGTCCCGCTCAGCGGAAACTGATCCTGCGCGCGATCGCGATCTACCGCGCGCTGCTCGCGGCCGGTGTCGTGGAACGGCTCGACGAACCCGACGAGCAGGGCCGGATCGTCCGGCTCACCGTGGACCTGCAGTTCGACTTCGCGCTGAACCAGCCGCTTTCGCCGTTCGCGCTGGCCGCGATCGAACTGCTCGACGTCGAATCGCCGTCCTATCCGCTCGACGTCGTGTCCATTGTGGAATCCACAGTGGACAATCCTCGTCCGGTCCTTTCGCAGCAGCAGTTCAAGGCGCGCGGCGAGGCCGTGCAGGCGATGAAGGCCGAAGGCATCGAGTACGACGAGCGGATGGAACTGCTCGAGAACGTCACGTACCCGAAGCCGCTGGAGGAACTGCTGGAAGCGGCGTATTCCCGCTACCGGCAAGGACATCCGTGGGTCGACGACTACGAGCTCAAGCCGAAGTCCGTCGTGCGCGACATGTACGAGCGCGCGATGAACTTCGTCGAGTACATCGGGTTCTACCAGCTCGCCCGCTCGGAAGGGCTGGTGCTGCGGTACCTCACCGACACCTACGACTCGCTCCGGCACACGGTTCCCGACGAGGCCAAGACCGAGGGGCTGCAGGACCTCATCGAATGGCTGGGTGAACTGGTGCGCCAGGTCGACTCGAGCCTGCTGGACGAATGGGAAGCCTTGCGGCATCCCGAAGAAGAGGGTCCGGTTTCGGTCCGGCCGCCGTCCGAACCGCCCGCGGTCACGCGGAACGAGCGGGCCTTCCGGGTGCTCGTGCGGAACGAGCTGTTCCGGCGGGTCGAGCTGGCGTCGCGGCGGTCCTTCTGGGCGCTCGGTGAACTGGACGCGGCGTCGGGCTGGGACGCGGACGCGTGGGAAGACGCCATCGAGGACTACTTCGACGAGCACGAAACGCTCGGCATCGGGCCGGACGCCCGCGGGCCGCAGCTGCTGATCATCGAGAAGGAGGCGGAGGTCTGGCGGCTGCGGCAGATCTTCGACGATCCGGCGGGCGATCACGACTGGGGCATCAGCGCGGAGGTCGACTTGGCCGCTTCGGACGAAGCCGGTGCGGCGGTCATCCGGATCACGGCGGTGGACCGGCTCGGGGGCTGAAGGGGACTTTCCCCGCATGTCATGTGGGGAAAGCGCCCTTCACCGCGTGGGATGAGGGGAAGGCGTCCTTCAGCTCCCGGCGGCGCTGGACCAGCCGCACGATCAGCACGATCAGCGAGAGCGCCGGCAACGGGTACCCGAGCATCAGGCCCACCGTGATGTCGGCGAGCGGCGCGGCGACGGCGGCGACGAACATCCACGTCGGCGCCGTCGGCAGTTTCGGTCCGGTCCGGGCCTTGCCCCACGGCTTCGCCACCGAAAGCCACGCCTGGAACGCCAGCGCGCTCGCCATCAGCGCGGTGCCCGCCACCAGCGCCACCGACGCGGGCGCCGGATCACCGGCCCTCGCCGCCACGACGGAGTCCCGCAAAGCGCCCGACAGCAGGAAGATCCCGGCGTAGAGCTGCACGAGCGTGATCACGAACTTCGCCAGCACCCACCAATGCCGGGTGAAACCCCACGCCGTCGTCGCGGCGAGCATGAAGCCGGTGAAGGCCGACGCGTTGGCGAGCGGTGCCAGGAGAAGCGAGTCGATCTCGTGCGCCATGGACGTCGCCGCGACGCGGATCGCGCCGTCGTCGGTGGTGCGCCCGATCGCCAGGAGGGTGAACAGCGCCAAGGCCTGTCCCATCCAGCCCACCGAAGAGACGACGTGCAGCCAAACGGTCAGCTGTCGCCAGGTTTTCTTCGCCATGCCGTACACATTCGCGTGCGCACCCGGCCCGGCACATCCGGGGCGACCCTGAGATCAGGCCGGAAGGGGAGGGAAACAGGCCTGGGCGTCGTGGCCGTCGAACCACAGCCCGACCATGAACGCCATGATCGCCTCCATCAGCCGCGCCCGGTCGAGCCCGCCGGCGTTCAGTGGCGTGCACCCGATGTCGCGGACCAGGGAGCTCACCACCCCGACTGCCTCCGGCGGGCCGCAGAGCGGGACCGCGAGCGGGCGGCCGCCGAACGCCGGGGGAGTCATCCGCCAGACGTCGACGTGACACAGGTTGAACGCCTTGACCACGTGCGCGTCTCCTGCCGCGAGAGCGATGCGCGCGGCCTGGTCGGGGATCGTGAGCACGGCGCCGGGGCCGACCGCGTTGGTGCAGTCGATCAGCACCTTCCCGGCGAGATTCCCCGCGGCGGCAACGACTTCCGTCACCGCGTCGGCGGGAACGGCGAGCAGGATCACCTCGCTCGCGGCGGCGGCTTCCGCCCAGGTGCCCACTCGGGCGGAGATCGCGGCGGCCTTGGCCCGGTCGCGCGCGGCGACCATCACCTCGTGCCCCGCCGCCGTCCACTGGCCCCCGAGCGCTTCCGCCATCCCACCCGCGCCGAAAATACCGATACGCATTGTGCCGCTCCCTAAGATCGAGTTACAGCACGACGGTAGAAAGCCGCGCGGGTACCAAGTGGTTACCGGAGGTCCCATGAACGACGTCTTCCTCGCCGATTGCCGTGCCCGGCTGGCCTTCGACCTGATGGCGAACACGTGGAATCCCGTCGTTCTCTGGGCCCTGCGGGACGGCGCGCTCCGCCCGGCCGAGTTGCGGCGACGGCTCGGCGGGATCAGTACGAAGGTGCTCACGGAGACTGTCCGGCGGCTGGAGTTCAACGGCCTGGTCAGCAGGCGTGACTGTGGCCGGACGGCGAAGGTCGAGTACGCGCTGACGGACCTCGGGACCACCTTGCTGGCGCCCATCGAGGCCTTCGGGGAGTGGGCCTTCCGTCACGGTGACGAGGTGATGGCGGCGCAGGACGAGGCGGCTAAGCGGGCGGGCGAGCCTCGGCCAGCTTGAGGAGCGGGACGGCCGCGGCGGCGTCGGTGATCAGTGTCGAGACCATGCCGGAGCGCAGGACGGCGTCTATCGCTTCGGCCTTCGGCTCCGTGTAGCCCAGCGCGATCACCTCGGGGACCGCCAGGAGTTCTTCGGCGCTTATGGCCAGCACGTGGTGGGCCAGCCCGGTCGACATCGGTGTCCCGTCGGCGTCGAACAGGCGCGCGGAAACCTCCGCTTTGGCACCTCGTTTCGCTATGGCGCTCCGCTCCGTTTCGTCGAGCGCGTCGTAAACCGTCGATTCCTCGGGCTTCCACGCGCCGATGCTGACGACGGCCTTGGTCAGGTTCTTGAACTGCCCGAAGGTTTCCGCGATCCCCGGCTGCCTGCGCAGCGTCTCGGTGGTGCGGCGGTCGGGGAGGACGAGCGGTCCGAAGATCGGGTACGCCTGCCCGCCGGAGACCGACGCGACCCGGCTGACCGTCTCCACCGAACGGTCCCGCATGTCCATTCCCGCCTGCACCCCGCACAGTTGCACGACCGGGCATTTCGGCAGCGACTGGATCGCTTCGGTCATCGCGTTCACGGAACGTGCCCACGACAGGCCGAGAACGTCGCCGGGAGTGATGATCTCGGTCAGGAGCCGGGCCGCGAGCGTGCCGATCTTCCGCCGGGCCACTTCGCGCGATTCCGGTTCCGGTGCTCGTTCGAGCACGAGCACCCGGTCCAGCCGGTACGCGGCGCGAATCTCTTCGGACAGCACGAGATCGACCGGCGCCGGCAGCCGGAACTCGACCTTGACGATGCCGCTCTCCCTGGCCGTGTCGAGCATCCGGGCGACTTTGAACCGGCTGATGCCGAACTCGTCGGCGATCTCGAGTTTCGAGGCGCCCTGCTCGTAGAACCGCCGCGCCACCGCGGCCAGGCGCAGTGACTCCACCAGGCCGGGCCTCTGCTTCTTACCGCTCATTTGAGCACTATAGCGCGAAATCCACCCGAAAGGTTGACGTAACAACTGGGAAAAGTTCACCATGCTGGTGCATTAACAGCGCTGACATGCAGTCCGAAGCATGGGCCCACCCCGCTCAAATGAGCGGAGAGAAGAGGAACTGGCATGCGTGCCGCGATCGTGGACAAGCCCGGTGAGATCAGGGTCGGCGAGGTACCCGATCCCAAACCGGGGGATCGCCAGGTCGTCGTCAAGGTCGGCGCCTGCGGGATCTGCGGGACCGATCTCCACATCGCCGACGGGCATTTCCCGCCGACGCCCTATCCGATCGTCCCCGGCCACGAGTTCGCCGGTGAGATCGTCGAACTCGGCGCCGACGTGCCGGGTGGCTGGAAGGTCGGCGACCGGGTGGCCGTCGACCCGTCCTTGTTCTGCGGCTACTGCAAACCCTGCCGGTCCGGCCGCGGCAACCTCTGCGAGAACTGGAATGCGACCGGCGACACCGTGAACGGCGCTTTCGCCGAGTACGTCGCCGTTCCGTCGGCGAACTGCTATCGCATGCCGGACACGATGACCTGGGAACAGGGCGCGCTCGTCGAGCCGGTTTCCTGCGCGGTCCACGGCGTGCGCCGGATCGGTGTCGAGGCGGGGGAGCGGTTCCTCGTCGTCGGCGCGGGCACGATGGGCCTGATCATGCAGCAGTTGCTGCAGCGTGCGGGCGCCCACGTGACGGTGGTCGACCGCAACACCTCCCGCCTCGGCCGTGCCAAGGACCTCGGCGCTGTCGCGGTCGCCGGTGACGTGAAGGATCTGGACGACGAGAAGTTCGACGCCGCCGCGGACTGCACCGGCGCCGCGCCCGCCATCGAAGCCGCCTTCGACTCCCTCCAGCGCGGAGGCCGCTTGCTGGTCTTCGGGGTCGCGCCCGCCGAAGCACGCGTCGCGCTTTCGCCGTTCCGGATCTACAACGACGAAATCACCGTCGTCGGCTCGATGGCCGTCATGAACAGCTTCGGCGCCGCGCTCGATCTGGTCGCCGACGGCGCCGTCGACACCGGCGCGCTGCTCACCGACACGCTGCCGCTGGAGCAGTACCCCGACGCGCTCGCCCTCATGCGCAGCGGCGCCGGCCTGAAGGTGCAGGTCTTACCGGGAGGCGAAAGTGCGTAAAGCAGTCGCTCTGCTCGCGGTTCTCTCGCTGGCCCTCACCGGTTGCGCCGGTGCGGGCGCGCTCGGGACCGGTGACCGGACGCTCGTGGTCGGGATCGTCGCGAACCCGCAGATGAAGGACGCCATCGAGCTTTCCGGCGAGTTCGAGAAGGCGAATCCCGGCGTCACCCTCAAGTTCGTGTCGCTGCCCGAAAACCAGGCACGCGCGAAGATCACCGCGTCGACGGCCACCGAGGGCGGCGAATTCGACGTCGTCATGATCAGCAACTACGAAGCCCCGCAGTGGGCGGCGAACGGCTGGCTCGAAAACCTCGAGCCGCATATCGCGGCGAACCCCGCCTACGACTCGGCCGACTTCATCCCGAGCATCAAGGAATCCTTGTCGCACAACGGATCGATGTACGCGGTGCCGTTCTACGGCGAGTCGTCGTTCCTGGCCTACCGGAAGGACCTGTTCGAGCAGGCCGGGATCACCATGCCCGCCAAGCCGACGTGGTCGCAGATCGCCGAGTACGCCGCGAAACTCGACGACAAGTCGAAGGGGCTCGCCGGGATCTGCCTGCGTGGCAAGCCGGGCTGGGGCGAGAGCCTCGCGCCGTTCACCACGGTCGCCAACACCTTCGGCGCGCAGTGGTTCGACAAGGACTGGAACGCCAAGCTGACCAGCCCCGAGTTCAAGGCGGCCGCCGAGTTCTACGTGAACCTCGTGCGGAACCACGGCGAGGTCGGCGCGTCGAGCGCGGGCTTCTCCGAATGCGGCACGCGGTACACCCAGGGCCAGGCCGCGATGTGGTACGACGCCACGGTCATGGCGGGCACGAACGAGGACCCGTCGGCGAGCAAGGTCGTCGGGAAGTCCGGGTACGCCCCGGCGCCGGTGGAGAAGACGCAGGCGAGCGGCTGGCTCTACACGTGGGCGCTGGCGATCCCGAAGGTCGCCAAGGACAAGGACGCCGCCTTCAAGTTCATGGCCTGGATGACCGACAAGGCCTACGTGCAGCGGGTCGCCAAGGAGTTCGGCGACTGGAACCGCGTCCCGCCGGGCGTGCGGAAGTCGACCTACGACATCCCGCAGTATCGCGAGGCCGCCAAGGCCTACGCGCAGCCGACGCTGGACGGGATCGCGGACGCGAACCAGCAGAAGGCGATGGCGAATCCGGTGCCCTACCCCGGGATCCAGTTCGTCGGCATCCCCGAGTTCCAGGATCTCGGCACTCGCGTCAGTCAGCAGCTTTCGGCGGCGATCGCGGGCCAGATCACCGTGGACGAGGCGCTGAAGCAGTCCCAGGAATACGCGCAGACCGTCGGCAAGTCGTATCAGGAGGCGCAGTGATGTCCACGATCTCCGCTCCTGCCCGCACCGAACCCGCCCACACCAAGAAGGCGCCGCCGAAACGCGGCACCGATACGCCGTTCAAACGACGGCTTCCGTTGTTGCCCGCTCTGCTGTTCGTCGTCGCGGTGACGCAGTTGCCGTTCGTGCTGACGGTGTTCTACTCGTTCCAGTCGTGGAACCTGGTGCGGCCGGGTTCGCGGCATTTCGTCGGCCTGCAGAACTACATCGACGTCTTCGCGGACTCGACGTTCCTCGGGGCGCTGCTGAACACCGTCGTGCTGACGGTCGTCTGCGTCTTCTTCTCCCTGTTGCTCGGACTGGGGCTCGCGATCCTGCTGGACCGCAAGTTCCTCGGCCGCGGCGTGGTCCGGACGCTGCTGATCACGCCGTTCCTGATCCTGCCCGCGGCGGGCGCGCTGCTGTGGAAGACGACGATGTTCGACCCGACCTACGGGTTGCTGCACTTCGTGTTCGGCACGGACGTCGACTGGCTTTCGGAGTTCCCGCTCGCGGCGGTGATGGCCCAGGTCGTCTGGCAGTGGACGCCGTTCATGATGCTGCTGATCCTGGCCGGGCTGCAGAGCCAGCCGAAGGACGTCCTGGAGGCCGCGTCGGTCGACGGCGCCGGCCGCTGGCGGACGTTCACCGCGATCACGTTGCCGCATCTGAGCAGGTTCCTGCAGCTGGCGACGTTGCTGGGCGCGATCTACATCGTGAACAGCTTCGACGCGATCTTCCTGATGACCCAGGGCGGTCCGGGCACGGCGAGCACGAACCTGCCCTTCTACATCTACCAACGGGCGTTCCAAGGTTTCGACATCGGGCAGTCGTCCGCGATGGGCGTGATCGTCGTGATCCTGACGATGATCGTCGCGACCTTCGCGCTGCGGCTGATGTTCCGCACGTTCTCGGTGCAGGGAGGCGCGAAATGAAAGGCCGGTTCGGCGCGGGCGCGCTGACGGTCGCGACCTGGGTGATCGCGATCCTGTTCGTGTTCCCGCTGCTGTGGATGATCCTGACGGCCTTCAAACAGGAGGCCGACGCCTACACCGATCCGCCGCGGCTGTTCTTCACTCCGACGCTCGACCAGTTCGCCGGGGTGCTCGAACGAGGATTCCTGCCGTACCTGTCGAATTCGGCGTTCGTCACCGTCATTTCGACGATTTTCGTACTTCTACTGGGAATCCCGGCGGCGTACGCGCTGTCGCTGGCGCCGGTGAAGGGGACGAGCAACGCGCTCGGTTTCTTCCTGTCGACGAAGATGCTGCCGATCGTGGCGGCGATCATCCCGCTGTACGTGATCTCGCAGAACACCCAGCTGCTGGACAACGTGTGGGCGCTGATCATCCTGTACACGTCAATGAACCTGCCGCTGGCCATCTGGATGATGCGGTCGTTCTTCCTCGAAGTGCCGCACGAGATGATCGAAGCGGGCCGGATCGACGGCGCGACCCTGCCGGTGCTGTTGCGGAAGATCATCATGCCGGTCGTCGCGCCCGGGGTGGCCGCGACCGCGCTGATCTGCGTGATCTTCTCGTGGACCGAGTTCTTCTACTCGGTCAACCTCACCGCCGCGCGGGCCGGGACCGTGCCGGTGTTCCTGGTCGGGTTCATCACCAGCGAGGGGTTGTACTGGGCCCAGCTGTCCGCGGCCGCCCTGCTCGCGTCACTGCCGGTGATGATCGTCGGCTGGATCGCGCAGAACCACCTCGTCCGCGGCCTTTCGATGGGCGCGGTCAAGTAACGCCTCGTGAGTTGTTCTGGCTGCCGATGTGGGCGAGTGGGGAAGATTTGGGACGTTCAACGTCCCAAATCTTCCCCACTCGACGGGCGAGGGGATGGTCTGGGCTTGGTCAACGGAGGATTGGGGACGTTGAGTGTCCCCAATCCTCCGTTGATCAAGCTCCGAGACCGGAACACCCCTCGACGATGAAGGAATTGGGACACTCAACGCCCCGAATCCTTCACGCTCGCCCTGGTCAGGGCTAGCTAAGCGAATGCCGGTCCGGTCTAGCCGTCCTTACCGCTCACGAGACCCTCGTCTTACGCGAGTGACAATGCCTGACCGGGGCAGATGTGCACGGCCGTGCGTGCGTTCTCTTCCGCCTCGTCCCCTTCAGGCTCCGGGGTCAGCACGATGACCGTCCCGTCGTCCTCGCTCTGGTCGAACAGGTCGGGGTCGGTGAGCACGCACTGGCCCGCGCCCACGCACTTGCCCGTGTCCGCGATGATCTTCATGGCTCCTCCTACCAGGTGACCGGAAGGGCGTGGAGGCCGTAGATCGTCGAATCGTGCTTGAACTGCAGTTCGTCGACCGGAACGGCGATCCGGATGCCCGGAATACGCTTGAACAGCGTATCGAAAACAATCTGGAGTTCCATCCGCGCGAGGTTCTGGCCGAGGCACTGGTGCACGCCGAACCCGAACGCGACGTGGTGCCGCGCGCCGCGTTCGATGTCGAAGGCGTCGGGGTTCTCGAACCCGTCCGGGTCGTGGTTGCCCGCGTTGCTCAAGCCGACGACGCCTTCACCTGCGCGGATGAGCGTGCCGCCGATCTCGACGTCCGCCGTGGCGAAGCGTGAGGTCGCCGTCTCGGCGATGGTGAAGACCCTCAGGAGCTCCTCGATCGCGGGGAGGGTCTTGTCCGGGTCCGCCTTGACCTTCGCCAGCTGTTCGGGGTTCTCCAGCAGGGTCACCGTGCCGAGCGAAATCATGTTCGCCGTCGTCTCGTGACCGGCGATGAGCAGCAGGAACGCCAGGCTGACGAGTTCGTCGTGGTCGCCTTCACCTGCTTCCCGCTGCTTCAGGATCTGGCGGCCGAGAAGGTCGTCCTCGGTGGCGTTCGCTTCTTTCCTGGTGACGAGTTCGTCGAGATAGTTCTCGAGTTGCTCGAACGCCGCCTGCCGGTCTTCCGGGCTGACCTCCCGGCTGAGCATCTTGGAGCTGCGGGCCTGGAAGAACTCGTGGTCCGAATAGGGGACACCGAGCAGTTCGCAGATGACCAGCGACGGAACCGGAAGCGAAAGCGCCTGGACCAGATCGGCGGGTTTGGGGCCCGCGAGCAGGGCGTCGAGGTGTTCGTCGACGATCTGCTGGATTCGCGGCTGCAGTGCCTTCATCCGCTTGACCGTGAATTCCCCGACGACGTCGCGCCGGGCCCGGCTGTGTTCCGGCGGGTCCATCGAGATGAGGGACGGGCGGAACGGCTTGTCCTCGCGCCGGATCTGGCGCGCGACCATCATCGGGAACGCCGGATCCAGCCGGTCGGAACTGAAGTGCGGGCTGCTCAGCATTTCGCGGATGTCTTCGAGCCGGGTGAGCGCCCACGCCGTTTGGCCTGACGGCAGACCGACCCGGGAAACCGGATTTTCCGTGCGAAGCGCCTCGTATTCCGGAGGCGGCGAAAACGGGCATTTACGTACCAGCGGCAAGGTTGCGGTGGTTTCCTCGACGTCAGTCATCGGGTGTCCTTCCCCAGGGTGTCGGGTGGGTTCGGGCGATATCGGACAGGAGGCCCCAAAACGTATGCGGATGGTTTCATTCCGCTTATGACTCCAAGGTACTCAAGTGGAGACAAGTCGTCCACTCGCGAAGGGGTGGTTTCCCGGGAAGCGTGAAGGGCACGCCCTTACGTGCGAGAATCACGGCCCTGAAGGACCTTCGAGAGGCGAGGACCATGACTGCCGACCCCGAGACCCGCTTGCGCGCCGACGCGCGCCGGAACCGGGATCAGATCCTGGCCGCCGCGAGAACGATCTTCGCCGCCCAGGGCGCCGAGGTCCCGATGGAGGAGATCGCGCGCTCGGCGGGTGTCGGCGTCGGCACTCTTTACCGGCGTTTCCCGGACCGGGACGCGCTGATCCGCGCGGTCGCCGTCGACAACTTCGATCGGGTGCTCAGGGACGCGAAGGCCGCGAAGGACCAGGAGTCCTCTGACTGGGACGCCCTGATCCGGCTGCTGCACCAGTCGATGGAACTGCAGTTGAGCATTCAGCTCGCGATGGTGTCGCCCCGCGCGCTGGTGATCCTCACGAGCGACCCCGCGATCAAGGCCCTGCGTGACGAGTTGCTCCTGGTGATGGAGGCCTTCGTGCGGGGAGCACAGGCGGAGGGACGGCTCCGGCCGGACGTCGCGACCGGCGACGTGGCGATCCTGTTCGCGACCGTGCTGCGGCAGATGCCGGGCAAGGGCGAGGAGATCGCGCGGATGGCGACCCGGCGCTGCATCGGGATCATGATCGACGGGCTGCGGGCCGACGGCTCGAACGAGCCGCTTCCGGGCCGGGTGCTGACCGGCGCCGACCTGGACCCCTAGATCGCGTTTAGCCCGCTAACCGCGCCACGCCGGAGGGCGCGACCCCGCGTGTCTGGGGACCGAACTCGCGTGAGATCCGGCTGGACGCTGGGTGACCCACCGCAACTAGAGGACCAATTGCGGTGGGTACAGGGGTCAGACGCCCAGCGGATGCCAGACGGTCTTCGCCTCCAGGTACCGGCGCAGCCGCGCCATGTCGGCGTCGGCCGTCCAGTCCGGTTCGGTGTCCGGCACGGTCAGGACGCGCTTGACGGTGCCCGCGGCGTCGCGCGCCAGGTCCGCCCGCGCGGACGGCTCCGCGCCGGTCGGGTCGAGGGCGTTGACGTCGCCGTGCGAGGCGAGCCACGAACCCAGCTCCGACGCCCGTCCGGTCAGGATGTTCGCGACCCCGCCGGGCAGGTCGGACGTCGCCAGGACCTCCGAAAGCGTGATCGCGGGCAGCGGCCGGTCCGCGCTGGAGACGACCACCGCGGTCGAGCCGGTGGCCAGCACCGGTGCCAGCACGCTCACCAGGCCCAGCAGCGACGACTGCTGCGGCGCGAGCACGCCGACGACGCCGGTCGGCTCGGGCACGGTGAAGGAGAAGTACGGGCCCGCGACGGGGTTGGCCGCGCCGAGTACGGTCGCGATCTTGTCCGTCCAGCCCGCGTACCAGACCCAGCGGTCGATCGAGGCGTCCACAAGGGACTGAGCCTTCTTCGCCGCCACGCCCTCGGACGCGGAAACCTCCGCGACGAACTGTTCGCGGCGGCCTTCCAGCATCTCCGCCACCCGGTACAGCACCTGGCCGCGGTTGTACGCCGTCGCCGACGACCAGCCGCCGAAAGCCTTGCGGGCGGCCGAAACCGCGTCACGGACGTCCTTGCGGGACGCGTGCGAGGCGTTCGCCAGGAACTTGCCCTTGCTGTCGGTGACCGGGTACACCCGGCCCGACTCCGAACGCGGGAACTTGCCGCCGATGTAGAGCTTGTAGGTCTTCGCCACCGAAATACGGTCAGACATCGAGGTAGGCCTCCAGTCCGGTGCGTCCGCCTTCGCGGCCGAAACCCGACTCCTGGTAGCCGCCGAACGGCGCGGCGGGATCGAAGCGGTTGAACGTGTTGGCCCAGACGACGCCGGCGCGGAGCTGGTTCGCCATCCACAGGATGCGCGAGCCCTTCTCGGTCCAGATACCGGCGGAGAGCCCGTACGGCGTGTTGTTCGCCTTCGTCACGGCCTCGTCCGGCGTGCGGAAGGTCAGCACCGAAAGCACCGGCCCGAAGATCTCTTCGCGGGCGATGCGCATCGACTGCTGGACATCCGAGAACACCGTGGGAGCGAAGAAGAAACCGCGTTCCGGCACCGGGCACGGGCTGGTCCAGCGCTGCGCGCCCTCGGCGTCGCCGGATTCCACCAGGCCCTTGATCTTCGCGAGCTGCTCGGCGGAGTTGATCGCGCCGATGTCGGTGTTCTTGTCCAGCGGGTCGCCCAGCCGCAGCGTCGAGACGCGGTAGCGGAGCTTTTCGAGCAGCTCCTCGGCGATGGACTCCTGCACCAGCAGACGCGAGCCCGCGCAGCAGACGTGGCCCTGGTTGAAGAAGATCCCGTTGACGATCCCCTCGACGGCCTGGTCGAGCGCGGCGTCGTCGAAGACGATGTTCGCGGCCTTGCCGCCCAGTTCCAGCGTGAGCTTCTTCGACGTGCCCGCGACCTGGCGCTGAATGGCCTTGCCGACGTCGGTGGATCCGGTGAAGGCGACCTTGTTGACGTCGCCGTGGCCCACCAGCGCGGCACCGATGTCCCCGGCGCCGGGCAGGATGTTGACCACGCCGGGCGGGAGTTCGGCCTGCTGGCAGATCTCGGCGAACACGAGCGCGGTCAGCGGCGTGGTCTCCGCGGGCTTGAGCACCACGGTGTTGCCGGTGGCCAGCGCGGGCGCGATCTTCCACGCCAGCATCAGCAGCGGGAAGTTCCACGGGATGACCTGGCCCGCGACGCCGAGCGGCCGCGGGTTCGGGCCGTAGCCCGCGTAGTCGAGCTTGTCGGCCCAACCCGCGTGGTAGAAGAAGTGCGCGGCGGCCGTCGGCACGTCGGAATCGCGCGATTCCTTGATCGGCTTGCCGTTGTCGAGACTCTCCAGCACCGCCAGCTCCCGCGAGCGCTCCTGGATCAGGCGCGCGATGCGGAACAGGTACTTGGCGCGTTCGGAGCCCGGCATCTTGGACCAGACGCCTGTGTACGCCTTGCGCGCGGCCTTGACCGCGGTGTCCACATCGGACACCGACGCGGTGCCGACCTCGGCGAGCACCTCTTCGGTGGCCGGGTTGATCGTCTTGAGCGGCTCACCGGAGCCGTCGACGAACTCGCCGTTGACGAACGGCCGATAGTGCGGTTTGAGGTTCGCGAGGTCGCGCGATTCGGGCGCGGGCGCGTACTCGAAGATGCCCATGGATCAGTCCACCGTGACGTAGTCGGGGCCGCTGTAGTGGCCGTCGGCCTGGGTGCGGCGCTGCAGCAGGAGGTCGTTGAGCAGGCTGGACGCGCCGAACCGGAACAGATCCGGGGTCAGCCACTGCTCGCCGGCGACCTCGTGCACCGCGACCAGGTACTTGATCGCGTCCTTGGTCGTCCGGATGCCACCGGCGGGTTTGACGCCGCGCAGTTCACCGGTCTGGGCGAACCAGTCGTGGACGGCCTGCAGCATCACGTGGGTGACCGGCAGCGTCGCGGCGGGCGAGACCTTGCCGGTGGAGGTCTTGATGAAGTCGCCGCCCGCCAGCAGCGCGAGCCAGGAGGCGCGGCGGACGTTGTCGTAGGTGGCCAGCTCGCCCGTCTCGAGGATGACCTTGAGGTGCGCGCTGCCACAGGCGGCCTTGATCGCCTGGATCTCCTCGAAGACCGCCAGGTAACGGCCCTCCAGGAACGCGCCCCTGTCGATCACCATGTCGATCTCGGCGGCACCGGCGTCGACGGCGATCTTGGTGTCGGCCAGCTTGATCTCACGGCTGGTGCGGCCCGCTGGGAACCCGGTGGCCACACTCGCGACGTGGATGCCGGTACCGCGCAGGGCCTCGACAGCCGTCTCGACCATGTCCGGGTACACGCAGACGGCCGCGACCTGCGGCGTGTCCGGCCGTTCCGGGTCCGGCCGCTTGGCCTTCGCGGCGAGCGCGCGGACCTTCCCCTGCGTGTCGGCGCCTTCGAGGGTCGTCAAGTCGACCATCGAGATGGCGGTGTCGATCGCCCAGAGCTTGGCGGCCTTCTTGATGCTGCGCGTGCCGAGGCCCGCTGCCCGTTGCTCGACGCCGACCTGGTCGACGCCGGGCAGCCCGTGCAGGAACCGGCGCAGGCTCGCCTCGTCGCGAGTCGCGTCCGTCAGCGGCGCCGGGGTAGCCGTCGCCGCTGACGAGCTGGTCGTAGCTGTCATACGGGTGAGTGTAGGCGGCCTACAAGCTGGGCACCGGGGCCTGGGCGGCGGCCTTGACCGGGATCACCGGCGTGCAGAACTCGTTGACCATCGGCAGCTGACGCTTGAGCGAGGCGTCCGGCGACGCGGTGAGGTCCACGGTGGCCAGCGTGGAGATGTTCTTGCCGGATTCGTCGTGGAAGCTGAGGGTGTTGAAGCCCGGCAGGTCGCCGCCGTGGCCCCAGATGGTGATGTCCTCCGCGCAGGCGCCGAGTTCCTTGAGGTTCAGCTTCATCAGGCCGAGGCCGTATTCCATGCCGGCCGCCGGGACCGTCTTCTTCATCTGCGCGAGCAGGTCGGCGGGCAGCAGACGGCCGCCCAGCAGGGCCTCGAAGAAGCGGTTGAGGTCGGCGCCCGAAGACACCATGCCTCCCGCGCCGTAGTAGCGCGAGTAGTTGTAGGTGGTGACGTCGGTGAGGCCGCGCGGCGCGTCGTACAGCTGCTCGTAGCCGCGGGCGGCCGCGCCGATCAGGAACGGGAAGTCGCGGGGGAGCGAGGTGTCGCGCAGGTGCAGCGGCCCGGTGATGCGCTCGGCCAGCACTCGTTCGAGAGGCTTCCGGGTGGTCTTCTCGACCAGCAGGGCGAGGACGTTGTAGCCGGTGTTGGAGTACGCCCAGCTCGTTCCGGGCTTGAACTGCAGTGGCTGCTTCGACGTGCTCAGACGGATCTCGTCGTCGCTGTCGAAATGCTCGAAGCGCTCGGTGTCGATCTCCGGCCCCGTCGCCCAGGAGTCCTCGGGGAGCAGGTCACGCGGGAGGCCGCTGGTGTGCTGGAGCACCTGGCGGACGGTGATCGGTTCCGGGTACGGCAGCAGCCCCGGCAGGTAGCGCTGCACGGGCTCGTCCAGCCCGACGCGCTTTTCGGCCACGAGCTGCAGGACCAGGGTGGCGACGAACACCTTGGAAACACTGGCGATCCGCCAGCGTCCCGACGCGGTGGGCTTACCGGGCCGGGTGATGTCCGCGACGCCGCTGACCCCGCGGAAACCGTCGGCGACGGCGACCATGCCCGGGATGCCCGCGGCGACCGCCGCGTCCATCGCGGCCTGGCGCGGGTCGGCCTTCCCGGCGGCCGCCGCGGGCAAGGCGGTGACGGAAAGCAGTGCGGCACAAGCGATCGCTACGAAACTTCGGCGCATCAGACGGTCCCCCTGGTTCGGCTCAGCCTTCGAGTTCAGGTGTGTCCTTCTTACGTGACTTCCGTACGACGGTGACGGCGCCCCAGAACGCCAGTCCGGTGATCTTCACCGTCGGGGCGGTCGGCGGCGCGGCGGGCGTGCCCGCGCGGTCCTCCAGCTCGAAAGCCCCCATGAAGCCGATTCCGGTGACGTCCACGTTGATGTCGTCGGGCACGACGATGTCGATCCCGCCCATGATCGCGACCGCGGTGATCGTCGTGTTCTTCTCGGCGAAGCGCGCGTGCCGCAGGTCGATGTCGGTCCCGCCCCAGAACGCGAAACTGTTGTGCTGCGGCGGCACGACCCAGCTGCCCTTGCGCGACGCGCCGGACATGACGGCGATCGAGGCACCGGAGCCCGGATGCCCGCCGATGCGGTCGTCGGGCAGGCCGAGCGCGCGCGACGTCGCCGGCTGGATCGCCGAGCGGGTCTGCGGCAGGTCCGCGGTGACCGGTTTGAGGTCGCCGACGGTCTTGGCCGCGTAGACGATGGTGAGCCGTTCTTCCAGCTCGTTGATGGTGATGCGCCCCTCGGACATTGCCGCGTGCAGCACCTGCGCGACCTGTTCACGGTCGGCGTCGGAGATGCGCATCTGTTCGGGTCCTGGCAGGGCCGGCTCTTCGCTCACGCGCAGGAGCCTAGCGCCGGTGGGAGGGCCGGGCGTCCATCTTATGGCCGACAGTGGGATTCTGCCGTGATGGGGAACTCACTACTTGGTGCGATCGAACTGCCGGACGGTGTCAAGGTACGAGGGCGGGGACTGGGTCGTCCCTGGCCCGAGGGGCCTTCGCCGGACTTCGGCCTGTATCTGGGCGGCGCGAAGCTGCGCCGGAAGCACGACCACAAAATGGACTGGGAGCGGGAATGGATCCGCTGGCCCGATTTCCTGCTGCCGACGGACTGGGCGGACGCGCGGCGGCGGATCGTGACGCTGCACGAGCGGGCCGCGGCCGGGGAAGGCGTCGAGGTCGCCTGTTACGGCGGAGTCGGCCGGACCGGCACGGTCATGTCGTGCTTGGCCACCCTTTCGGGGCTCTCCGCCGAGGAGGCCGTGGCGTGGGCGCGGGCGAATCACCACGCGCGTTCGGTGGAGACACCGTGGCAGCGCCGCTGGGTCGGCTGGTTCGCGCGACAGGGCTGACGAGCTAAATTGACCGGCATGGATGTGCACGTCGTTGATCACCCACTGGCCAAGGCCAGGCTTTCCACCATGCGCGACGCGCGCACCGACAGCGCCGCCTTCCGCGCGGCGCTGCACGAACTGACCGTCATGCTGGTCTACGAAGCCACGCGGGACATGCCCGTGCGCATCGACCGGATCCACACGCCGGTGGCACGCACCGACGGCTACGCGCTGGCGAGCCCGCCGCTGCTGGTGCCGGTCTTGCGGGCCGGGCTGGGGATGGCGGACCAGGCGCACAAGCTGATCCCCGACGCCCAGATGGGCTTCGTCGGGCTCGCCCGCGACGAGGAGACGCTCAAGCCGACGCCGTACCTGGAGTCGCTGCCCGAATCGCTCGCCGACCGGCCGGTGCTGGTGCTCGACCCGATGCTGGCGACCGGCGGGTCGATGGAGTACACGATCCGGCTGCTCACCGACCGGGGCGCCACCGACGTCACCGCGATCTGCGCGCTGGCGGCGCCCGAGGGGATCGCGCATCTGGAGAAGACCGGACTGCCGCTGCGGGTGGTGACCGCGAGCATCGACGAGCGGCTGAACGACTCCGGCTTCATCGTGCCGGGTCTCGGGGACGCGGGTGACCGGCAGTACGGGGCGGTCTGAGCGCGTCACCGCGTCGCGTTTAGCCCGCTAAACGCGACGCGCCACCACCGAAGGCAAGTCGCGCGCTCAAGGAGGCCTTCACGGACCTGCCACACCCGAGCGCGGCCGGACCGGATCGCGTTTAGCGGGCTAAACGCGATCCGTCACCGGCGCAGCCAGCCGGTGGCGTTCGCCCGCAGCGCGACCTCGTAAGCCGGGCTCACGGTGTACGCCTCCGGCAGGTTCCCGTTCAGCTCCAGTGACACGAGGCCGTGCACGGTGCCCCAGCAGCTCACGACGATGACCTCGGGCGGCGCGCCGATGAAGACGCCGTCCGCGACGGCCTTGCGGATCGTCTCCTCCAGTGGCGCCATCGTGGCGCGAGCCTGCTCGGACGTCTCCTCCGCCGGTTCGAAACCCGGCACCGACTTCGTGAACATGATCGCGTAGAGATGCGGGTCGGCCAGCGCGCTTTCCCGGTACGCGACGCCGAGCCGCACCAGGTCCTCGACTGGGTCGCCGCTCAGCGAGACCCCGGACATCCGCTGGCCGAAGCGGCGGAAGCCTTCGGAGAACAGGGCGCTGACCAGGTCCGTCTTCCCGCCGAAGAGTGAATAGACCGCCGTGGTGGACGTGCCGACGTCGGAGGCGAGCTTGCGGAGGCTGAGGGCCTTCGGGCCGTCGGCCGAGATGAGCTCACCGGCGCGGTCCAGCAGTTTCAGCCGGAGGTTCTCGTCGTGCGTCCTGGGGCGGGGCATGAGCAGAGCGTAACGCAACGCTGTTATCAATCGCGGGAATTCGGAGTTGACCTGGAGCGCACTCCAGGTCGTACTGTCGTTCACATGAGCTACTCGATAGCGGAAGCCGCGCGACGTAGCGGGTTGTCCATCGACACTCTCCGGTACTACGAGCGCATCAAACTCGTCGAGCCCCCGGCACGGGACGCCGCGGGGCGCCGCGCCTACACCGACGACGACCTCGGGTGGCTGGGGTTCCTGACCAAGCTGCGCCTGACCGGCATGCCCATCAAGCGCATGCGGGAGTACGCCTCCCTTCGTCACCACGGCGCGTCGAGCGCGGGACGGCGCAAGGCGATCCTCGTCGACCAGCGCACGTCGGTCGCCGACCGGATCGCCGAGTTGCAGGCCTGCCTCGACATCCTCGACTACAAGATCGACCACTACGACCAGGTGGAACGCAAGGTGCTCGGCATCGGCACCACCGTGGAGGGAATTTCAGCGTGATCAGCACCAGGAGGCTCGGCGGGCTGGAAGTCGGGGCGCAGGGGCTCGGCTGCATGGGGATGAGCCAGGCCTACGGCGTCCGGGACGACGACACGGAGTCGATCGCCACCGTCCACCGCGCGCTCGAACTCGGCGTGACGATGCTCGACACCGCGAACGTCTACGGCGCCGGAGCGAACGAAGAGCTGGTCGGCCGCGCGATCGCGGGCAAGCGGGACCAGGTCGTGCTGGCGACCAAGTTCGGCATCATCTGGACCGAAGACGGCGGGATGGCCGCTCGGGGCGACGCGGCCTACGTCAAGCAGAGCTGCGAAGAGTCGCTGCGCCGGCTGAACGTCGATCACATCGACCTCTACTACCAGCACCGCGTCGATCCGAACACGCCGGTGGAAGAGACCTGGGGTGCGCTCGCGGAGCTGGTGGACGAGGGCAAGATCCGGTTCGCCGGGATCTCCGAAGCCGGCGCCGAGACGATCCGCCGCGCCCACGCCGTGCACCCGGTGGCCGCGCTGCAGAGCGAATGGTCGCTGTGGACCCGCGGCATCGAAGGCGAGATCCTTGCGACGACTCGCGAGCTGGGGATCGGTGTCGTGCCGTTCTCGCCGCTCGGCCGTGGTTTCCTCACCGGCAGCGTGACCTCGATGAAGGACCTGCCGGCGGACGACATGCGCCGCGGGCTGCCCCGGTTCGCCGAGGGCAACTTCGAGCGCAACATGGCGATCGTCGAAGCCCTGCGCGCGTTGGCGGCGGAGAAGGGCGTCACCGCCGGACAGCTGGCGCTCGCGTGGGTGCAGTCGCGGGGCGACGACGTCGTGCCGATCCCGGGCACCAAGCGTCGCAAGTACCTCGAAGAGAACGCCGCAGCGGCGGAACTGGAACTGTCCGAAGTGGACATCGAGGCCATCGAAAAGGCCGCGCCCGCCGAGGCGATCGCCGGTGAGCGTTACCCGGAGCGGCTCGCCCGCGCCGCCGGCAAGTAAACCGAAAGAATTGCGAGAGAAATCATGACGGGTTCCACCCTGCCCACCCGCAGGCTCGGCACGCTGGAAGTCGGCGCGCAAGGGCTCGGCTGCATGGGCATGAGCGAGTTCTACGGCCAGGGCGACGACACCGAATCGATCGCGACCGTCCACCGTGCCATCGAGCTGGGCGTGACGCTGATCGACACGGCCGACATGTACGGCTTCGGCCGCAACGAGGAACTGGTCGGCCGCGCGCTGGCGGGCAAACGGGACCAGGTCGTGCTGGCCACCAAGTTCGGCATCGTGCGCGACGAGGCCGACCCCGGCAAGCGCGGGATCCGCGGCGACGAATTCTATGTGCGGCAACAGGTCGAGGCCTCGCTGCGACGCCTGAACGTCGATCACATCGACCTCTACTACCAGCACCGCGTCGACCCGGACGTGCCGATCGAGGAGACCGCGGGCACGCTGTCCTCCCTGGTCGAGCAGGGGAAGATCCGGCACATCGGGTTGTCCGAGGCCGGTCCGGAGACGATCCGGCGGGCGCACGCCGTCCACCCGGTGACGGCGGTGCAGACGGAATGGTCGCTGTGGTCGCGCGACATCGAGGACGAGGTCGTCCCGGTCTGCCGTGAGCTCGGTATCGGGCTGGTGCCGTATTCCCCGCTGGGGCGCGGTTTCCTCACCGGCCGCTTCAAGTCCAAAGAGGACTTCGCGGACGGCGACTTCCGTCAGACGACCCAGCCGCGCTTCGCCGACGGCAACCTGGAACGGAACCTGGCGATGGTCGAAGCGCTTCGCGCGTTGGCCGGGCAGAAGGGGGTGACCGCGGGGCAGCTGGCGCTGGCGTGGGTGCAGGCCCAAGGCGAGGACGTCGTGCCGATCCCGGGTACGAAGCGGCGCAAGTACCTCGAAGAGAACGTCGCGTCCGTCGGCTTGAAGCTGACCGCCGAGGACGTGGCCGCGATCGAGGCCGCGGTTCCGGCCGACGCGGTCGCGGGGGAGCGATACCCCGAAGCGTCCATGAAGACCCTGTCGCGCTGAAAACGAAAAGCCGGCGCCCCACTCAAGGGCGCCGGCTTTTCGTTGTCAGAGCAGTGAGTTGACCGTCGGAACCACGGCGTCGACGTCGACCGTCTGCTGCTCGCGGGTCTCGAGGCTGCGAACCGTCACGTTCCCGGCGTCCCAGTCCTCCTGGCCGACGATCACCACGGCCCGCGCCCCGGCCTTGTCGGCCCGGGTGAGCTCCTTGCCCAGCTTGCGGAGCTCGACGGGCGTGAGCGTGCGCAGACCGGCCTTCCGCAGCCGTCCCGCGACCTCGCGAGCGGCGTCGGTGAGCTCTTCGACCACCGGGATCACCACGACATCGGCCTCGCTGCGCGGCTTCGGCGTCAGTTCGTGGGTGTCGAGAAAGTCGATCAGCGTGACGTCGCCCATGCCGAAGCCGATCCCGGGGATCTGCTGCGACGTGAACAACGACGCCAGGTCGCTGTACCGGCCGCCGCCGAAGAGGGCGCGGCGGTTCTCCGGAGAGGTGTCGAAGACCTCGAACACGGTCGACGTGTAGTACGCGAGCCCGCGCACGATCATCGGGTCGAACGTGATCAGGTCCGCGGCGCCGCTGTTCAGCACCTTGACCAGGTTCGAGTTTTCCTTGACCTGCTCGGGCAGCTCGTCGAGCAGAGCGACACCGGACGACAGGGTCTCGGTCAGCTTCTCGAACTGCTTGTCGGTCAGGCCGATCTCGGCCGCGGTGTCGCTCAGCTTCGTGCGGTCCGACTTCTCCCAGCGGTCCACCAGGGTGAACACCTGCGGCAGCTGCTCCGCGGTCACGCCGACGATGTCGGTGAGCGCCGAGGAGAGCAGGTTCCGGTCGTTGGCGCGCACCTGGAACATGTCCGGCGTCGCCCCGAGCGTGCTCATCATGTCGTGGACGAGCTCGAAGATCTCGATCTCGCAGTTCGCGCTGTCCGAACCGAAGATGTCCGCGTTGATCTGCCAGTGCTCGCGGACCCGGCCACGCTGCGGCCGCTCGTAGCGGTGGCAGTTCGGGTGGCTGTACCAGCGCACCGGGAACTGCAGCGACTTCGCGTTGCCCGCGATCATCCTGGCGACCGAAGGGGTCATCTCCGGGCGCAGCGCCAGCCGCTCGCCGCCCTTGGTGGTCAGCGTGTACAGCTGCTGGTCCGCGATCTCCTGGCCGGACTTGCGCTCGTAGATCTCGGCGGGTTCGAGGATCGGCCCGTCGTAGCGGAGGAAGCCGCGCAGTTCGAGGACGTCGTAGAGATGGCCGAACACCTGCGTCCGGACGGACATCTCGGCGGGCAGGAAGTCGCGGGTCCCCTTCGCGGGGGCTGTCGGCAGGTATTCAGGCACGTCAGCAAGCTTAACGAGCCGTCGCCAGCGCTTTTGTCAGGGGAAGGCCACGCCGTACGCGGTGGTCAGCATCGCCGCCCCGAGCATGACGGCTCCGGCGCTGGTGACCCGTCCGCCGAGCTTGCCCTTGCCCGGTGCCAGGTGCAGGAAGAAGCCGCCGGACTGGGCGAGCACGCCGAACAGGAGCAGGGAGCACACGATCCACAACGCGACGTCCGGGAGTCCGGTCTGCCCGAGGATCTGCAGCGCGACGAGCGCCAAAACCAGCAGGACGCCGGCGTGGGCGTGACCCGCGCGGAACATGTTCCGCTGGTGTTCGGTCAGTTTCCGGTCGCGCAGGACACCCATCAGCGCGTACCCGCCGTACATCACCGTCGGCAGTGAGACGAGCGCGATGACCGTGAACAGTCTGAGCGGGCCTTCCATGTGCTCTTCCCTTCGTGGTGGGGAAGGCGAAGATAACACTGTTTTAAAACGCTGTCACCAAATTTGCCGTCCCACTTTCGGGAGTCAGACCCTGGCGCCGCGCGAAAGGACCAGGCGGAGGTTCCGGAGGGCGGAAAGATCGGCGAGCGGGTCGCCGTCGACCACCAGGACGTCGGCGCTCAGGCCGGGGGCGAGCCGTCCGGTGACGTCGCCCAAGCCGAGTCCGGTGGCGCTGTCCTCGGTGGCGATCTCGAGGATCCGGCGACGGCCGAAGCCCAGCCATTCGTAGAGCTCGAGCGCGCCGACCGGATCGTCGAAAACGGAACCGGGCAACCCGGCGTCCGTCCCCGACAGGAGCGGCACACCGAGTTCTTCCAGCCAGGAAAGCCTGCCGTAGACGGTCTTCGCGAGCTCCTCGCCCATGCGCTCGGCCATCATCCGCCAGTTGCGGCTGCTGGTCGAGCAGGCCGCGATGCCCTCGTCGGCCATCCGTTTGGCGACGCCGTCGCGCCGGTCCTGCCGCTGCGGGCCGGTCATCCAGGTGCAGTGCTCGATCGTGCGGACGCCCGCCTCGACCGACGCCTCGATCGCGTCGGCGCCGTGGGCGTGCGCCGCGACCGGCAGCCCGTGGCTCGCCGCGTGCTCGACGATCAGGTGGAGTTCCCGGACGCCGAACTGGGATTCCCACATGTCCGCGCCGCCCTCGGTGATCTGGCCGCCGCTGGCCATCACCTTGACGACGTCCGCCCCGGCGGCCGCGTTGGCGTCGACCATGGCCCGGATGGCGCCGTCGTCGGCGACCTCTCCGCCGAAGAAGTGGCAATGTCCATTAGGGACTGTCAGGGGCGCTCCCGCGGTCAGCAACCGCGGCGCGGCAACGCCTTCGGCTGCCAGTTCCGCCCGGACCCGCGCGCCCAGAGCGTCACGATCGCCGAGATCCCGTACCGTCGTGACGCCGCTGCGCAGCAGCTGTCCCAGGCGGTCCTTGGCGCCGGCGCGGCGAGCGGCGTCGTCGCTCGCCAGGAAGTTCGGCAGCATCTCGCGGGTGGCGTCGAACGCCAGATGCACATGCGCGTTGAACAGGCCGGGCATCAGCGTGGCACCGGGGAAGTCGAGCCTTTCGGCGTCCGGCGACGCCTGTGCCTCGACCTCGGCGCGGGGGCCTGCCGCGACGATCCGGTCGCCCTCGACGAGCACGGCGCCGTCCTCGACGGGTGTGCTCGGACGCGGCAGGATCCTTTCCGCGGTAAGGAGAAGCTGCAAGGTCATGCCTCGTTCCGGGATACCGCGGCCGAGAGCGCGAGCAACGGCCGTACGTCGGATTCGATGTCGGCGCCGCCGCCGGGCAGCACGAGTTTCGCGCGCCCGTCGTTCTCCTCGCCCGCGGCCTGCCGGGCGATCGCCGTCTTCAGCGCCTCCGCCGCCGCCCGCGGATCGTCGACGGCGAGCGCGGTGAGATCGGTTTCCAGATAGGGGCTCAGCTGCACGAGCCCGTCCCGGATCTCGATCACGCGGCGGTAGTAGTGGCGGTGGACCGTGCGCGGGCGCCACTGCTCCCACGGTCCCTGCGGCGTGGTCCGGAGCACGATGTTCGGGTAGATCTCGGCCAACACGGTCCACAACGGCGTCAGCCGCTCGTGGTGGAGCCGGTGCTGGCGACGACGTCGCAGCGCGGCGAACCGCGCGCGTACGCCCGGATAGGTGATCCCCGCGAGGAAGAGCACGATCCCGAGAAGCACCAGGGGGACGGCGACGGTGAGCAGGAGCGGGATCGACGGCCCGAACGCCCAGGCGATCACGATGTAGAGCGCGCGGAAGACACTGCCCACCGAAAGGCAGAGCAGTCCGGCGGCGCTGAGTTTCAAGCCCGTCCTCAGATGGCGGTCTGCGGTGCGGATGTACCGCAGGATCCACCAGGCGCAGGCGGACAGGCCGTAGATCAGGTAGAGCCCTGCTCCCAGGTAGAACAGCGCCACCCCGGGCTCGTGCACGAGTTTCGGGCTCAGCGCGAGCCCGCGTGCCTGCGGCGGGGTGACGGCCATGGCGACCAGCATCAGCGCGATCGCGCCGGTCAGCGGGATCAGCTCGAAGAGGACCCGGCGCGGTCTGCGCGGGCCCAGCGCGGAGCCGAGGAAGACGATCAGCAGCGCGCAGACCCCGATGGCGAGCAGGACGTTGTTGACGAGACGGCCGGTGCCTTTGCCCGTCAGCCCGTCGAGCCAGCCGGAGATGAGCTTCTGCTGGGCGAGGAAGGAACCGGCGACGCAGACGATCGTGATGGTGATCGCCCAGTTCGGCAGGACCCTCGGCGCCCGGTACGTCTGGTAGATCCGCCAGGCGAGCGCCGTCGCGAACAGCACCATCGCCACGACGTTGAGAGGGGAGAACAGCGAGTTCACATCCACCCTTGATGGTCGCCCAGCGCGCCTTGGACACGGCGGACGTCATCGTCGTCGGCGCGACGGGGAATCGTGTAGTTCAAGACCGACGCCCATTCGAGGATGATGGTCGCCACGGTCTCGGCTTCCCATTCGTGCGCCTCATCGTAGGAGGTGCGGCGTAAAGCGCGGTGGACGGCGTCGCCGTCGAGCCCGGGCGCGGGGCCGCGCAGGAAGTCGGCGGGTTCGGCGTCCCCGCCGGGATGGTGATCGGCGAGCATGTGCCCGAGTTCGTGCAGGATGATGTGATCCTGGTGGGACTTCGTGGTCTCCTGCTGGAAGAAGATGTAGTCCGCCGACCCGGTGGCGATCCAGCAGCCGAACGGGCCGGGTACCTCCAGCGGATACGGCATCAGCCGGATCGGCCTGCCGCGCTGCTCGCCCAGCCGCTCGCAGAGCACGCCGACGTCGAGCGGTGGTTCGATGTCGAGCTTGTTCAGCATCTTGCGGCAGCGTTTGCGGAGCTCGCGTTCCTTCATCGGCTTTCGCCCGGCTGATCGCGCTCGGCCCGTTCGTACCGTTCGACGAGTTCGAGCAGATCCATGACCTGGCGGCGGCCCTGCGGGGAGAGCTCCTGCGCGCGCATGGCCATGAGCTTCGCCTCGCCGACGGGCTGCGCTTCCTGCTCTTCGAAGAAGTAGGTGATCGGGACCCCGAAAAGCCGCGCCAGTGCCTCGACGTAGTGGATCTTCGGATTGATCCGTTTGCCGGTCGCGAGCTGCTGGAGGTACGCGGGCGACATGGCGGGCCCGCCGGCGCGATCGATCGCCGCCGACAGCTCGCGATAGCTGTGCGGGGCGCCTTCGTCCGCGCGCACGGAGTCGATCAGCGCGCTCAGTTTTTGGGCGAAGGTCTGGTGCGGCGACATGACCCCCCGTTCGTTCATCGTCCCGTTGCGTAGTGGGAGTGTAACGCGATTCGGCCTGTCCGCAGCTGTTGACAGCGTATGTATGCAGTGGTTTACAGTTGTGAGCGGTTTCGTGCCGTGTCCTGGCCTCTCGCTCCGGATTCCGTGCCCTGGGGGTGTACGGACGCCGGAGTGAGAGGCGTTTTCCCAGGCGGGTGCACAAGATCGTGCTCGATGTAGTACGCTTGGGCAGCCAAGGTTGATCGCCATCACGGCGAACCCTTGGCCTAGGCCTGTTGCCGGAGGTCGACCCCCAGGGCTTCCGGTGACAGGCCCCTTTACTTTCACCCCTCGCATTTAGAGGACACTCTGCACATTTAGAGGACTGAATGCGGCAGAGCGTCAGGCCATGAGCGTGGCCGCGAGAGTGCCGCCCAGTTCGAAACAGGCGGCCAGATCCTTTTTGCCCGGTTCCCCGGTGACGAGAACCGGCGAAGCAGCGCGTTCCCAGCCGAGCCCGGTGGTGATGCTCTCGATTCCGCGCACGGTGCCGGCGGTGTCGTTGTTGCCGTGCACGAAGAACCCGAATGGACGTCCACGCGTAGCGTCCAGGCACGGGTAGTAGACGGTGTCGAAGAAATGCTTCAGCGCGCCGGACATGTAGCCGAGATTCGCCGGGGTGCCGAGCAGGTAGCCGTCCGCGCCGAGGACGTCGGGCACGGTCGCGCCCAGTGCCGGCCGCCGCACGACGTCGACGCCCTCGATGTCCGGATGGTTCGCGCCGGAGAGGACGGCTTCGAACATCGCCTGCGTCGAGGGCGACGGCGTGTGGTGGACGATCAGCAACTGGGCCACGGTCGTCAGGCCAGACGGGACTCGATGTCGGCGCGGAGCGCGGCCAGCCGGGCGTCCGCGGCGGTGCGCGCCTCGGCGAGGTCACCGGTCACCGCCTGCTTCACCTGCAGGTACGCCTTCAGCTTCGGCTCGGTTCCGGAAGGCCTGACGACCACGCGCACGCCATCACCGGTCAGGCGCAGGACGTCGGCGTCGGGCAGGAGGTCCTCCATCGTGACGCCGGTGCCGCCCAGCGACGCCGGGGGATCGGCGCGCAGGCCCGCCATCAGCTTCTCGCGCACCGAAAGATCGGTGACCCGCAACGAAACCTGGTCCGTCACGTGCACTCCGTGCTTCGCGGCCAGTTCGTCGAGGACGTCCAGCGGGCCGCGGCCCGCCGCGCGCAGGGAAGCGGTCAGTCCCGCGGCGAGCACGGCGGCGGAGATGCCGTCCTTGTCGCGGACGAAACCGGGATTCACGCAGAGGCCGAGCGCCTCTTCGTAGGCGAACACGAGACCGTCACCCGCGCGGACCAGCCATTTGAACCCGGTCAACGTCTCCGCGTAGCGCGCGCCGAACTCCTTCGCCACTTCGCCGAGCATCGACGACGACACGATCGTCGTGGCCACGAGCGGATCCGCGTCGACTGTGTCCACAGTGGACAGAACGTGCCAGCCGAGGAGGACGCCCGTTTCGTCGCCCCGCAGCATTCGCCACGAACCGTCCCGTTCGCGGACACCCAGCGCGCACCGGTCGGCGTCGGGGTCGAGCGCGATCGCCAGGTCGGCGTCCACCTCGGACGCCAGTGCCAGCAGGAGATCCGTCGCGCCCGGTTCCTCCGGGTTCGGGAAGGCGACAGTCGGGAAGTCGGGATCCGGCGTGGCCTGCTCGGCCACCACGTGGAGATCGGTGAAACCGGCGCGGGCGAACGCGGCGCGCAGGGTCTCCGCGCCGACGCCGTGCAACGCCGTCGCGGCGACCTTGACCCCGCGTTCCGGGCCGCGCGGGAGAAGCGCGACCTTGGCGAGGTAGGCGTCCAGGAGTTCGTCGCCCAGCACCTCGGCGCCCGCCTCGCGCGGCACGCTGATCGCCGGGGGAGCGGCTTCGATGGCCTGCTCGATCTGGCCGTCCGACGGCGGGACGATCTGGCCGCCTGTCGCGTCGTAGAGCTTGTAACCGTTGTCGGCGGGGGGATTGTGCGACGCGGTGATCTGGATGCCCGCGACCGCGCCGAGTTCCAGGACGGCGAACGCGAGCACCGGGGTGGGCAGCGGACCGGGCAGCACCTTCACCGCGAAACCCGCGGCCGCCAGCACCTCGGCGGCGGCCTTGGCGAAGGCCTCCGAACCGTGCCGCGCGTCGCGGCCGACCACCACGACTCCGCCGGAATGTCCTTGCGCGGTCAGCCAGGCCGCGACACCGGCCGTCGTGCGGGTCACCACCGCGACGTTCATGCCCTGCGGGCCGGCGCGCACGGGGCCGCGCAGCCCGGCGGTGCCGAACTCGAGCGGGCCGGACATCCGGTCCGCGAGTTCGCCGGCCGCACCGGCCTCGCCGCCCATCGCGCGGGCGAGGATGTTCTGCAGCTCGACACGGGAATCGTCGTCCGGATCGTCGGCGATCCAGCGGAACGCCCGATCCCGCAGTTCCGGGGTCAAGGAAGTCGTCACCGAGTCAGCCTACGGGTACGTTGGAAAGGGTGCGATTGATCTTCACTTCTTTGGTGAGTCATGGTCATCTCTATCCCCTACTACCGCTCGCCGTCGCCGCTCGTGACGCCGGGCACGAAGTCGTGTTCGCCACCGGCGACGACATGCTGACGGTGGTCGAAAAGGCAGGTCTGGCCGTGGAAAGCGCCGGATTCGGGATGCGGGAGGCGTACGAGTCGGTCGTCGGGCCCGACGCTCCCAAACCCAACGCCTCCGATGCCCCGCCCGAGTCGTTCCATCCGATCATCGGGGAAGTGTTCGGAAATGTGATGCCCCGGCGGTTCGCCGCCGATCTCACGCCGTTGTTGGAGCGGCACCGGCCGGATCTCGTCGTCTACGAAAGCGGCAACGCCGGGGGCGCCATCGCCGCCCGCCTCGCCGGCATCCCCGCGATCGGACACGGTTTCGGCCGGTTCTCGCCGGATGACGTCATGGACGTCATTTTCGGCCGCCTCGCGGAATTCGCCGCGGAGGTCGGCTTCGAAGGCGTGAACCTGCCGTCCTTCGGCGATCCCGTCATCGACATCTGCCCGGAATCGGTGCAATCACCCGATTTCCTGGCCGGGGCGAACAGGATCCCGCTGCGTCCCGTCGGCTGGGCCGAGCCGGGAGACCTCCCGGCGGGCGTGGCGGGCCGGGACAAGAGCCGCCCGCTGATCTACCTCACCCTCGGCACCGCGTTCGGGGACGAAGTCGTGTTCAAGCGGGCCATCGCCGGCCTGGCGCGGATCGAGGCGGACGTCATCGTCGCGGCGGGTCCGGCGGTGGATCCGGTGCTGCTGGGCGAAGTCCCCGGCAACGTCCGGGTCGAGGCCTGGGTGCCGCAGGTCGATCTGCTGCCGCACGTCGACCTCGTGGTCCACCACGGTGGCAGCGGGACGACGCTCGGTGCCTTCGGTGCGGGGCTGCCGCAGCTGGTGCTGCCGCAGGGGGCGGATCAGTTCACGAACGCCCAAGCCGTCGTCGCGGCGGGGGTGGGCACGCAGCTGATCGGTGCCGAAATCGTCGAGGACGTCATCCACGAGCAGGCACGGAAACTGCTCACCGACGAGGCTGTTCTCGGGGCCGCGCGGGCACTCGCCGCCGAGGTCGCCGCGATGCCGTCACCGGCGGAGGTCGCCCAGCGGCTTCCCGAATTCGCGGGCTGACGTTCTCCAGATGTCAGGAAAGGGGCTTTCAGGACGTTTCTTGTCCTGAAAGCCCCTTTCCTGACACTTCTCAGGCGCGGGCGACGAGCTCCCTGAGCAGGGTGCCCATCCGCGTCGCCGACTGACGGCCCGCTTCGAGGACCTCTTCGTGGTTCAGCGGTTCCCCGGTCATCCCGGCCGCCAGGTTGGTCACCAGCGAAAGCCCGAACACCTCGACCCCGGCGGCGCGGGCGGCGATGGCCTCCAGCACCGTCGACATGCCGACGAGGTCGGCGCCGAGCGTCCGCAGCATGTGGATCTCGGCCGGGGTCTCGAAATGCGGCCCGGTGAGCCCCGCGTAGACGCCCTCTTCCAGCGAAGAATCGATCGTCCGCGCGATGTCGCGCAGCCGCTTCGAGTAGAGATCCGTCAGGTCGACGAAGTTCGCGCCGACGATCGGCGAACGCGCGGTCAGGTTCAGGTGGTCGGAGATCAGCACCGGCTGCCCGACGCGGAATCCCTCGCGCAGGCCACCGGCCGCGTTGGTCAGCAGGACGGTCTGGGCGCCCGCGGCGGCGGCGGTGCGCACGTTGTGCACGACCGGGTCGATGCCCTTGCCCTCGTAGAAATGCGTGCGGCCCAGCATGATCAGCGCGCGCTTCTCGCCGACGCGGACCGACCGGACGGTTCCCCCGTGCCCGACCGCGCCCGGCGCGACGAATCCGGGCAGTTCGCCCAGCGGGATCTCCGCCTCGGGCTCCCCGATGACGTCCGCCGCCGGGCGCCAGCCCGAACCGAGCACGACGGCGATGTCGTGCTTCTCGACGCCGGTGCGTTCGGCGATGGCGGCGGCCGCCGCGACCTCGTTCTCACTCATGCCGACGAGCGTATCCGGACGGTTCGCACGAGCAGGAACGCCACCAGCCCGAACGGGGACAGGAAGATCGTGAGCGCCAGGATCGGGCCCGTCACCAGTGGGTGGATGCGGTGTTCGCGCGATTCGAGGTACATCCACCGCGCGATGAACAGGTCGAAGGCGATCAGATGGGCCCAGATCGTGGCCGCCCCGTACGGCGAACCGGTGAACGCGCTGAGGACGTCCAGATCCGGCTTGCTCACCGCCGTCCAGAGTTCGCCGAGATGCGGGATGGCGAGCGCGAAGTACGGGAGCAGCGGCACGAGCGGCACCCACGGCGAGGCCATGATCCGGCGGGTCCACGACCAGCCAGGCAGGAAGATCATCAGCAGCCAGAACGGCGTCGCCAGCGGAAAGGTCCAGGTGAACAAGGTCTCGACGCTCATCGGACGGAGCCCTCCAGCTCCCGGTCCCTCGACGGCCGCCCGATCGCGATTAGCCCGCTAAAGGCGACGCCGGCGACGAGCAGGGCGAAGGCTGCCAGGGTGAGGCCGTCCGGGGCGACGATCGACTGGCCGCGGAGAGCCTGCCAGGTGAGGAGTGCGAGAAGGCCCGCGTAGCCGACGCCGGCGATCACGACCAGGCGCAGCCGGACGGCGTCGTCGCGAAGCCGCGGGTAACGCGCGGCCAGGACACCGAGGGCGAGCGCGAGCAGCGGAAGCACTTGAAGGCCGTGCAGTCCGAGGAAGTGCGGGATCCGCAGGTCGCCGCCGACCGTGCTCCAGCCGAGGATCGGCAGGCCGGGGCCACCGTCGGGGAGGCCGACGGTATGCGCGCCGATCATCGCGGACTGGCCGGTCGCGTCGAGAGTGGCCAGCTGGTCCGGGGTGGGGCTGCTCATCAGCGTCGCCAGCGAGATCCCGATCATGCCGAGGACGGCGCCGATCCTGGCCGCCCACGTCGTCGCGCGGTCGGGGAGCCGGGTGAACATGACGCCGATCGTCAGGACGAGGTTGACCACCCACAGCATGGCGATCATCCCGCCCATGACCTGGAAGATCGTGTTGTCCAGCGGGGTTTCGTTGTTGAAGTGGCTCGCCCGGACGCGGGCGGCCTGGAACACCAGCAGCACGTACTCGGCCGCGAAGATCACGACGAGCGCGTTCGCCAGCCAGTTCGCGGTCCGCCGGAACTTCGGCAGCAGGGAGACGAGCCAGCTCCAGGTGAAGAAGTACAGCGCGCCGGAGACGGCGAATTTGAACGGTTTGGCCCAGAGCGGCGCGCCGCCCAGCGTCCGCTGGTCGATCAGCATGGCCAGCACGCACAGCACGGTGACCACGGCCAAGGCCTGGGCCAGCCGGTACGAACCCCGGTGCCAGGTGCGGGTTCTCTCACGGAGATCGGTCAAGATGGTCATGGGTCCCTCCCGGGATGGATAGTCAAGCTCTCCGTTATGGGAAGCTAAGCTATCCATCCTGAGAAGTCTTCAGGGATGACCCTGGAACCGTCCCCGAGATCGGAGTGACAACGCGTGCGGATGGCGGAGCTGAGCGAAAAAGCCGGGGTCCCGGTCGCCACGATCAAGTACTACCTGCGGGAGGGGCTGGTCCCGCCGGGCGAGCGGACGAGCCCCAATCAGGCCAAGTACGACGACGGGCACGTTCAGCGGATCAAGCTGATCAGGGCACTCATGGACGTCGGAGGCCTTTCGCTCGCGACGGTCGGCGAGGTGCTGGCAGCGGTCGACGAAGGGAAGGCCAGTCCCCATCGCATCCTCGGCTTGGCCCAGGAAGGCATCACGAGCTCCCGCCAGGTCGTCGACGGCGAAAGCCGGGAATGGGCGCTCGCCACGGTCCGGGACCTCGCCGAGCGCCGGAACTGGCCGTGCAAGGACTACGACGACCTGATCATCCAGGCCCTCGTCGGCGTCCTGTGCGCGATCCGGGACGTCGGGCACGGCTGGTACCTCGAGAAACTCGACGACTACGCCGAGATCGCCGACCGGACCGCCGACCTGGACCTCGAAGGCATCGCCGGGGTCGAGTCACTGGAGCGGATCATCGAGATCGCCGTCGTGGAGACCGTTCTCGGCGACAGGCTGCTTTCGGTGTTGCGGAGGCTGGCGCAGCAGCGTGCTTCGAAGGAGCACTTCGCGCGGCTAGCCGTCGACGACGAGTGACCGCGCGATGGGCTCGAAGACCGCGGTCTTCGCGGTCGTCTCCTGCTCGATCGGCGAGGTCACCGAGAGGATCCACAGGTCCGCGCCCCCGCTGAACAGGTCCATGAACGTCGTGCGCCTGATCGTCTCGTTCGTGGCGTCCCTGGTCTCGGTGGAGCGCTCGGTCGTCCGGTAGGTGTACCGCATGCTGTTGTCGCCCCGGCCGGGCACGACGTCGGGCTCGCCGATGGGGTCGATGTCCGGATGCTGGCTCTTCAGCCAGCTGAAATAGGCGGGCGGCGGGCTGTCGGACAGGAAACCGCTCAGCCGCTCGACCCGGACGACCTGACGGCCGTCGGGCGAGACGTACTGGACCACCGTGCTCGGCACACCCCTGGTGACGTGCGGCGCGACGAACTTCTGCCAGCCTTCCGGGACGCCGATGCTGAACCGGCCGCCCTTGATGCCGTTCACCGTGCTGGCGTCACCCTGCTGAGTGATCAGTTTCGGCGGCGGCTGAGTGACGATCGTGTCGCCCTCCTGCATACCCTCCGGCGGCCGCAGATCCTGCCCGCCGACGGTCCTGGCCAGCACGAACCCGCCTCCCGCGGCCAGCAGGAAGATGACGATCGACGCGAGCGCCAGCAGCACGTTGGCCGCCGGGGACCGTCCCGGCGGGCGAGGCGGCAGCGGGACGACCGTCGGCATCGGCGCGAGTTCGGCCGGAGGTTCCGGAGCCGCGGCCGGCTGGTTCAGGAACGGCAGCGGGCCCGGGTCGGCGGCGAGTTCGGAACTCGTGCCCTCACTGGGCTTGTCGGGAACGACCGGCTTGATCACCTGGGTGTCGGTCGCGTCCAGGTGCGCGGTGGTCTTCTTGCCGTCGGGTGTGTGGAACAGCTCGGCGGGGAAGAGGTCGATCAGCGTCTTGGCCTGCAGCGGGTACAGGCGGCGCCGCACCTCGCGCAGGGCGATCCGCTTCGACGGCTCCTTCTTCATGAGCGCGCCGATGACGTCGGACAGCGGGCCGGGTCCGGGCTTCGGCACCTTCCCGTTGACGACCTTGCCGACAGTTTCGAGCGGGTCGCCGTCGGCGTCGTAGGGCGGTGAGCCCTCGACGGCCGCGAACAGCGTCGCGCCGAGACCCCACAGGTCGGCGGCGGGGACGACCGCGCCGCCGGAGGCGACTTCGGGCGCGATGTAGGCGGGGGAGCCCAGCATCATCCCGGTGCGGGTCATGGTGGCTTCGGAGACGTTGCGCGCGATGCCGAAGTCGGTGAGCTTGATGCGGCCGTCGCCCGCGACCAGCACGTTCCCCGGTTTGACATCACGGTGGGTGATCCCGGCGGCGTGCGCGGCTTCGAGCGCGGACGCCACCGCGATGCCGACCGCCGCGGCCTGCTCGACCGTCAGCGGCCCGTGGTCGCGCAGGATGTGCGCGAGGCTGCGCGACGGCAGCAGCTCCATGACCACGAAAGGCTCGTCGTTCTCGCGCGCGACGTCGTGCAGGATGATCACGTTCGGGTGACTCAGGACGGCGATCGCGCGGGCTTCGCGCAGGGTCCGTTCGCGCAGTTCGTCGGCCTGCGCCGTCGGGACGCCGGGCGGGAGGCGGACCTCTTTGACCGCGACCGGGCGGTGCAGGAACTCGTCGTAGGCCGACCAGACCGTGCCCATCGACCCCGATCCGATGACCGAGCGCAACCGATATCGCCCGGCGACGACACGCTTCTCGTCGGCGGGGCTCTCGCTGGACTCGGGGGTGTCGGACGGCACGGCCCCAATTGTGTCGTATGCCCCCGTGGCGGGCCTATGCACCGTGCCCTGGCGGAGTGAACGGACCTCTCGTGAGTGCCCGCTCCGGCACCCCGGTCACCCGGAAGTACGTGATGGCCCCCTTCACGGACTACGTGGTCCCAAAGGCCACTCAAGACCACTCCTCGGCGCGACTAGCGTCACAGGTAGGTCCTGTTAAGGGCCGTTAGCATCGTGGGTTATGACGGAAGTGGCCGAGACGGAGTCAGTGCCGACACCCGACGAGCCGGACGCTCCGGACGAGTTGAAGCTGGCCGCCGAGTTCCCGGAAGTGAGCCGTGAGCAGTGGCGCGAGCTCGTCGCCGGAGTGCTGCGCAAGAGCGGCGCGATCGACGACGGGTTCGACGGCCTGCCCGAAAGCAAGCTCGTCACCCGGACGTACGACGGCCTCGAGATCCAGCCGCTCTACACCGCCGATGACACGGTCGAGGGAACAGGTTTCCCCGGTCTTCCGCCGTTCGTGAGAAGCGCCCGGCCCGAGGGTTCCGTGACGACCGGCTGGGACATCCGCGGCCGGTACGCGCGCCGCGACGCCAAGGTCACCAACACCGCGATCCTCGCCGACCTCGAAGGCGGCGTCAGCTCGATTTGGCTGCGCGCGGGCGGCACCGGGGTTCCCGTCGCCGACCTGGCCGACGCGCTGAACGAGGTCTACGTCGACCTCGCGCCCGTCACCCTCGAAGCGGGCGAAGAGTACGAAGCCGCCGCGAACGAGCTGTTCACGCTTTTCGCCGAACGCGAGATCCCGGCGAGCGCGGTCACCGCGACGCTCGGCGCCGATCCGATCGGCCTGACCGCGCGCACCGGTTCGGCGCATCCGCTCGCCCCCGCCGCGGAACTGGCGGCGCGAGTCGCCGTCAGTCACCCGAAGGTGCGGACGATCGTCGCCGACGGCCTGCCGTTCCACGAGGCGGGCGGTTCGGACTCGCAGGAACTCGGCGCGACCATCGCGGCGGGCGTCGCGTACCTGCGGGCGCTGACCGAGGCAGGGCTGGACGTCGACACCGCGGCGGGTCAGCTCGAGTTCCGGCTCGCCGCCACGGCCGACCAGTTCCTCACGATCGCCAAGTTCCGTGCCGCACGGCGCCTGTGGGCCCGTGTCACTGAGGTTTCGGGCGGCACGGGAGCGGGGATGCGGCAGCATGCGGTCACCTCGCCCGCGATGTTCACCCAGCGTGACCCGTGGGTGAACATGCTGCGGACCACGCTCGCCTGTTTCGGCGCCGGGGTCGGCGGCGCGGACGCGATCACCGTGCTCCCGTTCGACGCCGCGATCGGCCAGCCGGACGCGTTCTCCGCGCGGATCGCGCGCAACACGCACGCCGTCCTGCTGGAGGAGTCCAAACTCGCCGGGGTCATCGATCCCGCGGGCGGATCCTGGTACGTCGAGAAGCTCACCGAAGACCTGGCCCAGGCCGCGTGGCGCGAGTTCACCGCGATCGAAGCGGCGGGCGGGATCGAGGCCGAGCTGGCGTCCGGCGCGCTCGCCGGACGGCTCGCCGAAACCTGGGAAAAGCGGTCGAAACGGCTCGCGACCCGTCGCGACCCGATCACCGGCGTCAGCGAATTCCCCAATCTGACGGAGAAAGCGGTCGTTCGCGATCCCGTCGAGGACCTGCCGGAGGGCGGTCTGCCCCGGCATCGGTACGCCGAGGCGTTCGAGGCCCTGCGGGACCGGGCGGACGCGCACCCCAGCCGTCCCCGCGTCTTCCTCGCCACGCTCGGCCCGGTCGCGGCGCACACCGGACGGGCGAGTTTCGCGGCGAACCTCTTCCAGGCGGGCGGCATCGAGGCCGTGAACCCGGGCGCCCCCGAAGACGTCGTCGCGGAATTCCGGGCCAGCGGAACGAAGGTCGCTTGTCTCTGCGGAAGCAACACTTCCTACGCGGAAGAAGCGGACAGCGTCGCGAAGGCGTTGAAGGAAGCAGGCGCCACGTCAGTGCTTCTCGCCGGAAAACCCGGCGACCACGCGGACGTCTCGGGCTACCTCTTCACTGGCTGTGACGCCCTCGAAGTCCTGACCGGCACGTTGACCGAGCTCGGAGTGCAGTGATGACCATCCCGAACTTCGCAGGCGTCGACCTCGGCGCCCCGGACCCGGTCGACCGTCCTCAATGGACCGAGGCGCTGCACGCCGCGACCGGCAAAGGCCCCGACGCGCTCGCCTGGGAGACGCCGGAGGGCATCGGCGTCAAACCGGTCTACACCGCCGACGATCTGTCCGGAGTGGACTTCCTCGGCACGTATCCCGGTGTCGCGCCGTACCTTCGCGGCCCGTACCCGACGATGTACGTCAACCAGCCGTGGACCATCCGCCAGTACGCGGGCTTCTCCACCGCCGAGGAGTCGAACGCCTTCTACCGCCGCAATCTCGCTGCCGGGCAGAAGGGCCTTTCGGTCGCCTTCGACCTCGCGACGCACCGCGGTTACGACTCCGATCACCCGCGCGTCGCCGGTGACGTCGGCATGGCGGGCGTCGCGATCGACTCGATCTACGACATGCGCCAGCTCTTCGACGGCATCCCGCTCGACAAGATGAGCGTTTCGATGACGATGAACGGCGCCGTCCTGCCGGTGCTCGCGCTCTACGTCGTCGCGGCCGAGGAACAGGGTGTCACGCCGGACAAGCTGGCCGGGACCATCCAGAACGACATCCTCAAGGAGTTCATGGTCCGCAACACCTACATCTACCCGCCGCAGCCGTCGATGCGGATCATTTCGGACATCTTCTCGTTCACCTCGCAGAACATGCCGAAGTACAACTCGATCTCCATCTCCGGCTATCACATGCAGGAAGCCGGGGCGACCGCCGACCTGGAGCTGGCGTACACGCTCGCGGACGGCGTCGAGTACATCCGCGCGGGTACCGAGGCCGGGCTGGACGTCGACAAGTTCGCACCGCGCCTGTCCTTCTTCTGGGCGATCGGGATGAACTTCTTCATGGAGGTCGCGAAGCTGCGCGCGGCGCGTCTGCTGTGGGCGAAGCTGGTGAAGGGCTTCGAGCCCAAGAGCTCCAAATCGTTGAGCTTGCGGACGCACTCGCAGACCTCGGGCTGGTCGCTGACCGCGCAGGACGTCTACAACAACGTCGTCCGCACCTGTGTCGAGGCGATGGCGGCGACCCAGGGCCACACGCAATCGCTGCACACCAACGCCCTCGACGAGGCCCTCGCGCTGCCGACGGACTTCTCCGCCCGCATCGCGCGGAACACGCAGCTGTTGCTGCAGCAGGAATCCGGCACCACGCGCGTCATCGACCCGTGGGGCGGCAGCGCGTTCGTCGAGAAGCTGACCTACGACCTCGCGCGCAAGGCGTGGGGGCACATCACCGAGGTCGAGCAGGCGGGCGGGATGGCGAAGGCGATCGACGCCGGCATCCCGAAGCTGCGCATCGAGGAGGCCGCCGCGCGGACGCAGGCGCGGATCGACTCCGGCCGCCAGCCGGTGATCGGCGTCAACAAGTACCAGGTCACCGACGACGAGCAGATCGACGTGCTCAAGGTCGACAACGCCGGTGTGCGCACGCAGCAGCTGGAGAAATTGCGGCGGCTGCGCGAGGAGCGGGACGAGGACGCGACACAGGACGCGCTGCGGCGGCTCACGGCGGGCGCGCAGTCCGACGGCAACCTGCTCGCGCTGGCCATCGACGCCGCCAGGGCGAAGGCCACGGTCGGCGAGATCTCCGACTCGCTGGAGAAGATCTGGGGGCGCCACTCCGGCCAGATTCGTACCATCTCCGGTGTGTACCGCGAGGAGGTCGGCAAGGCCGAGAACGTCGAGCAGGCGCGCGAGCTGGTCGAGAAGTTCGCCGAGGAGGAAGGCCGCCGTCCTCGGATCCTGGTCGCGAAGATGGGCCAGGACGGCCACGACCGCGGCCAGAAGGTGATCGCGACGGGCTTCGCCGACATCGGTTTCGACGTCGACGTCGGCCCGCTGTTCTCCACTCCCGGCGAGGTCGCGCGGCAGGCGATCGAGGCGGACGTGCACGTCATCGGCGTTTCGTCGCTGGCCGCCGGGCACCTCTCGCTGGTCCCCGCCCTGCGCGCCGAACTCGCCGACCAGGGCCGCGAGGACATCATCGTCGTGGTCGGCGGCGTCATCCCGCCGCAGGACTACGAGGAGCTGCGCGCGGCGGGCGCGGCGGCGATCTTCGGTCCCGGCACGGTCATCGCCGACGCGGCGATCGACCTGATCGGGCAGCTGACGGCCGTGGAGTCCTGAACCTTGCCGCGCAAGATCGACGTCGGCGAGCTGGCCAAGGGCGTCCTCGCAGGCGACCGCGGGGTGCTGTCGCGCGCGATCACGCTCGTCGAGTCCAACCGGGAAGACCACCGGGCGCAGGCGCAGGAACTGCTCGTCGAGCTGCTTCCGCACGCGGGCGGCGCGCAGCGGGTCGGCATCACCGGCGTCCCCGGGGTCGGTAAGTCGACCTTCATCGACCAGCTCGGCACGGATCTGACCGAGGCCGGGCACAAGGTCGCCGTGCTGGCCGTCGACCCGTCGTCGACCAAGACCGGCGGGTCGATCCTGGGCGACAAGACCCGGATGGCCCGGCTCGCGGTGGACCCGAAGGCGTTCATCCGCCCTTCGCCGACTTCGGGGACTCTCGGCGGTGTCGCGCGGGCGACCCGCGAAACGATCGTGCTGATGGAAGCGGCCGGATACGACATCGTGCTGGTGGAGACGGTCGGGGTCGGGCAATCCGAGGTGACCGTGGCCAACATGGTCGACTGCTTCCTGTTCCTGACCCTGGCCCGCACCGGCGACCAGTTGCAGGGGATCAAGAAGGGCGTCCTCGAACTGGCCGACGTCATCGCGGTCAACAAGGCCGACGGCGACCACGAACGCGACGCGAAACGCGCGGCCCGCGAACTCTCCGGCGCGTTGCGGATGATCTACGGGCGTGACGCCGAGTGGACCCCGCCGGTGCTGACGTGCAGCGCGCTCACCGACGTCGGGCTGGACGAAGTGTGGGCCGAGATCGGCCGTCACCGTGACGTTTTGACCGCATCCGGAGAACTGGACGGACGGCGACGGCGGCAACAGGTGGAGTGGACCTGGTCGATGGTCCGCGAACAGCTTCTCGGGCGGCTCGCCGCCCATCCCGAGGTGCGAGCGGTCGTTCCGGACGTCGAACGGGCGGTCCGGGACGGTGAACTGACCCCGACGCTGGCCGCCCAACGGATCTTGGCGGCGTTCTCCGGTCCTCCGCGTGGCGGCTGACGCCGGAACCCGGCACAGTGCAGAATCGAAAACGCGCGTCGCCGATGAAAGGGAGTCATGGCTACAAGGTCTCGTTTCGGGCAGCTGGCCGGGCTTCTGATCGCCGGGCTGGTCGTCTGCGCGCCGGTCGCGCAGGCCGGTGAGATCCAGGCGCCCGCGCCGGTGATCATGCAGGCAGCGGCGGTGCAGGACGTGCTGTCGCAGGCACCTCCGGGGCCGGTGCTCGACCCCGCCGAGACCGACAAGGCCAACAGCCAGGAGACCAAGAACAAGGTCATCGCGGGCATCGCCGCGGCGATCCTGCTGGGCCTGGTGATCCTCGGCCGTCGCTCCCGTTCCAAGAAAAAGAAGTCCTGAACCGCTACCGGTAAGTAGAGAAACTCTCCGCTTAGCCCGGGCCGAACTCCTCCAAGCCGTTCAACGCAGATCCACTACCGGCCGTCTAGGGCTCGATCACTCGACGAGCGGCTTGTCATCTGCATGGTGCACGATCTATCGCAAATGCGTATCACAGATCGAACGGCACCCAGCGTGTCTTCAGTGACCACTCGTACGGTGGTAGACGAAGGCAACTGTGTTGCGGGAGGAGGTGCGGCGTGACGGTGCTCGATTCACGTCCGGACATTCCAGGCGACCCCGAGGGTCGCGTCATTGCCCCTAAAGAGGCGCCCACCGCGCTGATCTCCGAGGCCGGCGTCAGCATGGCACCTGTGCATGATCTGGGTGCCGGACGCGGCCCTTTTTGGCTCGATGACTGGCTCCGCGCGAACGCCACCGACGTCCTCGCGTGGCGCCGGCACATCCACGCGCACCCGGAGCTCTCCCGCCACGAGTTCGCCACGACCGAAATGGTCATGTCCCTGCTCCGCTCGGTCGGGCTCAAGCCCTGGGTACTGCCGGTCGGCACGGGTGTCGTCTGCGACATCGGCAGCGGCGACCGTTGTGTCGCGCTGCGCGCCGACATGGACGCCCTGCCGCTGACCGAGGCCACCGGGCTCCCGTACGCCTCCAAGACCGACGGCGCCGCGCACATGTGCGGCCACGACGCGCACACCGCGATCCTGCTGGGCGCGGCGCGGGCGCTGGCGGGCGCACCGGAGCTCCCCGGACGGGTACGGCTGATCTTCCAGCCCGCCGAGGAGGTCATGCCCGGCGGCGCGCTGGACATGATCGCGGCGGGCGCGATGGAAGGCGTCGAGCGGATCTACGGGCTGCACTGCGACCCTCGGCTCGAGGTCGGCAAGGTCGGCCTGCGCGAAGGCGCGCTGACGTCCGCCGCCGACCTCATCGAGCTGCGGCTCACCTCGCCCGGCGGGCACACCTCGCGGCCGCATCTGACCGCGGACCTGGTGCACGCGCTCGGCACGGTGATCACGTCGCTGCCCGCGGTGCTCTCGCGGCGCGTCGACCCGCGGTCCGGGACCGTCCTGGTCTGGGGTGCGGTGCACGCCGGGCAGGCGGCCAACGCCGTCCCGCAGGACGGGGTGCTGCGCGGCACGCTCCGCACCGCCGACCACGAGGTCTGGACGATGCTGGAACCGCTCGTCGCGTCTTCGGTCGAGTCGCTGCTCGCGCCGACCGGCGTCGGGTTCTCGCTCGACTACCGCCGCGGGGTCCCGCCGGTCGTCTCCGACCCGGAATCGACCGCGCTGATGCGGGCCGGTGTCGAAGCCGCACTGGGCGAGTCCGCCGTGGCCGGTACCGAGCAGTCGTCCGGTGGCGAGGACTTCGGGTGGTACCTGGAGCACGTCCAGGGTGCCTTCGCGCGGCTCGGCGTGTGGCCGGGTGAAGGCCCGATGGCCGACATCCACCGCCCGACCTTCACCCTCGACGAGCGGTCGCTGCTGTGCGGCGTTCGCACCCTGGTCCACACCGCTCTGGCCACCCTGGCCTGACCGAGTTATCCACAGATCGCAGAGTTGTCCACAGGCCCCCGGAAAAGCTTTCCGGGGGCCTGTGCTGCGCACTGATTTCGGGGTGGTAGCAGGCGAAAGTCCGATTTTTCACCAGGTCGGGTGAAAGCTGTGGACGGCCGTAGAGGCCGAAGTATCCACAGGGTGGGTGTCAGCCGCTGATCCCCTGGCAGGGGCGGGTGCGGAGCGCGTCGACGTAGTCCGCGGGCGCGCCCGCGGCTTCGGCGGCGTCGGCGAGAACGCCGAGATACCGCGCCGACGGGAGTCCGCCCTCATAGGCGTCCAGGACGTACAGCCAGGGCAGGACGGAGCCCTCCATGGTCTGCACGCGCAACCGGAGTTTGGTGTGCATGCCGAGCTCGCCGCCTTCCCAGCGGTCGAGGCCGTCCTCGTCCAGCGGGGTGACGTCGTAGAGCACCACGAAGACCCGGGAGCCCGGATCTTCGACGATGGTCGCCAGCGCGCCTTCCCAGCCGATGTCCTCGCCGCCGAAGGTCAGCCTCCAGCCTTCCAGCCAGCCGGTGCCGGCCATCGGCGAGTGCGGAGCGCGCTCCAACATCTGGGCGGGCTCCATATTGGATCCATACGCGGCATACAACGGCACGGCGACAGCCTAGCGACCCGGCGGTCACCCGGCTGGACGCACATGCCGTGTCCGGCCACTCAATCCGCCCAACGGTCGCCCGCGTACGGTAAACGCAGTCACAGACACCGCTGCGAGGAGGAGACCAGTGACCAAGATCGTGATCATGGGCGGAGGCCCCGCCGGTTACGAAGCGGCACTGGTCGCGGCCCAGCACGGAGCCGACGTCACCATCGTCGAACGCGACGGTCTCGGCGGCGCCTGCGTGCTCTACGACTGCGTTCCGTCGAAGACCTTCATCGCCTCCTCCGGCGCGCTCGCGAACATGCACGACCTCCGCGAACTCGGGATCAACACCGACATGGCCGACACCAGTGTCGACCTGCCGACCGTCCACGGTCGCGTGAAGGGCCTCGCGCTCGCGCAGTCCGCCGACATCCGCGCCCGTGTCCAGCGCGAGGGCGTCCGCGTCGTCATCGGCCAGGGCCGGTTCGACGACGAAGAGACCGGTCTCGCCACGCACAAGGTCGCCGTCACCGCCCACGACGGCACCGTCGAGACCCTCGACGCCGACGTCGTCCTCATCTCGACCGGCGCCACCCCGCGGGTGCTGCCCGGCGCGGTGCCGGACGGCGAGCGCATCCTCGACTGGCGTCAGCTCTACGACCTGCGCGAACTGCCCGAGCACCTGGCCGTCATCGGCTCGGGTGTCACCGGCGCCGAGTTCGCGTCGGCCTACACCGAGATGGGCGTCAAGGTCACCGTCGTGTCCAGCCGCGACCGCGTCCTCCCGCACGAGGACGCCGACGCCGCCGCCGTGCTCGAAGAGGTCTTCTCGCAGCGCGGCACCACGGTCGCCAAGCAGGCCCGCGCCGACAAGGTCGAGCGCACCGAAAAGGGCGTCGAGATCCACCTCGCCGACGGCCGCGTGATCGAAGCCAGCCACGCGCTGATGACCGTCGGCTCGGTGCCCAACACCGTCGACATCGGCCTGGAGAAGGTCGGCATCGAGCCCGGCCCCGGCGGCTTCATCGGCGTCGACCGGGTTTCCCGCACCAGCGCGCCCGGCATCTACGCCGCCGGAGACTGCACCGGCGTGCTCATGCTCGCCTCGGTGGCGAGCATGCAGGGCCGCATCGCGATGTGGCACGCGCTCGGTGAAGGTGTCGCGCCGATCAAGCTCAAGACCGTCGCCGCCAACGTGTTCACCCACCCCGAGATCGCCACCGTCGGCATCAGCCAGCAGGCGATCGACTCGGGTGAGGTGCCCGCCCGCACCATCATGCTCCCGCTCGCGACGAACGCCCGCGCGAAGATGGAAGGCCTGCGACGCGGTTTCGTGAAGCTGTTCTGCCGCCCCGCCACCGGCGTGGTCGTCGGCGGAGTGGTCGTGGCGCCGAACGCGAGCGAACTCATCCTTCCCATCGCGCTCGCCGTCCAGAACCAGCTCACAGTGGAACACCTGGCACTGACATTTTCGGTGTACCCGTCGCTGTCGGGCTCGATCACCGAAGCGGGCCGCCAGCTGATGCGCCACGACGACTTGGACTGATCTTCTCCGGCGAAGCAACCCTCGCGGGGGTGACCGCGTCTAGCGCGTGTCGGTGTTTCGTTGACAGCTAGGGGTTTTTCGTGATTCGCAGGGTTCTCGCCGGAGTGGTGGCGATCGGTGCGGCGGTGCTGGCGGGGCCGGCGACCGGTCTCGCTCAGCAACCCCAGCCCGATCCCGGCGTCACGGTTCAGCTCAACGACAACACCGCTTACGAACTCGGGCTCGTCAACAAATACGTGCACGGAGACTCCAATGTGGCGCTGGCACAGTGCCCCGGAGACGGGCTGAAGGCGCCGACGTCGACGACGTTCTCCTCGCCGGTGCTGAGCGTCGGGAAGTACGACTACGGGCCGCTCATCGGGGTCCCGGCGAACGTCAGCGCGGAGGTCGAGCTCAAGGAGGGCACCGCGCCCGGGAGCTACCCGCTGACCGTGAACTGCAACGGAAAGTCCTACACCGCAACGTTTTCCGTTCCTGCCCGGCAGGTGGGCGCGGTTCCTTCCGGTGGCGCCCGCGCGGGTGACGGCAGTATGGCCTCCTGAGTTACCAAGTGTTTCGTGCCGCCCTCGGACTTTGTCCGGGGGCGGTTCTGTTTGGGCGAGTGGGGGCGGGTCTTGTGTAGTCGATTGCCGGTCCGTGAAGGACTCCTTCCCTACTGTGAGGGTAGGGAAGGAGTCCTTCACGTACTTATGGCGACCAGGGTGCGAATCGCGTTGGGCCTCGTGAAGGGCGAGTTCCCTCGCCCGGATTTCGCGACCTTTTCGTGATGAAACCGGGCAACCCGGCCCCCGGCCGGGGCGTCATGAGGGTGTCGGAGAAACAGAGAACCGCCACTGGGGGAACAGGGGCGCGGGATTCTTCTTTCCGATTTCCATCCACATTCCTTTTTCAGGGGTAATCCAATGAAGCGCACCATCATGCTCACTGCCGGTACCATTGCCGGATTCCTTCTTCTCGCGCCCGGAGCCGCTTTCGCGACTTCTCCGACGGGTGTTCCGTCGCCTTCCTCTTCGTCGGCTTCGCCTTCTCCGTCTCCCTCTCCGTCGGCGTCCCCGACCGAGGACCCCGACGGCCCCGGCCCGCACGCGTCCCCGGTCGGGATCCTCGAGAACTTGAGCCTCTCGCCCGCCAAGGGCAAGCCCGGGGACAAGGTGAAGCTGCGCTTCCAGTGCGCCAACCGCAACAACGAACTCGGCCCGAAGGTCACTTCGGCTGCTCTCATGGTCGACTCCGCGAACTCGGTCGACTCCAGGAAGTGGTCGGCGACGGTCAAGGACATCAAGCCCGGCAAGTACCCGGTGACACTGACCTGCTGGGGGCAGAAGTCGACGGTGACCTTCGAGGTGCTCCCGCAGAAGAGCCAGGTCGCGAAGGTGCCGGCCGGTGCCCCGCAGACCGGCGGCACCGAGGGGCCCGCCGACCACGTCGGTGTCCTTGCCGCCGTCACGGGTGGTCTCGCGCTGGTGGTGGGCGGGGTCGGCGCGGCCGCGTACCGTCGTCGTGCGGACCGGGCGTAGCGATCGCGATCATTTCGTGACCTGGGCGGGCAACCGTCCGGCCGCGCTTCGCGTCAGGCAGGCGTGGGGGTGAACGACGAGCCGGTTCCGGTCTGGGGGCCGGGGCCGGCTCAGTCACCGCCACGCCGTTTCACTACAGGGGTGAACATGAAGTCGACATGGTGGCGAGGACGACGGGCACCGCTGGTGCTCGCGGTCGTCCTGCTGGCCGTACTGGCGACGCTGGCGTTCGTCCTGTCCGGTCCGGGGGAGACCGGCCAGGCCGCGGCGCCGCAGGCGGTCGCGAGCCAGGCGGAGACACCGTCGGCCGAGCCGAGCGAACCCGATGCGCCCGTCGCTGACGGCGGGGCCGCCGTCGAGGGGATGCCGAAGGCGGAGCCGGTCTCGATCGACGTGCCGAAGATCGGCGCGAAGTCCACGTTGGTCCCGCTGGGGCTCAACGCGGACAACACCGTCGAGGTGCCGCCGGTGACCCAGCCGATGCAGGCGGGCTGGTACGTGAACGGGCCGACCCCGGGGGAGGTCGGGCCTTCGGTGGTCCTCGGGCACGTCGACGGGAACAAGCAGCCGGGCATCTTCTTCCGGCTGAAGGAGCTGGCGCCCGGCGACAAGGTCTCGGTCGCCCGCAAGGACGGCAAGACGGCCGAGTTCGCGGTCACGAAGGTCGAGCGGGTGGCGAAGGACAAATTCCCCACCGACGCGGTCTACGGCGACACCACCGCGCCGGAACTGCGGCTCATCACCTGCGGCGGGGTCTTCGACAAGGCGTCGCACAACTATCTCGACAACATCATCGTCTTCGCTCGGCTGATCCAGAGGTGAGTTCCATGATCAGGTACCGGTCCGCCCTGATGGTGGCGGTCGTGGCGTGCGGGATGGCCCCGGCCGCCGCGTACGCCGAGGACGTCTCGGCCACTCCGACGACGTCTCCCAGTCCGCCGCCGATGCAGTACCCGTTCGTCGCCCTCTCCCCGACGAAGTCGATTCCGGGGGAGGAGATCCTGGTCTCGGTCGGCTGCCCGGTCGCCGACCTCGGCGAGGTGAAGTCCATGGCGCTGGACCGCATCGCGAAGTTCGAGGTGACTTCGGAGGACCCGGTGATCCTCGGTGCCGTCGCGCATATCGGCGACAAGGTGAGACCGGGTTTCTACGCGGTCAAGGCGACCTGCAAGACGACGACGGTGACGATCAATCTCGAAGTGGTCGCGCTGCCGACCTCGTCGAGCAAACCGCCGAAGCCGAAGCCGACGCCGCCGAAAACGAGCTCGGTTTCGCCGGTGAAACCCGCGGCGGGTCGTCAGGTTTCGAAGATTCCGGTGGGGGCTCCGCAAACCGGTGGCGGCGGAACCACGTTTTGATCTCGTGAGTGGTAAGGACGGTGAGAACCGTCCTTACCACTCACGAGTTTTTTGTCGTGAAAGGCAACCTTTTCCCATTCCCGGAAGTGTTCTTGATGCGAGGGCTCGCACTGAGGGAGAAAGATCATGGGAATGAAGAGAATCGTCGCGGGCGCGGGTTTGCTCGCGATGACGGCGGGAGTGATCCTCGCGCCGCAGGCGTCGGCGACCGCGCCGCCGCCGAAACTGTGGGTCAGCCCGGCGAAGGTCGCGCCCGGGCAGGCGCTGGAATTCACCGCCAGTTGTTACGGCACACGCACCGCGGTGACGTCGGCGGGCCTGACCGGTCCGGTCACGCTCCAGGTCCAGCCGGGCTCGGGGAATCAGGCGCCGTACATCGGGCACGGCAACGCGGCGGGGAAGACGGGCAAGTACAAGGCGAGTTTCCACTGCGACGGCGGGCCGAACCTCCCGGCCGCCAGCGGGACGGCGACCGTCGAGTTCGAGATCGTCTGCCTGCCCCCGACGACGACGCCCACCGCGCCGCCGTCCAGCAGTAAGCCGCCATCGAGCAGCCAGCCGCCGTCCAGCAGCCAGCCGCCGTCGAGTTCCAGCGCGCCGCCCGGCAGCAGTTCGCGGGCCGTCGTCCCGGCCGCGTTGACGAAGCCGTGCGGGACGCCGCCGCCTTCCGGCAAGAAGCCGCAGGTGAAGGTCACGCCGATGGGTGCTCCGCAGACCGGCGGCGGCGCTTTCGGCTGAAACACGTGAAGGCCTCCTTCCCTACTCTGACGGTAGGGAAGGAGGCCTTCACGGACTCAAAGGTCAGTCTTCGCCCTCGACCCAGTCGAAGGTCTTCGTGACGGCCTTCTTCCAGTTGCGGTACTCGGACTCGCGGCGGGCCTCGTCCATCGACGGGTCCCACTGCTTGTCCTGCGCCCAGTTGTTGCGGATGTCGTCTTCGCTCTTCCAGAAGCCCACCGCGAGACCGGCCGCGTACGCCGCACCGAGCGCGGTGGTCTCGTTGACCACCGGGCGGATCACCGGCACACCGAGAATGTCGGCCTGGAACTGCATGAGCAGTTCGTTGACGACCATGCCGCCGTCGACCTTCAGCGACTTCAGCGGGACACCGGAGTCGGCGTTCATCGCGTCGATCACCTCGCGCGACTGGAACGCGGTCGCCTCCAGGACCGCCCGCGAAATGTGCCCCTTGTTGACGAACCGGGTGAGGCCGACGATCGCGCCGCGGGCGTCGGAGCGCCAGTACGGCGCGAAGAGGCCCGAGAACGCCGGCACGAAGTACGCGCCACCGTTGTCCTCGACGGTGCGGGCGTGCTGCTCGACCTCGGCCGCGGAGCCGATCAGGCCCAGGTTGTCCCGCAGCCACTGCACGAGCGAGCCGGTGACCGCGATCGATCCCTCGAGCGCGTACACCGTGTCGTTCGAGCCGATCTTGTAGCAGACCGTGGTGAGCAGCCCGTTGTCCGACATGACCTTCTCGGTGCCGGTGTTGAGCAGCATGAAGTTGCCGGTGCCGTAGGTGTTCTTCGCTTCACCCGGCGAGAGGCACGCCTGCCCGAAGGTCGCCGCCTGCTGGTCGCCCAGGATGCCCGAGATCGGGACCCCGGCCAGCGCGCCCTTCTCGCGGACCTTGCCGTACTCCTCCGAGGACGACCGGATCTCCGGGAGCATCGACAGCGGGATCGTCATCTCCTTGGCGATCTCGGCGTCCCACTCCAGCGTGTCGAGGTCCATCAGCATGGTCCGCGAGGCGTTGGTCGGGTCGGTGACGTGCACGCCGCCGTCGACCCCGCCGGTCATGTTCCACAGCACCCAGGTGTCCATGTTGCCGAAGAGCAGGTCGCCCGCTTCGGCCCTGGCACGGGCACCGTCAACGTTGTCGAGGATCCACTTGATCTTCGGTCCGGAGAAGTAGGTCGCCAGCGGCAGGCCCACCTTCTCGCGGTAGCGCTCCTGCCCGCCACCGAGCGCGCCCAGGTCGCTGACGATCTTGTCGGTGCGGGTGTCCTGCCACACGATCGCGTTGTAGACCGGCTTGCCGGTGGTGCGGTCCCAGACCAGCGTGGTCTCGCGCTGGTTGGTGATGCCGACCGCGACGATGTCGCTCGCGACCAGGTCCCCCTTGGCGAGCGCGCCCGCCGCGACGGCCCGCGTGTTCTCCCAGATCTCCTCGGCGTTGTGCTCGACCCAGCCCGCCTTCGGGAAGATCTGCTCGTGTTCGCGCTGGTCGACGGCGACGACCCGGCCGGAGTGGTTGAAGATCATGCAGCGGGTCGACGTGGTGCCCTGGTCGATCGCGGCTACGTACGAAGTCATCGAAGCTCCAGTCTCAGGTCAGGTTGTGGACGGCGAGGAACAGCAGGGCGGCCAGGGCACCGCCGATGAGCGGACCGGCGACCGGGATCCAGGAGTAACCCCAGTTCGGGTTGGCCTTGTTCTTGATGGGCAGCAGGAACGCGTACGCGATGCGGGGGCCGAGGTCTCGGGCCGGGTTGATGGCGTAACCGGTCGGGCCACCGAGGGACTGGCCGATGACCAGCACGACGAACGCTACACCCGCGTAGCCGAGCGCGGAGTTGCCGAAGTTCGGCGTTCCGCCTTCACCCGAGGCGTTGGCGTAGACCGGGCTGAGCAGGATCCACGCGACCAGCACGAAGGTGCCGATGATCTCGGTGACGAGGTTCCAGGCCTTGTTCGGGATCTGCGGCGCGGTCGAGAAGATGCCGAGCGTCTCGTCCCGCTGGGGGTGGTCGTCGAACTGCAGCTTGTAGGTTGCCCAGCAGAGCACGGCGCCGAGGATCGCGCCGACCATCTGCCCGGCGAAGTAGATCGGGACGTCCGCCCACTTCGTCTTGTCCGCGATGGCGAGACCCAGCGTCACCGCGGGGTTGAGGTGCGCGCCGCTCGGCGCGGCGATGCTGGCACCGGCGAAGACCGCGAACGCCCAGCCGAGGGTGATCATCACGATGCCACCGTTGTGGCCGTTGTTCTTCCGCAACACGTGGTTGGCGACCACGCCGTTACCCAACAGGATCAGGACCGCTGTTCCCAGCAGCTCCCAGACGAAAATGGCTCCCACACTCACCGTTCGACCTCCACATTGGACATTCCGCGCAGGGTCGTACACGGTGTGCTACGGCGCCCTTGCCGACCCACGTCCGACGCACGTTACCGCCGCGTATTTGTTCCTTCCAGGCGTTGAGCGGACGAATTCTTTCAAGATCGACGAGGGTTACGCCACACGTGTCACCCGCACAACGGACCGGTCGCGGCCGATCGTGCGATGCTGGAGCCACAGCGGCCCCAAGGAGGAATGTCACGTGGCAAGCTCTCAGCGCGAAGCCGAAAACAGCCCCGCCAGGCTGGGACCGCTCAAGCGGGAAGAGTCGTGGCAGCGGCTGGGCAAGGACAAGTTCGACCTCGTCGTCATCGGTGGCGGAGTGGTCGGCGCGGGTACCGCCCTCGACGCCGCCACGCGCGGCCTGCGGGTCGCCCTCGTCGAAGCGCGCGACCTCGCTTCGGGCACGTCGAGCCGGTCCAGCAAGCTCTTCCACGGCGGGCTCCGCTACCTCGAACAGCTGGAATTCGGCCTGGTGCGTGAAGCTCTGCGTGAACGCGAGCTGATGCTGACGACGATCGCACCCCACCTGGTGAAGCCGGTCAGCTTCCTGTACCCGCTGACCCACCGGATCTGGGAACGCCCGTACACCGCGGCCGGCCTGCTGATGTACGACACGATGGGCGGCGCGCGGTCGGTCCCCGGCCAGAAACACCTGAGCCGCGCGGGCGCGCTGCGGATGGTCCCGGCGCTGAAGCGGTCCGCGTTGATCGGCGGGATCCGTTACTACGACGCGCAATCCGACGACGCGCGGCATACGATGACCGTCGCCCGCACCGCCGCGCACTACGGCGCCGTGGTGCGCACCTCCACCCAGGTGGTCGGTTTCCTCCGCGAGGCGGACCGCATTTCCGGTGTCCGCGTGCGCGACGTCGAAGACGGCCGTGAAACCGAGATCCACGCCTCCGCGGTGGTCAACTGCACCGGCGTCTGGACCGACGAACTGCAGCGGCTTTCCGGCGGCCGCGGCCGGTTCCGCGTCCGGGCGAGCAAGGGCGTGCACATCGTCGTCCCGCGCGACCGGATCGTCTCGGAAGCGGGCATGATCCTGCGCACCGAGAAGTCCGTGCTGTTCGTCATCCCGTGGCGCAATCACTGGATCGTGGGAACCACCGACACCGACTGGAACCTCGACCTCGCGCACCCCGCCGCGACGAAGCACGACATCGACTACCTCCTCGAACACGTCAACACCGTGCTCGCGACACCGCTGACGCACGACGACATCGAAGGCGTCTACGCGGGTCTTCGGCCTTTGCTCGCCGGGGAAAGCGAAGAGACGTCGAAGCTTTCGCGTGAGCATGCCGTCGCGCGGGTCGCGCCGGGGCTGGTCGCGATCGCGGGCGGCAAATACACCACCTACCGGGTGATGGCGGCCGACGCCGTCGACGCCGCGGCCGTCGACCTTCCCGGCAGGCCGCAGTCGTCCATCACGGACAAGGTGCCGCTGCTGGGTGCCGACGGCTACCACGCGCTGGTGAACCAGGCCGACCACCTGGCCAGCGAGCACGGGCTGCACCCGTACCGCGTCCGCCACCTGCTCGATCGGTACGGCTCGATGGTGCACGAAGTCCTCGCGCTCGGTGAAGGACGGCCGGAACTGCTCAAGCCGCTGGAGCACGCGCCGGACTACCTCGGTGTCGAGGTCGTCTACGCGGCCAGTCACGAGGGCGCGCTGCACCTGGAAGACGTCCTGGCCCGCCGGACGCGGATCTCGATCGAGTACGCGCACCGCGGGGTCGACTGCGCCGCGCAGGTCGCCACGCTGGTGGGCGAGGTGCTCGGCTGGTCGAAGGACGAGGAGAAACGCGAAGTCGAGGTGTACAAGGCGAGGGTCGACGCGGAACGGGAGTCGCAGTCGCAGCCGAGCGACGAGGCCGCGGACGCGTTGCGTTCGGCCGCGCCGGAAGCGCGCTCCGGGATCATCGAACCGGTGAGTTGATCAGTTCTGCCGAGTGGTGTGCCACGCGCGCAAGGATCATTGCCTGATTGGGTGAATCTGGCATAGCGTCGGCCGTCCCAGCCCGCGCGGCCGAAGGTCCCGCTATCGCGGTGGCAGGGGCCTTCGTCCGCGAACGGGAGAAGTTTGATCAGCGCCCTGCCGACGTCGATCGCGGTCGCGGGCTCCCTGATCAGACACTGAGACGGAAGGCGGCCCTGTGGTGTTTCTCGACTCGTCGACGTGGACGGACCGGATCTTCGCCGGTGGCTCGTGGGTGCCCGGCACCGGCGGCACCCGGGACGTCACGGAGCCCGCGACCGGTGCCGTTTTGGGCAGCGTCGGGATGGCCTCGGCCGAAGACGCCGCGAAGGCGGCGGAAACCGCGGCCGAGGCGCAGCGGGCCTGGGCGGCGACACCGCACGTCCAGCGCGCCGCCGTCCTGCGCAAAGCCGCCCGGCTGTGGTCCGAGCACGCCGACGAGATCAGCTGGTGGAACGTGCGCGAGGTCGGCGCGGTGCCGGGCGTGGCCGGCTTCTCGCTGCACGTCGCGGAGCAGGAGTGCTACGAGGCGGCGGCCTTGCCCGGCCGCCCGTACGGCGAACTCCTGCCCAGCGAGGAACCGCGCCTTTCGATGGCGCGCCGGGTGCCCGCCGGTGTCGTCACGGTGATCTCGCCGTTCAACATGCCGATCATCCTGGGCATCCGCTCGGTCGCCCCGGCGCTCGCGCTGGGGAACGCGGTGATCTTGAAGCCGGATCCGCGCACCGCCGTCACCGGCGGCGTCGTCCTCGCGCGGATTTTCGAGGAAGCGGGCCTGCCGCCGGGTGTGCTGCAGATGCTGCCGGGCGGCGCGGACGTCGGCGAGACGCTGGTGACGCATCCGGCGGTCCGGGTCATCTCCTTCACCGGCTCGACCGGCGCCGGGCGCAAGGTCGGCGAACTCGCCGGGAAACACCTGAAGCGGGCCCATCTGGAGCTGGGCGGGAACTCCGCGCTCATCGTGCTCGACGACGCGGATGTCGACGAGGCCGCCGGAGTCGCCGCCTTCGGCTCGTTCTTCCACCAGGGCCAGATCTGCATGACCACCGGGCGGCATCTGGTGCACGAGCGGCTCTACGACGACTTCGTCGAGCGGCTGGCGGCGAAGGCGGCCGCGTTGCGGGTCGGCGATCCGGCGCGGGACGAGGTCGCGCTCGGGCCGATCATCGACGCCGGGCAGCGGGACAAGATCCACGAGCTCGTCACGGCCAGCGTCGCCGCGGGGGCGCGGGTCGCGGCCGGTGCCGAATACGACCGGCTGTTCTACGCCGCGACGGTGCTCGCCGACGTGCCGCCGGACGCGCCGGCCGTCGCCCAGGAGATCTTCGGCCCGGTCGCGCCGGTCGTGCGGTTCTCCGACGCGGAAGAGGCCGTACGGCTCGCCACGGCGAGCGAATACGGGCTGTCGCTGGGGATCGTCACCCGTGATGTCCTCAAAGGACTGGAGCTGGCCGACCGCGTCCCGACCGGGATCGTGCACATCAACGACCAGACGGTCAGCGACGAGGCGAACAGCCCCTTCGGCGGCGTCGCCGCTTCGGGCACCGGAAGCCGCTTCGGCGGCGCGGCGGCGAACATCGAGGCCTTCACCGAGACGCGTTGGGTCACCGTCCGGAACCCGCCGCCCGCTTACCCCTTCTGACCACCGCAAGTCGTCCTCTGGTTGCGGTAGTTCGCACGACGTACTACCGCAACTAGAGGACGAAACGCGGGAAGAGGTCAGGCGGTGCGGCGCCAGCGGATGAGGCGTTCCCCGGTCGGGGCCGGTTCCAGTTCGGGCCCGACCAGGGTGAACCCGCATTTCCGGGCGACCGAGGCCGAAACCTCGTTCGTCTCCTCGTAGCGGTAGCTGACCTCGCGCAGGCCGAGGCCGCCGAAACCGAACCGCAGGGCCGCGTTGAGCGCGGTGCTCGCGACGCCCTTGCCCCGGGACGCCGCGCGCACCCAGACCGACGCCTCCGCGTACCCGACGTCGAGATCGAGATCCCGCAGGCCGACCTCGCCCAGCAGGTCCCCGGTCGTCGGTTCGGCCACCGCCCAGGAGCAGCGTTCGTCACCGGCCCACTGGGCCGCGCGCAGCGCGACGTACTCGGTCGCCTCGTCGAGGTCCCGCAAGCGGTAGTTCAGCACGTATTTGCGGTGTGTCGGATCGGCGAAGGCCGCGACCAGCGCCGGACGGTCGTCGAGGGCCTTGTCCGCCCGCAGCTGTCGCAGGTAGTACTCGCCCGCGTTGATCTCCACCGGTTCCACTCTTCGAGGGTAACCGGATCTTCAGCGGCGGCGGCTCATGATCAGCGCCACGGCCAGTGGGAGCAGGAACACGATGAACGTCCCGCGGGTGAAGAAGAACAGCGCGATCGCCACCGCCGCGGCGATCGGCACGGCACTGGCGGTCAGCCATTTCGACGGCGGGGCATCGTTCTTCGCGGACGCCTGCGCGACACCGGGCATCGGAGGCAGGGGCAGCAGGGCGCTGGGCCGGGGTGAGGGCAGGTCCGTGAACAGCGGTTCGAGGTCGCTCGCCATCCTCGCGGCGCTGACCTTGGCCGAGCGGGTGCCGAACTCGTCGAGGTCGAGTCTGCCGGTGCGGACGTGCTCCTCCAGCGCGTCGAGCGCGTCTTGGCGTTCGGCGTCGCTCAGCCGCATGTCCGGTCTCTCGGCACTCACGTTCCGAGTCTACGGGCGGATCAGCCGTCCAGTTCCCGGCGGCGTTGCTTCGTGAGCTTCTTGTGGGCGTTCTCCCAGCCCTTGCCCCAGATGCCCTCGCCGAGGGCGCTGATCCCGATCGGGACGAGGATGAACCACCAGGTCACACCGGTGGTGACGATGAGTGCGATGGAGGCGATGAAGAGGATCGGCAGGATCGCGCCCATGACCCGCTGAGCAGGGGAGATGCCCGCCAGCGGTGACGCCGGTTTCACCGGTTCGCTCACTGCCGTCTTGGGGGCGTCGAGGAGAGGGTGCGGCTCAGGCAGATCGAGGAAGACCTCGGACAGCTCACCGCGCGTCTTGGCCGCGGTGATCTTGGCGGACCGTTCACCGAATTCGTCGATGTCGATCCTGCCCACGCTCATGTGCTCGCCTAGCGCGGTCAGGGCGGACTCTCGATCCTGGTCACTGATCCGCAGCTGCGGAGACGGCACTTCGCTCACCCTTGCGATGGTAGGCCGAGCGAGGTGCCGTCAACCACGACATCCGTCAGTCTTTGAGCTCGAACAGCTGGGTTCCCTGCGTCACAGCGGCGCCGACCTCGACCGCAAGGCCGGTCACGGTGCCCGCTTTGTGCGCGGTGACCGGGTTCTCCATCTTCATCGCCTCGAGCACGACGACCAGCTCGCCCGCCTCGACCTGCTGGCCTTCTTCGACGGCGACCTTGACGATGGTGCCCTGCATCGGCGCAGTGACCGCGTCACCGCTCACCGCGGCCTTGGTGCCGCCCGCGCGCTTGCGCGGCTTGGCCTTGACGGCCGTGCCGCCGCCACCGCCGTCGAGCGAGAACCCGCCGGGCAGCGACACTTCGAGACGACGCCCGCCGACCTCGACGACGACGTTCTGGCGGGGCTCTTCTTCCTCGGCCTCGGCGGCTTCCGGGGCGACGAACGGCTCGATCTTGTTCTCGAACTCGGTCTCGATCCAGCGGGTGTGCACGCTGAAACCGTTCTCGTCGCCGATGAAGGCCGGGTCGTCCACGATCACGCGGTGGAACGGCAGGACCGTCGCCATCCCGTCGGCGACCATCTCGGCCAGCGCCCGGCGGCTGCGCTCGAGCGCGTTCTGCCGGTCCGATCCGGTGACGATCAGCTTCGCGAGCATCGAGTCGAACTGGCCGCCGATGACGCTGCCGGACTCGACACCCGAATCGACCCGGACACCCGGGCCGCTCGGCGCGACGAACTTCGTCACGGTGCCGGGCGCGGGCAGGAATCCGCGGCCGGCGTCCTCGCCGTTGATGCGGAACTCGATCGAGTGGCCCCGCGGTTCCGGGTCCTCGGTGATGCGGAGCTTCTCGCCGCGGGCGATGCGGAACATCTCGCGCACGAGGTCGAGGCCCGTGGTCTCTTCGGACACCGGGTGCTCGACCTGCAGCCGCGTGTTGACCTCGAGGAACGAGATCGTGCCGTCGACGGCCACGAGGTACTCGACGGTCCCGGCGCCGTAGTAGCCGGCTTCCTTGCAGATCGCCTTCGCGGACTCGTGGATGCGCTTGCGCTGCTCGTCGGTCAGGTACGGCGCGGGCGCCTCCTCGACCAGCTTCTGGTGACGGCGCTGCAGCGAGCAGTCGCGGGTGCCGACGACGATGGCGTTGCCGTGCTGGTCGGCGAGGACCTGGGCCTCGACGTGCCGCGGCTTGTCCAGGTAGCGCTCGACGAAGCATTCGCCGCGGCCGAAGGCGGAGATCGCTTCACGGGTCGCGGATTCGAAGAGCTCCGGGATCTCCTCGCGGGTGCGGGCGACCTTGAGGCCGCGGCCGCCACCGCCGAACGCCGCCTTGATCGCGACCGGCAGGCCGTGCTCGTCGGCGAAGGCGACGATCTCGTCCGCGTTCTTGGCGGGGTCCTTCGTGCCGGGCACGAGCGGGGCGCCCGCGCGCAGCGCGATGTGGCGCGCGGTGACCTTGTCGCCGAGGTCGCGGATGGCCTGCGGGCTCGGGCCGATCCAGGTCAGCCCGGCGTCGATCACCGCCTGGGCGAATTCCGCGTTCTCGGAGAGGAAACCGTAGCCGGGGTGGACCGAGTCCGCGCCCGAGCGCTTGGCGGCGTCGAGCAGCTTGTCGAAGACGAGGTAGCTCTCGGCCGCGGTGGTGCCGCCGAGGGCGAAGGCCTCGTCGGCGAGGCGGACATGGGGTGCGTCACGGTCCGGATCGGCGTAGACGGCCACGCTGGTCAGCCCGGCGTCCTTCGCCGCCCTGATCACCCGTACCGCGATTTCGCCGCGGTTCGCGATCAGGATCTTGGTCACCGGACCACCTGTGCCGGCCTGCTCGGTCACGCCGTACCTCCTGCGTTCGCACGTCGGGCCGCCCCGATGCGGCTCCGCAGCAGTTTACGGAAGTTCCCGCCCCGATTGATGAGAGCAAGGCCACCCAGTGACACTGTTTATAGCAGCGTTCCGCGGCGCCGCAGTTCTCCTGGAAAGGCTTACACCAGCGCCTCACGGTGTCGCAGTTCTTCCGGAAGGTCTGAATCGAGCACGATCAGGTCGTACGGCTGGACCTGGTAGACGCGGCCGAGGTGCTCGGCCTTGACCAGTGCCCACGGCTGGTGCTGCCCGCAGCATTCGACCAGGCGCTGCACCGAGCTGAAGGCGATCAGCGCCATCCGGCCGTCGCTGGTCCGGCGGAGCTCGATCTCGGCGCTCGTGAAGTCCTTCGGCTTTTTCGCCGTGGGGAGGAACAGGGCGTTGGGCAATCCGGGGTTCGTCACGGGAACAACATAGACGTGCACTCTGTGCTAGATCACTTACGCTCTCGGATATGCGGACTCAGGAAGCGCGGACGTCGCGATCGGTGCTGCTCACCGCGCTGCTGGCCGTGGTGGTCACGGCTGGGGTGATCGTGACCGTGATCCTGCTCCGCCCGTCCGCCCCGGTCCCCGCCGGTGACCCCGGAGCGGCTCCTTTGCCCGATGGCGCCCCGAGTGCACCGAAGGTCAACTGCGGCCACTCGGCCTGCCGGGAGATCGGCGCGATGACCGTCGGCGGGGTGCCCGTCGTGCTCTTGGCCGACGAAGCGGGGAAGCAGGGCGTGGTCCGGATCGGGGCGGACGCGGTGTTCCCGTTGATCATCAACGACCTGGGGGTCACCCTCAAGGGCGATTCTTTGCGCTGCATCGACGGCGCGACGCCGGTGTGCCTGGTGCGCGGTGAGACCGGTGGCGGTTCGGCCGGCGAGCTGTTCGTCGCGCGCGGCGGGGTCTGGCGGGACCCCGGGAAGCCGTACTACTCCGACGCCGGGACGATCGCCCTGAACGACGTGACCGCAGACGGCGTCGCGGACGTCATCGTCGTGCGGCACGAATGCCCCGGTGCGCAATCCGGCTCGGCCCGGTGCCAGGCGGCGCCGGTGCTCGCGGAGGTCTACGAGGTCGCCAGTGGCTCGGTGGGCTGCACGCGCCGGTACACCTCGCCTTCGGAGCTGAGGGGCTGGCCGGACGTGCGGCTCACGAAGGCGGACCTGCGGGCCTGTCCCTGAGGCGATAGCAAGGGACCTTTGCTCTCGTTATTGAGAAGTAAGGCAAAGGTGGCGTGGTCACGCCTCTCTGCGTCGGAGCCCTGCCGTCACCCTTGCCTGCGGGAAGTACGTGATGGCCTCCTTCATTGCGTCTAGCGCCAGGGTTCCGGCAAAGTCGGCTATCCGCTGGTCGCAGGGGTGACGGCGTGGGGTCGTCACCCCTGCGGCCTGACACGCTCCTCGAATATCCACGAGGGGTCGTGAGCGGTAAGTGTCGTTCTAACGCTCTTTGTCACTCACGACCCCCCGCAAAACCGCACAGCGCCCGAATCGCGACCAGAACCTGACGCAGCCCCTTGTGGGCAGCCGCACCCCGCCAGGCGACAACCCGCCCGCTGGACACCCTCGAAACCTGACCCGTGCGAATAGCCGACTTTGCCGAGACCCTGGCGCCTAGCTCGATGAAGGGGTCCTTCACGTAGTGAGGGAAGGTGTGAAGGCCTCCTTGCCTACCCTGAGAGTAGGGAAGGAGGCCTTCACGGACTGGGAAAGCTACTTCGTGCCCGCCGCGACAGGCTCCTTCTCCGACGTAGCCGCTTCTCCATCGTCAGTGGGCGAAGGGTCCGTCAGCGAGTTGAGCACTTCGTCGTCCAGCAGGCCTTCGCTGCGGGCGACGATGACCGGCACGACGATCTGGCCGGCGACGTTGGTCGCGGTCCGGATCATGTCCATGATCGGGTTCACCGAGTAGATCAGCGCGATGCCGAGCGCGACCTGCGCCGGGTCGAGCCCGATGAGCGACGCGGTCAGGGTCAGCGCGGCCAGCCAGCCGGTGACGCCCGCGGTCGCCAGCGCGCCGAACACGGCGGCCGCGATGATCCCGAGGTACTGCCAGAAGTTGAGCGAGACACCGGACAGGTTCGCGATGAAGATCGCGCCGATCGCCGGGAACACCGCCGCGCAGCCGTCCATCTTCGTGGCGCTCGCCAGCGGGGTCGCGAAGCCCGCGTAACCGGGCTGGACGCCCAGGTTCACCGCGGCCTGGCGGGTCAGCGGCAGCGTGGCGCCCGAGGACGACGACGCGAACGCGAACTGGATCGCCGTGCCCGCCTTGGAGAAGAACTTCAGCGGGCTGACCTTCGCCACGAACTGCAGCAGGATCGGGTAGACCACCAGCAGCACCAGGAAGCAGCCGACGTACACCGCGAGAGTGGCGGTGAACAGCGGCTTGAACAGCGCGTCACCGTAGGTCGACACGGCCTCGCCGATCAGGCCGATGATGCCGATCGGGGCCAGGCGCACGATCCAGCCGAGGTAGCGCTGGATGATCTCGAAGACGCTGCTCGTGAAGTCGACGAACGGCTTCGCCTTGTCACCGAGGCTGTAGGCGGCCGCGCCGATCAGGACGGCGAGGAACAGCACCTGAAGCGTCTCGCCCTCGGTGAAAGCGGTGAAGAAGTTCTTCGGCAGCAACCCGTTGATGAAGTCGCTCCACGATCCCCAAGTGGCCTTGGCGGCCCTGTCCGTGTTCTTCGCGGTCGCGGCGACGCCTTCGCCGAGGCCGCCGCTGCCCGGGTTGAACAGCTTCGCGACGGCGATGCCGATCAGCGACGCGATGAACGAGGTGATCGCGAACCACAGGACGGTCTTGCCGCCCAGCCGGGCGGCCTTCTTCCCGCCACCGAGATTGCGCAGGCTGCTGATGCCGACCACGATCGCCGTGAAGACCAGCGGGATCACCGCGATCTGCAGCAACGTGGTGAAGATCGTGCCGATCTGGCCGAGCAGTTCGGTCAGCCAGCTCGTTTCGGTGCTCCTGGCGAGGAGGCCGAGAAGGGCACCCACGACGAGCGAGCCGAGAACTGCCACCGCGAAGACTTTTGGCCTGGTGTAGGTCCGAATGAAAGACACGGGGCGACTCCGGTGCGTGAAAGTTTCCTGATTGGCCGAACGTGAAGAACGTTCGTCAAGGCAGGACTCTTCCGGATCACCCGATCGTGTGGGAGCTGTCTCAGGATGCGGGACGCGTCCAGAGATCGATGACACTCACGCCGACCTCGGTCAGCAAACGCCGGGTCAGCGGCAGGCTGATGCCGATGACACTCGAGAAGTCGCCGTCGATGCCCTCGATGAACCAGCCGCCTAGCCCGTCCAGCGTAAAACCGCCTGCCACCTGAAGCGGTTCGCCGGACGCGATGTAGGCCTCGATCTCCTCCTGCGACGGTGTGCCGAAGCGAACAGTGGTGCCCTCGGTGCCTGAGGTTTCCTTCGTCCGCTCACCGTTCTCGACGCGGATGATGGCGTGGCCGGTCAGAAGTTCACCGGTTTCGCCCGCCATCGACGCCCAGCGCTCGCGCGCGGCTTCCGGGGTGATCGGCTTCCCGACCATTTCGCCCTTGATCGACAGCATCGAATCGCAGCCCACGATGACCATGTCGGCGTGTCCGGCATGGTCACTGTGGGAGCCGGTGAGCGTCTCGAAAACCGCTTCGGCCTTCGCGACGGCGAGCGCGCGGACCAGCTCCGCCGGGGCGGGGTCGGTCAGGGACGCGGCCACCGCGTCCTCGTCGACGCCGGAGACGACGACGCTGGGATCGAAGCCGGCGGAACGCAGGACGCCGAGACGGGCGGGGGACTGGGAAGCGAGGACGAAACGCACCTGGAGGAAGGTACTCGACGGCCCGCCGTTGCCTAATTGTGACCGGGGACACCCGAACGTGGAGCTAGTTTGTTGTGGCGCGCAACATATGGATTGTTCGAGCTACGGAGGAAACAATGTCGTCCCGCCTCCGCGTCAGAAGATCACTTCGCACGACGCAAACCACCCTGCTCGCAGGTCTGCTCCTGGCCGGTTCGGCGCTGGCACCGGCGGCTTCCGCCAGTCCTGGCCCGGTGTACAAGAATCCTCACGCTTCGACGTCCGCGCGGGTGAACGACCTGCTCAAGCGGATGAGCCTCGACGACAAGATCGGCCAGATGACCCAGGCCGAACGCGGCGCGGTCACCCCCGACCAGGCCGCCGCCCTCAAACTGGGGTCCTTGTTGTCCGGCGGTGGCTCCGTCCCCGCCTCCAACACGCCGGCCGGCTGGGCCGACATGGTCGACTCGTACCAGAAGGCGGCGGTTTCGACGCCGCTCGGCATCCCCACGATCTACGGCGTCGACGCCGTGCACGGCCACAACAACGTCTACGGCGCGACGATCTTCCCGCACAACATCGGCCTCGGCGCGGCCAACAACCCGCGTCTGGTCGAGAAGATCGGCCGCGCGACGGCGCTGGAAGTCGCCGGAACAGGACCGCAGTGGGACTTCTCGCCGTGCCTGTGCGTCGCCCGTGACGACCGCTGGGGCCGGACCTACGAGTCCTTCGGCGAAACCCCGCGCGACGCCATCGCCAACGCGTCGGCCATCACCGGTCTCCAGGGGCGCAGGCTCGGCGAGAAGCCGGGCTCGGTGCTCGCGACCGCGAAGCACTACATCGGCGACGGCGGCACCACGAACGGCGTCGACCAGGGCAACACCGAGGTCAGCGAACGCGAACTGCGCCAGATCCACCTGCCGCCGTTCCGCGAGGCGATCGACCGCGGCGTCGGCTCGGTGATGATCTCGTTCTCCAGCTTCCACGGGGTGCGCATGCACGCCCAGAAGTACCTGATCACCGACGTCCTCAAGAAGGAACTGCGCTTCTCCGGCCTGGTGATCTCGGACTACAACGCGATCAACCAGATCGACGGGCAGGAAGGCTTCACGCCCGAAGAAGTGCGGCTTTCGGTCAACGCGGGCATCGACATGTTCATGGTCCCGTGGGACGCGCCGCAGTTCATCTCCTACCTCAAGGCCGAGGTCGAGGCGGGCCGTGTCTCGCGTGGCCGGATCGACGACGCGAACCGCCGCATCCTGGCGGAGAAGTTCAAGCTCGGCCTGTTCGAGCACCCGTACACCGACCGTTCGCTACAGAAGACGTTCGGCAGCAAGGAACACCGCGAACTGGCCCGGCAGGCCGTCCGCGAATCCCAGGTGCTGCTGAAGAACGACGGTGTGCTGCCCCTGGCGAAGAAGAACAACAAGATCTTCGTCGCGGGCAAGAACGCGAACGACATCGGCAACCAGGCGGGCGGCTGGACGCTCACCTGGCAGGGCCAGAGCGGCCCGGTCATCCCGGGCACCACCGTTCTCGACGGGCTGAAGTCGGGCGCGGGGAAGGGAACCACGGTGACGTATGACCGTGCGGGTAACGGAATCGACAACAGCTACCAGGTCGCTGTCGCAGTGGTGGGCGAAACGCCGTACGCCGAAGGGCAGGGAGACCGGCCCGATGGCTTCGGGCTCGATGCCGAAGACCTCGCCACGATCGCCAAACTGAAGAGTTCCGGGGCCCCGGTCGTCGTGGTGACCGTGTCCGGGCGTCCGCTCGACATCGCTTCGCAACTGCCGGGATTCAACGGCCTCGTCGCCGCCTGGCTCCCGGGTAGCGAAGGCGCCGGTGTCGCCGATGTCCTTTACGGCGACTACAACCCGACCGGGAAACTGACGTTCAGCTGGCCGACGAGTGCGGCCCAGGAACCGGTGAACGTCGGTGACGGCAAGAAGGCGCTGTACCCGTACGGCTTCGGCCTGCGGTACCGCCGGTAGGAAGCTTCCGCCCTCCCGCGGATGAAAGGAAAGGCCCGTTCCTTGCAAATTTTGCAAGGAACGGGCCTTTCATTGCACGGGGGAGGGGGGTCAGGCGGCGCTGGTGGCGGGTTCCGGAGCCGGAGCGGGAGGGACACGCGGAGCCGGACGACGCATCGTCAGCGCCGCGAGCACGCCCAGCAGCAGCACGGCCGCCGGAAGCAGCAGCGTCACCCGGGCGGCGTCCGTGAGTCCATTGTGGACGGCGTCGAGAGCGAGCCGCTGAGCCTGCTCCGCCACGTCCGCGGGAAGTCCCGAGAAGCCCGTCTGCCCGGAGGAACCGAACTCCCCGGTCGATTCCGCGGCCTTCGCGACCCCTTCCGCGAACGGCGCGCGGTACTGCTCCGGCAACGCCGTCGCGGCCGATGCCGCCTCGTCGGCGATCGAGGCGCTGATCCGCGCCTGCAGCAGCACGCCGACGGCGGCACTGCCGAGCACGCCGCCGACCTGACGCGCGGTGTTGAAGATGCCCGACGCGGTCCCGGTGAGCCGCGGCTCCACCGAACTCATCGCGATGTTGCCCATCGGCGCGAAGATGAACCCGATCCCGGCGCCCGCCACCAGCAGCGCCGGGGTGAGCGTCCACGCGTTCGCGCCCGCCCGGGCGATCAGGGCCACCAGTCCCATGCCCGCCGCCAGCGCGGTCAGCCCGATGATCAGCAGGACCTTGCCGTTGACCTTGTCCGAAGCCCGGCCGACGAACGGGCCGATCATGCCCGCCAGCAACGACATCGGCGCGAACAGCAGGCCGGACATCGTCGGTGACTCGCCGAGGACGGCCTGGATGTAGATCACCAGCGGCAGGAACATGCCGGTCATCGCGAAGCCGACGGTGACCGCGGCCAGCGTTCCGGCCGAGAAGTTGCGGTTCGAGAAGACACTCAGCGGCAGAAGCGGTTCGTTGCGGTTGAACCGTTGCCACACCACGAAAGCGACCAGCAGGGCGAGACCGGCGCCGATGATCTCGAACACGGTGATCGGGCCCAGGGCACGTCCCCAGTCGTACTGCTGTCCATTTTGGACTCCGTACACCACGAGGAACAGTCCCGCGCCGGAGAGCAGGATCCCGGGAACGTCGAAGGAATGCGAGTGTTTCGGCTGCCAGTCCGGCACCTTGAGCAGCGCCAGCGCGAGCGCGACCACGCCGACCGGCAGGTTGACGAAGAAGATCCATTCCCAGCCGAGATGGTCGACGAGCACGCCGCCGAGCAGCGGGCCGACGATGGCCGCGATCCCGGCGACACCGCTCCAGAGTCCCATGGCGGGGCCGCGTTTCGACGGCGGGAACAGGTGGCTGATGAACGCCAGGGTCTGGGGCGTCATCAAAGCGGCGCCGAGGCCCTGCACCGCGCGGGCCGCGATGAGCATCTCGACCGTGCCGGACAGCCCGCACCACAGCGAGGCCAGCGTGAAGACCACGAGGCCCGCCAGGTAAACGCGTTTCGGTCCGAAACGGTCGCCGAGGCGGCTGGCGAACAGCATCGGCACCGCGTAGGCCAGCAGGTAGACGCTGATCACCCAGACGATCGCGTTCAGCCCGGCGCCGAGTTCGCGCAGCATCGCGGGGATCGCGGTCGAAACGATCGTGGTGTCCAGCAGGATCATGAAGAAACCGAGGCACAGCGCGGAAAGCGCGGCCCAGGGATTAGCTTGTCTTGCGTTCATCGGTGTCGTCCTTGGTGACCAGGTTCAGATGGGGCTTGCAATGGCCCTGGAAGTCGATGCGGCCGGATTCCAGGTCCTCGACCAGTTTTTGGGTCCACTCGAGCTCGAAGGCCCGCCGCGCGGTGGCGTAGGACCAGTCGAGCCAATAGATCTCGGGGAGTTTGTGCTCTTCGACCAGGCTTTCGAGGACGACCTGGTCGGAGGCGGCGGAGGCCTGCAAGCGCAGGACACGGTGCTTGAGCTGGGTGAGCGACATTTCGGGGCCGAGTTCGTCGATGACGGCGAGGGCACTGAGGTACTCGGGGTACTCCTCGGCAGGCGTGCTCAGCATGTCCTGCGCGCGGTCCACGAATTCGTCGCGGCCGGCGTCCGTCATCGCGTACACGGTGCGCTCGGGGCGCTTCCCGTCGCGCTGTGTTTCGACGATCTCGACGAAACCGTTCTGCTGCAAGCGATCCACCGTGTGGTAGAGCGATCCGGCCTTCACCTTGACGCGCGTGCTGACATAGCGCTCCTTCATCAGCTGCGCCATCTCGTAGGGATGCATGGGCCGCTCGTGGAGGAGCTCCAGCACCGCCATGGCGAGCGGAGTGAGTTTCGCGGCCATGCATGGTCCTCTCGGAAGATTCCGGATCGATTATTCCGCGTGGACTATATGGCACGAGTCCGGATCTTTTCAAGGGAGCCCACTGCTTGCGTACGCCGATCGCTTGTGCGTACAGTGTGCGCAAGACGAGAACGACGTACGCAACGAAGGGGAAAGCCATGACGAACACCGTGAACTGGGACGCCGGCCGCTGGCAGGCCAAGCTGGACGAGCTCCGCGCCGCCCACCACGTTCCGGGCGCCGTGCTCGCCGTGCTGGCGGGTGGCGAGATCCACGAACTCGCGAGCGGTGTCCTGCATCGCGGGACCGGCGTCGAGACGACGACCGATTCGGTGTTCCAGCTCGGCTCGATCGCCAAGATCTACACCGCGACCCTGGTCATGCGGCTGGCCGAAACCGGCGAACTGGACCTCGACGCGCCGGTCGTCGAGGTGCTGCCGGAGTTCGAGACGATCGATCCCGAGGCGACCAGGGCGATCACCATCCGGCAGCTGCTGAGCCACACCAGCGGTCTCACCTGCGATTTCCACCTGGACACCGGTCGGGGTGACGAGTGCATCGCCCGCTTCGTCGAGGCGAGCAAGGGCATCGCGATGGACTGCCCGCCGGGGACCGCGGTCTCCTACAGCAGCGTCGGGTACCAGGTGCTCGGCCGCATCGCCGAGGTGGTCACCGGGCTGACCTGGGATCAGGCGCTGAAGGAGTTCATCTTCACGCCGCTCGGGCTGAAGCAGTCGATGACCCTGCCCGAGGAGGCGCTGAGTTTCCGCGCGGCGATGAGCCACCTCGGCGAACCGGGACAGGAGCCGGACCCCGCGCCCGCCTGGGATCTGATGCCGCGGTCGGCGGGACCGGGCGCGCGGGTGATCGCCTCCGCCGGCGACGTCGTCCGGCTCGCGCGGATGCACCTCGACGGCGGCCTGGCGCCCGACGGGACCCGTGTCCTGGCGCCGGAAACGGTCGAGGCGATGCAGCACCGCGAGACCGACGTCCCCGACAAGTGGACGGTCAGCGCGGACGGCTGGGGACTCGGCTGGACGCTCTACGACTGGGACGGCACGCCCGGCATCGGTCACGACGGCGCGTCCATCGGGCAGTACGCGTACCTGCGCGTGGTGCCGTCGGCGGGAGTGGCCGTCGCGCTGGTGACCAACGGCGGCGGCGCCCGGCAGCTTTACGCGGCCCTGTTCCGTGAACTGCTCGACGAGTTCGCCGGAGTCCGCATTCCCGACGCCTTCGCGCCGCCCGCCGAACCGCCGATCGTGGACCTGGCGCGCTTCGAGGGCGTCTACCGCCGCGAAGGCGTGGTCATCACGGTGACCGGGGATTCGCGGCTGAGGTACGAATTCGTCGACGGCATGAAGGACTTTTCGCCCCCGCTGGACATGGATCTGGTGCCTGTCACCGACACCGTCTTCGCCGCGTCAGGTGCCGGCCCGTCGTTCAGCGAGGACTGGATGCCCGTGGTGTTTTCGACGCTCTCGACCGGCACGGACTGTGTGTACATCGGGATGCGTGCCGCCCCGAAGGTCGCCTAGTTCAGGCGTCTCGGCCCGATTTCGCGTTCGAGGAAGCGGTGGTACTCGATGGCCGCTATCGAATTCTCCAGCTGTTCGAACGTCGGCGCGGGGAGTGCCCCGTTGAAGACGATCGTCAGGCTCTTGCGCGGGATGTTGATGACGTACGGGTCGACATCGAGTTCTTCGCAGTTCTGACGCAGGACGGCGGTCCAGTGCTCCAGGTCCTCGTCTTCACCGAGGTGCTCCCAGCGCGCGACGATCCAGTTGCCGTTGATCAGCTGGCCCGCCATCTCCCGCGGATCGTGGACCATGTACGGCTCGGCGACGTCGTTCATCGGCCAAGGTGATCGAGGAGCGCGGCGAAGGACTCGGCCGGGAGGACCAGGATCGGGCGGGTCTCGTCCGGCAGCGCCCACTGCTTGGTGTCGCGGATGCCGATCAGGCCGGGCGAACCGCCGACCTCGACGCAGGCGTTCTCTTCCCAGTGCGTGTAAGTCGACTTGTGCCAGTCGGTCATGCGTTCGTGCCAGATGGTCATCGGAGGGCCTTTCCCCAGTGACTGTTTCGGCAAGTAGACGGGTTGCGCGGCAGCAAGGTTGGCGATATCGGGTGATCTGTTCCGATTGGTCGGTGAACGGCTCCGGTGATCGCGTTCGGCGCAGGAAAAGGGACCTTCACCGCAAGCCGCTTTACTCACGATGCACTCTCGGAGTGCATAGCGCCAAGGGTCTTTTGTCACTAAAGCGGTTCGACCGCGAGCTGTCGGTAGTCGGTGGCGATCCGCGTCAAATGGGCGCAGGCGACGTCGTCGTAAGTGGCGTAGCGCTCGACTTCGGCGAAGTTCTTCTCGTAGTCGGCGACTTCCCGTTCGTCCGTGACGATCGCAGTCGCCGTCTGCGTCCCGAGAAGGACCGCCCGGGAGTCGTAGATGTCGAAACCGTGGAGGACGGGGACCGAGACGGGCGTGGTCCACGGGATCACGCCCAGCCGCACCCGGCCGCTGCAGGACAGCTCGATGAGGTGGCCGAGCTGGGCCTGCATGGTCGCCGCGCCGCCCATGTTCCAGCGCAGGGCGCCTTCGGTGATCACGAAGTGGAACTCACGGTTCGAATCTAGGATCCGCTGGCGCTCCAGCCGGGCCTCGACGGTCTGGTCGCGTTCGCTGTCCGGCAGGGGGTCGCGGAACAATGCGGTGATGTAGTCGCGGGTCTGGAGCAGGCCGAACACGATGGTCGGCTGGAAGCTCCGGATCCGGGCGGACGCCGTCTCGATCTTGCCGATGCGCTGCTGCATCCGCCACGCACCACGCTGCAGCACGACGCGGGCGGACGACGCTTCCTCTCGGAGGTCCCGGGTGATCGCGACCAGCGCCCGCCGGATCTTCGCGGGCGCGCGGTAGGCGCGGCACAGCGCGACGACCTGGTCCTCGGTCGGCATGAACGCGCCGGTTTCGACCCGCGAGACCTTGGACTGGCTGAGGCCGGTGAGAATCGCCGCCTCGGTACCGGACAACCCGGCGGCTTTGCGCAGACGGCGCAACTCGGCGGAGAGATGGTCCTGGTTCGTCACGCACGGCTTTCTGGGGCGATCGCGGATACCTAAGACCTGGCGAACCGGACGAGCCGGACCGCCAGATCTGTCACGATAGCCCGCGGGATCCCGTTCCGCGCTTCTCGCGAGGGAGCCGGTTCAGCGAGGGAGTGCCGAAGCCCGCCAGGCGCCGTCGCCCGGGGCGAGCGGGGCACGCACGAGCGAGGCCTTGTCCGCCCACCACGACTCCCGTTTCGGTGCGGGCTCCGGAGCCCGCGCACTCGCCGCCGCCGCGACGACGGCGGTCAGCGCGGCGAGTTCGACGTCGCTCGGATCTCCTCGGACGACCCGCAGCAGAGGGGTTTCGGGCGCGCTCACAGCGGGATGTTCCCGTGCTTCTTCGGCGGCAGCGTCTCGCGTTTGCCCTGGAGCAGCGAGAGCGCCTTCGCGACGTGGCCGCGGGTGTGCGCGGGCACGATCACCGAGTCGACGTAACCGCGCTCGGCCGCCGCGTACGGGTTCAGGAGCGTGTCTTCGTACTCCTGGATCAGCTCCGCGCGCAACGCGTCGACGTCCTTGCCGTCGGCGGCGGCCGCGGCGAGTGTCTTGCGGTGCACGATGTTCGCCGCGCCCTGCGCGCCCATGACCGCGACCTGTGCCGTCGGCCACGCCAGGTTGATGTCCGCGCCGAGGTGCTTGGACCCCATGACGTCGTACGCGCCGCCGTACGCCTTGCGGGTGATGACGGTGACGAGCGGGACGGTCGCTTCGGCGTAGGCGTAGATCAGCTTCGCGCCGCGCCGGATGATGCCGTTCCACTCCTGGTCGGTGCCGGGCAGGAAACCGGGGACGTCGACGAAGGTCAGGACCGGGATGTTGAACGCGTCGCAGGTGCGCACGAACCGTGCGGCCTTCTCGGACGCGTCGATGTCGAGGCAGCCGGCGAACTGGGTCGGCTGGTTCGCCACGATGCCGACGCTGCGCCCGTCCACCCGGCCGAACCCGACTAGGATGTTGGGCGCGAACAGTTCGTGCACCTCGAGGAAGTCGCCGTCGTCGACCACGCGGTTGATGACCTCGTGCATGTCGTACGGCTGGTTCGGCGAGTCCGGGATCAGCGTGTCGAGCTCGCGGTCCGACTCGGTGACGTTCTCGAAGAACCCTTCACCGGGTGCGGAGTCCGTCTCGAACAGCGGCGCCTCCGACAGGTTGTTCGCCGGGAGGAACGAGAGCAGTTCCTTGACGTACGCGATGGCGTCTTCGTCGTCGGAACCGAGGTAGTGCGCGACACCCGAACGGGTGTTGTGGGTGCGCCCGCCGCCGAGTTCCTCGAAGGAGACCTCTTCGCCGGTCACGGTCTTCACGACGTCGGGGCCGGTGATGAACATGTGGGAGGTCTTGTCGACCATCACCACGAAGTCGGTCAGCGCGGGGGAGTAGACGTGCCCGCCCGCGTTGGCGCCCATGATCAGCGAGATCTGGGGGATGACGCCGGACGCCTTGACGTTCCGGTTGAAGATCTCGCCGTACAGCCCGAGCGAGACGACGCCTTCCTGGATCCGCGCGCCGCCGCCCTCGTTGATGCCGACGATCGGGCGGCCGGTCTTGATCGCCAGGTCCATCACCTTGACGATCTTCTCGCCGTACACCTCGCCGAGCGACCCGCCGAAGATGGTGACGTCCTGGCTGAACACGCACACCGGACGGCCGTCGACGGTGCCGTAGCCGGTGACGACGCCGTCGCCGTAGGGCCGGTTCTTCTCCTGGCCGAAGTTGACCGAGCGGTGCTTCGCCAGCTCGTCGAGCTCGACGAACGAGCCTTCGTCGAGCAGTAGCTCGATCCGCTCGCGAGCGGTCTTCTTGCCCTTGGCGTGCTGTTTCTCCACCGCCCTCGCGGAACCCGCGTGCACCGCCTCGTCATACCGGCGGTACAGGTCGGCCAGCTTGCCGGCCGTGGTGTGGATGTCCGGTTCGTCCTCGGGCGGCGTCCCGAGCGGCTCCGTCGCACTGCTCATGAATCCGCAGCCTAGCTACTCAACGGTCACTTCGCGTGTGGCGTAGACAACGTCCGGATCAGAGCGCGGCGCGCACCAGACCGGATTCGTAGGCCGCGATCACCAGCTGCGCGCGGTCCCTCGCCGCGAGTTTGTGCAGGAGACGGCCGATGTGCGTCTTCACCGTCGCCAGCCCGAGATGCAGCGTCCCGGCGATCTCGTCGTTCGACAGGCCGCGCGCGATCAGGCTCAGCACCTCCCGTTCGCGGGTGGTGATGCCGTCGAGCGACGGCGCGACGCGCTGGCCCGCCTCGGGCAGCCGGGCGAATTCGGCGATGAGCCTTCGCGTGATCGACGGGGCGAGCAGTCCTTCACCCGCCGCGACGACCCGGATCGCGGTCAGCAGCTCGGCGGGCGGAGTGTCCTTCAGCAGGAATCCGCTGGCGCCCGCGCGCAGCGCCGAATAGACGTAGGCGTCGAGATCGAACGTCGTCAGCATCAGCACGTGGACGCCTTCGGTGGCGGCCGACGCGCAGATCCGCCTCGTCGCTTCGATCCCGTCCAGCTCCGGCATGCGGACGTCCATCAGCACGACGTCCGGACGCTCCTTCTCGGCGAGTTCCGCCGCCTGGAGGCCGTTGCCCGCCTCGCCGACGACCTCGAGGTCCGGCGCGCTGTCGACGAGCACGCGGAAGCTGCCGCGCAGCAACGCCTGGTCGTCGGCGATCAGTACGCGGATCATCGCGTCCCCACTTCCTTGACGGCGTACGGCAGCCGCGCGAACACCCGGAATCCCCCGGCGGGAAGTGGTCCCGCCTCGAAGTCACCACCGTAGACCGCGACTCGCTCGCGCATGCCGATCAAGCCGTGCCCGCCCGTGGCAGAGGCCGAGCCTTCGCCGCGGCCGTCATCGACGATCTCGACGCTGACCTCACCGGGGCCTTCGGTGATGGTGACCCGGCAGACCGACGGTCCCGCGTGCTTCACGACGTTGGTCACCGCCTCCTGCGTGATGCGGTAGACCGAAAGCGCGACGCCCTCGGGGAGCTCGTCCACCACCTCGCCGGTCAGCTCGACGCGCACCCCGGCCTGCCCGGCGCGTTCGGCCAGGGTCCGCAGATCGGCGAGTTTCGGCGCGGGGCCGAGCGCGGCCTCAGGAGTGCCGTCACCGGAACGGAGGACGCCGAGCATCCGCCGGAGTTCGACGAGGGTTTCGCGGCTGGTGAGTTCGATGACCCGCAACGCTTCGCGCGCTTCCTCGGGCTGTTCCTCGGCGACGTGATTGCCCACCGCGGCTTTGACGGCGATCAGGCTCATGCTGTGGGCGACGACGTCGTGCATCTCGCGGGCGATCCGCAGGCGCTCGTCGGACACCGCCTGATCGGCGTGCGCCTCGGTGAGCAGGGCGAGATTCGCCTGCCGCTGGCGCGCCGTCCAGCCCAGCGCCCACGAACCCGCCACCCCGCCGCCCGCGAACGCGATCGACGCGAACGTGGAGGGCCCGAGCTGCACGACTTCGAGGACCGCGACGACGAGCAGGCCGAGGCCCAGGGCGATCAGCGAGCGGGCTCGCGGGTATTCCAGTGCCAGGGTGTACAGGGCGCACGCCATGGCCAGGATCGCGGCCGGGCCCAGCCCGTTGCCCGCGAGGACGGCCGGGGTCAGGCTGAGCAGGCCGAGGCCGTAGGCCGCCACGGGCCAGTGCCGTCGCACCACGATCGCGATCGCGCACGCGGCGACCGTCGCCCAGGCGAGCCACATCGGGATGGCGACGGTGAACGTCCACGTCTTCGCGGCGAGGTTCCCGCCGACGGACACCACCAGCACCAGCGCGACGATCACGTCGAGGACGTGCGGCACCCGGCCGGGGAGCGCGGACGGCTGTTTCATACGGCGAACCTAGCCGGGCGCGGGGCTTTCGCGCGTCCGTCCGGTGGAGGTCATCCCCAGGGTGGAGATCAGCTCTCGGGAGCGGTGGGGGCGGGTCGGCCGAGTGGCGATTCGGGGTTAGAGCCGAGGGTGTCTTAGGTACGTGCTGGATTCTGGGTGCGAGTGATCGCAAGTCCGTGAAGGCCTCCTTACCTACCCTGAAGGTAGTGAAGGAGGCCTTCACGGAGTCCGGGATGCCCAGAGGCTGTGTCGCGAAAGCCACTTTCGGGACATCAGACGTCGCGAAAGTGGCTTTCGCGACACCCGAACCGGCTGGTGTGGCCTCACGGTGGACTGGTCAGCGACGCCTCGGTCGGGAGGGGCGATTCGGCTTAGACCGGACCGGTGTCTGCCTACCTACACCTGACCAGCGCACGTGCGAAGTGGCAGCGGTGGCACGGTCGAGTGTGAAGGAATCGGGACGTTGAGTGTCCCAAATCTTCCCCGCTCGCCCACATCGGCAAACAGAACAAGCCCACCGAGACGACATCAGGATCCTGCGGGTAGGCAAATACGGGTCCACCAGAACCCGAATCGCCACTCACGACCGACTCCGCCACGTGAAGGAGTCCTTCAAGAACCCGCGGCGCCACTCACGAGACGCCGCGAAGCGCGGCGACGGCGTCCTTCAGCTCAGGGTCGGCTTCCGCCTTGTCGAGAGCGGCCGCCAGCACCTCCTGATAGGTCGGCTCGGTCTCGGCGTGCCGCTTCCTGCCTTCTTTGGTGATGCACGAATACACGCCGCGGCGGTCGGCCTCGCACGGGTCGCGCTCCGTCAGTCCGGCGTCTTCGAGGCGGACGACCATCCGGCTCACGGAACTCTGGTTGAGCCCGATCGCCTCGGCGAGTTCCTGCATGCGCAGGACACCCTTCCCGGTGGCGGCCAGCTTGCCGAGCGCGCGGAACTCGGAAAGACCGAGTCCGTGCCGTCGTTGCAATGCCTTCGCGAGTTCTTGCTCGATGCGCCCGTGCAGCGCGAGGACGCGGCCCCACGCCAGTTCATCGGCGGTCAAGGCGACCTCCCTAGTTTCCTTGACACCAGTTTACATGCAGTGACAGAATCTGCTTGCACATACATGTACTTTGAAATCACTTCGGAGGGGGATCGCCATGGCCGACGATCGAAGCTTTCTGTTCCTGGTCGGGAGTGCCCGTGCCGGTGGCAACACGGAGATCCTGGCGAGGCGGGCGGCCAAAGAGCTTCCTCGCGGCGTCGGGCAGCGGTGGATCCGGACGGCCGAGGTCCCGTTGACGCCGTTCGTCGACCGGAAGCACGACGGTGAGGACTTCGTGCCACCGGCCGGAAACGAGCGGTTGCTGCTCGACGCGACCTTCGCCGCCACGGATCTGGTGATCGCGTCGCCGGTCTACTGGTACAGCGTTTCGGCGTCGGTGAAGCTGTACTTCGACCACTGGGCGAGTTGGCTGGATCAGCCGGAACTGGAGTTCAAGGCGCGGATGCGCGGCAAGACCCTGTGGGGGGTGAGCGCGCTCGCCGAGCGCCCGGAGCAAGCGGAACCGTTGATCGGGACGTTGCGCAAAACCGCCGAATATCTCGGAATGCGGTGGGGTGGGCAGTTGCTCGGCAACGGAAGTCGTCCCGGTGACGTCCTGCTCGACGAAGGCGCGCTCAAGGCGGCCGAAACCTTCTTCGCCGATGCGGACCTCGTAGGTCTAGAGGAGGTGAACGCCGTTCCCGCTCCGGCCGGGAGCTAGCTCCGGACGGAGCACGAGGTGCTCGTCGTAGTCGCCGCCGTTCTGGGAGCGGAACGGGATCGGGTCGCGAGTGGACAGTGTGCGCAGCCGGCCGTGCAGGGCCGCGACGGCGTCGTCGTACTGCTTGGGGGAAACGCGGTCGGCGCCGCAGATCATCAGCGGGGGGAGGACGGACATTCCCGCGTACCACAGGGTTCCGTGCTGCAGCGGGAACAGCAGGTCGTCGATCTCACCGTTCACGCCGCGTGGTCCGACGGTGGCTTCCGGCGCGCCCGCGGTCAGCAGGACCATGGCGCGCTTCCCGGCCAGGGCTCCTTCGCCGTAGCGCGACGTCTTGCCGTCGGGGCGCCGCACACCGTAAGCGAAACCCTTGACGAACACGCGGTCGAACCAGCCCTTGAGGATCGCGGGCATCCCGTACCACCACAGGGGGAACTGGACGATCACGGTGTCCGCCCAGTCCAGCTTCTCGTGTTCCGCGCGGATGTCGTCGCTGAGTTCGCCGGTCTCGAAGGCGTGCTTCGACGTGGAGCCGACGATCAAGCGATCACTCGGTGCCGCTGAACCGAAGTCGTCGGCGTCGACGACGGCCTTCCACTTCATCGCGTACAGGTCGGATTCCCGGACGTTCGCCCCCTGGGCGCGGAGCGTGCGCAAGCCTTCGTCGCGCAGCGCGCCGCCGAGGGAGCGAGGTTCCGGATGGGCGAAGATCCACAACACGTTCATGTCCCCACCGTCCCTCGGCGCTCAGGTCGACGCGAGTGGCCCGATGGCCAACATGTGCAAGAATCGAGCCATGGGCTTTTTCGCGCATCCGGACCGCCATCGGGTCGCCGTGCTGGTCCGGCACGGAATGCTGGTGATGGAGCTGGGCATCGTCACCCGGCTATTCGGCACGGCCAAATCGGCCGACGGCGAGCGGCTCTACGAGGTCGTCACCTGCACGCCGGAGCCGGGGCAGATCCGGACCGACGCCGACATCACCATCTCCGTCCCGGTCGGACCCGAGGTGCTGGCCGAGGCCGACACCGTGGTCATCCCCGCGTCGTCCACCGAGTACGAGCCGACCGGGCAGGACCTCACCGAACCGCTCGCGCGGGCGCTGGAGCTGATCCGGCCGGACGCCAGGATCGCGTCGATCTGCACGGGTGCCTTCGTGCTCGCCGCCGCCGGCCTGCTCGACGGCCGGAAGGCGACCACGCACTGGCGTTCGGCGCTGGACTTCCAGGCGAAGTTCCCGAAGGTCGCCCTCGATCCCAACGTGCTCTACACCGACGACGGCAATGTGCTGACGGCGGCGGGCGTCGCGTCCGGGATCGACCTCTGCCTGCACATGATCCGCTGTGATCACGGTGCCGCGGTCGCGAACGAGGTCGCGCGCGGGACGGTCGTCTCGCCGCACCGGGAGGGCGGGCAGGCTCAGTTCATCCGCCGCCCGGTTCCGGAACCGCAGTCCTCGTCGACGGCGGCGGCGCGGACCTGGGCGCTGGAGAACCTCGGCAGGCCGCTGACGTTGCGCGAGCTCGCGGCGAAGGAGTCGATGAGCACGCGGACGTTCACGCGGCGTTTTCGGGACGAGGTCGGGATTTCGGCCTTGCAGTGGCTCACTCAGCAGCGGGTCGAGAGGGCACGTCAGCTGCTTGAGGAGACCGATCTGCCGGTGGACAAGGTCGCCACCGAGGCCGGGTTCGGCACCGCCGCTTCGCTGCGCCAGCACCTGCAGGCGGCGCTCGGTGTCTCGCCGAGCGCGTACCGGAACACCTTCCGCGAAGCCGTTTAAGAGACGTCGGTGAGCTGACCTCCTGGTAACTTACCCAGAAATAAGTTCCGGAGGTGGTTCGTGAAGGCCCTCAAGTTCGCCGAACGGGTGCTGTTCGGCGTCGCCGCGATCGGCACGGTGTACTCCGCCAGGACGGGCAACCGGCGGTTGCAACTGGTGACGAAACCGGCCGCGGTCCCCGTGCTCGCAGCTCGTGTCGCCCGCGCGCAAACGCTTGCACCAGGGGAGAAGGGCCTGCTCATCGCCGGTTTGGTCGCGGCCGGTGCGGGCGACCATTTCATGGGCCGGTCGCACGAGGATCGCGAACTGATCAAGGGCGCGACGTCGTTCGGCGTGATGCAGGTGCTGTACTCCGCGTTCTTGTGGCGTCGCGGTGCCCGTCCGCGTGCCGCGACCGCGTCGCCCCGGCTCGGAGCCTGGGCTGCGGCGGCTGTCGCGATGGCGCTGCCGAAGCCGTCTCCGGTGTCCTCGGTGCTTTCGGTCTACGGAGGGCTGTTGAGCACTACGTCGACCCTCGCGGCCGACCCGGCCTTGGCGCCGAAGGCCAAGGTCTCGGGTGGAATGGTGGTCCCGTCGGGCGACCGCCGGACCTGGATCGCCGCCGGCGCGCTGCTGTTCTCCGCGTCGGATCTGGCGATCCTGATCCGCCGCAACTTCGTCACCAGCGAGCGGGTGCGGGCGAACCTCGAGACCTTCGTGCTGACGTCGTACCTCGCCTCGCAGTGGCTGCTCGTCGAAGGCATGACCGCGGAGAAGTAGAAAGTTAAGCATTTACTTGACTATCGCTCGGCGTGGGCGGATAGTTAAGCATGTGCCTAACCAAAGGATGGATCAGGTGTTCAAGGCGCTTTCCGACGGGACGCGCCGCGAAATGATCGAGCGCCTCACCCGGGGACCTGCCTCGGTGGGGGAGCTCGCGCAGCCGTTGTCGATGTCGTTGCCCGCCGTGATGCAGCACCTCCAGGTGCTCGAAACCTGCGGGCTGGTCCGGACGGAGAAGGCGGGGCGAGTCCGCACCTGTCACCTCGAACCGGACGGCCTGCGCATGGCCGAAGACTGGCTCGGCGGGCAGCGCACCGGCTGGGAACACCGGCTCGATCGCCTTGGTGGCTTTCTGGACTCCGATGAAGGGAAACGGTCATGACCGTCAAACACGCCACTTTCACCCTCGAACGCGTCTACTCCGCTCCGCCCGAACGCGTTTTCGCCGCCTGGTCCGACCCTGCCGCGAAAGCGGGCTGGTTCACCGTGCCGGGCGGCGGCCACTCCTTGGACTTCCGCGTCGGCGGCCGAGAAGTCACCACCGGCCCGCCCGATGACGAGAAACGGATGGCCTTCACGTCGAATTATGCGGACATCGCCGAAAACGAGCGGATCGTCTACGCGTCGACGCTCTCCGCGAACGACGTCCCGGCGACCGTGTCCGTCACGACGATCTTGTTCGAAGCCGAGGCGGGCGGCACCCGGCTGACGCTGATCGAACAGGGCACCTTCCTCGACGGTCACGAAGAACCGAGCTGGCGGGAGCAGGGAACGGGCGACTGGCTCGATGAACTGGGCAAAGCGTTGGCGTAGCAATTTCCGGCAGGATGGGGACATGCTGACCGCTGAGCTGATCGTCGACAGCCGTTTCCCGTCGGTACCCGCGCTCTCCTCCGACGGGAAATGGGTCGCCTACCAGGTTTCGACCATCACGAAAGGTGTCCCCGAGATCTGGCTCGCCGCTGTGGACGGCAGCGAAAAGCCGCGGAAGCTGGCCGAAGGGTCCTCGCCCCAGTGGTCCGCGGACGCCCTCTACTTCGTTCGGGACGGCCGTGTCTGTTCGGGGGACGAGGAACTGTTCGCCTGGCAGAGCGAGATCACCGGGTTCGTTCCGATGCACGACAGGATCGTATTCATCGCCGAGGACGAGACGCCCGCGCCGGCCATCTGGGTCTGGAGTGAGAGCCTTCGCCCGGCGCGGCTGCGGAGTTTCGACCCGCGGACCGGCGAGATCGCAACGCTGGTCGAAGACCACGTCGTCGCCGTCGCCCGCCGCCCGGACCACAAGGCGCTCGCCGTCGTCACCTGGCCGACGCCGGAGGCCGATCCGGGTGGTCTCGAACCCCGGCTTTCCGTGCTGGACCTGGAAACCGGTGAGCGGCACGATCTCGGCCGGGTCGCGGTCGAAGCCACCGGCCCCGTTTGGTGGCGGGACGAGGACGGCTGGCACATCGCGTATCTCGGGAATCCGGAACCGGTGGGTGGCCGGGCGGTCTTCGACGTTTCCGTGGAAACAGGGGAACAGCGGAACCTGACCGGGGAATCGACCTGCCCGGTCGAGCTCGCGCAGGTCAATTCCGGTGCTCCTCTGGTGCTCGTCGCCGACGGGCTCGACACGGCCCTCCATCGGCTCGGGTCCGGCGAAGTGTCGTTCTGGCGTGGGCAAGCTGACGCGCTGGCCTCGAACGGCGAGATCGTGGTGACCGTGCTGAGCACCGCGCACCGGCCGAAAGATGTCTATTGTGGACCGGTGGGCGGGGCGTCGACGCGGGTCAGCGACACGGCGCCGGAGTTCGCCGGGATTTCGTGGGGCTCCCAGGAACGGTTGTCCTACAAGGCGTCCGATGGCCTCGCGTTGGACGGCCTGCTCGTTCTGCCGCCGGGAAAGACTCGGGCCGACGGGCCTTTCTCGCTGGTCACGCGGGTTCACGGCGGACCTTACGACCGGCACGCGGACCGCTTCATGCTCGGCTGGTTCCCGTCCGCGCAGTGGCTGGCCCTGGCAGGGCACGCCGTCTTCCTGCCGAATCCCCGTGGGGGACAAGGCCATGGGCATGAATTCGCGGCCTCCGTCGCCGGACGGGTCGGCCTGGAGGAATGGGGCGATATCGAGACCGGGATCGATCTCCTCATCGCCGAAGGAGTGGCCGATCCGGAGCGGCTCGGGATCGTGGGCGGGAGCCACGGCGGATACATGACGGCCTGGGCCGTCGGGCAGACCCGCCGGTTCAAGGCGGCGCTGATGGTCGCCGGGATCTGTGACTGGAGCATGCTCGCCGCGACCGGTGAACTCGGTCCGCTGATGGAAGCCGCGCACAGCGGGAGTATCGGCTGGGAAGGGACGGGCCCGCACCGGCACGATCAGCTCAGCCCGATCTCCTTCGCGTCGAAGGTCGAGACCCCCGTCCTGATCGTGCACGGTGCGGAAGACACGAACGTCCCGTTGTCCCAGGCGGAATTCTTCCACCGCGCGCTACGCCACTTCGGCGTCGAACACGACCTCGTCGTGTATCCCGGCGAAGGGCATTCGCTCCGCGGGCGGGAACACCAGGTGGACCTGCTCCGCCGGTCTCGCGAGTGGTTCGCGCGCCTGCTCTAGCTTTCAGCCGTTCTGCGGCTGTCCGGGGATGTGCGTGCCGAAGGTCCACTCGTACCCTTCGAGGTCGTCGACCCGGCAGCGGTAGTTGCCCCATTCGGTGTTCGCCGGTTCCCAGACCTGCGTCGCTCCGGCTTCGACGGCGGAGGCGAAGACGGCGTCCACGGCCTCTTGCGTCGCAAGGCTGACGTAGAGGCCGTGGCCGACCGTCTCACCCTTGCGGGTCGCATGGTCGTAGTCCTCCTCCGCGCTGAACACGATGATGGAGGCTCCGCCGAGCCGCAGTTCGGAATGCAGGATCAGACCCTTGTCGTCGGGGAACTCCATGAGGGTCTCGAAGCCGAAGGCGCTTTCGAGCCAGCGAAGCGCCTTCGGAGCGTCGCGGTAGGCGAGGTAGGAGTGGAGGGAAGCGGGGCGTGCCGTGGTTTCGGTCATGGGCAGAGCTTGGCAACCAATGCGGACACCTGCGGTCCTCGATCAGGGAATCTTGCCCGGCAATCCGAACCGGGTCAGATCAGCTGTCAGGAACGACACGACTTCGGCGATCTTCGCGCCGTTCAGCACGACCAGGTCGAGCCCGCCGGGGACGAAGGCGTTCTCCCTTTCGTCCCACAGGTACGTGCCGAACGCGAGCTGCCCGTTCGCGCGCGCCGGGAGGAGCCGCCACTCCCTGGTCAGCGGGCCGTCGAGCAGGAACGCGCGGATGGCGTCGGGGCCCTGATACCACTCGGGCAGCGGCGGCATGCTGTACCTGGCGTCCTCGGTGAGCATCGCGACGATGGCGTCGACGTCCCGGTTTTCCCAAGCCGCGACGTATTTGCCCGCCACTTCCCGGAAGTCGCCGATCGGCCCGGGCTCTCCGTGAAGCCGCACGACCTTGCGGGCGCGCTGCAGGGCGCTGTTGACCGAGGCCACCGTGGTCTCCAGCTGATCGGCGACCTCCTGCGCCGAAAACTGCAGCACCTCACGAAGCACGAGCACCGCCCGTTGCACCGCCGAAAGACGCTGCAACGCCGCGACGAAGGCCAGCTCGATGTTCTCCCGGATCAGGAACCCGGCTTCGGGCCCCTGATCCGGATACGGTTCGAGCCAGAGGCGTTCGGTTTCCGGCGCGTCCGGGCCCAGATCGGCGGGCAGCTCGCGGCGTCCCCGCCGCTCGATCGCCGTCAGGCAGCGGTTCGTGGCGATCTTGTACAGCCACGGCCGGATCGACCCGCGACCGTCGAAGCGATCGAGACTCTTCCAGGCCCGGACGAGGGTTTCCTGCAGCGCGTCGTCCGCGTCGTGCACCGAACCGAGCATGCGGTAACAGTGCGCGTGCAACTCGCCGCGAAACGGGGCGACCAGCCGCCCGAAAGCGGCCGAGTCACCCGCCTGCGCCGTTTCGAGCAGTGTCTCCGCCATCCGTCGCCTCCAGGCTCACCAGAGTAGGCGGATTCCGAGGACGGTGATCAGCGCGCTGGACGCGAGCGCGGTGACCAGCCGTCCACGACGTCCGGTCAGCGCCTTGCCGAGTACCGCGCCGCCGCCCGCGAGGAACAGTTGCCAGCTCGCCGAAGCCACGAACGCGGCGAGCACGAACACCACGTGTTCCGCCCCGGTCGCCGCGGCCATGTCCTCGCTGCCGAGCACGAGCGCCGCGAAATAGACCACCGTGGTCGGGTTCAGCAGCGTGATCCCGAGCAGGCTCACGTAGGCCTTCAAGGGCCCTATCGCGACAGGCTGCGTCACGTCGGCCTTCGCGGAGTCGCGGAAGTTCCGGACCCCGGTGAATCCGATGTGGACGGCCAGCCCGAGCAGCACCACCACCGAAACCCACCGCAGTGGCCCGGCGATCGGCTGGATGACCGGGATGAGCTTGCTGCCGCCGAGGACCGCGACCAGGGCGTAAAGGCCGTCGGCCGTGGCGACGCCCAGCGCGGCGTATGCGCCGATCTTGAGCCCTGAGCGCGCCGTCAGCACCACCAGATAGGTCGCGACCGCGCCCACCGGAATGGCGATGCCAAAGCCGGCGAGCAGACCCGCGACGAGCGCGGTGCTCACGGTCGGACTGGTGTCGGCCTCCGGCAGGCCCCGGCCTGCTGCTGCACCCGCACCCGTCGGAGGACGGAGGGCGTCGGCAGGAAGGCGAGGGTCGAAGTCATGTGCAGAAGGATGCGAACGGACGGCCTCGCGCGCAACACAATTAACGGGACCGAGGCCGGGCGGGTCGTGAGTGGCGATTCGGGCTAGAACCCGAATCGCCACTCACGACCAACCTGCCCCACGCGGCCCGCGCTCAGACGCCGGTCGTCTGCAGAACGGCGTCCAGGTCCGCCAGCAGCCGGGCTTTCGGCTTGGCGCCGACGGTCGTCCACACCGGACTCCCGTCACGGAAGAGAATCAGTGTCGGCAAGGACATGACCTGATAATCCCTTGCCGTCAAAGGGTTTTCGTCGGAATTCAGCTTACGGATGATCAGCGCGTCGGCGCGCTCCTCGGCGATCTCGGCGAGCACCGGCGCGATCATGTGGCAAGGCGGGCACCATTGCGCCCAGAAGTCCACCAAGACGGGCTTGTCCTGCTCCAGGACGAGTTCTCGGAAGGTCTCATCGGTGACGACAGAAAGGGATGACATTCAGGTCTCCTCGGTTTCCCGGCTGACGACACACGGACCCGGCGGCGTTTTCAACGCACCCGCCAGCTTGGCCAGCAGGCTGTCCCGCGCTTCGTTCAACCTGGCCAGACAGGCGTCCACCTCGGCGAGTTTGCGTTGGTAGACCTCGATCGAATCGGCGCACGAGTCGCCGGTCTCGTGACCCGCGCGCAAGCACTCGACGAACGGCCTGGTGTCCTCGAGGCTGAGCCCGACCGCTTGCAGGGTCAGGATCTCGTTGACCAGCCGGTAATCGTCCTCGTCGTACTCCCGGTATCCGTTCGACGCGCGCCGTGCGTCGAGAAGCCCTTGTGACTCATAGAAACGCAGCGCGCGCGTGGTGGTTCCGGTACGCGCGGCGAGTTCGCCGATCCGCATGGTTCCGAGCGTAAACCTTGACCTTGGCGTCAAGGCAAAATCCGCTCAGCCGTCGAGATCGACCCGGATGGTGAGGAGGTCCGTGCCGATCGCCTGTACGGCGGCGCTGTTGAACCTGGGCAGGGCCTTCAGCCGGGCGCGGGGGTCGTCGTCCGGGAGCAGATGTGCCGTGCCGGTGTGCCACTGGCCCTTGAGCCGGACCCGGACGCGCGGATCGGCCTGGATGTTGCGGACGTACTGCGACTTCTCGCCGAACTCCGAGACGATCCAGAACTCGCGGCCCACCCGGCGGCCACCGATCGGCGTCTGCCGGGGGACCCCGGACTTGCGTCCGGTGGTCTCGAGGATCGGCTGATTCGGCAGCCGGACGAGGAGCGGGTTACCCACGTGGCGCTGGAAGGTCGTGGCCACCCGGTGCTTGATTTCGTGAAAGCGCGACATGTGGCTCCTGAAGCTCGAAGAGGGAGGTCTAGGTCAAGGTTGACCGACGCACCAGCAGCGTGCACCGCTCGCTGGGGTGCTCGGAGCCGGGGTGCGGCGCGCGATCGAGGCGGGCGACGAGGTCGAAACCCGCGGCGCGCGACGCCGAGATCTCGGCGTCCGGGTCGAGGAACCGGAAATCCAGGTCGACGTCGCGACCCCACCAGGTGCCGAGGGTCTTCACCCCACCGTCGGGGAAGTCGGGATCGCTGACATGGAAGGAGAGCAGGGCGTACGCGCCGGGCCGCAGGACCCGGGCGAACTCGCGGTAGGCCGCCGCCCGCTGGTCGTCGTCGAGATGGATGGTCGCGTAGAGGCAGACAAGCCCGTCCAACGCTGCTGCTCGCAGGGGCAACGCCGTCATGTCCGCGGCACACGCCGGTAGCGAGGTGCGGCGTCGGACGGCCGCGCACATCGCGGTCGAGAGATCCAGGCCGATGACGCGCGAGCCTCGAGAGGCCAGATGGGCGGCGACCTGTCCCGGGCCGCAGCCGATGTCCGCGACCGTTCCTTCGCGAACGAGTTCGGCGAAGGCGTCGAGCAAGGCGCGATCCAGGGGTTTGTGCCGGAGTTCGTCGCTCAGTTCCTCGGCGTACCTGTCGGCCACGAGGTCGTAGCTCCGGCGCGTCCGGTCGGTCATGGTCGCCGACGGTACAGCGGATTTGTCGTTCCCCGTCAGTACGCTCGGCACATGGTGAACGAGTCCGACGTGGACCTGGGGGACGGGACCACGCTGCACACGTACGACACGGGCGGAACCGGTCCGGTGGTCTTCTGGCATCACGGGACCCCGAACATCGGTGCTCCGCCGTCACCGCTATTCCCCGCCGCCGAACGACTCGGCGTGAGGTGGGTGTCGTACGACCGGCCCGGCTATGGCGGCTCGACACCGAGGCGGGGAAGGAACGTCGCCTCGGCGGCGGCCGATGTCGCGACGATCGCCGACGCCCTGAACATCGAGCGGTTCGGGGTCTTCGGCCATTCCGGTGGTGGCCCGCACGCGCTCGCCTGCGCGGCCCTGCTGCCGGAACGCGTTTCGGCGGTGGTCGGTGTCGCGAGCATGGCTCCGTACGGCGGCGACGGTCTGGACTGGTTCGCGGGAATGAGCTCGGCGGGAGTCGGCTCTCTGACGGCGGCCTTGGCCGGGCGAGCGGAGAAGGAGAACTACGAGGCAACGGCCGAGTACGACGCCGAGATGTTCACCGCGTCGGATCACGCGGCCTTGTCAGGCGACTGGAAGTGGCTCCTCGACGTCGTCGGCCCCGCGGTCGAGGGCGGGCCGGGCGGGCTGATCGACGACGACCTCGCGTACGTCGCGCCGTGGGGGTTCCGGCCGTCCGACGTCGAGGCCCCTGTGCTGCTGCTGCACGGTGGCGAGGATCGGATCGCGCCTCTCGGGCACGGGGAGTGGCTCGCCCGGCAGATCGCCACGGCCGAGGCACGCACGTTTCCCGAGGACGGGCACATCTCGGTCCTCCGCCACGGGGAAGCCGCGCTCGAGTGGCTGGCCGAACGCTTGTGACCTGCGGGGCTCGTGAGTGGTGAGGACGGTTCTGGTGGTCCCGTATTTGCCTGCCCACTGGCTCCTGATGTCGTCTCGGTGAGCTTGTGCTGGAGTGTCCGGGCTTGATCAACGGAGGTTTGGGGACGTTGAGTGTCCCCGATCTTCCGTTGATCAAGCTTCGAGGCCGGAACACTCCTCGACGATGAAGGATTTGGGACACTCAACGTCCCGATTCCTTCACGCTCGACCGTGCCGCCGCCCGCTCTAACCGTCCTTGCCACTCACGAGGCGCTAGGCCGAGGGCCGTCCGGCGCCGGTGTAGTCGTCGCCCTTCGAGTGATACGTGTGGATCTGGATGGCCTGGCCCTCGGTGGGCGCGTTGATCATCAGGCCGTTTCCGAGGTAGAGCCCGACGTGATGGATCCGCGTCGCCGGGTTCCCGTAGAACACGAGATCGCCGAGCTTCGGTTCCTGACCGCCGGGGACCTGCGGCAGCGCCCGGAACTGGCTGTCCGCGGTCCGCGGCAGCCCGACTCCGGCTTCGTCGTAGGACGCCTTCGTCAGCCCGGAGCAGTCGAAGCCCGCCGCGCCCGCTTCCGGCCCGTTGCCACCCCACACGTACGGGAGGCCCAGCTGGCCGAGGGCGAACCGGGTCGCCTTCACGGCGGGGCTGGAGCCTCGCGCCGGGTCGAGGGACAGGGTCGCGTAGAGCTGGGCGTTGCCGAGAACGCGCTGGCGGAACAGTTCGGCCTCGTTGCCCTTGCCGCCCTGGTAGCCGGCGATCGCCTTCCACCAGCCGTTGCCGCCGCCGAGGTCGGCTCCGGAGGCGCACAGCGCGCGGCCGGCGGCGACCGAGGCGGAGTCGGGGTCGGCGAGCGCGGGCTTCGCGATGCCGGGGATCGACGAGCCGTGCTTCTTCCACTGCTGTGCCGACAGGCCGAGGGGGTTTTCGCCGCCGCGTCCGTGATTCGAACTCGCGGCGCCGACCCCGGCCAGCGTGACCCAGGACAGGTGACAGTTCGGCTGCTCGCCGCGCAGCGCCAGCTCGCCGTTCGCGTAGCCGATCAGCGATTTCGCCGGGATGTCGAGCGGTCCCGCGAGTTTGGCGGCCCACTCTTCGAGCGGCCGGGCGCCCTTCGGCGTCTCCTGGGCCTTGACCGGTGCGCTGACTTCGAGGACCGACGGACCCGCGCCGCCGCCGACGGTGGCCGGGTCCCGGTTGGCGGCGGGGACGGGAACCTGCCCGATCCCGTCGGCGGGCGCCGGATCGTTGCCGCCCGCGAGCAGCCAGCCCGCCGTCGCGAGCCCCGCGACCAGCGGGAGGGCGACCAGGCTTCGCATCGCCACACCGCGCGCCCAGGACTTCTTCGGGCTGGCGGGGGACGCGCTCGGGGCGGACTCGGGCTCGGTCACGCCGTCCAGGTTATTGGAGACCACCTCTGCGTAACGAGCGAACGCCTTGCACGTTAGGGGGACTCTCATATTCTGGACGAATGAGTGAGACGGGAGCGCTCGACGCCGAGCGTCTGAGTGCCGCGCTGTCCGGCCGGTACGCCGCGATCCAGGTCGTGGCGAGCACCGGGTCCACCAACGCCGACCTGCGGGAAGCCGCCACGAAGGGGGCTGAAGACCGCACCGTGCTGATCGCCGAAGAGCAGACGGCCGGTGTCGGCCGCCGCGCCCGGCAGTGGTCTTCGCCGAAGGGATCAGGCCTCTACGTCAGCGTGCTGCTGCGTCCGCGCGAAGTTCCGTTCGCCAATTTGGGTTCACTTTCCGTGGTCGCGGGCCTCGCTGTCCGGGAGGTCGCCGCGAGCCTGGGCGTCGACGCCGTCCTCAAGTGGCCGAACGACGTCCTGGCCGGACCGGACCGCGCCAAATGCGCGGGCATCCTGGCGGAGGCCGCCGCCGGTGAAGAGACCACCGTGGTCCTCGGCATCGGCCTGAACGTGCTGCCGCTCGGCGAGAACGTCCCGGCCGGGCCAGGCGGCCTGCCTGCGACTTCCCTGGCCGAGCAGGGGGCGGACGAGACCGATCGCGCCGAGATCGCCACGCGGCTGCTCACCGGTTTCGACGACCTCGAACGCCGCTGGCGGCTCGCCGGCGGGTCGCTGGCCGAGGCGGGACTGCTCGGGGACTACCGGCGGCATTGCGCCACGCTGGGGCAGGACGTCGAGGTCCAGTTGCCCGACGGTTCGGCGCTGACCGGCCGGGCCGCCGACATCGATCCCGCCGGCCAGCTCCAGGTCGACGTTCCCGGTGGTGAGCGGTACACGGTGTTCGCCGGAGACGTCGTCCACGTACGGCCCGCCGCGTCCTGATCGGGTGTGCCGCGAATTGCGGCGTCTCCTCTTCCGCCGGGACCGTTCGCCGGTACGGTGAGCTCACCAGCGCCGAACACACTTTGGGAGCGTCCGTCGTGGCCTATCCGGACGATTTGCTCAGCGAAAACGAGCACGTCGTGGTGCACAGTCACCCGCATTTCAAGATGCTGATCTTCCCCTTCCTCGCGCTGATCGTCACCCTCGGCGTGGGCATCTGGCTGGGCATCCTGGCGAAGGACGCCACGGCCCCGTGGGACCTGATCTCGCTGATCGCGGTCGCCGCGATCGGTCTCGGGCTCGTCGTCTGGCTCTTCCTGGCGCCGTTCGTCCGCTGGCGCACGACGCACTTCATCGTGACCACGGACAGGCTGATCGCCCGTGAGGGCGTGCTCAAGCGGACCGGGATCGACATCCCGCTGTCGCGGATCAACAGCGTGCAGTTCGAGCACGGGCTGCTGGACCGCGTGTTCGGCTGCGGCACGCTGGTGATCGAGTCCGCTTCGGACGAACCGCTGAAGTTCGACGACATCCCCAAGGTCGAGCGCGTGCACACGGTCATCTACCGCGAAGTCAACGACAACCCGTACGACGACTTCGCGCCGCCCGCCGCGGGCGGACCGCAGCAGACCGAACCCCTGCCGCCGCAGGGACCCCCGCCGCGCGGAAACCGGCGCCGTTGATGGGCACGCGAGAGCTGGGGCTGCCCGATCGCGTCCCGTCCGCCGCCGCGTTGCCGGAGCGCGTCACGATCTGGGAGGTCGGCCCCCGGGACGGCCTGCAGAACGAGAAGTCGATCGTTCCGGTCGGGGTGAAGCTCGAGTTCCTGGACAGGCTCGCCGATGCCGGGCTGACCACGCTCGAAGCGACCAGTTTCGTGAGCCCGAAATGGGTTCCGCAGCTGGCCGACGCCGAGCAGCTCCTCGCCGGGCTCGACAAGCGCGAAGGCGTCCGGTACCCGGTGCTCGTCCCGAACGAGCGCGGGCTGGACAGGGCCCTGGAGGCCGGGGTTTCGCATATCGCGATCTTCGCCAGCGCCACCGAGACCTTCGCCAAGAAGAACCTCAATTCGACGGTGGACGACCAGTTCGCGATGTTCGAGCCGGTCGTCACCCGGGCACGGGCCGAAGGTCTCGACGTCCGCGGATACGTGTCGATGTGCTTCGGCGACCCTTGGGAGGGCGCCGTTCCGGCCTCGCAGGTCGCCGGGGTCGGCAAGCGGCTGCTGGACCTGGGCTGTTCGCAGCTCTCGCTCGGCGACACCATCGGCGTCGCCACCGCGGGGCAGGTCGAGGCGCTGATCGGGCAGTTCCCCGACGTCGGCACCCTGGCCGTCCATTTCCATGACACGTACGGCCAGGCGCTCGCGAACACGCTGGCCGCGCTCCGCTGTGGTGTGTCCACTGTGGACTCTTCCGCCGGTGGGCTGGGTGGCTGCCCGTACGCCGAATCGGCCACCGGGAACCTCGCGACCGAAGATCTGGTCTGGATGCTCGACGGTCTCGGCGTCGAAACCGGTGTCGATCTCGACGCGCTGGTCTCGACGAGCAAGTGGATGGCCGGGAAGCTCGGCAGGCCGAGTCCGTCCCGGGTGGTCAACGCGCTCGCGGGCTGAGAGCCGCGCTTTCGGGTATCCGCCGACGAGAACGCCGGTCGGCGCTAAGGTCTTAGCGCGTCCTGTCCGCTGCCTCCCCCTTCACCGGTGGGACCGATTCCTTGGGGGAGGTGCGGTGACCGATCCGAGCGAGGCCGGGACGGGCCCGATCCGGCTGCCCGTCCACTACGGCGCGGCCGACGCACCGACGCCTCCTCATGGCGCTCGCGCCCCGTACGCGCCTTCGCCGTGGCCGCCCGCGGTGGCGCCGTTGCGAGTCCCCTTCCCGCCACAGCCCGTCGCTCCGCCGCCCATGGGTGCCCTGCGGACCGAGCGGGAGAGCGTGATCGCGCTGTTCCTCGTGCACATGTTCCCCATCGGGCATCTCCCGGTCGCGATGGGGAAACCCGCGCGCCAGCTGCCGCTTCCCGGCGGCGGTTCCGGGCCGCACGACCACCCCGAGGCTGGCGTGCTGGACGATCAGGACGCGTTGTCGCACGTCAGCAGCGGTTTCCGGCGATCGCCGACGCCCCCGTCCGTGGTTCCCCCGCCGGAACTGACCCGGGGGCACGACCCTTGGGGCGGAGAGTCCCCAGAGGACTGGCGAGAGCGCTTCGTGGGCGAAACGAGCTATCTGTGGCCGCCCGGCGCGCTCTTTCCCGAGGGGGGGATCGACCCGGCGACACCGGTGATGCTCGAAGCGGGCACCCATCTCGACCGCTTCGGGGATCCGCACGGCCGGGTGTTCGCCGAGGACGCGACCCTGTATTCGATGCGCTCGTTGCCGCCGGACCAGGCCGCCGCGTACCGACGCTACCGGGTCGTCCGGTCGTTGCCGGTCTGGCGTTCGGTGACCGCCGAATGGTTCGGCCAGCCCGGTGGCGGAGTACGTTTCCGCGCGGTGCTGGGCGCCGATGAACTCGTCACGCTGGGCTTCCTGGCGGACGTCACGGGGGAGGTTCGGTGAACACGGGGACGATCCTGCGGTGGCTGGCGGCGCTGGGCGTGCCGCCCGAGGTGGTCTCGGTCGGCGCGGAGGCGGACAACGCCTGGTGCCTCATGCGCACCGAGGAGGAAGACGCCGAGCCCGCCTGGGAAGTGTTCTGGCGTGAGCAGGGCAACCGGTACGACTGGGCACGGTTCACCAGCGAACAGGTCGCCTGCCACTACCTCTTCGGGCGGCTCGCCTGGTCGCAGGTCGCCCGCGGCGCCGTCGGTCTTCTCCCCGGCGCGCAGTGAGCTTCAGCGCCGCAGGATGGCCAAGACTTCGTCGTGGAGCAGGCCGTTCGTCGACAGGGCCGAGCCGTTGTCGTAGCGCGCTTCCCCGTTCAGGTCGCTGAAACGGCCACCGGCTTCGGTGATCAGCACCTGGGCGGCGGCGACGTCCCACGGGTTCACGATGCATTCCGCGACGATGTCGAGCGCACCCTCGGCCACCAGGCAGTGCTGCCAGAAATCGCCGAAAGCGCGGCTTTCCCAGCAGGCGTCGACGAGGTCGATGTACTTCTCCCGCGAGTGGTACTTCACCCACGAGTTCAGGTCCGTTGTGGACAGATACGCGTCTTCGAGCGAAGCGACCTTCGACACCGCAAGGCGGCGTTCGCCCGCCGAGTCGCTCATCCAGGCGCCGTCCCCGGTGGCCGCCCACCAGCGGCGGCCGAGCAGCGGCGCGCTGATCAGGCCCACCACGGGGGTGCCGTCTTCGACCAGCGCGATCAGCGTCGCCCAGACCGGGACACCGCGCAGGAAGTTCTTGGTCCCGTCGATCGGGTCGAGCACCCAGGCCCGGCCGGTCGCGGCCGAACCGCCGCGCTCTTCGCCGAGTACCTCGTCGTCCGGGCGTTCTGTGGCGAGGATCGCACGGATCGTGTCTTCGACGGCGGTGTCGGCGTCGGTGACCGGAGTCCGGTCCGGTTTGCGTTCCACGGCCAGGTCCAGCGCGCGGAACCGGGAGGTGGTGATGGCGTCGGCGGCGTCGGCCAGCCGGGTGGCGAGTTCCAGATCATTCTCGTAGCCAGGCACGGTCACGATGCTTTCACGCCCGGCAGTCGTAGAGTTGGCCAGGTGAGCATGGTGCTACTCGCCGAGGACGACCCGGCCATCGCCGATCCCCTTTCGCGCGCGCTTCAGCGGGAGGGGTATGAGGTGCGTGTCGTCGGTGACGGCCCGGCCGCGCTCGACGCGACCGAAAGCGATCGCGTCGATCTCCTGGTCCTCGATCTCGGGCTGCCCGGGATGGACGGCCTCGAGGTGTGCCGCCGCCTGCGCGCCAGCGGTACCGAGGTGCCGGTGCTGATGCTCACCGCGCGCACGGACGAGGTCGACTTCGTGGTCGGGCTCGACGCCGGCGCCGACGACTACGTCGCCAAACCGTTCCGGCTCGCCGAACTGCTGGCCCGGATCCGGGCGCTGCTGCGACGGCGGGCGCCCGAGGTGCTCGAAGCCGGGGGAGTGCGGATGGACCTCGGCGCCCGGATGGTCACCGTCGACCTGCACGAGGTGCAGCTGGCGAACAAGGAGTTCGAGCTCCTGCGGGTGCTGATGAACCGCGCGGGCCAGGTGGTCAGCCGCGACGAAATCCTCGCCGAGGTGTGGAACGACCTCGAATCGAAGACTTCGAAGACCCTCGACATGCACATGTCGTGGCTGCGCCGGAAGCTCGCCATCGCCGCCGACGAAGCGGCGGGCAGGGCGGGCAAACCCGGCGGGAACGGCGACGGCGAACGGCGCATCGCGACGGTCCGCGGCGTCGGCTTCCGCTTCAACTCGGAATAGCATGCGCCGTCGCATCCTCCTGGCGATCCTGCTCGCCGTCGCGGTCACCGCGGCGGTGCTGGGCATCCCGCTCGGGATCACCGCCTGGCAGCTGGTCGAGAACCTCAACCGCGAGAACCTGGCTTCTTCGGCACGCGGGATCGCGGCGACGCTGGACAACGAGATCGCCGTCGGCCAGCCGATCAACCTCGACCTGCTCCGGGTGGGCGTGCCACAGGGCGGGCTGCTGACCGTCCGCGCGCAGGGGCAGATCGAGAAGCGGTATGGCTCCGACCCCGGTCCCGACGTGGTGTCCGAGCGGGCGCCGATCGCGTTGCACGGCGAGGTCGAGCTGTCCATTCCCGCCGGGCCGATGCGCACCCGCCAGACCCAGGTGACGCTGCTCGTGGTGCTGCTGGTCGTGCTGTCGGTGGGCACCGGCACCGTGGTCGCGACCGTGACCGCGCGACGGCTCGCGAAACCGCTGAGACATGTCGCCGACCGCGCGGTCAAACTCGGCGGCGGCGATTTCCGGCCGGATCCGAAGCGCTACGGCGTCGGCGAGCTCGACATGGTCGCCGAGGCGCTCGACGCGTCCGGTTCGGCGCTGGCGCAACTCGTCCAGCGAGAACGTCAGCTGGTGGGCGACGTCTCCCACCAGCTGCGGAGCCGGTTGACCGCGTTGCAGCTGCGGCTCGAACCGCTCACCGTCCACCCCGATCAGGACGTCGTCGACGAGGCGAAGGCCGCGCAGGAACAGGCGGACCGGCTGGCGGAGGCGCTCGACGAGCTGCTGGCCGCCGCGCGGGCGGCGCGCGAGGTCGGCGCGGAACCGGTCAACCTGCCGGAAGTGCTTCCCGCGGTTTCCGAGGAATGGCGACAGCTGCTTCGCGCCGAAGGAAGGCATCTGCGGCTTCGCGTCACCGACGGGCTGAGGGTGCGGGCGACGCCGGGCCGGTTGCGCGAGGTCGTCAACGTCCTGCTCGACAACGCCCTGCGCCACGGCGCGGGAACCGTCACGCTGGCCGCGCGGCGCGGTGACACGGACGGCACCGTGGTCATCGAGGTCGCCGACACCGGGTCGGGGGTGCCCGACGAGCTGGCGCCGCACATCTTCGAACGCGGGTTCTCCGGCGGCGGGTCGACCGGTGTCGGGCTGGCCCTCGCCCGTGCGCTCATCGAGGCCGACGGCGGACGGCTGGAGCTGTCGAGCAAGCAGCCCGCGGTGTTCAGCCTCTTCCTGAAGGTCCCTCGCCCGGGCGATGTGGCCGAAGTGCGCTGGCCCGCCGAACGGGTCCCTCGCTAAGACCTCCCCAAGGACCACCCGTTCGGGCAATGCCGCGGAAGCGCGCCGACTTACCGTCGGAGGGTGCATGCGACGGCGTTCCGGTACCGCCCACCGGTGAGTCCGGTCGCCGCGGCGACCGTGGAGATCGGCAAGGTGGCGATTTCCCTGCGGTTGTCCTTCGACGGCGACCTGTTCGCGTGCCGCCGTCCGCCCGGGGTGGTGGAACGGATGGAGGCCGAGGCCCTGGACCTGCTTTCGAAGGGCCTGTTCGTCAGCGGGATCGACACCCCGGTCGCGGCCGTCTCCGGCGCGGCGGGGCACCGGTTCGTCCAGGATTCCGTCGTGTTCCAGCCCCCGGACCGCTGGATCTACCGGGGCAGGTGCGTGGTCGGCGCGGGCAAGAACGGGCTGACCTTGACCGGCGTGCTCGGCTACCGCCTCGAAGTCTGTGCCGGGTGGGCCCGGCGGGCCGGTGACTGCGGGCCGCCGGCGACGGCGTCCGAATGGTGCGAGTTCTTCGGCGGGCAGCTGGCCTCCATCGGAGGAGTGGTCCTGCGGCGGGCCTCGGTGCTCAGTCTCGGTACTCCGCCGTGACCGTGACGACGAACGCCGCCCGCGCGGGCAGGCCGAGGCTGACCCACAGCCCGGTCGGATCGGTCTTCCCGAGCGCCAGCGGAAAGGGCTGCTCGTCGACCATCAGGAACTCGGTCCGGATCAAGGCGCGCAGCGATCGGTCGAGCAGGGTGTGCTCGTCGCGGACCTTGTCCGCCCGCGCGGTGACCAGATACGACAGCTCGCACCGCTTCGCCCGCACGGCACCGGTTCCCGGGCCGGTGCCGTGCAGGGCGAAAAGGAACAGATCGACGCTCGACACCTGCGTCTCCGTCTGCCAGGTGGGTTTCGGCGGATCCAACCGGACCACCGTCCCCTCCGGCAGATGAGGTGCGATGAGCAGGCACAAGGCTTCGTCGACCTGGCTGATCACGGTGTCAGATCAATCCCTCACGCAGCGCGTAAGCCACCGCGTGCGACCGGTTCCGGAGCTGGAACCGGTTGGTCACGTCGTGCAGGATGCTCTTCACCGTGCGCTGCGAGTAGCAGAGCTGATCGGCGATCTCCTGCGTCGAAAACCCCGACGCGACCAGCTTGAGCACCTCGGTTTCCCGGCTGCTCATGCCACCGAACTGCAGGCCACGCGGCTGCAGGACCTGACGTTGCAACCGGGAGACCCGGTGCAGGAGCCTGCCGAGCAGATCGGGCGGAAGCGCGCCCTCCCCGGCCGCGGCCGCCTTGATCAGCCGGACCAGGACGTCGGCGCCCGCCTCCGAGCGGCGGGCGACCGCGCAGACGCCGTGCTCGATGGCGCTCAGGATTTCGTTGTCGTCGACTTCACCCGCGATGAGCACGATGCGGGTGAACCCCTGGTGGTGCAGCGCGGACAGCAGTTGCGTCATCGCCTCGTCGAGGCGGTCGGTGACCAGGAGGGCCACCATCGTCGGGTCGGCCGCCTCCCCGTCCACCAGCCAGACGTCGTCACGGGAGCGGAGCGTCATGCAGACGCCGTTGTGCAGGATCGGATCGGTGGCACGGACGACCACCGGTGTCCTGTTCGGTTCGAACATGTGATTCCCATTCCCCTCGAACGGTGCGAGGGCCCCACCCCCCGCACTGCTCACCCTGCCGGGTGAGGTGTCCCGGGCGCATGGGACTCCGGTCCCGACATTGCCCGAAAAGCCGCCCTAAATGAGGTTTTCAACGGCCGAGGCCCGCTTCACGGGCCAGGACGATCGCTTCGGCGCGGTCCGCGACGTGAAGTTTGCTGAAGACGTTGGAAATATGATTCCGCACGGTTTTCGGGCTGAGACAGAGAGTGCTGGCGATGGCGGTGTTGCTGTGGCCGCCGGCGATGAGCGAAAGGACCTCTCGTTCGCGGACGGTCAGTTCCGGGAACACCGTGTCCGGACTCGGCTGAGAGTGATTGAAGAAGCCGAGAACGCGCGTCGCGATATCGGGCCCGAAGATCGCTTCGCGCCTTGCGACCGCGTGAACGGCACGGATGATTTCGTCGGGTTCCGCGTCTTTGAGCAGATATCCGCGGGCTCCGGCACGCATCGCGGAGAAAACCGATTCGCTTTCGTCCGCCATCGTCAGCATGAGCACGCCAACGCCGGGCCGTTCGGCGACGATGTGCCGGGTCGCTTCGGCGCCGCTGACGTCGGGCAAATGCAGATCCATGACCACGACGTCGGGCCCGAGGGCACTCGCCGCGCTGATCGCGTGCGCGCCGCTCGCGGCCTCGCCGACGACGTCGATCTCCGGTTCGTTGGAGAGAAGTGTGCACACCCCGAACCGGAACAGCGGATGGTCGTCGACCACGAGCACGCGAAGGCGTTCGTTCATACGGGCTCCCCCTGTCTCCCCGCGCGGCACGTTAGCGAGAGGGCCGGTCGCGGACAACGCGTGGTCCGGACAGCGGACCGGCGAGAATTAAACGCCCGATGAGTGTCGCGTATCGCGGGGATCCGCCCAAGTCATTAACCCTTTCGGCCCAGCCGGGGTAGCAAGGGACCTTTGCTCACGTTCGTTAGCACGCTAACCAACGTGAGCAAAGGTCCCTTGCTATCACTTCTCTTAGTATTGAGAGAGGCGCAAGTCCTTGAGGGACCCAGAGTCCCTCAAGGAGTCCCTCGCGGACCGCGGATCACCCCGACTCAGGCGTGAGCAAAGGTCCCTTGCTTTCTTTCCGCAGGTCAGGCGAACGCGGCGGCGTGCTCGCGGGCCCAGTCGGCGAACGTCAGCGGCGCCCGGCCGAGGAGTTCGCGGACGGTGCCGAACACGATCTCCTCGTTCCCGGCGGACTGCCGCTTGAGCTCGAAGAGCCCGTCGACCGCCGAAGCGGGCCAGCCGTACCCGAGCATCCGGGCACGAGAGTCGGCTTCGGGCTCTTCGGCGTAAGTCAGCTGTCGGCCGAGGGCCTCGCCCAGGATCTCGACCTGTCGCCGGGTCGTGAGGGCTTCGCCGCCGGTGATCGGATACGTCTTGCCCGCGTGCCCGTCGGTGGTCAGCACGGTCGCGGCGACCTCGGCGATGTCGCGGACGTGCACCAGAGCGGACGCCGGATCGCCTTCGGTGACGCGGATGACGCCGTCCCCGCGCACGGCGTGCAGCCAGGCGAACCGGTTGTCCATGAACGTGCCCGGGCGCAGGATCGTCCAGTCCGGCCCGGCCTCGCGCACGGCCTGTTCGGCCGCGGTGTGCACGAGGGAGATCGGATCGGTCTGTCCGAAATGGACTCCGGTGGTGGAGAGCTTGACGACGTGCGCGACATCGGTGGCCGCTTCGAGCACCGCTCGTTCCTGTGCGAGCGGGTCCGAGCCGTGCCCGGAGGTCAGGACGAAGACGCGATCGACACCGTCGAGCAGCGCGGGATCGAAAGCGTCGAGATCGCCGGTGACGACTTCGGCACGCGGATCGATCCGGGCGCGGGCGGGGTCGCGCGTCAGGGCACGCACGTGGGCGCCCTTGTCCAGCAGCGAGGGAACGAGTTCGCGGCCGATTTTACCGGTGGAACCGAGAACGAGGATCATCGAAGAACTCCTTAGTGGTTGCGGCGCAAGGGAACGCGCGGCAGGAAGAGGGAAGCGGCGAGGCCGATCACGAGGGCGGGGACCATCGTCCAGAACACCCCGTTGAGCGCGGAGGCGTAACCACCGGGACTGTCGGCACCGAACGAACTCGTGAACACCGCGCCGAAAACGGTCAGCCCGGCCGTGGTGCCGAGGGAACGCAGGAAGCCGACGGTCGCCGAAACGGCGCCGAGATCGGTCCGGGCGACGTTCTGCTGGGCCGCCATGGAAAGCACCTGCATGTTGAGCCCGGCCGCCGCGCCGAACACGACGAGATAGGCGACGACGAGTGGCAAGGGCGTCGTTTCGTCCATTGTGGACATCGCGAGGGCGGCGGCGAGACCGAGTGTCATGCTGAGGATCGGTGCCCAGCGGTAGGCGCCGGTCTTGGCGATGATCCGGCCCGCGACCATCGACGACGCGGCGACGGCGAGCGTCATCGGCAGCAGGAGGAGACCGGCTTCCGAAGGCCCGGCGCCGCCCGCGGTCTGCAGGAAGAGCGCCAGGTAATTGACCGAACCCAGGAAGACGAACCCGGCCGCGGCACTGGCCAGCACGCTCAGGCTGAACATCCTGGCGCGGAACAGCCGGAGCGGGATGACCGGTTCGGCCGCCCGGCGTTCGATGACCAGGAAGGCGACGAGCAGTACCACGCCGATCGACGCGGAAAGCGGCGTCGCCAGGGTCAGGCCGATGATCGCGCCGGACAGGACGACGATGCCCGCGAAGTCGAACGGCGCGGCCGTCCGGCGGCGTTCGAGCCGCAGGAAGCGGGCGGCGACGACGAGCGCGACCAGCCCGATCGGCACGTTGACCACGAAGATCGATCGCCAGCCCGCGAGGTCGGTCAGCACGCCGCCGACGACAGGGCCCGCCAACGAAGACCCGGCGAAGCAGATCGAGAACCAGGCGAAGTAGCGCGCGCCTTCGCGGCCCGGGAACAGTTCGCCGATGATCGCGGCGACCGCGACGAACAGCCCGCCGGAGCCGATGCCCTGCAGGACACGGGCGGCGATCAGCAGTGGCATCGACGGCGCGAGCGCGCAGGCGAGGGAGCCGAGGACGAACAGCGCGATCGCGACGAGAACGACGCGCTTGCGGCCGAAGAGGTCGCCGAGTTTTCCGTAGACGGGCGCGCTGACGCTGCCCGCCAGCAGGTACGCGGTGGTGACCCAGGCGAACGACGTGGCGCCGCCGAGTTCGCCGACCATGCGCGGCAGTGCGGTCGCGACGACCTGGGCGTCGAGCATCGCCAGGAAAACGGCGGCGAAGAGCCCGACGAGGGCAAGGGTGTTTCGGGCACGCGGAGGCGCACCGAGAGCGGTACTCAAGAAAAGGATCCGTTCACTGGAAGAAACGAGGGAACGCGAAGGACACGGAGGGCCACTCCGGTCCCCGCCAAGACGGGAAAAGGCTCAACCGTCATCCGAACCGGATGCGGTCCTCTTCGCGCTTGGCGATCACCTCGGATTCGTCCCGCTCGACCGTACGAACCCGGCCGGCGTCATCAGTGAAGGAACGTTGACATGGATGACTCTAAACAATCACATGTCTTTTGACAAGTACTTAGCGGAGGGGTACGACGTCGTCGTCCGGCTCGTCGCTGTCCCGGCGGCGTTTGCCCAGCTCGTCCGGGAAGACCCACTTCTTGAAACCCCAGAAGCGGAAGAACATCGCCAGGAGCATGCCGATGATCGACCCGCTCGTGAAGTCCGCGAACTCCTGGACGAACCGTGTCACATGGGGCACTTCGAGGTCGAAGATGTACCGCGACGTGTAGAGCGGGATCAGGTTGACCACCACGGCGATGCCGCTGATCACGAAGAAGAGCGCCGCCTCGTGATGCCGCTCGCGCCCGCCGCGGGTCCGGAAGGACCATTCACGGTTGAGGATGTAGGACACGATCGTCGCCACGATGATCGCGATCGCCTTCGCCGTGGTCGGCTTCGACTCCAGCACGCTGAGCTTCAGCAGGTACCAGACGCCGTTGTCGACCAGGAACGTCGTGCCACCGACAATTCCGAATTTCAACAGCTCCCGGTGCTTGATCAGCACGGATCGGAGCGGCTCGGGCGTCCGGGAAAGGACGGATTCGACCACGGTCACCAGGTCAGTCTAATTCGCGCGGGCCACCGAACGGGCTGGCAGGGGCTTGGACAGAGCGTTATAGGACCCTTTGGGCGATTCCGGGCGCAGCCATGACCTCGTGAGTGGTAGGGACGGTTAGTACCAAAGGGGTCTTAGGTACCTGCTGCTTGTGGCTGGAGTTGGTCGCAGGTCCGTGAAGGCCTCCTTGCCTACTCTGAAGGTAGTGAAGGAGGCCTTCACGGACTGCGGGGGCGGGTCAGGCGGCAGATTCGTCGGGGATGTCCGAAGCGTCTCGCCCGTCGCCCCGCAGCAGCCGCGGCCGCGCGTCGGCCTGCGGGAAGACCCACTTCTTGAACGACCACCAGCGGAACACCGTGCCGAGCAGTGTCCCGATGATCGCGCCGCTGACGAAGTCGGCGATTTCCTGTGTCAGCAGTCCGACGTGCGGCTGTTCCAGCTGGAGCACGTACCGCGAAACCAGCTGTGGAATCGCGTTGAGGCCGAGCGCGACCGCGCTGAGCAGGAAGAAAAGTGCCGCTTCGTGAGCGCGCTCACGACCGCCGCGGGTGCGAAAGGACCATTCACGGTTCGCGACATACGAGAAAACGGTCGCGACCAGCACGCCGATCATCAGCGCGGTCACCGGTTTGTCGGTCAGCACGGTGAATTTCAGCCCGTAGGTGATCGTCATCGTGATGACGAAACTGGCGCCCCCGACCACGGCGAACCGCAGCAGCTCCCGGTGCCTCCCCAGCATGCGGCCAACGCTACTGGAAGATGCGGTCGATGATCCCGTTGGGCTCGGTGGTCGGCTTCGTCTTGCCTGGCCGCGGCGGCGCGCTCGTGGTCGCGGCGGGCGGAGCGGGTTCTTTCTTCGCCGGCTCTGAAGGCGTTGCGGACGGCGAAGGCTTCTTCGACGGAGAAGGCCACCCAGGCCGGCCCGGCTTCGTCGTCTCCGAAGTGGCCGGAGGCTTCGAGGTGACCGAAGGCAGCGAAGGCATCGACGGCGGCGTGGTCGGCGGAAGCAGCGCGGAGTCGTCACACCAGTGGTGCCAGCAGCCGAAGTAGACCTCCACCGGCTTCGCCTTCGCGACACCGAGGGTGGCGTTCACCGTCACCGGCAGGTTGTCCGCCGGACGGCCCTTCAGCCGGACCCACAGGCTCACCTGACGCCCAGGAGTCAGAGAGCCGCGCGAAGTGCACGACGCGCCTTCGCCGGTCGGGCTGCACGGGATGCCGTGCACGCTCCATGAGCTGAGCACGCGGTGGTCGAGCGTGATCGTCACCGGCTTCGTCGTCTTGCCCGTGTTCTTCACGCGGACCAGCACGAGCGGGTTGCGGTTCCACGGGAACGCCGACAGCCCGTCGCTCTCGGCCCGCAGGACGAGGTCGTCCGGCGGCGGCTTCACGGTCACCTTCACCACGACCGACACCTTGATCTGGGCGCCCGCCGTCACCGAACCGGTCACCATGCTGCCGGGTTCGGCCGTTTCGTCGGCACGCAGCCGGAACGTCAGCACCGCGGCCTGTCCCGGTTCGAGACCGGTGCCGGTCCTGCAGGTCACCGTTCCGGTGCCGCCGGGGCAGTTCACCGCGATCGGCGCCGGTCCGGCCTGCTGCCGGACGCCCGCCGCGCCACCGCCACCGGCGGGGACGGCCGTCACACCCTTCGGCAGGTTCAGCGAGATCGCGACGGGTTCGGACTTCGATCCACCGTCGTTGCGCACGGTGATCGGCAGGTTGGTGTCTTCACCCGGCTCGAGTTGGACACCGCCGGTCGGGGTCGACGCCGTCATCACCGGAGGTGACGGGATCACCGGCGAGGGCGGTGGCGGTTCGGAGGGCGAAGGCGCCGGAACGGAAGGCGTCGGCTGGGTCGGCGGCGGCTGCTCCTGAGCGGGCGGAACCGGCTGGGGTTGAGGCTCCGGTTGCGGCTGAGGCTGCGGCTGAGGTTGCGGTTGTGGCTGGGGTTGCGGGACCCCGGGCGGCACGGGCTTGATGGGAGCGGGTGCCACGGCGGGCGGCGGGACCGCCGCGGCCGCCGGGATCTCCTGGGTGCCGCCACCGGCGGCGAGCGCCACCGCGACGGCGGCGACGATGGCCGCGCTCGATCCGGCCACCGTGGCGAACTGGCGCGGTCCGGCCGCGGCGGCGCCTGCCGCTCCGCCCGAACCCGAGCCCGAGGTCGAACCAGCGGCACCGGCCGCGCCCGCCGAAGCCGAAGCCGTGGTGGCGGCCGTCGCGGCCGCGGTGACCGCGCCCGCCTTGCCCGCCCCGGCCGTGGCCAGGTAACCGAGAGCCGCGCCACCGAGCACGATCGGCGCGATGATCCCGCGCAGACCGCCGTTGATGTCGGCCAGTTCCGCGGCCAGCGCGCGGCACTTTTCGCATTCGTCCAGGTGGTTCTCCACCTGGGCCCGCTCGCGTTTGGACAAGCCGTCGCGGGTCCACGCGCCGAGTTTGTCCGCGCTCGCGCGGCAGCGTTCGCCGGAGTTCTCGGCCAAGTGGACCTGGAGATACGCCTGCCGCAGGCCCTCACGGGCCCGGTACGCGAGCGCGGAGACACCGTTCGCGGTCAGTCCCAGCAGCGGCGCGACCTCGGCGGGGCTCTGCCCTTCGATCTCGGTGTGCCACAGCACCGCCTGCCACCGCTCGGGCAGCCGCGTGAACGCCTTCGCGGCGAGCGTGCGCTCGAGCCCGGCGACGGCGGTGTCGGAAAAGGGGACGGTCAGCGCTTCGCCGACGGCACCGCCGACGTCGGACATGTCCTCGTTCAGGTCGACGCGCTTTTCTTTGCGCGTCTTGTCGTAGGCGGTGTGCCGCAGCGCGGTCAGCAGATAGGCGCGGAACGCCGCATCGGGGCCTTTACCGCCGCGCAGCGTGTCCAGCACTTTCGCGAAGGCTTCCGAAACGAGGTCGTCCGCTTCGGAACTGGAGCGGGCGAGCTGGCGGGCGAGATTGTGCGCCGCGCCGGCGTGCCGCTCGTAAAGCGTTCCGTAAGACGCGATCTTCCCGTCACGCACCTCGGCGATCAGCTCGGCGTCACTCTTACCGGTGAGATCGGCGGGAACGGTGGACACGGGACTCCTTCATCTGCTGGTTCGGCGGGTCTACTGACTTAAACGCCCGAACACGCTCAGTGTGACGGACTGGGCGACGCACGTCACCTCGCGGCCCCGCCGATGACCCGGAGAGCCCAACACCTTCACCCGCCCTGGGTTACTGAAGAGTTCGGAAAGATCCTTGAAAAACGCCGTCACGCACGACGTGAACCGGCGTCCCCACCGTGAAGCGATCGCAAGATCGAAAAGATCGGGACGGAAGGGGCGGTGGGCAGTGGACGTACCGGCGACCGGTGCGCCGTCCGGGGGACCCGACGGGCAAGCCGCCTGGAACCGGTTCGAGCGGGATCGTTCTCTCCGCGCCCTGCGGGCTCGCTGGCGGACCGCCAGCCTGGCCGCCGGCTGGCGTTTCCCGAGTGACTGGGGCCTCCCCGAGGTCGACGCCGTCTGCGCGGCGGTGATCAAGAACGGCCGGGCCGTCACCGCCGAAGTGGCGGAAACCGCTCTCGCGGGACTGGGCAGGGCACGCGCCGCCGCGGGTGCCGGGCTGGCCGAAACGCTCGCGGACCTCGCGGCGCTGCACGCCGTGCTCGCCGACCCGGACGCGGTGGACGGTTTCATCGCACCGGACGTCGACTCGACGCCGTCCCGGCTACTCCGGGTGACGGCGCTGGCGTGGGCGGACGTCGCGACCGATCAGCTCGTGAACACCGAAGTCACCGAACCGCTCACCGGCTTGCCCACCGCCGCGTACCTGAGGACCCGGTTGAGCGAGCTGTACCGCCAGGCCCGCCGCGACGAGCGGCCGGTCGCGGAGGCACACACCCTGCTCGTGGTCTCGATGGACTTCAGCTCGGTCGCGGGCTGGCCCCGGCTGACCGGGATGATCCTGGTCGCGGACGCGCTGAAGCAGGTGTTCGACGGCGGCGAGAGCGTCGCTTCGCTCGGGCCGTCCGTCGCGGGCGTGCTGGTGCCGAAGGACGTGAGGCTCGCTTCGTCCGGAGTCGCGCTGCGAAGGGCGCTCAACGAGCGGCTTTCGGTGGACGCCCAGCTGCGGGACACCGGCCGCCCGCAGATTTCGGCGGTCCGGCTTCCGGCGACCTACGACCAGGCGTGCGATCTCCTCACCGGTCTCGCGCGGTCCTGAGCAGGGTTAGCGCAGGACGTTCTCCAGGTCACGGGCGACCCACTCGACGTGCGACGACCCGGTTCATGATTTCCTGTTTGCGTGACCCGGACTGTTCCCGCCGACGCGAACGGCGACGTTTCGGCGAAACGACCACAGCATCGTCTCTCGTTGCGCAGGTCGCTCGCCCGCTTGTCCGTCCGGCCGAGATCGATCTTGATCCTGTCGGTGATCCCGCTGGTCGCGATCGGTTTCGGCATCTGGGGATGGCAGCACGAATGGGTGCTGGGCGTGGACAGCGCGGTGTATCGCGCCGGTGCCGAGACACTGCTCAACGGTGATCCGCTGTACGACGCCAACACACTTCCGGTGGAGCCGTGGTGGGCGCTGTTGCCGTTCACCTATCCGCCGACGGCCGCCTTGCTCTTCATCCCGCTCGCCGTGGTCCCGACGCAGGTCGCCTGGGGGCTCCTGACCGCGGTCTCGCTGCTCGCACTGGCGCTGTGCGTCCGGATCGCCATCGGCGCGCTGCCGAAGCCCTCGACCGACGGCCCCCGCTGGTGGGCCTCGCCCGCCCGGTCGACCATCGCGTTCTTCCTGGTGTTCCTCGGCCTCGAGCCGGTGTGGCGCACGATCTTCCTCGGCCAGATCAACATCATCCTGATGGCGCTGGTGATGCTCGACATCCTGGTCATCGGGGCGAGGGGTAGCCGCTGGGGCGGGGTGCTCGTCGGCGTCGCGGCCGCGGTCAAGCTCACCCCGATCGTCTTCCTGGGGCATCTGTTCATCACCGGCCGCCGGATGGACGCCGTCCGCGGGCTCATCACGTTCATCGTGATGCAGGGCCTGATGTTCCTGATCATCCCGCACGACGCGGCCCGGTACTGGACCTACACGCTGCCCGACACCGGCCGGATCGGCCCGGTGCACTGGGCGGGCAACCAATCACTGAACGCGCTGATGAACCGCTTCACCGAACTCGCGCCCTGGGCGTCGAAGGCGGCGATGGGGATCGGCGCGCTGCTCGCGATCCCCGCGATCTGGCTGGTGTTGCGCTTCCACCGCAAGGGCCAGGCGCTCGCGGCGATGCTGGTGACGGCGTTCTGGATCCTGCTGATCTCGCCGATCTCCTGGACCCACCACTGGGTGTGGGTGGCGCCGCTGGTCGTCCTGCTGGTCTCGCGCCTGCCGAAGACCACGCCCGCCACGGCGTGGAAACGCTGGCTCGGCACCTTCGGGGTGTTCTTCGTCTTCATCAGTTGCGTACTGCTGATCTTGCCCAACGGCCGCAATGTCGAGCTGCACTGGAAGGTGTGGCAGAACATCCTCGGCAGCGCGTACATCTTCATGCCGCTGGTGCTGGCGCTCGCGCTGGCCGGGCGCTGGTGGTACCTGCGCCGGAAGCGGGGCGCGGGGAACGACGCCGTGGGGGACGACGCTGTGGGGGATGGCGACAAGCATGCTGAAGTCGCGTCCGGCGGCTGAGCCTCGGGTCGTCGGGGCCGCGCTGGCGGGCGCGCTCGCACTGGCGATGCTGGGGCTGGGCATCGTGGCCTGGCTCGGCGAATGGCATCTCGGCGCGGACAGCGCCGTCTACCGCGCCGGTGCCCTCACCCTGCTGAAGGGTGAACCGCTCTACACCCGCGAGGCGCTGACGACGCTGCCGCCGTGGGTGCTGCTGCCGTTCACCTACACCCCGGCCGCCGCGCCGCTGTTCCTGCCGCTCGCGATCGTCCCGGCCGGGCTGACCTGGGGCGTGGTCGGCGCGCTCTCGCTGGTCTGCCTGAGCGTCGTGATCTCCGTGGTCGCCCGCGCTTGCGGCGCGCCCCTCACCCGGTGGTGGGTCCTGCCGCTGGCCACGGCCGGCGCGCTGGCGCTGGAGCCGGTCTGGAAGACGATCTTCCTCGGGCAGATCAATCTCATCCTGATGGCGTTGATCGTCCTCGACGTGCTGGTGCTTTCGGCGCGCGGTTCGCGCTGGGCCGGGGTGCTGATCGGCGTTTCGGCCGCGATCAAGCTGACGCCGCTGATCTTCGTGCCGCATCTGCTGTTCACCGGCCGCTGGAAGGACGCGTTGCGGGCGCTGGGCACGTTCGTCGCGCTCGAAGCCGTGATGTTCGCGGTGATCCCCGGCGACGCCGTCCGGTTCTGGACCGAATCGGCGACCGATCCCAGCCGGGTCGGCTCCGTGCACTGGATCTTCAACCAGTCACTCAACGGGCTGGTGAACCGCGCTTCGGAACTCGCGCCGTGGTCGCTGACGGTGGCCATCGCGATCGCCGCGGTCTTGGCCGTCCCCGCCGTCTGGCTGGTCGTGCGCCTGCACCGCCGCGGCGACCCGGTCGGCGCGCTGCTGGTGACCGCGTTCTACGGGCTGCTGCTCTCGCCGGTGTCCTGGTCACACCACTGGGTGTGGACGGTGCCGCTGCTCGTCCTGCTCGTCGTCCGCCGGGCGTGGGTTCCGGCCGCGGGCGTCGCGGTGCTGTTCGCGAGCGGCTTGATCATGTTCGTGCCCAACGGCGGGGAGATCGAGTTCGGCTGGGGGCTGGGCTGGTCGCTGCTCGGCAACGTCTACGTCCTCACGGCTGCGATCGCCATCACAGGCCTGGCCGTGCGTGAGCTGCGGCGCGGGTCCGCCCAGGTCGCGGCTGTGGCGGCCAAGTAATCTCTCCGTCGTTATGGACAAACGAACCGGTCTTCCGATCGTGGGCATGGTGGGCGGCGGACAGCTGGCCAGGATGACCCACCAGGCGGCGATCTCCCTCGGCCAGTCCCTGCGCGTGCTGGCCGCCGGGGAGAACGAATCCGCCGGCCTCGTCGCGGGCGAGGTCGTGCACGGTCACCACACCGACCTCGAAGCGCTGCGCTCGTTCGCCGCCGGGGTCGACGTGCTGACCTTCGACCACGAGCACGTTCCCGGCGAGCACCTGCTGACGCTCGCGATGGAAGGCGTCACCATCCGGCCCGATCCGGCCGCGTTGTCGATGGCGCAGAACAAGCTCATCATGCGCGAGATGATGGCCGGACTCGAGATCCCCGGCCCCGAGTTCGCCGAAGTGTCCGCTGTGGACGACGTGATCACCTTCGGGGACAAGCACTCCTGGCCGGTGGTGCTCAAGGCGGCGCAGGGCGGTTACGACGGCCGCGGCGTCTGGATGCTCGACACCGCGCAGCAGGCGCGCGAAACCGTCCCCGAACTCCTCGACGCCGGAACCCCCTTGCTGGTCGAGGAAAAGGTCGTCATGCGGCGCGAACTGTCCGCGCTGGTGGCCCGGTCCCCGTTCGGACAGGGCGCGGCGTGGCCGGTGGTGGAGACCGTGCAGTCCGGCGGGATCAACACCGAGGTGCTCGCCCCGGCGCCGGGGCTCAGCGTCGCGCGCACGCAGGAGGCGCAGGACCTCGCGCTGCGGATCGCCGCGACGCTGAACGTGACCGGGCTGCTCGCCGTCGAGTTGTTCGAGACCGACGAGGGCCTGCTGGTCAACGAACTCGCCATGCGCCCGCACAACTCGGGACACTGGACGCAGGACGGCTCGCGGACTTCGCAGTTCGAGCAGCATCTCCGTGCCGTGCTCGACTACCCGCTCGGGATGACCGATCTGGTCGCTCCGGCCTGCGTGATGGCGAACGTCCTCGGCGCCCCCGAGACGCCCGAGATGGGCCCGGACGAGCGCCTGCACCACCTGTTCGCGCGGTACCCGGACATCCGCGTTCACCTGTACGGCAAGGGAGAACGTCCCGGCCGCAAACTCGGCCACGTCAACTTCGTCGGCGAACGCATGGAGGAGCTGCGCGACCGCGCGCTGCTGTCCGCGCATTGGCTTTCCCACGCCGTCTGGCTCGACGGCTACGAGATCCACTAGGAGTAATGAGTATGTCGCCGCAGGTTGGCCTGATCATGGGCAGCGACTCGGACTGGCCGACGATGGAAGCGGCCGGGCAGGCGCTGGCCGAGTTCGGCATCGAGTACGAGGTCGGCGTCTACTCGGCGCACCGCACCCCGCAGCGGATGCTCGACTACGCGACGTCGGCCGCTTCGCGCGGCGTGCGCGTGATCATCGCGGGTGCCGGGGGTGCCGCGCATCTGCCGGGCATGGTCGCTTCGGCGACGGTGCTGCCGGTGATCGGGGTGCCGGTGCCGCTGAAGTACCTCGACGGCATGGACTCGCTGCTCTCGATCGTGCAGATGCCCGCCGGGGTCCCGGTCGCGACGGTTTCCGTCGGCGGGGCACGGAACGCGGGCCTGCTCGCGGTCCGCATCCTCGCCGCGTCCGACGAGGGGCTGCAGGCGAAGATGGCGCGGTTCCAGGCGGACCTCGAGCAGCTGGTGCTCGACAAGGACGCGGCCCTGCGCAAACGCGTCGAAGGCTGACCGCGTTTCGCTTGGCGTCAGTCGGCGAGTTGCTTCCGCAGCTCTCGTTTGAGCACCTTCCCGGCGGCCGAAACCGGGATCTGGTCGACGAAATGGATCGCACGCAGCCGTTTGTAGGGCAGGACGCGGGCGCCGACGGCCTCCAGGAGCTGCTCCGCGGTGACGTTCTCGTCGTCGCGGACCACGAACGCGACCGGCAGCTCGCCGACCTCGGTGTCCGGCTTCCCGACGACGGCCGCCGCGGAGACACCGGGCAGGGTGATCAGCAGCTCCTCCAGCTCGCGCGGGAAGACGTTGTATCCCTTGTAGAGCAGCATGTCCTTCTTGCGGTCCACAATGGACAGGTAGCCGTCCTCGTCGAGGATGCCGATGTCGCCGGTGTGCAGCCAGCCATCGACGAGCGCGGCCTCGGTCTCCTCGGGGCGGTTGAGATAGCCGGCCATCACCTGCGGGCCACGCAGGCACACCTCGCCGCGTTCCCCGGCGGGCAAGGGATCCTCGCCGCCTTCGGCCGGGACGATCTTGATCTCGGTGTCGGGGATGGGCAGGCCGACCGAGCCGACCTTGCGGACGGCGGAGCGATACGACGGCGCGATGACGGCACCCATGGTGACCTCGGTGAGGCCGTAGCCCTCGATGACGAGCACGCCGGGGAAGCGGTTCTGCAGAGCGCGGATCATCTCGTGGTTCATCGGCGCCGCCCCGGAACCGATGGTCAGTACCGAAGACAGGTCGGCTGTGTGAAACTCGGGGCAGGCGAGCAACGCGGCGAACAGCGCTGGCGCGCCACCGATGGTGGTGACCCGCAGCATCTCGGCGTCGGCCACGTACGCGGCCGGGTCGAAGCGGTCGTGCAGGACGATGGTGCCGCCGTCGAGCAGCGGGACGTTGAGCGCGGCGATGGTGCCCATGGCGTGGAACCACGGTGTCAGGTTGAGCGCGATGCCGGTGCCGATCCGGGACGGCCACTCGTCCGGACCGCCGAGCTGCTCGACGATCACCTCGCCCGAGTCGTCGACAGCGGGGATCGCGCCCAGCCGCCAGCAGGAACTCTGCAGGCTGTTGACCACGACGTTCCGGTGCGGCAGGCGGACACCCTTCGAGCGTCCGGTGGTGCCGCCCGTGTACGCCAGATGGGCGAGATCGCGGTAGATGTCGATCTCCACGTCCGGTCGCTCGTCGGAGTGACCGGAGTGGAACGCCGTGAACTCGACCTCTCCCTGGCCCAGGGCTTCGGGCGGGTGAACGACGATGCTCAGCCGGACCGAGGTCCGATCACGGACCGAAGCGAGCACCCGCGCGACCGGACCGACGGTGACGGCGGCGACCGCCCCGGCGTCGGCCAGCTGGAAGGCGAGATCCTCGGGCGGGAGCAGGGGGTTCGCCGGGCTGAAGGTGGCCCCTGCGAGCAGCGTCCCGTAGTACGCGACCGGGTACGCCAGGCAGTTCGGCAGGTGGAGTGCGACGACGTCGCCCCGTCCGATGCCCTCGGCACGCAGGGCGTTCGCGAACCGGCAGGCCGCGCTGTACGTCTCGGCGAAGGTGAGGCTCCGCTCTCCGTGGGCGAAGGCCGTGCGGGCGCCCCAGCGGGCAGCGGCGCCTGCCAGCACCGAGCCGACCGGGACCTCGGGGTAGTCGAGCGACCGGGGGAACGGGGTGAGCTGCATCACTCGAACGTACGGACTTTGCGGTCAAAGACACAAGCGCTCGCGATGTCGCACAATGTGAACGAGCGCTAACATCGGTCGAACTCTCATTCGCGTTAGAAGAGGTGACAAAGGTGTCTGACGGCCCGGGTCTGTACCAGCTTGCCGAGGAGCACGAAGAGCTGCGGGCCGCGGTCCGTGCCTTGGCGGAAAAGGAAATCGAGCCGTACGCGGCCGAGGTCGACGAGGACGAGCGCTACCCGATCGAAGCGTACAACGCGCTGGTCAAGTCGGGTTTCAACGCCGTCCACATCGAAGAGGCCTACGACGGCCAGGGCGCGGACGCCATCGCCGCCTGCATCGTGATCGAAGAGGTCGCGCGTGTCGACGCGTCGGCGTCGCTGATCCCGGCGGTGAACAAGCTGGGCACCGTGCCGATCATCCTTTCGGCGTCGGAAGACCTCAAGAAACTGGTGCTGCCGTCGATCGCCTCGGGCGAGACCTCGGCGTCGTACGCGCTTTCGGAGCGCGAAGCCGGCTCGGACACCGCCTCGATGCGCACCCGCGCGAAGCTCGACGGCGACCACTGGGTGCTGAACGGCACCAAGTGCTGGATCACCAACGCGGGTGAATCCTCCTGGTACACCGTGATGGCCGTGACCGACCCCAACGCCGAGAAGAAGGCCAACGGCATCTCCGCGTTCGTCGTGCACAAGGACGACCCCGGCTTCACCGTCGGCTCGAAGGAGCGGAAGCTCGGCATCAAGGGTTCGCCGACCCGCGAGATCCACTTCGAGAACTGCACCATCCCGGCCGACCGCATCATCGGCGAGCCCGGCACCGGCCTGAAGACCGCGCTGCGCACCCTCGACCACACGCGCCCGACCATCGGCGCGCAGGCACTGGGCATCGCGCAGGGCGCCCTCGACGCGTCGATCGCGTACGTCAAGGAGCGCAAGCAGTTCGGCAAGTCGATCTCGGAGTTCCAGGGCGTCCAGTTCATGCTGGCCGACATGGGCATCAAGATCGAGGCCGCCCGGAACCTCGTCTACGCCTCCGCCGCGGCGACCGAACGTGGCGACAAGCGCGGCGGTTACATGGCCGCGGCGGCGAAGGCCTACGCGTCGGACATCGCGATGTCGGTGACGACGGACGCCGTGCAGCTCTTCGGTGGCGCGGGCTACACGCGCGACTTCCCGGTGGAGCGCATGATGCGCGACGCGAAGATCACGCAGATCTACGAAGGCACCAACCAGATCCAGCGCATGGTCATGGCACGCGCCCTGCTCAAGGGCTGATTTGATCTTGATCCGGTAGTTCGGGCGGCTCTGGCTGCTCATGATCAGGCCGTTTCCAGGCCGTCATGGGCACCAGGCCGCCCGATTCTAGCTGGTTGGCGACTTCTCCTTCTGGATATGCGAGGCCACCTCCTCGGCCTTCCGCTTCTCATAGTCGACCCAGTACTTGAGTTCGTGGTGGTGCGCACGGTCTACATCGGACACGGCTTGATATATGCGCGCGTTCTCCTTGTGGAACTTCAACCATGTCGACCGGTTGGATCCAGGCTTCGGCCGTCGTGTCGAGGCGACCAGGTGCGCGTCTTTGAGGGTTTGTGGCTCATTCCGGCCTGGTGTCGTCATTGCGCACCGCCGCGTGCTTGCCGAGAACACGGCCAGTTCGTCCGCGCTGTCGCGGATTTGGCGAAGGAGCCGGATGAACTCCGGCCACTCGGTGGGGTCGGAGGGAGGAAGGATCGCCAGGCTGTCCGGGTCGAGGTAGATCACCAGGGCGGGGTTCGCTGAACCATTGCCCTGCATTCCCGCGACCGCCTGTCGTCCTGGCTTCCACATCGCGTTGAACGCCACGGCCTTGTCCCTCCTCGCTGTGAGCGCGGATCTCCCATGACCGCGCGTTCTCCTCGAATCCCTCGGCCGCCGCTGTCACGGCCGCGAGCACCCACCACGGCAAATGGCCTTCTGTCAGGAGATCCCGCCAGGCAGATGCCACCGCGAGGGAAGCAACACCCACGTCGTGCGCCGCCAAGGGGTCGACGACCTGGGCGGTCTGTGCCCTTAAGGCGCTGTAGTGGCGGTAAGCCATCTCCCACGCCTGGACCAGATGCGGAGAAACCACGGCCACACCGTGGCTCCCCGGCACCCCGCCCGGCATCACGCAGCCTTGGGCGTTGACTCGGCAGCGCCCGAGGTCCGCGACGACTTCGACGCCCCACCCGAGGCCACAGCCTTGAAGCCGGTCGCGCGGAACATGTAGGACTGGTATTTGAACTCGCCTTGACCAGCCACCTTGGGCTCAGCCGTCAGGCCCTCCAGTGCGATCGGCCGCATACCCGGCAGCACCTCCGATGTGGTCGGCACCGGCTGCACATCGGCCAGCAACGTGATCTCGAACGACGCCCGCTTCGCCTTGACCTCGTCCGGGTCGGTCACCGTGACCTTCCACTGACGCTTGCCCGTCATCTCGTCGACTCGCTGCCGAGCCGGACGACCCGACGACCGGTTCTCTCGCGACTGGTACTCGTTGTCCGGCGACACCTCACCGACCATGACTAAGCCCTGCCCGAACGCCTCGTCGAACTCGATGGGGAACCGAAAACCCTTGTAGATAGCCATGTTTGCTCCTAGATGCGTGTGATCAGTCGTTTTTGCGCGTGACGGCGTCATCGGCAGCGTCAGACCACTGGTCGTGGAAGGAGGAGGAATGCGAGCGCGTGCGGTGCTGGGTTTCGCACCATTCGCTGAACTCGCTGGCAGCGGTCGCGAGACTCTGCGCGAACCGTGCGGTGTCCATCAGGCCGCCGATACGGGCGGGCACCTGGACGATGAAGGAGGTCTCTTCACTTCCGGCGACGAGCTGACGAACGCCAGGAGAGGGTGAAACCACCGCCGCGCCGTAGCCGACGAGGGGCTGAATCACCACGTGAATGCCCATGTGTGCTCTCCCGATGTCTCGGTCTCGGCGAGCCCGGTCGGGCGCGCTGGACACAGGAGACACCCAGTGAGCAGCCTCACCCCGGACAAACTGTCCGGGTAGGGACTAGTGAGGGAGAGGAACGGCCTCGTTCACCGCGGAAAGCACTGCCGACCAGGGCAGCTCACGGCCTGGAGCGCTCCGCGGTTCATGCAGCGGCCACACGTCGTCCCCGTACACCAGACGCACGCCAGCACGCCGCAACGCGTCGATGTGGGTTTCCCAGGACGGATGACGAGCGTGCGCGGCATTCACGCGCGGGAAGACGACGACCGGCAGGTTCAGGGTGCCGATGGCCTCGTTGACCTGCGTCAGAGCTTGATTGTCAGCGATGCCCATCGCGAGCTTGGCGACCATGTTCGCCGAGGCGGGCGCGACCAGGTAGCAGTCCGGGGCAGGATGCGGGCTGGATTCGGCCGGCATGCGGGACTCGACACGGACCGGGAACCCGGTGGCCTCCTCGATCTCGGCGCGGCCGCCGTTCTCGTCCAGCCAGCGCCCAGCCGTCGGGGTCAAGGTCACCGCGACCGTCCAGCCGTCCTCTTGGAGGGGCCGGATCACGCGCGGAAGAAGATCCTCAACACCACCAGCACCCGAGCCCACCAGGCCCAGAACACGCGACGCCACCCGACCTACCTCACCGCGCCGCAGCGCTCAGCCAACGCCAACAAGGGCGAGGACTTCTTACCAGCCGTCGCCGGGGCACGGCGATACATCGACCGCACGACCTCCCGCACCGCCGTACTGTGCCGGACGATCCCCGGCGCCTTCTGCTCAGCCGTCAGCAGCGCCGACAACGCCTCGTCATCCTTCGCGACCAGGCTCAACGCCCGCGCGAAGTCGATCAGATGCGTCACCTGGCGTTCGATGGGCAGGTGGTCGACGGTGATTCTCGGAGCGGACTCGATCACCTGCGAAATGTCGCCTAGGTCGAGAGCGGCGGACAGGCGGTGTAGCTCGACGTTGGCCGGGCCGAAGCCCGTTTGCCAGTGGTTGGCGTCCACGCCGAGCTGATCAGCCGCGCGACCTGCGTGAGACAGCAGCTCGTTCGCCGTCGACCGGTCCTGTTGCCGAGCAGCGGCGAGGCCGTCCGCAGGTAGAGCATCCCCTAGAGACTCAGCGCGGCCGGATCACCAGCGCGCATCCTCGGGACCAGCCACCTCGCGGCCACGTCGCCCAGCTCAAGCGCGTCATCGAACCGACCGACCGCCAGGAGCGCGTGAGTACCGGAACGGGCAGCCGAGGCCAGGACCAACGGGTCGTCTGCCTCGTCGGCGGCCTGCATAGCGCGTTCCGCCGCGATCCACGCGAGGTCGGCTTCACCGATCTTGCTCAACGTCGTCGCGGCCAGGTGGTGAACGCGGGCCGACACCGCAGCGCAGGCCCGCCGGTAGGCCGCGTCATCGGCCGAGGCGGACTCCATGCCCTGGCTGGTCTCGATCAGACCCGGCAGCGCGGCGACGACGCGGCCGAGGTCACCCTTCTGGTAGCTGGACCAGGCACCCTCGACCAGTTGAGCGACCGGGGCCGGGTCGATGTACTCCGGCGACATGGCCGAAGAGAACAGGGGGCGTGACAGGCGCCTCGGTGCCATCAGGGCGTCTCGGATGGCCGGGACGTCGTCGTTCTTGTCCTCGTCCTCCATCAGCACCGGTTCGCCGAGGAGGTCTCCCAGCGTCACCCGCAGGCCACGAGCCACGTCGGCCAGCACATCGAGGCGCCGGATCTCGCGTTCACCGCGCTCGATCTTGCTCAGCCAGTCCTCAGTCCCGACCCACCAAGTCAGCAAGAACCGCCTGCGACAGACCACGCCGCCTCCGGTAGAAGGCAATACGCTCCCCGATGCTGAGCTGATCACCCGCACCACGCATAAGTGCAGGATACCAGCAAGGCCTGATCGGCACTCACTTAACAGAAGCCTATGTATCGAATTCTTGTTTTATCTCTGCAATAGAAATTTCTCATCTCTTACTGCATCAATCAGCTGATCGGCGTATGAGTCTAGAAGCAAAAGTACTCCATCGATTCTCTCCAACGCTTCCTCGGCTTTGAAGGCGACAAGTTCGCCATGTGCGACCTGATTTCGGCCGGCAAGCAACTTCTCATCCATAAAAGCTTGCCGCGTCTCGTAGATGGCGTGGTAACTTAAGCCTAGGCCAAGAAGTAGATCTTGGAATACGACTGACGAGAGATTGCTCTCTGTATTGATAACTTTTTCTGGAGTCACGGTGAACAGTTCTGTCCGCTTGCTGTCCATTTCCGTAAGTATGCTTGCGAGATATCGCACTTTCTCGCTTCCGCTTGCTCGCTTGAAGCAGGATATTAAGCAAGCAGCTTGGAGCTCTACGCTCAGGTCGCCAACTTTCAATTTGCGTGCAACGATCAACTTTAGGTACTTTGCGCTAGCTTCTTTGACAAAGCCTTCCCAGTGCGCGTAAGCGAACAAGATTGCACTCCGAGATATCCAGTCAATATGTCTCGGGTCGAGGCTGGACTCTTGTATCTTGAGTCGGATGCTCGTCAGTTCTCTTTTTCGTCTGGCAAGGCTGCCATGTACCTTATTTGCAAAAGCTTCGATGTCCATTGCGTGTCCCTGTCACGCAAAAAGAGTGCGACCTAATGGGATTGTTTTGCGCATTCGTTGATCGGCGCGTTGGCCAGTGGAAAATCCAGCCTGATAGCTTGGCGAACTCCAGAGTTCGTCTCTCTTGGCAATAACTTCTGCGGCGGTAATTCGAGGATTCGCGTCATAGTGGCCGATTCCCAGCGCGAGTGCTTCGAAAGCGGTTAGCGAGAAGGGGCCAATTGGGCGTTCTTGCTTGCTGTTCCAGCGTCGCAGGAGTAGGGACCCGCCAGCGTCGTATAAAAGCCTGAATGTGTTCTTGAAGATGGCACTCTCGCGCTCTCTTGCGGCAGAGTCTAACTCCACAAATTGCACTATCTCTGCGGTTAGATACTCGCCGATATTGCCGATTTTGCTCAGGTGATCCTCTTCAATATTGCGGAGCAATATGAAGCGAAGCGCCAACTCCATGTGATATTGCTCCTCTATAAGGCGGCTTGGAAGCTCGACAACTTCCTTGAAGGTCGCGTCGTCGGAAAGTTCAGTCAGCCATTCAAAGTGGGTCTTGCTGAGGCTTACAAGGAGGCAGTTCCTCAGCTCTTGCTCGGTGGCGATTGATCCGAAGGAGTTCAGCCTTTGAAAGAGGTCATACTTTGTGCGCTTGTCGCTTTCCCTTTTGATGATCTTGACGTCGATCCTCGCCCGCTTGAAGTCAAGTCGCTGAGTGGTATCTAGGCTGCTCGTGCTTGATTCAGAGGGGTCAAAGGTCATGCCGCTAATGGACTTTAAAAAGGGCCCTTCGGTGCAAGTAAATGGTTCTATTTGCTCGTTATCCTCGCCCCTCAATATTCCCATGAATTGAAAGATGGTAGACAATCTTTGGACACCGTCTACTACATCCCAGACGCCCTTTTCGTTCTGTGCCACGAAAATGCTTGGCAGCGGAATTCCTAGTAATATGCTCTCGATAAGCCGAGTTTTCTGTTCATCCTTCCAGCGGAAGATTCTTTGGAACTCGGGGTGAATATCTATTTCACCATCTCGGTATAGGTTGCTTAGCTCTCCTATGGACATAGGGTAGGCATCGGTAGCGATCTGGCGCCTGTACTTCTGGAGCTCGGCCTCAAGAGACATGGGCGGAGTCTAGCTACTGATTGTTGAAGGACGCGAGAGCTAGGCAGGCAAGCAGTAGCTGCGTTACGTGTCTCTGGTCCTGCCGAACTTGGCTCTATGGGATCAAGGCACCGCCGACGGCGGCGCACGTCACCACCCGTACGGCGGGCTCCGCCCATGCGACACGGACGGCCTGCCGCTCCGCTCCGGCCGCCGGTCGCGGCGAGCCCGCCGACGAGCAGCACCGCGCAGCGCGCCGCCGCCGACGGAGATCGAAGGAGTACTTCGGCTCAATCTCTTAGCTCACCCAGCCGACGCGCAGTGATCACCAGGAGGTCCCTCGCTTCTCAGGGTCTAACACCGGCCCGCCCGCATCAAGGCGGGAAAGCGTGCCTTGACGCGATCGACCCGGCGCTAGAGATGGCGGGGGTGAGGGAACGCAGAGTAGAGGCACAAGCGGGGGCGGGTACGGCTGAAACTAGTCGAAGACCAGCGGGCAGCGAGCCATAGTTCGGGCAGTCCCCTTCAACAGGCGCGCAGGGCGCCCGAGGCGAAAGCCGAACCGGCGAGGGTAAGCAGCGATATGGGGATCTCGCATGCGTGGTGCGCGATCGGCACCTGTGAGTCCCTGCCGAACCCGTGATTGGCGGCTGTCATGCCCAAAGTCCCGACGTGAGCCAGGCCGTCTACAGGCCGTCAGACGTCAGGTAAGGCCAAGATCCACCGTGAAGTGTCGAGAGATGGTTCAGCAGCTCAGAGGCCATTTTCAGGCAAGATCGCCAGGTGGGCCGAAACCGGCCGAAAGATTACCCAGATCTACGAAGGCACCAACCAGATCCAGCGCATGGTCATGGCACGCGCCCTGCTCAAGGGCTGATCACCTTTAGCGTTTAGTCCTCTAGTTGCGGTCCTTGCACGCGCAACTACCGCAACTAGAGGACTGAACGCGTGGGTGTGGGCCGGTGAGATGCTTCACGGAAGTACGGCGATCATGGGCCGACGGTGTCACTCTCGAAGGATGTTCTGGTCCGCACCGGTGTCGTGGACACCGCACGACGAAGCCGAGCTGATCGCCGGCTGGCGGTTGTGGCTCGAGCTCGGGGATCGCACGTGGCCGTCGGCCTCGTGGGACGGGACGGCGGCCGACGTCGTCAAACCGCTGCGCGAGCTGGTCGCGGCCTGCGACGAGATCGAGACGGGCTACCGCAAGGCCGTCGAGGAGCCCTCCGACGAGTTCATCCGGATCATCCAGTTCCTCGTGTGGACCGTCAGCACGGTGATCGAGCTGTGGGCCGACGACGAGGTCCCTCTCGACGCCGAGCGGATCGCGTTGCTGCACGCGGATCTGGCCGGTTTCGCCGAGCAGGCCGAGCGGGTGCTCGCGGTGCTGGCCGTCAGCGGGGGCTGGACGGGTCTGGCCGCGGAGCATCGGCGGACGGATCGCTGAGCGATTCCGGTTTCTCGGCCCACGCGAACCGCGAGCCCGCGAGGTGGTCGTCCAGCGGACGGTCCAGCGAGAGCAGGGTCACCGGGCTGCCGAATGGGTCCTCGCCCGGCGTGATCTCATAGCCGACCTCGACCACGGACTCTTCCTTCTCGTCGGACTCGACGTCGTGCCGGGTGACGCCGTCGTCGATCGACCACGTACCGCCGAGGGTGCGGTGGAACTTCAAAGCCAGTTTGCCGGGGGTGAACGCCGCCCACGTGTAGCGCGACACGGTGAACTCGGTGCTCCAGCTCGACCAGTAGAGCCATCCGGAGCCGTCGCCGCGGAACGCCAGTTCGGCGGACTCGACATCGCTCGGATACAGCATGCGGTCCGACCAGAGGCCGATCAGACGTTCATCCATCACCCAGGAGATTGTGCCCGCCGGGCGTACCGGGCGACGGCGCCGTACGGGGGAATAACCTCTGCGACCTTCCACAGAGGACATGCCGCCGACCGTGTCCGGTTCCTGTCGGGTACCTGTCGATCACGCTCCGGAGGTGCCGCCGGAGGCGTTCGGTGCCCTACCGTGATCCGGGTAAGTTGAATATTCACCGACCAGAAAGCTGATACCCGATGTTCGCTCGTTTCAAGGATGTCGCCCTCCTGCTGGGCCGGATCGGTGTCGGTGTGGTCTTCCTCGCACACGGCCTGCAGAAGTGGGAAAACGGGATCGACGGCACCGCGAAGTTCTTCGAGCAGACAGGCATCCCGCTGCCGACGCTCGCGGCGATCTTCGCGATCGCGGTGGAGATCGTCGGAGCCATCTTGTTCATCGTCGGTTTCCTGACGCCGCTGGTGGGTCTCGGCTTCGTCGTGGTCTCCGTCGGTGCTCTGCTCTCGGTGCACCTCGACAACGGCCTGACCGGTCAGGGCGGTTACGAACTCGTCCTCATCCTGGCGGTGGCCGGGCTCGCGCTCGGCTTCAACGCCGGAAAACTGTCGCTCGACCACGTGCTCTTCGGACGCAAGCGTGAGGCGAAGCAGCTTCAGGACGCCTGACCTCTCGCGCACGCAATGAAGGGGACTTTCCTTGCAAAATTTGCAAGGAAAGTCCCCTTCATTGCAGCTCAGGAGGGAAGATCCGCCGTCGTCCGCTCGGCTTCGCGCCGGGAAGCGAGTTTGGCCGGATCCGCGTCGGTGACCTGGACCAGGTGCGCACCGGCCGCGAGCGGCGTCAGGAAGCCCGAGAGAATCCCTTCCTCGCCCGCCCACTCCACAGTGGACAGAACGCGGTCGTCGGCCGACAGTCCCAGGCCGGAGGCGCGGGAACGGGCTTCGGCGAGCACTTCATCCACTGTGGACGAACCCAGCGCCGGAGTATCGCCGGGAATGGGGGACAGTGGGCTGAACTGGTCACCCGAAAGCCTGGCCTCGGTCAGGTAGTCCAGGGCGCCGTCGGGTACGGAGCCGGCGGGCAGTCCGAGACCCATCGGATGCAGCGAGACGACGGCCGTCGCGGCCGCGCCGGACTCGCCGCCCGGGACGACGAACGCCACCCGCGCGCCCGCGGTCTCCGTCACCACCCTGGCGCCGCACCACCACGCGCCCAGCAGGACACCGGCGGTCTGCCAATGCGACGGCAGCACCACGGCGACCTCGTCGCCCGGTTCGACGTCGAACTCGTCGACCAGCCAGTTCGCCGTTTTGGCGGCCCAGTTCACCGTGGTCGCCACGGACAGTTCGACGCGGCTGCCCTGCTTGTCGTCGTAGTGCGTGATCAGCGGTTTCGCGGGCGACCCGAGCACGGGCCGCAGCAGCAGTTCGGTGAGGCTCACGCCTCCACGCTAGTTCACGCAGGGAACGCTCGACGCGGCGAGAGCCGCACCGGGGGCGCTGCCTCCACCGCCGCGGCCCACCAGCCCGGACACGAAGGTCCGCACGGCGGCGGGGTCGATCTCGACGATGCTCTGCCCGTCCGCGCTGCGGCCGTTGATGTTGATCACCGGGATGGTCGTGAACGTCAGGTCGCCCGACGCGATCCCCTTCGCCTGCTGCGCGAACTCCAGCAGGTCCAGTCCTTCGTCCAGGACGATCGACCGGCGCACGACGTCCATCAGGCCGCTCATCGTCGACGGGCTGGTCAGTGTGCCCGCCGAGAGCACCTGGTTCAGCGCCGAGGACAGGAAGGTCTGCTGCCGCACGATGCGGTCGAGGTCGCCGCGCGGCAGGTTCTTCCGTTGCCGCACGAAGGAAAGCGCCTCGCCGCCCGAGACGGTCTGTTCACCGCGCCGGAAGTTCGCGCCGGAGTCCTTGTCCTCGGTCGAGTGGTTCAGGCAGACCTTGACACCGCCCAGCGCCTCGGTCAGCAGGTAGAACCCGAGCAGGTTGACCTCGGCGTAGTGGTCGATGCGGATCTGCGTCAGGTCCTGAACGGTCTGGACCAGTGCCTTGCGGCCTTCCTGGTCGGAATCGCGTTCGAGTTTCGCCTGGTCGGGCTCGCCGCGGTGCGCGTTGGCGTAGTTGGCCTTCGCGACCCCGTACGCCGAATTGACCTTGTTCGGCCCGCGGCCGGGGATGTCGGTCCACGTGTCGCGCGGGATCGAGACGCCGGACGGCTTCGCGCCGTTCTTCGGGATGCGCAGGATGATGATGGTGTCGGTGTTGACGCCCGGCTTCTCTTCGGTGCGCAGTTCCTTGAGGACCTTGAGCGGCAGCGGATTGCCCTGCGCGTCGGTGCGGGCGTCGCTGCCGACCAGGAGGATGTCGTTCGCGCCGTCGTCGGCGGGTGGCGCGGCGGGGTCGTCCGGCTTGCTCAGCGCGTTCGTCGTGGGGACGTTCTTCTGCAGCTGGTCCTTGGTGACGTAGGCGTAGCCCGTCGTGCCGAGGGCGAGCAGCGAGACGAGGCCGACCGCGATCCGGCGGGTGACCCGGCCGGCGCGGCGCAGCGGGCGTTCGGGCACGGCGAGCACACCCGAGACCGCTTCGTCCTCGGGCGGGACTGACGGCTGGGGGAGTGGGTTCCGCGGGTACGGCGTCGGGACGAACCGGGACTTTTCGTCACTCTCGGTGTCCGAAGCGGTGTCGTCTTCCGGCTCCGATTCCTCGGTGTCCAAATGCTCAAAATGTTCATCGAGGTCCTTGTCCTCGCTGCCCATCCCTGTTCACCTCCCCTGGCGCTGCCTCTGGTCCGATCGTAGGAGAAGGCTAGGCCACCGGTAGGGCGGCCACGCTGAGTACCCGGACATTAATTGACGCAGGGCACATTGCCCGCGACGATCGGCGTCGTGGTGGGCGCCGCCGGAGCGCTGGAGGGCGGCTGAGCCGGCTGCGAGGGGGGCGACGTCTTCGACGGGGCCGTGGTCGCGCCGCCAGGGCCGGCGGAAGCGCCCTTGAAGTCCTTGCCGAGCAGGACCCGCACCTTGCCGGGGGCGACGTCGCGATCCGCTTCGGTCTGGATCGTGGTGCCGAAGACCTGCTTGATCAGGGCCAGCGCGTCTTCGTCGCCCGGCGCGTAGCGGACGACCGTGGAGTTGCGGGTGCTGAGCTTGCTGTCGGGCGCCAGTTTGAAACCCTTGCCCTGCAAGAGGTTCCGTGTCTCGGTGGCCAGGGCGGGGGAGCCGGAACCGTCGAACAGTTCGACGGTCACCGCTTCCGCGCCCGGCAGCTTGGCCGGGGTCTCGGTGGGCGCGGTCTGCCCGTCGGAGGTCAGGCGGGTGACCTCGGCCTGCACCTGCGCCGGGTCCACCCGGAGCACGGCGGCGCCGCCGATGTTCGCGTCGCCCTGGGTCGGGATCGTGTGGAACTCGACGTTGCCGCTGGTCAGCCCGCGCATCTGGGCGGCGAACTCCGGCAGGTCCCAGCCCGCCGACAGCACGACCGACTTCTTCACGGCGGCGATCAGGTCCGAGATCTTCGCCGGGTTGATCAGGACGTCGGAGGAGAGGACCTTGTTCGCCAGCCCGGACAGGAAGGCCTGCTGCCGCGCGATCCGGTCCAGGTCGCCATTCTGCAGGTCGTACCGCTGACGGACGAACGCGAGCGCCTGGACGCCCTCGACGGACTGCCGTCCGGCGGGCAGGTCGACGCCGGACTTCTTCTCCTTGACCGGGCCGTTGAGGCAGACCTCGACGCCGCCGATCGCCTTGGTGATCTCGTAGAAGCTCGACAGGTTGACCTCGGCGTACCGGTCGATCATCTTCGGCTTGCCGATGAACTTCTCGAGCGTCGCGATCAGGTTCTTGCGGCCGGCGTCCTTGGCCTTGGCGTCGACGTCCTTGAGGTTCGAGTTGCCCTGCTGCTGCAGCGTCTTCGACGTGTCGTTGTAGGCGTACACGTACGCGCTGTTGAGCTTGTGCTTGCCGAAACCGCCGGTGATCTCGACCCACGAGTCGCGGGGGAAGGAGATCGCGACCGCCTTCTTACCGTTCTGGGGGATGTGCACCAGGATCATCGTGTCGGTCTGGCGCTCGCCGTCGGAGACGCCGGCGTGCAGCATGTCGAGGACCTCGCGCGGCAGCGGGTTGCCCTGCGCGTCGGTGCGGCTGTCCTGGCCGACGAGGAGGATGTCGATCGCGCCGTCCAGCGGTTTCGCGGGCGGATGGCCGTTGTCCTCGAAGATGTTCGTGGTGGCGAAGCCCTGCGACGGGTCACCGATGAACTGCCAGCCCCACCAGGTCAGCGCCAGGATCGTGATCGAGACCAGACTGAACACGACCTTCACCCCACGGCGGGCGAACACCACGACGCCGCCGCCACGGCGCGCCGCGATGGGTGGCCCGGGCCACTCGGTCACGTGCGGTCCTCCACGAATCTCCCCAGGGCACACTCGTGCCTCGCCGGTAACTCTACTGATCCTCGTGTTAGACGTCCGTAGGCTGGTGAAAGGTTGCCCCGGTCGTGACACACTCGGCTGGTCCGGGAAGTCGTAAAAGGAGGATCACGGGATGCGGGTGCTGGTCACCGGAGGTGCCGGTTTCATCGGTTCGCATTACGTCCGGCAGGTGCTGACGGGTGCGTATCCCAGCCTTGCCGACGCCGAAGTGGTCGTGCTCGACAAGCTGACTTACGCGGGCAACGAAGCGAACCTGGAGCCGGTGAGCAAGAGCCCGCGCTACCGCTTCGAAAAGGGCGACATCTGCGACGCCACCCTGGTCAGCGAGCTGATGCGGGGCATCGACCTGGTCGTGCATTTCGCCGCGGAGTCCCATGTGGACCGTTCGATCGCCGGGGCCGCCGACTTCGTGCTGACCAACGTGCTCGGCACGCAGACCCTGTTGCAGGCCGCGCTCGAGGCCGAGGTCGGGAAGTTCGTCCACGTCTCCACCGACGAGGTCTACGGCTCGATCGACGAGGGATCCTGGGCCGAAGACCACGCGCTGGAGCCGAATTCGCCGTATTCGGCGTCGAAGGCGTCCTCGGATCTGTTGGCACGTTCCTTCTTCCGCACCCACGGACTGCCCGTCTGTGTCACGAGGTGCTCGAACAACTACGGTCCGTACCAATTCCCGGAGAAGGTCATCCCCCTCTTCGTGACCAACCTGCTCGACGGCAAGAAGGTCCCGCTCTACGGTGACGGGCTGAACGTGCGTGACTGGCTGCACGTGGACGATCACTGCCGCGGCATCCAGCTCGTCGCCGACGGCGGCAGGCCGGGCGAGGTCTACAACATCGGCGGCGGCACGGAACTGACCAACCGCGAGCTGACCGAGCTGCTGCTGTCCGCCGTCGGAGCCGGCTGGGAGAGCGTCGAGCCGGTCGAGGACCGCAAGGGGCACGATCGCCGGTACTCGGTCGACATCACCAAGATTTCGCAGGAACTCGGCTACGCACCGCAGAAGTCCTTTGAGGACGGTCTGGCCGACACGGTCGCCTGGTACAGCGGAAATCGGCCGTGGTGGGAGTCGCTGAAGAACCGTGCGGGGGCGTGACGGGTGCTGAGTGTTCTCGTACCGGGCGGATCCGGTCAGCTGGGACAGGACATCGCGGCGCTGGTGCCCGATGCCCTGACACCGTCCTCGTCCGAGTTGAACGTGCGCGACACCGGCCAGGTCATCGCCGCGGTGACCGCACTGGCGGACCGGGCACGGGCCACCGGGACGTCGCCGGTGGTGATCAACGCGGCGGCCTACACCGCGGTGGACGCGGCGGAAACCGATGAGGAGCGGGCGTTCGCGGTGAACGCCGACGGCCCCCGGGTGCTCGCCGCGGCGTGCTCGTCGCGCGGGGTGCCGCTCATCCACGTATCGACGGACTACGTCTTCGCGGGCGACGCGACTTCGCCGTACGAGACCGATGATCTGCTGGGGCCGCTCAACGCGTACGGCCGGACGAAGGCGGCCGGTGAGGACGCGGTTCTCGGATCGGGGGCCCGGTCCTGGATCGTGCGGACGTCCTGGGTGTATGGCAAGACCGGGTCGAACTTCGTGAAGACCATGGCGCGCTTGGAGAAAGAGCGCGAAGAACTGTCCGTTGTGGATGATCAGACCGGTGCGCCGACCTGGTCCCGCGATCTCGCCGCCGGGCTGCTGGAACTGGCCGGTCGCGTGGCCGCCGGCGAGGGGCCGTCGCAGCGGGTGCTGCATTGCACGGGTGGCGGGTCGACGACGTGGTGCGGGTTCGCGCGGGCGATCTTCGCGGAACTCGGCGCGGATCCGGCGCGCGTGAAGCCCTGTACGACTGCGGAGTTCCCGCGTCCGGCGGCGCGTCCGGCGTACGGAGTGCTGTCGAACGCTTCATGGCGCGAAGCCGGTCTCACGCCGCTTCGGGACTGGCATGACGCGCTGAAGGCCTACTTCGCTTCCTGACCCCTCACGCGTTTCGTCCTCTAGTTGCGGTGCTTGCGCGTACAACTACCGCAACTAGAGGACCAATTGCGGCATTGGAGCCTGGGCCACTGGCTGGTGAGCGCGTGAAGTGCTACCCAGGGTGTGTGGAAATAGGGACAGTGAGCGTCCCGGTTTCCACACACCCCTCACGTCTCCGGCGGACCGGTCACGCGGGGACTGTGTGGATTTCTGGTCATCTAACGTCCCAAAATCCACACAGTCGGCGTCAGAGGTCCGGCGTCGCGCAGACCTCTCACGCGTTTAGTCCTCTAGTTGCGGTACTTGCGCGTACAACTCCCGCAACTAGAGGACGAACGCGGCGGGGAAGTCAGTGCGTGGTGCTGGCCTTGCGGTAGGCGGCGACGGTGAGTTCGGCGCACGCGCGCCAGGTGAAGTTCGCGACGTGGGCGCGGCGCGCGGCCGAGGTGGCGACGGCGTGCGGGTCGCTGACGGCGATCCGCAGTGCCTCCACGAGCCCGTCGACGTCCTCGTAGGGGACCAGGCTCGCGCAGTTCCCGGCGACTTCGCGCAGCGCCGGGATGTCCGTGCATACCACGGGCACGTCCGACGCCATCGCTTCCAGCACCGGGAGCCCGAAACCCTCGTCGCGCGACGGCAGCACCAGCGCGCTGGCCCCGGCGACGACCCGCCGCAGGTTCACGTCCGACAGGTAGCCGACGTGCCGCGAACGGTCGCCCACGGAGAACTTGCCGGGGCCGACGAACACCAGTTCCGGCAGGTCCGGCGCGGCCTCGTGGGCCTGCTGAAGCCAGTGCAGGCCCTTGCGGGGGCCGGGGGCACCGGCGAAGAGCAGGTACTTGTCCGGCAGGCCGAGTTCCTTGCGGCGTTCCTTGTCCGGCGGGCGCGCGGTGAACCAGGCCGGGTTCACCCCGAGCGGGGTGACCACGATCTTGCGGCGGTCCACGTCGAGCCGTTCGGCGACCTGGTCGGCGACGGCGTTCGTGGGCGTGCAGATCACGTCGGAGAGCCGGGCACCCCGGCGGACCAGTTGCGGGAGCTCGTGATCGCTCGGCGCGAGTTCCTCGGGAGCGTCCAAAAAGGCCAGATCGTGGATCGTCACCACACCCGCCGCGCGGAACCGGCCTGGCAGCACGAAGTTGGTGCCGTGCACGACGTCCGTCGGCCCGGCGAACAGTTCCACCGGCGGTAGCTGCGACCGCAGCCACGTCTTGCGCAGCAACCGTGCGGACACCGGCATCCCGCGGGCCCGGACGCCGTGCGGGAGCACGTGCCGCAGCCGTCGCCAGCCGCGCAAGGTGAACGCCACCGCGCGAGTGTCCACTTCGGACATCGAAGCGAGCTCTTCGGACAGCGCGACCGTGTACCGGCCGATACCGGTCCTGGCACCGAGAAGCGGGGTCCCGTCGAGCAGGACGCGTAAGGGGCGATCAGCCACGGCCGAGCCTCTGCTTGGCGACCTTGAGTACCCGGCCGCCGACGCGCCGCACGAGTTCCTTCGGGCCGCCGTCGGCGAGGTACTCGCGGATCAGGTCGGCGTCGCGGCGCAGCATTTCCTTGCCCCGCACCGGCGCGGTGACCACGAGGTCCGCCGAACCGGGCAGCCGGTCCGCGGCGGGCCTCGGGTTCCGGCAGAACTCCACCAGCGGTTTCAGCGCTTCCGGCCAGGCGTAGCGCTGGGCGACGGCGGCCATCCGCTCGACGCAACCCGCCGCGAACTCCTCGTCGTACAACGCCTTTTCCAGCGCGTCGGCCAGCGCGTCCACGTCCTCGGCCGGGACGACGACGCCGAGCCGTTCCTCACGGACCAGGTCGGCGAACGAGTCGCCGTCGGTGGTGACGATCGGCAGGCCCGCCCACAGGTAGTCCAGCACCCGGGTGCGGAACGCGAACGTCGTCTCGACGTGTTCGTAATGCGTGGTGACGCCGCAGTTCGCGTCCAGCAGCCAGTTCTGGCGATCCTCGTACGGCACCCACTGCTGGTTGAAGAACACGTGCTTGCCGGTGAGCCCGAGCGTTTCGGACAGCAGCATCGTGCGCGCGCCGATGTCCATCTCGGTGACCTCGGGGTTGGGATGCTTCATCCCGAGGAACACCAGGCGGACGTCACCGCGGCGCTGCCGCAGCCGGTCGATCGCCCGGACCAGGGTGAGCGGGTCGAACCAGCTGTAGACCCCGCCCGCCCACAGCACGACGTGATCGGTTTCCCCGATACCGTCCAAAGTGGACCGGAGGCCGGGGCCGGTGCGGACCGGCGCTTGCGGCGAGAGGCCGAACGGGACGATCGAGAGCAGCGACTGGGTGGTCGGATCGGCGTCGTACAGCCGCGGCGAGAGCCTGCCCATCGCGGCGAGGTGCCCGAGCCAGAAGTGGCGCTGCCGTTCCGACGCGCACAGGAAGAAGTCGCCGCGTTCCAGCTGCGCGTCGAGGACTTTGGTGACGCCGATGAGGTCGAGCGCGCGTTTGTCGTCGGGGACGCCCTTGCCCTGTTCGAGCAGTTCCAGGTGCATCGGGTCGTACAGGTCCGCGACCACGATCTTGTGCGCGTACTGCTTCTTGAGCGAGGGCGCGAGTTCGAGCACGTGGCCCTGCAGGACGATGATGTCGGCCCAGGCGATCGGTGCTTCCAGCTCGCGCCGGGTCGCCGCGCTGACCCGGAACGGCGCGGGCGGCGGGTCGGCGAGGGGGTTCACCGTCACCAGGTGGACGTCGTGCTCGGCGGCCAGGGTCGCGGAGATGTTCCACGCGCGGATCGCCGGGCCAGCCATTCGTTCGGTGATCGCGTCGCCGGTGATCACCAGTACCTTGCGGCGCTGGCCGAAGATCGCGTCGATGCCGAACGTCTCGACCAGGATGTCGTGCGCGGCGAGATAGCGCGGCAGCGGATACGCGGGCTCCAAGGGCTTGCGCAGCAAGGGAAGCAGATCGGCGTCGGTGCGGACGCGGGCGGCCTGCTCGGCCGCGCGGGACTCGGCGAGCGACGGCAGCAACTCGACGAACTGGTCGATCGCCAGCACGCCGGCCAACGTCGTCCGCGGCACCTCGACCGGGCCGGTTTCGGCCGGGCCGACGCCCCGGGCGAGATCGAACTGAGTGGCGTCGAGGTCTCCGCGCGCTGTCGCCCGGCGGACGGCCAGCGCCAGTGCGGCGGGCAGCGCGCGCGAGAGGGTCTCGTCGGAGAGGTTCTTGTACAGCGCCGCCAAAGCGTTGCGCTCCAGCAGGAACGTCTCGCGACCCGAATCGGGTGTGTCCACTGTGGACATCGTGGCGTGGTGCTTGTGATAGGTCAGCGACTCCGGCACGTACCGCACGCGCCAGCCGCGCAGGTTCAGCCGCCAGCCGAGGTCGACGTCCTCGTAGAACATGAAGAACCGCTCGTCGAACCCGCCGAGTTCGGCGAACACCCCGGCGCGGACGAACATCGCCGAACCGGTCGCGAACAGGACGTCCTTCGCGATCTCGTGCTCGGCGGCGGGGACGTCGGCCAGCGGGCTGCCCGCGTGGCGTTTGTAGCCCATGCCGAACCAGGTCAGGCCCGCGTCGACGAAGTCGGTGCCGGTGCCGTCCCAGTCGAGGACCTTGCTGGCCACCGCGGCGACCGTCGGCTGCGCGCGCAGTTCGGCGACGGCCGCGCCGACCCAGCCGGGCGCCGGGCGGGCGTCGTTGTTGAGGAAGGCGAGGACGGTGCCGGTGGCGTGCTCCGCACCGAGGTTGCAGCCGCCCGCGAAACCGGAGTTCACCGGGGACTCGACGAGCTTGACGCCCGGAGCGGCGGCCTTGATCTCGGCCACGTCGTTGCTGCCCGAGGCGTTGTCGACGCAGATGACCTCGAGGTTCGGGTAATCGTGTTCAGCGAGCGCGCGCAGGCAGGTGACGGTGTCGGCGGCTCCTCGATAGTTCACCACGACCACCGAGACGACCGGTTGCGTTTCCCCCTGCGCCAAAGTCGTGCTCCCTGCTACTCGAATGGCCCAAGCTTAAAGCCCGGCCCACGCCTCCCAGACCGCGCCTCGGTCGAGCGCCGCGCGGCGCCCGACGGCCCGCCGCTCGAACAGCGTGCGCGGCAGGCGGGCGGCGACGGCGCCCAGGACCCGGCATCGGAGGCTCAGACGGAAGTTCGGGGCCGCCGGTTTCCCACGGAGAGGGAGGATCACGGTCAGCGCGGCGAACTTCACCAGCTGGCGGATCGCCACCGCGCGCGGAGCGCACCGGAGGAGGGTCAGCAGGCGGTTGCGTTCATTCCACAGGTGGAACTGGACCGAACCCGGCTGAGTGCTCGCGCCATGCAGGTGGGTGACGTCGGCTTCGGCGCCGACGACGTCCCAGCCCGCGAGGCGGAGGCGCCACGCGGTGTCGGTGTCCTCGTAGTAGCAGAAGTAGGAGGCCGGGACGCCGCCGATGGAACGGAGCGCCTCCACGTCGAGCACCGCCGCGCCCCCGCAGAAGCCGAAGACCTCGGCGGCGGGTTCGGGCAGGTCCGCGCCGTGCCCGTCGGCGGTCAGGCGGACGCCGGTGGACTGGACGGTGCCGTCGGCCAGCGTCAGCCGCGCGCTCACGGCCGCGGCGAGCGGGGCGTTCCCGAGGGTGTCTTCGCAGGTCGCGAGCCAGTCCGGGGTGGGCGCGGCGTCGTCGTTCAGCCACGCCATCAGCGGGGTGTCCACTTTGTCCAGTGCGGCGGCGATGGCACCCGCATAACCGGTGTTGCGCCGCAGGCGGAGCACCTCGGGTTTCGACGGGTGGGCGGCGAGCAGCGCGGCCGTCCCGTCGTCGGAGGCGTTGTCGACGACCAGGGTGCGGTGCGGACGGGACTGCGCCGCGAGGGCGTCGAGGCAGTCGGTGATGTGCGCGGCGCCGCGCCAGGTGACCACGACGACGGTGGTGCTGGTCATGCCAGAGAGAATAGAGACCATGCCCGAACTGGTCGTGCTCGCCGAGCAGCTGTTGGCGCCCGTCCCCGGCGGGACCGGCCGCTACACCGGCGAGCTGCTGCGGGCGCTCGCCGAGACCGCGCCGCCCGGTTGGACGGTGTCGAGTGTGGTCGCACGGCATACCGGCATCGACGCTGTCGAAGCCGCCGTCGTCGAAGGGGTCGAGGGGCCGCGCGTGCTGCCGATCCCGCCCCGGGCGCTGATCGCGGCCTGGCAGCTGGGCCTGCCGTGGTGGCCGGGCGGCGACGCGGTCCACGCGCCGACGCCGCTCGCGCCCGCCCGGGTACCGAAGGGGCGGACGCTGTCGGTCGCGGTGCACGACACCGTGCCGTGGACGCATCCCGAGACGCTGACCCCGCGCGGCGTCGCGTGGCACAAGGCGGTGATCGCACGGGCCGCGGCACGGGCGACCGCGCTGACCGTGCCGACGCGAGCGATCGCGGACGAGCTCGCCGGGCTGGTGCCGGTCTCGGTGCCGCTGCGCGTGATTCCGCACGGCGTGCGGCCGCATGCCGAGTTCGCCGAGGTCACGGTGCCGGAGCGGTACGTGCTGGCGATCGGGACGATCGAGCCGCGCAAGGGCATCGACGTGCTGATCGACGCCGCGGGCCGGATCGGGGTGCCGCTGGTGCTGGCCGGGCAGCCCGGCTGGGGCGGGATCGACCCGGCGGCCCTGGCGCGTGAGCACGGCGCCGACGTCCGGGTGCTGGGGAAGGTGAGCGACGCGGAACTGGCGTTCGTGTTGCGGGGCGCGTCGGTGCTGGCGATGCCGAGCCGCGCGGAGGGCTTCGGGCTGCCGCTGATCGAAGCGATGGCGGCCGGGGTGCCGGTGGTGCACTCGGACGTCCCGGCACTGGTCGAGGTGGCCGGGGGAGCGGGCGTCGTCGTCCCGGTCGGCAAGGCGCAAGCGCTTGCCGACGCGCTGAGGGGCGTACTGGACCATTCGGAGCAGGCCGTGTCGCTGCGTGACCGCGGTCTCAGCCGTTCGAGTGAGTTCACCTGGCAGCGTGCCGCTTCCGCTGTTTGGGCCCTTCACCTGCGCGGTTAGTTTGTCGGTTCCCCACCGCGGGGGAGGGGTGCCGTCGTACCCTGCGAGGGTGAGCGATGACCCTCGCGTGCTGATCGACGCGACAGCCGTCCCGGCCGACCGGGGTGGCGTCGGTCGCTACGTGGATTCGCTGGTCGCGGCGCTGGACGAGGACGGCGCGCGGATCACCGTCGTCTGCCAGCCGCGGGACGCGGTGCTGTACGACCGGCTGGCGCCCGGTGCGCGGATCGTGCCCACTTCGCCCTCGACGTCGACCAGGACGGCCCGGCTGACCTGGGAGCAGGCGACCCTGCCCCGGCTGGTGCGGCGGCTCGCCGCCGACGTCGTCCACTCGCCGCACTACACGATGCCGCTGGCCAGCCCGGCCGCTTCGGTGGTGACCCTGCACGACGCGACCTTCTTCACCGACGCTGTCCTGCACTCTTCGGTGAAGGCGCGCTTCTTCCGCGCCTGGACCGCGACGGCGCTTCGCCGCGCGACCCTGTGCGTCGTGCCGAGCCTCGCGACGGCGGCCGAACTGGAGCGCGTCGGCCAGGTGCGGACGGCCGAACTGGAGATCATCCACCACGGCGTCGAACCGGATCGGTTCCATCCGCCGTCCCCCGCCGAAATCGAGGCCGCGCGCCAGGCCGTCGGCCTCGGGAAGACGCCTTACGTCGCTTTCCTCGGCGCGCTGGAACCGCGCAAGAACGTCCCGGCGCTGATCCGCGGCTTCGCGCACGCCGTGATCGGCAGGCCGAACCCGCCGGCGCTGGTGCTGGCCGGGCAGCCGGGCTGGGATTCGCAGGTCGAGCGCGCGCTGGACGCCGTGCCACACCGGCTGCGGGTGATCCGGGCGGGTTATCTGCCGTTCGACACACTCGCCGGTTTTCTCGGCGGGTCCGAACTGGTCGCGTACCCGAGCCTCGGCGAGGGATTCGGGCTGCCGGTGCTGGAAGCGATGGCGTGCGGCGCGAGTGTGCTCACGACCCGGCGGCTTTCGCTGCCGGAGGTCGGCGGGGACGCGGTCGCGTACTGCGGTGTCGGCGCCGGAGATGTCGCGGCGGCCATTTCGGAACTGCTCGACGCTCCCGCGCGGCGGGCCGAACTGGCCGAAGCCGCGCAGCTGCGGGCGAAGGAGTTCTCGTGGGCGACGACCGCGGAGCGCCATCGGGAGGCTTACGCGAAGGCTTGGTACCGGCATGCGCAGCGGCGGGCGGGCTGAAGGGGCCTTTGCCCGCTTTAGATGCAGGGAAAGGGCCCTTCGCCGCGTCGGATGCGGGTATGGGCCCCTTCAGCTCCTGCCGGCGTCGGGGGTGGGGGCCGGAATCGCGTTCGGTGACGGGTGGACAATGGCCGCGTGACTGAGCACCCCAGCTACGGCGACGGGATCGCCGTCGTGACCGTGACGTACTTCCCCGGCGAGACCCTCGAGAAGTTCCTCGACACGCTCGAGAAGGCGACGGACCGGGACGTCCAGGTCGTCGTCGCGGACAACGACTCGACCGACGGCGCGCCGGAGAAGGCCGCCCGCCGGGAGAACGTCAAGCTGCTCAGCATCGGCGAGAACGTCGGTTACGGCACGGCCGCCAACCGCGGCGTCGCTGAGCTCGACGACAGCTATGGCTGGGTCGTCGTGGTGAACCCGGACCTCGAATGGGAACCCGGTTCGCTCGACGCGCTGCTGGAGGTCGCCGGGCGCTGGCCGCGCGGTGGCGCGTTCGGGCCGCTCATCCACGACCTCGACGGCACCGTCTACCCGTCGGCCCGGCTGCTGCCGTCGTTCGGCCGGGGGATCGGGCACGCGGCGTTCGGCAAGATCTGGCCGGGCAACCCGTGGACACGCCAGTACCGGCAGGAGACCGGCACTCCGGTCGAGCGGACGGCGGGCTGGCTTTCGGGGTCCTGCCAGCTGTTCCGTCGCGAGGCCTTCGACTCGGTCGACGGATTCGACACGCGCTACTTCATGTACTTCGAGGACGTCGACCTCGGCGAGCGGCTGTCCCGCGCGGGCTGGCTGAACGTTTACGCGCCTTCGTCCAGCGTCATGCACATCGGCGGGCACTCGACTTCGCAGGCTTCGGAGAAGATGCTGCGCGCGCACCACGACAGTGCGTACCGCTACCTCGCGGACCGTCACCGCGGTCTCCTGTGGAAGCCGGTCATGCTCGCGGTGAAGGCCGGGCTCGCGCTGCGGCTCAAGCTGGAGACGCGCAAGAAGTAGCCGTTCCGGTCAACGGAACTCACGCGACTCGCGAACCCGCCGTCGTTACCGTCGGTGCATGGATTTCGCCGAGTTGGACGCCTGGTTGACCGAACGTGCCGGTGAGGATCGCTTCTCCGGGGTCGTGCTGATCCGCCGCGGCGACGAGACGCTGTTCGAGCGCGGATACGGCTTGGCCAGCCGTCGCTGGTCGGTGCCGAACGCGCCCGACATCCGGTACGACACCGCGTCGATCACCAAGGTCATCACCGCGATCGCCGCCTTGCAGCTGGTCGAGCAGGGGCGGCTGGACCTCGACCGTCCGATCGGCGAGATCATCGATCTCACCGGAACGGCGATCGCGACCGGGGCGACGACGCGGCAACTGCTCACGCACACTTCCGGCATCGCCGACGACGCCGACGAAGAGGCGGGCGAGAGCTACGAGGCGCTGTGGGTCGACAAGCCGGTGTACTCGGTCGTGAACACGCGCGACCACCTGCCCAATTTCGCTTACCGGGCAGCGAACTTCGCGCCCGGCGAGGGCTGCCGGTACTGCAATTCGGGATACGTCCTCGCCGGTCTGGTGATCGAGGCGATCGTCGGCGGGCCCTATCGCGAGTATGTCCAGGAAACCGTGCTCGACCGCGCGGGAATGGCCGAGTCGGGTTTCTTCGACCGGCGCGATCCGCAGCCGAGGGTCGCCGAGGGCTGGGACGAGATCTTCGACGGCGACGTGGTCACCGGGTGGAAGCAGAACATCTTCAGCTACCCGCCGATCGGTTCACCCGATGGGGGTGCCTACTGCACCGTCGGCGACCTCGTCCTGTTCCTGCGGGCGATCCGCGAAGAACGACTCCTGTCGCCGGAGCGCACGAAGGAGTTCCTCACGCCGCAGGTGCTCCACAGCAAGGGTGTCTGGTACGGCTTCGGTCTCGAATTCGTCCTGGAGCAGGACGGCTCGGTGTGGAACTACTACAAGGACGGCGGCAACGCCGGCGTCTGCTCGCTCGCGCGGCACTATCCGGGTGAGGGGCTGGATGTCGCCATGTTGTCGAACGCCACGTACGGCGGGGGCGCGGCGATCCAGGAGATCGATCGGGTGATCCGGGCTGGCTGATGTGGTGGGTCCCTGAATGCTATGAAAGTCCCCTTCATTGCAAAATTTGCAATGAAGGGGACTTTCATAGCGCGCGCGAGGGGCTAGATGCCGTCCAGCCGGCGCGAAAGGTTCGAACGCCCCGAAGGGTTCTGCTTCACCGTCGGGACCAGGCCGCCGACCTCGTTCTCGGCGGTCTCCGGTTCCGGGTGCTCGATCAGGGGGCTCCTCACCGGCGCGGCGGGCGGCCGCCGGGTGAGCGGGGTCGTCGCCTGCGGCAAGGGCCTGGTCGGCTGCATGCCGGGACGGCGCGGGTACGGCTGGGGCTGCGTCGAGCCCTCGCCCCGCGCCGGCGGCAGGTCCATCCGCGTCGTCGGTTCGGGCCCCGCCAGCGGGTGATCGTTTTCCGCGATCAGCGAGGCCGGTAGCTGGGTGGTCGTGTCCGGGTCCGATGAACGGTCGATTTCGGCGACCACCGATCGGGGGATCTGCTGGGTGTTCGCGGAGTCCATCGGCGACGTCGCGTTGTCCGGTGTCACGACGAAGGCTCCACGCGCGCTGGCGCGTGCGAGCAAGGCGTCCGCCCGAGCACGGGGGTCCATTCCCCTAGGCCTCCCGACTGACCTGGGGCCCTCTGGGTTCAGGGCCGACTGTGTTGTGTTCAGGGTAGGCCCTAGGAGCGGCCGCCGTCAGCAGACCCGCAAACGTCTTCCGACAAATGTTGGCGAGCACCTGGCGGGCCGCGGAGAGCTCAGGCTTCCATGTCCGACAGGATCCGGGTGCTGGAGTCGGCCTTGTCCGTGCCGCCGATGCCGTAGAGCAGCGCGATGTTGTTGCGGGCGCCCGCCTCGATCTCGTCGGCGGGAAGCTCGTCGACGCTGCGCCTGTCGCCGCCGTTGCAGAACTCGAGCTCCGTGTCCGGGTACGCCGCCCGGATCAGGTCGAACGATTCGTTGATGCCCGGCCCCTGCTCGACGGCGACGTACACGTCGTCGACGATGCGCAGCGCGCGGACGATCCTGGCCCGGATGTCCTCGGTCTGGATCACCCTGCCCTTTTTGAGCACTTGCTGGTGATCGTTGTTCACGATGACGATCAGGTAGCCGGACCGCGCTTGCGCGTCCTCGAACAGGTCGAGGTGGCCCTGGTGGAGCGGGTTGAAGTACCCGCTGACGATCGAGGCCTTCGCCGGTCGCTCGGTCATCGTCGGTGTCCTCCATCGGCTTACGGTTCGGGTGGCTCGGACAACCCTAGCCGAGTGCCGGGTAGTTTCACCGTGTGCTGTTCCGCCCCGGCTTCGAACTCGACCTGGACACGGTGCTGGGTCCGTTGAGCCGTGGGTCGCGCTCGCCCAACGTCGTCCGCACCGAGGGCGGGGTCACCTGGCTGGCCGCCAGCACCGCGGATGGTGCGGGCACGCTCGCGCTGCTGCGGCGCGCGGACGGCGAGATCGAGGCGGAGGCCTGGGGCCCCGGCGCGGACAGGCTGCTCGACGGTGTCCCGGCGATGCTGGGCGCGCAGGACGACGACTCCGAATTCGTCGCGCACCACGATGTCGTCGCGTCGGCGCGCCGCCTCAATCCGGGATTGCGCCTCGGCTCGACGGGCAGGGTGTGGGACGCGCTGGTGCTCGCCGTGCTGGAACAGAAGGTGACCAGCACGGAGGCACTGCGGTCGTGGAGCGAACTGTGCCGCTGGTTCGGGGAACAGGCGCCAGGGCCGGGGCCGTCACGGTTGCGCGTGCCGCCGACGCCCGTCGCCATCCGCTCCATTGTGGACTGGAAATGGCATCGCGCCGGGGTGGACCTGAAACGGCGGACGACGCTGATCACCGCGGCCCGCGTGGCGCCTCGCCTGGAGAAGGCCGTCGAACTCAAGGGTGCCGAAGGCCGGGCCTGGCTGCGGAAGGTGCCCGGCATCGGCGTCTGGACCGCGTCGGAGATCGCGCAGCGCGCCTGGGGAGACCCGGACGCGGTGAGCTTCGGCGACTACAACATCCCGTCGATGGTCGGGCACGCGCTCGTCGGCACGAAACTCGACGACGCCGGGATGTCCGAGGTGCTGGCGCCGTATTCGCCGCAGCGCCAGCGCGCGGTGCGCTACCTGTCGACGGCGGGATTCCGCCGTCCGAGGTTCGGGCCGAAGATCGAACTCCGCGACTACCGCGCGATGTGACTCAGTTGCCCCAGCCCTGCGGCGGGTAGGGCTGCTGCTGGCTCGGGTACTGCGGCTGCTGCTGCGGGTACTGGTGGTGGGGGAGCGCGGGCGGCTGCTTGCTGTTCGACTTCACCAGGAAGTAGACGCCGACCCCGATCCCGGCCACGACCAGGAAACCGACCATGAGTACGAGAAGGAAGACCATGTCCCGAGGTTAACCGGTCCGGCGATCACCAACCGGGCGGAGGCTGCAACGGCTTCGGCTTGTCGTGCATCTTGATGTGGCGTGGGTCGAGGGCCTTGCTTCTCGGTAGATCAGCCCAGGGCCGCGTCGACGATCGCCTTCGCCTCGTCACGGTCGAGGCCCAGTTTCCTGGTCAGCGCGGCGTAGTCGGCGGCCGCCTGCCTGGCCCGTTCGCGGGTCTCGTCGCCGACGGCGCTGACGAAAGTGCCCGCCCGGCCACGGGTCTCGATCAGGCCCGCTTCTTCGAGTTCGCGATAGGCCTTGGCGACTGTGTTCGGGGCGATGCCGAGGTCCTCGGCCAGTTTCCGCACGGTCGGGAGTTTCGCCCCGACGGGCAGCGAGCCGTCGTTGATCCGCGTCGCGTAGGCGGTGCGCACCTGCTCGAAGGGCGGGACCGAGGAGTTCGGGTCGACCCTGACCATGCGGTTCTTCTCCCTGCTCGGGTTACTGGCGGGGCGGGAGGACCTGGGTCCGGTCGCCACCGGGGACGACCTGGGTGGCGTCGCCCCCGCCGCCGGGCACCACCTGCGTCCGGTCCCCGCCCGCGGGTGCGACGACCTGCGTGCGATCGGCGCCGGCGTCCGCCTGCTGCTGCCGGGACACGACCTGCGTGCGGTCGGCGCTGCCGTCGACCGGCGGCCCGGCCTGCGGAGGCGGCGGCGGGAAACCGGGCTGGGACATCGAAGGCTGCGGCATTGAAGGCTGCGGCATCGGCGGCTGCGACATACCGGGCGCGCCGAAGGGGCCGGGGGCGCCGTGTGGCGGCGCGAAACCCATCGGAGCGGGGGCCGGGGGCGGCGGGAAGCCGGGAGCCTGGCCGTAACCGGGCTGAGGCGGCGGGAAGCCGGGCTGCTGCCAGTTGCCCTGCGGGGCGGGGCCACCGGCGGGCGGCGGAGGGGGCGGGAAGCCCGGAGCCGGGCCGCCACCGCCGAAGTTCGGGTTCTGCGGGAAGGTCATCGGCGGCTTCTTCGCCTGGTTGACCTTCACGATGATCACCACGACCACGATGATGATAATGATGATCGCCAAGATCAGCAGGACCCAGCCGGCGCCGTCACCGTCCCCGCTGCTGTGGACCCGGACCCGGTCCAGGTATGGCGTCAGCGTCGTCAGCATCATTCCCCCTTTTGAACGTCAGCCGACACCCTAACGGCCGGACGTCGCGGGGAGGGCCGCTTCCACCAGTTCGGCGAGATCTTCCGACCCTTTCGGCAGGGAATTCACCGGCCACCAACGAAGATCGTCCGATTCGTCGCTTTGGACCGGTTGTGCGTCCCGGGGTGCGCGCACCGCGAAACGGACGTCGAAATGCCGGGTCGGCACGCCGAGCGAGCAGGTGATCGGGTGGACGTCGAGGTGCACCGGGACCGGGTCGATCACCAGGTCGTCGATCCCGGATTCCTCGCGTGCCTCACGTAAAGCGGCCGCGGCGAGCGTGGTGTCCTCCGGCTCGCAGTGTCCGCCGAGCTGAAGCCAGCGCCCGACCCGCGGGTGCAGTGTGAGGAGGACGTTCTCCGCGTCGGCGTCGAGAAGGACGGCCGACGCGGTGATGTGCCCGGCCGCGCATTCGCGGCGGCAGACGTCGTCGCGGGCGGCGAGGAAGCCCAAATAGGCCTGGCGCAAGGATTCCTGCGCGGCGTCCGCCGGTCGCCAACGGGACAAAGTGGACACGGTGTCTTCGTGCAGGGTCACAGTTCGAGAAGTCCTTCACCGGGTTCGACGGGGCCGCGCGCCGGCGGCAGGGCGGCGGGGTGCCCGATCGCGACCGCGCCGAGCGGTTCCCAGCGCGCGTCCAGGCCGAGGATCTCGCGGACGAGGTCGGCGGCGAAGATGGTCGACCCGATCCAGCACGAGCCGAGGTCTTCGGCGGCGAGTGCGACCAGCAGGCCCTGCACCGCGGCGCCACCGGCGACGGTGAACATCGTGTGCTCGCAGGCGTTCCGCCGGTCGTCGCGGTAGGTGTGCGCGCCCTCGGCGACGAGGAACGGCACCACGACCTCGGGCGCGTTGTACAGGATGTCGCCGCGGCTGAGGCGTTTCGCGACCTGCTCGGGGGTGAAGTCGTCGCCTTCGAGATCGGCCTGCCAAGACGCCTTCATCGCGTCGAGAAGCTTGTGGCGCAAGCCTTCCTCGCGCAGCCACACGAACCGGACCGGCTTCGTGTGGTGCGGCGCGGGGGCTGTCAGCGCGGTCCCGACCGCGCGGCGCAGCACCTCGGGATCGACCGGCTCGTCGGTGAACGTCCGGATCGAGCGGCGCGCGAGCACCGCTTCCCGGCGGCCCTGCGCGAGGGCTTCGTTGGTGCCGAGCCGGAACAGGTCCTCTTCGACCGGGCGGATCAGCTTGCGGGCGGTGGACCCGTCGTCGGTCAGGCGCAGCCCGCGGACGACGGCGGCCGGTGTCCCGCCGAGTTTGCCCTTGACCAGATCCGCCGCGGCGGCGAGTTCGTCGGCGATCGCCACCTCGGTGACCGCGAGTTCGTTGCCCTGGCCGTCGATCTCGCCCGCGTACGAATGCAGCACCCGCAGGCCGGACGAGCCGATCGCGGCGTCGGTCTGCCCGACCCGCCACGCGCGGCCCATCGTGTCGGTGACCACGACGGCGATCTCGACGCCCAGCCGTTCGCGCAAGCCGTTCCGCAGTGCGAGCGCGGAGGCGTCCGGATCGGACGGCAGCAGCGCGACCTCGCCCGAGGCCACGTTCGACGCGTCGACCCCGGACGCGGCCTGCACGATGCCGAGCCGGTTTTCGGTGATCACCGTCCGGTTGATCCGCGCGATCACGCGGACGGACTCGTCCTCGACGAGTTTGCGCCGGGCGGCGTCACGCTCTTCGGGGTCGGCCGGGACGCGGATGAGCATGCCCTCGACCTTGGAGACGATCTTGCTCGTCACGACCAGGACGTCGCCGGAGCGCAGCCACGGGGCCGCGCCGACGAAGGCCCCGGTCAGGTCGTCACCGGGGCGGAACTCCGGGAGGCCTTCGACCGGCAGGATCTCGATCTTCGCGGAAGCGTGGTCAGTCAACGGACACTCCGGCCAGCTCGAAAGCGGCGCGCACCATCGCCTCGGTCGCGTCCACATCGGACATCAGCAGCGGGACGTCGCGAACGGCGACTCCCGGCACGTCCACGGTCTCGCCCTCGGCGACCAGCCAGCCGTCGAGCACACCCTCCGCGGATTCCTTGCGGGAGCCGTAGTGCCGCCCGACGGCCTCGGCCGAGGTCTCCACGCCGATCGCGCTCAGGCACGCGTCGGCCATACCGCGCAACGCCTTCCCGCCGATGATCGGCGAGATGCCGACGACCTTGGCGCGCGTCTTCCGCAGTGCGTCGCGGATTCCCGGGACGCCGAGGGTCGTGCCCACCGACACCACCGGGTTGGACGGCGCGAACAGCACGAGGTCGGCGCCCGCGATCGCGTCGAGCACGCCCGGCGCCGGTTTGGCCTCGTCGGCGCCGACGGCGATGATCGAGTGCGCCTTCGGCTCGGCGCGATAGCGCACCCACCACTCCTGGAAGTGGATGGCCTTGCGCTGGTCCGGATCTTCGGGGTCGTCGATCACGACATGCGTTTCGACGCGGTCGTCCGACATCGGCAGCAGGCGCACGCCCGGCTGCCAGCGGTCGCACAACGCCTCGGTGACCTGCGAGAGCGGATAGCCGGCGCGCAGCATCCGCGAGCGGATCAGATGCGTCGCGATGTCCTTGTCGCCCAAACCGAACCAGGTCGGCTCGGCGCCGTACTCGGCGAGCTCCTCCTTGACGGTCCAGGTCTCGCCGGAGTGGCCCCATCCGCGCTCTTTGTCGATCCCCCCGCCGAGGGTGTACATGCAGGTGTCCAGGTCCGGGCAGATGCGCAGACCGTGCATCCACACGTCGTCCCCGGTGTTCACCAGCGCGGTCACCTCGTGCGGCGATTCCGGGGCGGAACCGATCGCGGGCAGACCCAGTGCTTGCTTGACCCCCAGCAGGAAGCGGGCCCCGCCCACTCCGCCGACCAAAATGACGACCTTCACGACGGGCGATCCTCGCACGCGTCCGGCCCCGGGGCCCAGTAGCGGTACCTGTGGTGCTCCGTACAGCCCAGGTCTTCGTAGAGTTTCAGCGCGCCGGAGTTCGCCACCGCGACCTGCAGCAGCATCCCGTTCGCGCCCTGACCGGCGGCCCAGGCGCCCACGGCGTTCATCAGCCCGCGTGCCAGCCCCCGCCGCCGGAACTCCTCCCGGACCTCCAGCCGGGCGACGTGCAGCCACTCGCCGACGATCGCGCCGCGCACCGCCCCGGCCGTGACGCCGTCCAGCTCCACGACCCCGAAGCCGATCTTGCCGGTGCCGAGAACGTGCCGCGGCCCGTCCGCCGGCTCCGCGCCGCCGGTCGTCAGTTCCCACCATCCGGGCGTCGGCTCGTCCAAAACCACCGCTCCCGCCGAGGTCCCGCGCGAGAGCGGGCCCGTCATCAGGCGAACCTCGTGCGCGGGGCGGTGTTCCACATACTGGACCCAGCCGTTCGCGGCAATTTCGTCTTCGATGGACGTGTTCTGGATCACCTGCACGACGGGCGGGATGGCATGATCGTGCGCGAAGTCACAGACCGCCCGCAGGGCCTCTGGCAGGGGTTTTCCCGGGTCACCGATCGCCAGGGCACTGTTCGCCCGGGCGGTGAACCCGTCCGCCCAGCGCAGCCTCCAGTCGCCGATCCGGCTCTCCAGCAGGGGCGTCCAGGCCTGGCTGCAGGCGAGCTCGAGCATTTCCGCAGTGTTCACGGTTAGATTGTGACAAGGAAGGCAGTGGGAGGAACCCGATGAGCATCGCGCGCAAGGACGACCGGCACAACGAAGACCTGGTCCGCGAGATCTCCGACGGCTTCAACCGGGCTTTGGGCTCGGAGAACGCCGTCGAGAAGGCGGACGCCGAAAAGGCGAAACCCGCCGCGCCGAAGTTCGTCATCACTGGGGACAGCAGGGCCACTCCGCCGCCTCGCCGGAAAGACCGCTGAAAGCCCATACCCGGGGTACGGATAAGGGTGGCCTAAGCGGGCCGGTCGCGCCCGTGGGCGCGTAATGTCCGTTGCAGACTGGTGAAGCAGAGATAAAGCAGGAGTGCGCAGTGACCTACGTGATCGCCGAGCCCTGCGTCGACGTGCTCGACAAGGCGTGTATCGACGAGTGCCCCGTGGACTGCATCTACGAGGGTGACCGCATGCTGTACATCCACCCGGACGAATGCGTCGACTGCGGTGCCTGCGAGCCGGTTTGCCCCGTCGAGGCGATCTACTACGAGGACGACGTCCCCGACGAGTGGAACGACTACACCAAGGCCAACGTCGACTTCTTCGACGAACTCGGCTCGCCCGGTGGTGCTTCGAAGGTCGGCAAGACCAGCCACGACCCCGCCTTCATCAAGGCTCTTCCCCCGCAGGGCGAATGAGCCGGGTCGTCCTTCCTGATTTTCCCTGGGACTCCCTCGCCGAAGCCAAGACGAAGGCCCAGGCGCATCCCGGTGGCATCGTCGACCTGTCGATCGGCACGCCGGTGGACCCGGTCCCCGAGAGCATCCGCGCGGCGCTCGCGTCCGTTTCGGAGATCCCGGGGTATCCGACCACGCACGGCGTCCCCGAGCTGAGGGTCGCCGCGATCGAAGCGCTTTCGCGGCGACACGGCGTCGAGGGCGTTCCCGAAGCGGCCGTACTGCCGACGATCGGTTCCAAGGAACTGGTCGCTTCGCTGCCTCGGCAACTGGGCTTCGGCCGGGGTGACCTCGTTGTCATTCCCGAGGTGGCGTACCCGACGTACGAGGTCGGCGTGCTGATGGCGGGTGCTTCCCTGCTTCGCGCGGACAGCACCTTCGCGCTCGGCCCGCAGCGGCCGTCGATGCTGTGGCTGAACTCGCCGTCGAACCCGACCGGGCGTGTGCTCGGTGTCGATCACCTGCGCAAGGTGGTCGAATGGGCGCGGGAACGCGACGTCGTCGTGGTCTCCGACGAGTGTTATCTGGCGCTGGGCTGGGAAAACGAGCCCGTGTCGATCCTGCACCCGTCCGTGCACGGCGGCTCGCTCGACGGTCTGCTGGCCGTCCACTCGCTGTCGAAGTCCGCGAACCTCGCCAGCTATCGCGCCGGATTCGTCACCGGCGACCCGAAACTCGTCGCCGGCCTGCTGGAGATCCGCAAGCACTCCGGGCTGATCGTGCCGCGTCCGGTGCAGGAGGCCATGGTCGCCGCGCTGAAGGACGACGAAGCCCTTGCCGTCCAACGGGAACGCTATGCGCGCCGTCGACTGGTGCTGCGGAAGGCGTTGCTGGACAGCGGTTTCGAGATCTCGCACTCGGAGGCGGGGCTCTATCTCTGGTCGACGCGCGGGGAATCCGCGCTCGACACGGTCGACTGGCTCGCCGATCGCGGCATCCTCGCCGCGCCGGGCACGTTCTACGGGCCGACGGGCGGCCGGCACGTCCGGATCGCCTTGACGGCGACGGACGAGCGGATCGACGCTGCCGCGGAGCGGCTCACCGCCTGAGTCGGGCGGGGTTGGTGCGCCTCGCGGCGTGCTATGAAAGGCCCGTTACTTGCAAATTTTGCAAGTAACGGGCCTTTCATAGCACTGGAGGGTGGGGGCACTCAGACCGCGTCGCGGCCGGTGAACCCCCGGTAGATGAACCGCGTGAGCGCCTCGATGGCTTCCTCTTCGGAAGCCGATGAAGGGTCGAGCAGCCACGTGTGCGCGAAGCCGTTGACCAGTTCGGCCATCATCGCGAGCGAAAGCCGTTCCGACGCCGGGAGTTCCATCCCCGCCGCGGTGATGTACCCGAGGTGGTCGAGGATGTCGGCCGCCTGCTGGGCGCCGAACCGCGCGAAGGTGCGCGCGAAGTCGTCGCTGACCATGGCGGCCTGGCGCAGGGCGAGCATCGTCGCGGCGTTGTCCCGATGGAAGTTCCAGTACTCACGGACGTGCCAGCGGACCGCGTCCGGGTCGGTGAAGTCGGCTTTGTGCTCCGGCAGGGACGCGTTGACGTCGCTCGCCGCCGCGAGGTCCGCGAGGAGCGCTTCGAGCAGCTCTTCCTTGCCCGCGAAGTGGTTGTAGAACGACCCCGCCGCGCGTCCGGCTTCCGCCGTGATGTCGGTGATCTTGGTGTTCAGGTACCCCTTCGCCGCGAAAACGCGCTTCGCCGCGTCCTTGAGCGCGGCCTCGGTCTCTGCCGCCTTCTCCTTGCGGCTCGTCGCCGTCATCGGCACCTCCTTGACACGGAAGGCTAGCAACGGTCATAGTGAATCAAGATTCACTGAATCGCAATTCACTGGAGGGTGGGATGATGAAGGTACTGATCGCGGGGGCGGGGCCGACCGGGCTCACGCTGGCCATCGACCTCGCGCGCCGCGGTGTCGACGTGCGGATCGTGGAGAAGGCCGAGACGTTTTTCGAGGGTTCACGCGGCGATGGTCTGCAGCCGCGCACGCTGGAGGTCTTCGAAGACCTCGGCGTCCTGGACGCGGTGCTGGCCGCCGGGCAGGCGCCGGTGCCCCTGAAGATCCACCTGGGCGGTGAGGTCGTCGGAGAGCGGATGATGGCCGAGCTCACCGAGCCGACCCCGGACGTGCCCTATCCGAACAGCTACTTCCTCGGCCAGTCGCGGACCGAGGGGATCCTGCGGGACCGGCTCGCCGAGTTCGGGGTCCGGGTCGAGCTCGGTACCCCGCTGACCGGCTTCGAGCAGGACGCCGATGGCGTGACCGCGGAACTGCCGGGCGAGCGGATCCGGGTCGACTACCTCGTCGGCGCGGACGGCGGTAAGAGCTTCGTGCGCAAGGCGCTCGGCATCGCGTTCGAGGGCACCACCGACGAATCGATCCGCATGTTGCTGGGCGATGTCCAGGCCGAGGGCCTCGATCGCGCGTACGGGCACTGGTTCGCGAAGCCCGAGGACCCGCTGGCGGGGATCGTGCTCACACCGCTGCCCGGCGTCCCGCACTTCCAGTTCGGCGCGCCGCTCGGCGAGGAGGAGGTCGAGGCGTCACTGGGCACGCTGCAGGCCCACCTCGACGCGCTGTCCGGCGGCGGGGTCCGCCTGCACGATCTGACCTGGTCGACGGTGTGGCGGCCGAACATCCGGCTGGCCGAGCGGTTCCGGGAGGGCCGCGTGTTCCTCGCGGGCGACGCCGCGCACGCCCACCCGCCCACCGGCGGGCAGGGGCTCAACACCGGCGTGCAGGACGCGTACAACCTGGGCTGGAAACTCGCCGACGGGGCGCGCGAGCTGCTCGATAGCTACGAGCCCGAGCGGCGCGGGGTCGCGGCGCGGGTACTGAAGATCAGCACGGAGATCCTCGAGAAGTACACCGAGGGCGCGGACGACGCCTTCGAGCGCGGCGAGAACACCCGCCAGCTCGACATCGGCTACCGCGGCGGCCCGCTCGCGCCGGAGGCGACCGGCCGGATCCGGCCCGGTGACCGCGCGCCGGACGCGCCGCTGAAGGACGCGAACGGCAAGCCCGTCCGGCTGTTCGAGCTGCTGCGCGGCCCGCGGGCGACGGTGCTGGTGTTCGGCGACGGTCCCGCTCCCGAAGGGGCGCGCCGGATCCTTCCCGCGGGCAGCACGCTGTCCGACGAGGACTTCGAGGACGTCGGCGGGCACGCCTTCGCCGCGTACGAAGCCGGGAACGGGCGGCAGGTGCTGATCCGCCCGGACGGCTACATCCGCGGGCTCACCGCCTGAGCGGCGGCGTCGACCCCCGCCCAGACATCGCGCCACACGGCACGGACCTCGGCCCGGCGCAGCAACTCCTTCTCCGCGACCCGGCCCGCGATGAAGGCGACTTCGGAATCGACCGAACTCACCACGTCGCGCATGCGATCGGCCGCGATACAGGCGTCCTGGTGGTCACCGAGAACGGTCTGAAGGTCCTTCGTCGCCTTGATCAGCTGCTGGATCCTCGCCGCCTGCTTCTTCTTCGCGGCCGGCTTCGCCATCTCGGCTGCGTAGCGCAGCTTCTTGCCGTAGATGCGAAGCGCGTGAAGGTCGTCATCCGGCGGGTTGGAGGGAAGCGCCTTCACGGCCTTCGCGAGCTTTCGATGCGGCTTCGCGAGACCGGCGACCAGGTCGGCCGACGTGGGAGCGGCCTCGGACGTGGGTTCCTCGGCGGCGGGCTGCCGGGCGAGACGGCCGATGTCCTGCAGCATCGAGGCGTACCGGGGGCTGGCGAGCGCGCGGGTGAGCCGCCGTTTCGCGACCCCGCGGTCGGTGACGAACTTCGAAACCAGGCGGCGCGCGGCGGGCTGGTCGCGCACCTCGAACTCGGCGACGACCTCGCGGAGATGTCCGATCAGGACGTCGAAGTCGCGGACGTCGCCGAGCGACTGGCCGAGCCAGCCGAGTTCGGCGCGGACGGGCTCGGCGTCCGGGCCGACGAGGCGGCCCGAGAGTTTGAGGACGCTCCGCATCCGGCGCAGCGCGACCCGCATCTGGTGCAGGTCTTCGGGGTCGGCGCCGGATTTGGTGCCGGGCTCGTGCGCGAGGAGCGCGCGGATCTCGACGTCGAGTTTGACCCGGACGTGGGTGGCCGCCGGATCGTCCGGCCCGGCTTTCGCGGGACGGTCGCCGAGCCCGAGCGCGGCCGGAGTGGTCGAAGGGACGTTCTTGCGCGGCAGGGTCTCGGCTGTCACAAGATGAATTCTAGGTGAACCGGCAAGGTGGTCCAGGCCGTGAGAGCGGCACCGGACGCTATGAAAGGCCCGTTACTTGCAAAATTTGCAAGTAACGGGCCTTTCATGTCACGCGCGACCGCAGGTCAGTTGGCGTGCAGGGCCGCGTTCAGCTCGATGCCGACGCCGGTGCGCGCGACGACCTCGACGGCGCCGGTCCCGGAGTTCCGCCGGAACACCGCGCCCGAGATGCCGGACAGCTCCAGTGCCTTCACGACCTTGCCCTCGAAGCTCACCTTCGTGCCCGCGGTGACGTACAGGCCCGCCTCGACGACCGAGTCGTCGCCGAGCGAGATGCCGACGCCGCCGTTCGCGCCGATCAGGCAGCGCTCGCCGATCGAGATGGTCTCCTTGCCGCCGCCGGACAGCGTGCCCATGATCGACGCGCCGCCGCCGACGTCGGAGCCGTCACCGACGACGACGCCCGCCGAGATGCGGCCTTCGACCATCGAGGCGCCGAGCGTGCCGGCGTTGAAGTTGACGAAGCCCTCGTGCATGACCGTGGTGCCGTTGGCCAGGTGCGCGCCGAGACGCGCGCGGTCGGCGTCGCCGATGCGGACGCCGGTGGGCACGACGTAGTCCACCATCCGCGGGAACTTGTCCACGCTGTAGACGGTGACGTTGCCGCGTGCCCGCAGCCGCAGCCGGGTCGCCTCGAAGCCCTCGACGGGGCACGGCCCGTGGTTGGTCCACACGACGTTCGCCAGAAGGCCGAAGATGCCGTCCAGGCTCGCGCCGTGCGGCCGGACCAGCCGGTGCGACAGCAGGTGAAGGCGCAGGTAGACGTCGTGCGTGTCGCCGGGGGCGTCGGCGAGACGGGCGATGGTCGTGCGGACCGCGACGACCTCGACACCGCGATCGGTGTCCGGGCCGAGCTGGGCGGCGGCGGCCTCGCCGAGGGCCTCGGTGGCCTCTTCGGCGGTCAGCCGGACCGTGCCGGCCTTGCCCTCGGTGCCGCTGGTCAGCTTGGGCAGCGGGAACCAGGTGTCCAGCACCGTCCCGTCGCTGGTGACGGTGGCCAGTCCGACGCCGGTGGCGCCGGTCGTTTCGGGATCAGGGGTCTGCTCGCTCACGCCCTGAACGGTAACCCAGTGACCTGCGTCAACCGCCGACGAGGCTCTGCACCGTGGTCAGCGCCGCCGACATGTCGGTGAGCGCCTGGGTGCACGGCCCGCCGGGCGCCGCCTGGTCCTGGCAGTTCGTGGTGCGGAAGACGGAGATCGGCCGGTCGAGCGCCTCGGCGTTCGGCACCAGGTCCGGCCTGCGCTTGCGGACGTTGCCCGCCGCGCCGGAGAGTTCGGTGACGTACTTCTGGCAGCCCTTGGGCGATTCGGTTCCCGGCGCCAGGTAGCACCGGTCCGTGGTCAGCGCCTTGAGCTTGATCGGCAGCACGTCCGGCCCGGTGCTGCGGGTGGGCTTCACGGTGACCGGGACCTCGTTCGCCCCGCAGCCGCTGACCACCAGGAGCAGGGCGACCAAGATCGTTCTCATGCGCACACCTTTCACGGTAGCCCTGCGGCTCCGCCGGTACGGTGCTGGCATGCCTTCGCTCGATCTGCACGCGGACCCCGTCGACCTCACCGCCGCGCTGGTGGACATCTTCAGCGTCTCGGAAGAGGAGAAGGTCGTCGCGGACGCCGTGCAGGCCGCGCTGGAAACGCAGGCCCCGCATCTCGAGGTGATCCGCAACGGTGACGCGGTCCTCGCCCGCACGAACCTCGGCCGCCCTTCGCGGGTGCTGCTGGCCGGGCATCTCGACACCGTGCCGGTCAACGAGAACATGCCGGTGCGCCGTGAGGGGACCGGTGACGACGAGGTCCTGCACGGTCTGGGCACCGTCGACATGAAGAGCGGCGACGCCGTCTTCCTGCACCTCGCGGCTGCCCTGCGCGAGCCGAAGCACGACGTCACCTTCGTGTTCTACGACTGCGAAGAGATCGAAGCGACGAAGAACGGTCTCGGCCGTATCGAGCGCGAGCGGCCCGAGTGGCTGCACGCCGATCTCGCGATCCTCGGCGAGCCGTCGAACGGCGGTATCGAGGGTGGCTGTCAGGGCACGATGCGGATCGAGATCCGCGTCGAAGGCGTACGAGCGCACACCGCGCGCGGCTGGATGGGCGTCAACGCGATCCACGGCCTCGCCGAACCGCTGCGCAGGCTGGCCGAGTACACGCCGCGCGTGGTCGACATCGACGGCCTGACCTACCGCGAAGGCCTGCAGGCCACGAAGATCGGCGGCGGTGTCGCGGGCAACGTCGTGCCGGACGAGGCCGTGCTCACGATCAACCACCGGTTCGCCCCCGACCGCAGTGCCGAAGCCGCGGAGGCGCACCTTCGCGAGGTCTTCGAGGGCTATGACGTCAAAGTTGTCGACTTGTCGCCAGGAGCGTTGCCTGGTCTGAGTGCCCCCGCCGCGGCCGAGCTGGTCGCCGCGGCAGGCGGCAAGGCGGTCGCGAAGCTGGGCTGGACCGACGTCGCGCGCTTCGCGGCTCTCGGGATTCCGGCGGTGAACTTCGGCCCCGGCGACCCGACGCTGGCGCACACGCGGCAGGAGAACGTGCGGGCGGGCGAGATCCGGCGGGTCGCCGCGGTACTGCGCGAGTTCCTCAGCTAGCCAGGGCGAGCAGCTCGTCGATCGCCCGCTCCGCACCGCCGTAGGTGAGGAACGAGATGGCGAACATGGGCGCGACCACCCGGCTCCAGGCGTAGAGCCTGTCTCCGTCGAGACCGCAGGCGTCCGCCACCACGTGACACCGGGCCTCGACCCCTTCGTGCTCGGCGCCGGACACGACGTAGTCCACGGCGTCGAAGCACGGGTCGCCCACGCACGCCTTCGGATCGATCGCGATCAGGCCGCGCGACGGGCCGCCGTCCAGGGCGTTGCCGAGGTGCAGATCGCCGTGGAGCAGTACGACGCCTGTCTGGGTGTCCAGCAGCGCCGCACAACGGTCGATCGCGCGTTGCCAGGTGTCCTGGCCGATCCGGGCGTTGATGGCCGGTTCGGCCAGCCTCTTGCCGATCCGGGCGAAGGACTCCTCGAACCGGCCGCGCAGACTCGACGGCCAGCCCGCGGGCGGGGCCACGGCGTGCAGCGAGGTGAGCAGATCACCCCATAGACGCGGCAAGGTCTCCGCCGGCAGGTCTTCGGCCGGGGTGCCCGGTTGGATCTCCTCCAGCACCATCGCGCCGGCGTCCGCGTCGGCGGCCAGCACGGTGGGAACCCGGCCCGAGGGCGCGAACACGCGCAGCATTTCGACCTGTTTGGCCAGCAGTGCCCCGTCCGGGCTGAGCTTGAGCACCGCCGGGGTCCCGTCGGACCAGCGGCACCGCAGGACGACGGACGACGCTCCGCTTTCGAACAACTCGCCGAGCTCGAAGCCCCACCGCGAGGCCAGTCGCGCGGCGAGGGCCGGAACCTCGGCGAGCCACCCTTCGGCGTCCGGGCCGAATCGGCTCGCCAACCGGGCGCCGACGTCTTCCAGGTCCACTTCGGTCATTTCGGAACGTCCTCCTCGGCGCCGAGCAGGAGGAGTCCCCGCCGCAACAGATCTGCGGCCTCTTCTGAGCGCCCCTGGTCGCGAAGCAGTTCTCCCGCCTTGTCGATTGAAGCAGCCAGGACGCCGCGGGCGTCGCGGAGGGCGGCGACGTCGATGGCGTGCGCGAAGCCCGCTTCGGCTGATTCGAGGTCTCCGCGAGCCAGGGCCAGCGAGCCCTGCTGGAACGTGAGTGACGCGGAGTGCGGTGAGTCCGCCGGGATGGCTTCGGCCGCTTCGGCGAGCAGTGCGGCGGCGTCGTCGAGACGGCCGAGATCGCGGCAGACGTCGGCGAGTTCCAAGGTGACGGCGTGATCGGGCACGGCCGCTCGGGACGCGCGAAGGTCCGCGAGGGCGCCTTCGGGATCGTCGGCACGCCGGGCCAGCGCCCGCGCGAACAGACACCGGGCCAGCACCGGCCGCAGGGCGCGCTCGTGGAGCAGGTCGTGCAGGACCGACACGGCGGCGACGGCGTCGGCCACCCGTCCGTCGGCGAGATAGGTCTCGGCGAGCCGGTGCTGGTTCCCGGTCAGTTCGGTCAGGATCTCCTCGTCGCCGCGCGACAACCGCAGCGCCTCGCCCGCGTGGTGCGCGGCCTGGGCGGTCTCGCCGAGGCGGAGCCTGCCGTCGGCGAGGTACGCGTGCAGGGTCAGCAGGAGCACCGGATGCGGATGGCGGTCGAGGCTCGCGTCGAGCGCCGTCCGGAGCAGATGCATCGCGTGGTGCGGCTCGCCACGGCCGATCAGGACGTTCGCCCGCAGCGCGGCGGCCACTTCGCGGTACGGCGGGATGTCGTCTCCCAGGGCGCCTTCGGCGGCGGCCACCAGCCGCGACCGGGCGTCGCCCTCGGTGAAGCGCGCGAGCCACAGCCAGGCGAGTCCGGCCTGACGGTCGCGCCCGATCTTCTCCGCCCGCCGCGCCAGCCGCCGCATCTGGGGAGCCGACCCGTTCCCCGCGAGGAACTCCGCCGCGGCCGCCGCGATGTCCAGATCGAGCCGGACGTCGTCGCGGGGCGAGGTCACGCCGAGCAGTTCGCCGGTGTCCACCCCGAGCCGCGCGGCGAAGTGGCGCAACGCGTCGCCGGACGGCGTCCGCGCCCCCGTTTCGACGGACGAGACGTACGCGGCGGTGTAGTGCGGTTCGGCGAGTTCGCGCTGGGTGAGGCCGCGTTCGGCGCGCAGCCGCCGCAGTCGTCCGCCGACCTCCTCGCCCATGACCGAGAACGATACGGCCGAACGCGCTGCAAGGTTGCGCGCGTGGTCCCACAACCTCTCGCGGCTCCGGTACGTATCCCCATATGTGACCGAAGACCTCAGGGAGGGCCGATGACCGCGCGCCGGGCTCTGGCCGTCGTCGTGTGCGCCCTGGTGGTGGCCGGCTGCGAAGCTCACTCGATCGCCCCTCCCGTGGTGACCCCGGCGCCCGCCGTTTCGGCTCCGGTTCCGTCTTCGACTCCTTCGCCGAAGCCCGTGCTGGCACCGCCGTCCGCCGCGATCGCCTTCCCGCCGGCGGGATCCGGTCAGTGGCTCTTCCCCGGCGGCGAAGGTCCGGTCGCCGGGCAGGCCGGAAGGCTGCTGCGGTACCGCGTCGCCGTCGAAGCCGACGTCGCCGGCGTGAGCCCGGACGGTTTCGCCCAGGCCGTCGAGTCCACTTTGAGCGATCCGCGCGGCTGGACCGGCGGCGGACGTTGGCGGCTCCAACGCGTCGGCCCGGACGGACCGTTCGACTTCACGCTCTACCTCGCGACGCCGAAGACGCGCGACGTGTTGTGCGGCAGGCCGGACGGCTACACCTCTTGCCGCAACGGGAACAGCGTCGTGCTCAACGTCGCGCGCTGGGCGAACGGCGTCCCCGGTTATGGCGCGCCGCTGACGGTCTATCGCCAGTACATGGTCACGCACGAGGTGGGGCACCGGCTCGGGCGCGGGCACGAGACCTGCCCCGTGCCGGGCGCCCTCGCGCCGGTGATGCAGCAGCAGACCCTCGGTCTGCACGGTTGCGCGCCGAATCCGTGGCCCTATCCGGACGGGACGCAGTACTCGGGCCCGTCGGGGGAGTACGACGATCCGATCCCTCGCGGAGACTCGTGAGTGGTAGGGACGGTTAGAGCGGAGGATGTTTGATGATGAAGGAATGGGGACGTTGAGCGTCCCGATTCCTTCGTCGTCGAGGGGTCGCTCCGGTCTTGGTGCTTGATCAACGGAGGATCGGGGACACTCAACGTCTCCGATCCTCCGTCGATCAAGACCGTGTCACCCCGCAACCTCGCGGACGGCAGCCGAGTGGGGAGGATTTGGGACGTTGAACGTCTCAAATCCTCCCCACTCGCCCACATCGGCATCCAGAACAAGCTCTACAAGCTCGCCGAGATGACATCAGGATCCAGTGGTTAGGCAAATACCGGTCCACCAGAACCGTCCTTACCACTCACGAGGCCCACTACCTGCTCGCGCTGTTTAGCGGCCCTGCAGTGACCTCACGTTGTTCCCGAAGGTCCAGTTCCGCGAGCCGTCCCAGTTGATCGACCAGGTCATCAGGCCCTTCAGTGCCGGAATGCTGCGGTACGCCTGGGAAACCAGGCTCGGCGACATGTAACCGCCACCGGCACCGGCCTGAGCGGGCAGACCCGGGGCCTGCTTGTCGTAAGGAACGCGGATCGTCTGGCCCTGGATCACCAAGCCCTTGTCGAGGCAGTTCGTCTGCGCGACGAAGCCCTGAACTGTGCCCGCCTGGTACGAATCGCCGGAGCAGCCGTACATGCTTCCGTTGTAGTACTGCATGTTCAGCCACCACAGCTTGCCGTTGTCCGCGTACTTCTTGATGATCGGCAGGTACGCGCCCCAGATCGAGCCGTAGACGACGCTGCCGCCGGTGACGTAGGCGGTCTCGGGTGCCATGGTGAGCCCGAAGTTCGGCGGCATCGCGGCGAGCACGCCGTCGATGATGCGGATGAGGTTCTTCTGCGACGCGGAAAGCGTGCTGATGTTCCCGTTGCCCACGAGGCCGGTCTCGATGTCGATGTCGATCCCGTCGAAGTTGTACTTCTTCAGGATCGGCACGATGGTCGCGACGAATTTGTCCGCCACCGTCGTCGAGTTCAGGTCGATGCCCGCGGTGGCACCGCCGATGGACATCAGGATCGTCGCGCCCGCGTCCTTGGCGGCGCACATTTCGGACGGGGTCGCGACCTTCACAGTCGCGTCCATCCCATCCTCCCATTTGGCCGTTCCGTCGGACAGGATGACCGGAAAGGCAGCGTTGATCACGTTGTACCCGTTGGCCTTGATCCGCGCGTCGGTGATCGGGATCCAGCCCATCGGCGGATGGACGCCGTTCGCGGCGCCGTCCCAGTTTTCCCAATAGCCCTGCAGGATCTTGCCCGCGGGCTTCGATTTGACCGCGCAGACTTCGGCGTCCACCGAGGCCTGCGCCGGGGTCAGGACGACGAGTGTGGTGACGGCGAGTACCGCCGCGCCGGTGATTGCGAGCAGCCGTGAGACGCGACCGAACATACCCAGCTCCCATCTCGAAAGCGGTTGTGAACGAACAGGAAGCGGCCGTTCGGCTCAACATAGGTCGCCGTGCATGAGTGGCGCTACCGACGATCGGGTGGTCTAGACCAGATATCGAAGAGTTGTCCGAAATTCTCTTCCACGCACGAAGGCCATCTCACGAGGCCGGGTGTCCTCGTGAGATGGCCTTCTCATTCAGATGGTCAGACGGTGATCGACCAGCTGTCGAGCGTGCCGGTGTCCTGCGCGTAGGCGTCGTAGAGCACGAGCGTCCAAGTGCCGGAAGCGGCTTCGTTGGTCACCGGGACCGAGTAGTTCCGGGTGCCCAGGTCGGTGCAGGGCAGGGAACCGGTGGCCTTGACCGAGTACGTGCTGCCGTCGGGGGCCTTCAGGCTGATGCGGAGGTCCTCGGAGCAGGTGTGGGTACCGGTGACGGTCACCTTCACCGGGGAAACGGCGTTGCCGGTCGCGGAGGAGGTGATCGGGCTGTTCACCGTGGCGTAGTCGTTCAGCGCGAAGTCGGTGCCGTTGCTGAACGTGCGCACGCTGACGTTGCCGACGGTGAGCGTGTACTGAGCCGTGCGGTCCACCGCGGTCCCGTCACCGAGCACCGTGATCGTGCTGGTGCCGTTGGGAGTGCTCGCCGACGTCGCGATGGTGAGCGTCGAGGAAGCGCCGGACTGCACCGAAGCCGGGTTGAACGTCGCGGTCGCCCCGGCGGGAAGACCGCTGGCGCTCAGCGAAACCGCTTGCGCCGCACCGGAAGTCGTCGCGGTGTTCACCGTGACGGTCGCCGACTGTCCCGGTTGGACGGTGCCGGAAGCAGGCGAGAGACCGAGCGAGAAGTCGGGACCCGTCGAAGTGCCGACGGCGAGCTTCCAGACCGCGTAGGCGATCGCGTCGCTGTTCTTCTCCAGCGGGGTGTCCGGGATGTTGGAGAGCGTGTCGCAAGCGCGGTGGTAGCAGCTGTCGAACGGCGCACCCGCGGTGCCGCCCCACTTCGTCCGCTGCGCGGCGCTCTTCGTGTATCCGGCGCCGGTCGCGAGACCGCCGACCGGGATGCCCGCGCTCTTGAACGACGCGTGGTCGGACCGGCCGTCGCCCTCCGTGTCGCCCTCGGTCTGGATGCCGATCGAGCTGAAGTACTCGTCGAACACCGACTTGACCGAAGCGACGTCGTCGTAGACGAAGTAGCCCCAGTTGTCGGAGCCGATCATGTCGAAGTTCAAGTAGGTCTTGATCTTCGTGCGCTCGGCGGCGGGCAGGTTGGCGACGTAGTGCTTGGACCCGCGCAGGCCGGATTCCTCGTCGGCCCACCAGCCGAAGCGGACCCGCTTGGCCATCGTCGGGTTCTCGCGGGCCAGGGTCAGCGCGACTTCGAGGATCGAGGCCGAGCCCGAACCGTTGTCGTTGATGCCGGGACCGGCGGCGACGCTGTCGAGGTGCGCGCCGAGCATGAGGACCTGGTTGGCGTCACCCTGCGGCCATTCCGCGATGATGTTCTGGCTCTGGCCCGCGCAACTCGTGCAGGTCTGCAGCGTGACGTTGTAGCCCGCGTCGCGCAGCTTCTGCGCCACATAGGACACCGACGCCGTGTAACCCGACCGTCCCGAGGCGCGGTTGCCGCCGTTCTGGTTGGCGATCGTCTGCAGCGAACTCAGGTGCGCCTTGATATTGGCGAGGGAGATGTCCGGTGCGGCGTTGAGGTTCGCGGCCGTGACGGCCTGCGCGGGTGTCACGACGACACCCAGTACGGCGGCCATACCGACGACGGCCGCTCCTATTCGCTTTCCCCACTTCATGCCGGGGTTTTCCTTCCTGGAGGGGTTTGCGTGAAGGACTCCTTCCCTCAGCCGAGCCGAGGGAAGGAGTCCTTCACGCGAGAGAGAGCTAGAGAGTGATCGACCAGCTGCTGAGCGTGCCGGTGTCCTGCGCGTAGGCGTCGTAGACCACGAGGGTCCAGGTGCCTGCCGCGACTTCGTTGGTCACCGGGACCGAGTAGTTCCGGGTACCGAGGTCGGTGCAGGGCAGGGAACCGGTGGCCTTGACCGAGTACGTGCTGCCGTCGGGGGCCTTCAGGCTGATGCGAAGGTCCTCGGAGCAGGTGTGGGTACCGGTGACGGTCACCTTCACCGGCGACACGGCGTTGCCGGTCGCGCTCGAGGTGATCGGGCTGTTCACCGTGGCGTAGTCGTTCAGCGGGTAGTCGGTTTCGTTGCTGAACGTCCGGATGTTGGTGCCGGTGCCGACGGTCAGCTTGTACTGCACGGTGTGCGCGCCGCTGGTCCCGGTCCCGGTCACCGTGATGGTGCTGGTGCCCTCAGGGGTGCTCGCCGACGTCGCGATGGTGAGCGTCGAGGAGGCACCGGACTGGACCGAAGCCGGGTTGAACGTCGCGGTCGCCCCGGCGGGGAGGCCGGAGGCGGTGAGCGCCACGGTCTGCGCCGCACCGCTGACGGTCCCGGTGTTCACCGTGGTGGTGGCCGACTCGCCGGGCTTGACGGTACCGGCCGCCGGGGTGATGCCGACCGAGAAGTCGGGACCGGACGGCGTGCACGAGGTCGGCTCACCGGTGGCCGCGGTGACACTGATCGCGTCCCATGCCGCCTTGGTGGTGTTGAACTCGGTGCAGGAAGTCGGGTACAGCGCGAGCGCCGCTTCCAGGGTCGCCTTGCGGGCGGCCTTGTGGTTCCAGCCGGAGGTCTTCTTCAGCAGGCCGTTGTAGAAGATCTTCGCGGCCTTCTGGATACCGATGCCGGTGATCGAGGTGTTGTTGCAGGTCGGGCTCGCCGGCTTGCCGACGGGCGCGGTGCCCTCGGCCAGCAGGTAGAACCAGTGGTTCTGCGGACCGGCCGCCGCGTGCACCTCGGTGCTCGGGATCGACGACGAGTAGCAGTTCGGGTTGCCCGAAACACGGCTCGGCTGGTTCATGTAGCGGATCGGGCCCTGGCCGACCAGGTTCACGCCCTCGCCGACGTCGTAGTCCGGGGTGTCCTTGGCGTTGTTGGCGTAGTGCTCGGTGATGGCGCCGAAGATGTCACCGGTGGACTCGTTGAGGCCGCCGTTCTCGTTGCCGCTGCCCGCGCCGCCCGGCGTGGTCTGGAAGATGGCGTGGCCGTACTCGTGCGCGACGACGTCCATCGGGGTGGCCTGGCGCTGGTTGTCCTGCGAGTGCCCGAAGGTGGTCGAGGAACCGTCCCAGTACGCGTTGACCTGGTTGAGGCCGACGGAGGCGGGGAAGCCGCCGCCGTTGCCGTTGATGCCGTTGCGGCCCAGCCACTCGCTGAGCATCTTCCACTCGGTCTGGACGCCGAAGAGCGTGTCGACACAAGCGGTTTCGAGGTTGGTGCCGGAACCGTTGCCCCAGTTGTCGTCGGGGCCGCTGTAGATCGCGCCGCTCTGCGGCTTGCAGCTGATGTTGGGGCGCTGCGGGTCGCGCATGGAGTAGGTGCCACCGGAGTTCGTCGTGTCGATGGTGACGTTGCCGACGTAGTAGCTGTTCCCGGCGCCCAGCGTGCTGACCTCGCCCGACGTGGCCTTCGGGGCGGTCGCGAAGTTCGACATCTTGACGTCGTCACGCGTCTGGAGGATCGCGCCGGTGGCGCCGTCCACGAAGACGTGCAGGTTGCTCGGCGTCGACGCCTTGGTGCCCGTGACGACGACCTCGTAGGCGAGCTTGGGAGAGTTCCCCGCCAGCACGACGAGCTTCGGCGCGGCCGCCTTGTCTACTTTGGACAGCTGCCCACGGGCGACCTCGGCCGCCTTCGCCGCGGTGATCTTGGCCTTGGTGTCGACCGAGATCGTCGCGGTCTCCGCGGCGGTGGTGCCGCGGACGCGCCCGGCGCCGTCGGTGACCACCACCGCGTCCCCGCCGACGACCGGCAGGCCACGGTAGGTCCGTTCGTAAGCGGCGTAGAAGAGTCCGCCGCCCCCCGGGGTCAGCCCGACGCGCTGGAAGCCTTCGTCGGCACCCTTCCGCAACTGGTCTACACCAGCTGCGGCGGCCTGGTCGGCGGCGCTCGCGGCGACGGCGTCAGGGCTCGCGGGTTGGATGGTCGCGGTGGCCGCGCTTGCCGGGATCACCGGAAGTGCGGCGCTCAGGGCAAGGCCGGCGATGGCCGCCAACCCTGTTCTGAGCCCTTGCTGAACGGTCATGTGGAACCTTCCATGGGCAGGACCGTGAACCCGGACGGCCATAGGCGCGACGGGGAATTCGACCGAGTCGGGGAGCACGGCGGGGGACGGGGAGCGTGTCCATTCGGATAACTGGAGTTATCTCGACGGACACGTCCGAGTAAAGGAGCCGGTCACGGCACCGTCAATGGGCCGGATGGCCTAGCGGTACTGGTGAAGATCAATATGCGAGGAATGAAATCCCTGTGTAGTAAGGCTTTTGCCGTCGGCCGCGATATATGGCGACTTTCGTATGGTTTTCAGTCCGATGGCCCGGAATCGGACATAGCGGCCGCGCGCACGCCACGCTGATAAGCGTCCGCCGCTTTGTCGATTAATCCGCGGGCCCGCAACGTGTCACCCAGATGCAGTGAAGTGGCGATGAGCGCGCCGCGTAATTCCGACTTTTCCTGTGCGGTGGCGGCTTCTTCGAGCAACGCGGTCGCTTCGGGCAGATCGCCGCGGGCGCGGGCGATGAGTCCCAGTAGCCGGAGAACCTCCGCCTTGGCTTCGATGTCGGGGGATCGATCCAGAAGCGGCCGGATCCCCTCGGCGAGTTCGGCGGCTTCGTCGAGTGCGCCTTGACGGCGGCGGACGTCGGCGAGTTCGATGGTCGCACCGAGGACGCCTTCGCGCGAACCGGCCTTGGCCAGAAGGTCGCGGGCGAGCAGGAGTTCGGTGTGCGCGTCGTCGAGTTTGCCCAGTCGTCGCCACAGGAAGCCGCGGGCCCACCGGCTCCGGGCGGCGTCCCGGTCGTACCCGATGGACGTGAACAGCCGCAGTGCCCGCGAAAGGTCCTTTTCGGCACGGTCGGCGAGGCCGATCGCCTGCCACAACTGCGCGGCCTGCCGGTGGTACCGGGCGGAGATGTCCTTGCGGCGGGCGGAAGCCAGCGCGCGCCGTCCTTCTTCGGCGGCCCGCCGCGCGCGGCGGAGCGCGCCCATTTCGATGAGCGGGTGGATCAGCGCGGTCACCAGTGCGAGTTCGGCGTCGGGGTCGACGGGGCCGGCGGCGCGGAGTCCGGCGAGCGCGGTTTCGGTCAGCGCGACCGACGCACCCAGGTCGCCCGACAGTGCGCGGCAGGCGGCGACGCGGTTGACGATCATCGCGCGCAACCTCGGTGAAGCCGCCTCGGCGAGTTCCATGGCGTGCGCGAACCCTTTGTCCGCCAGCGGGATGTCGTAGCGCTGCCAGTCGACCTCGCCGAGATAGAACCGCGCGTGGCACTGGACGTCGGGCAGCCGGTACGCGGCCGCGCGCTGTTCGATCCGCGCGAATTCGCGCTCGGCGGCTTCGAGCCCGCCTTGTTGCAATTCCCGATAGGCACTTTCCAGTGCGTCGGTGAGTTCCCCGGCCGCGCCCGGCGGCCTGCCGAAGCGGAGTTCGTCCGCGGTCAGGCCGAGCCGCCGCGCGAGATGGGCCAGCACGTCGTCCGAGGGCGCGCGGGTGCCGGATTCGACCTTGGCGAGGAAGCCGCGGTCGTAGCGGGGCTCGGCGAGCTCACGCTGGGTCAGCCCGCGGGCCTGGCGCAACCGCCGGATCCGCGCGCCGAGTGGTTCGGCCTCGGTCGGCAACGACGGCACCGGACCAACGGTAGACGATTTCCCGGCGGTTTCCGGGGTCAGCCGATCAAGTGGGTGAGCAACGCGGCGAATCCGGGGGCGGGCACCACGAGAACCGGTCTGACCTCGGGCGGGAGTTCGCGCTGCTTGGTGTCGCGGATGCCGACGAGGTCACCGTCGGTGCCGACTTCGACGCAGGCGTTCTCCTCCCAGTGGGTGTAGCTGGATTTGTGCCAACCGCTCATGCGCTCGTTCCAGTTCATCCCGGTGGGATACCCACTGACCGGATGTCGAATCGTGTGACTTTTGCCCGGCGAATCGGACATATTGACGGCGCGGGCCCCGGCGGCTAGCGTCTTGCGCAATAAAAAGGAAACTTTCTTAACTAATTCGAGCGGGGCGCCGATGATGGTGAGTTCCTGGTCCCGGGCGGTGGCCGCGGTGTCGGCACTGGTCCTCGGGGGTTTGACGGTTCCGGTGGTTTCGGCCGCCGCGGCGGTGCGAGGCGAGGTGCGGGTCGATCAGGTCGGCTACGGCCTCACCGAGACCAAGTACGCCTATCTGCTGTCCAGCGCGCCGGGGTCGTTCTCGGTGGTCGACGAACGTGGCCGGACCGTCCATCGTGGACGGACAGGGCAGTCGCTCGGCGCGTGGAACGCGAAGTACCCGGCGGTGTACCAGCTCGACCTGTCGAAGGTCTGGCTGCCGGGCAAGTACCGGATCGAGGTCAGCGGCGAGACCAAGGCGACGTCGCCGACGTTCCGGGTGGACACGAAGGACCGGCTCTTCACGCCGCTCGTCCGCGCCACCAACGAGTTCTTCCAGGCACAGCGCGACGGCGACGACATCGTCCCCGGCCGTCTCGACCGCAAACCGTCGCATCTGGCCGACAAGCAGGCCACGGTCTACGACTGGCCGGTGTTCGTCGGCGAGGGCGGCGACGAGATCGCCGAACCGCTCAAGCCGATCGGCGGGCCGATCGACGTCGAGGGCGGCTGGGTCGACGCGGGCGACTTCGTCAAGTTCACCTCGAACACGGCGTATTCGCTGGCGGAGCTGGGATACGTGCTCCGCGAGGGTTACGACCCGGTACTGGCCAAGGAGGTCAAACTCGGCCTCGACTGGCTCGACAAGATGTGGGACCAGCAGAGCAAGACGCTGTACGCCCAGGTCGGGATCGGGACGGGCAGCGACAAGTTCGGCTTCCTCGGCGACCACGACGTCTGGCGGAACCCGCACGACGACGACCCGCTCGACGTGAAACCCGGTGACCCCAAGTACTTCGTCAAGCACCGGCCCGTCTTCCCGGCGAACCCCGGTGGTTCGGCGCTCAGCCCGAACCTGGCGGGCCGGGTGGCCGCGGCGTTCGCGCTCGGCGCGCAGGTCGAGGCGAAGCGGAACCCGGCACTGGCGCGGAAGTACCTAGCCGAAGCGGCTTCGGTGTTCGCGCAGGCCAAGACGAAGGACGTCGGCGAACTCGTCACCGCCTTCCCGCACGCGTACTACCCGGAATCGTCCTGGCGGGACGACATGGAACTCGGTGCGACGCAGCTCGCCCTGGCGGGCAAGGCGTTGCGGGACCCGAGGGCCGGCGAATGGACGCGGCAGGCGGCGCACTGGGCCAAGGCGTACATCGACCTCGAAGAGAAGAGCACGCTCAACCTGTACGACACCAGCGCGCTGGCGCACGCCGAACTGGCGAAGCTCCTGCGGCACGGTGTCCCGGGTGCCGCGCTCGGTCCGAAGGAACTGATCGGCGACCTGCGGCGTCAGCTCGACGAAGGTGTCGCGAACGCGGCGAAGAGTCCTTTCCGGACGGCTGTCTCGGTCAAGGACTTCGACGCCGCCAGCAAGAGCTTCGGGTTCGCCGCGACCGAGCGGCTGTACGCGGACGTGACCGGTGACCGGAAGTACGCGGCGTTCGGTTCGCAGCAGCGGAACTTCACCCTCGGCGCGAACGCGTGGGGTGTCTCGCTGGTCGTCGGCGTCGGCACGACGTCGCCGAAGTGCCCGCACCACCAGGCGGCGAACCTCGCGGGTGAGCAGAAGGTGCTCTACGGCGCGGTCGTGAATGGACCGAACGGCGCGGAACACTTCGCGGACCTGCCGTTCCCGGCCGGGGCGAAGGAGTGCACGAAGCCGTACGACGCCTTCGACACGACCGAGTCCCGCTACACCGACGACCTCGCCTCCTGGCCGAGCAACGAGCCCGCCATCGACTTCACCTCGACGGCCATGCTCGCGTTCGCGCTGACCGGACGTTCCTGACCGCTTTCGCGGGGCCCGCTCTCCCGGCGGGCCCCGCGTTCGCGAATCCGACAACTCCTGTTCGCGGCGATGCTGCCGCTCCGGACGGTGACGACGTCGTAGTCTTGGCGGGGTGAGTGAGACAAGCGAGTTCCCCGACGGCCAGTACCCGGAACGTCCGATCGAGCGCCACAAGGGCCCGGTCGTACTGCGGCGGGATCGCCGTGACCAGGGCAGCACCACCGACCAGCGCCTGCTGGACTCGCGGGGACCGAGTGACTGGGTGCACACCGACCCGTGGCGCGTGCTGCGGATCCAGGCGGAGTTCGTCGAGGGCTTCGGCGCGCTGGCCGAGGTGCCGCGCGCGGTGACCGTGTTCGGTTCGGCACGGACCAAACGGGACCACCCGGAGTACGAGCTCGGCCGCAAGATCGGCGGCGCGCTCGCGAACGCGGGCTTCGCGGTGATGACCGGCGGCGGCCCCGGCGCGATGGAAGCGGTGAACCGCGGCGCCAACGAGGCGGGCGGGTTCTCCGTCGGCCTCGGCATCGAGCTGCCGTTCGAGCAGGGCCTGAACCCGTGGGTCGACCTTGGCGTCAACTTCCGGTACTTCTTCGCCCGCAAGACGATGTTCATCAAGTACTCGCAGGCGTTCATCTGCCTGCCCGGCGGCTTCGGCACGCTCGACGAGCTGTTCGAGGCGCTCACCCTGGTGCAGACGAAGAAGGTCACGAAGTTCCCGGTCGTGCTGTTCGGCAGCGACTACTGGGGCGGCCTGTACGACTGGATCGCCAAGACGCTGCTCGCCGAGGGCAAAATCGGCGAGAAGGACCTCGACCTGCTGCACGTCACGGACGACATCGACGACGCCGTGAGCGTCGTGCAGACGTCGTACCAGGCATGGGAGGACACCCACTGATGGCGGCTCCGCGCCGGGTATGCGTCTTCTGCGGCTCCTCGATGGGCTTCGACCCGCGCTATGCCGATGAGGCACGGGCGCTGGGCACCCTGCTGGCCTCGCGCGGGATCGGGCTCGTCTACGGCGGCGCCTCGGTCGGGACCATGGGCGTCGTCGCGGACGCCGCGCTGGCCGCGGGCGGCGAGGTGATCGGTGTGATCCCGGAGGCGCTCGGCAGCGTCGAGATCGCGCACGCCGGCCTGACCGAACTGCACGTCGTCGCCGACATGCACCAGCGGAAGGCGAAGATGGCCGCGCTGTCCGACGGCTTCCTCGCGCTGCCCGGTGGGGCGGGGACGCTGGAGGAGCTGTTCGAGGTCTGGACGTGGGCGCAGCTCGGGCTGCACGAGAAGCCGATCGGGCTGGTCGACGTCGGCGGGTACTACGCGCCGCTGCTGAAGTTCGCCGACCACATGGTGTCGGAGGGCTTCCTGTCGGCGGGGTACCGGGACATGCTCGCGATCGACTCGGACGCTTCTTCTCTTCTGGACGGCTTCGCGGACTACGTCCCTCCTCCGCGACCCAAGTGGGCCAAGTAAGTACGTGAAGGACCCCTTCCTTGCGCTAGACGCAGTGAAGGGGTCCTTCACGTACTTGGGGCAGAGCGAAGGTCGAGTTTCCTCGGCTGAGCCGAGGGAAGGGACCTTTACGCGGCGCCCGGGCCCAGCTGGGAACCGAAGGTCCGTGAAGGTCCCCTTCCCTACCTTGAGGGTAGGGAAGGGGACCTTCACGGACACCGGACGAGCCCCCGCGCGTGCAATGAAAGGCCCGTTACTTGCAAATTTTGCAAGTAACGGGCCTTTCATAGCGTCGGCAGGCGGGGGTCGCGGGACCGGAGGGGGAGCAGGGGACCTTTGCTATCGCCGGGGCCCGGGTGCTGCAGCGAGTGCCTTGAAAGGGGCTTTCAGGACGAAAAATGTCCTGAAAGCCCCTTTCATGACACGAGAGAAGGACCAGTGGCAGTGTCAGGCGGCGCTTTGGTCAGGGCGTTTGTGGTACGAGTCCACGTACTCCTGCCCCGAGAGCTCCAGGATCGCGTACATGATCTCGTCGGTCACCGAGCGCCGGATCGCCGGCGACGAGTCCTGTCCCTCGTACCGCGAGAAGTCCAGAGGCGTGCCGTAGGTGACCGTGATCTTCGCGCGCCGCGGGATCCGTTTCCCGGCGGGCTGCAGGTCTTCGGTGCCGGACAGGGCGACGGGGACGACCTTCGCGCCGGTTGCGAGCGCCAGGGCCGCGACACCGGTGTGGCCGCGGTGCAGCCGTCCGTCCAGCGAGCGGGTGCCCTCGGGGTAGATCGCGAACGCGCCGCCCGCGTCGAGCACCTTCCGCGCCGCTTCCAGCGCGGCGAGACCGGCCTGCGCGTTGCCGCGTTCGACCGGGACGTAGCCGAGCCCGCCCAGGAAACCGGCCATCATTTTGCCCCTGAGCCCACGGCCGGTGAAGTACTCCGCCTTGCCGAGGAACTTGACCTGCCGCATCGCCGTGAAAGTGATCACGCCGGTGTCCAGAGCCGCCCGGTGGTTGGGCGCCAGGAGCACCGGCCCGTCGGCGGGGATGTTCTCCACGCCGCGGATCTCGGGGCGGTACAGGGCCCTGACCAGCGGACCGAGTACGAAACGGACGAGTAGCGGTAGCAAGGTTCCTCCATCGACGGGGTGTCGGACTCCAGCATGGCACGATCACTACTCATGAGTTGGTTCGAGCGGCGTACGTGGCAGAACCCCGGTTGGACGCTCGACGACATCGTCGCTGCGAAGGGTGACCGGACGGTTTCGGTCGTGCTACCGGCACTCGACGAACAGGACACCGTCGCCGAGGTCGTCGGCACGGTCCGCCCGTTGCTGGGCACGGTCGTCGACGAGCTGGTCGTGATGGATTCCGGGTCTACCGACGCCACCGTCGAGCTCGCCGCCCGCGCCGGCGCGCGGGTGGTGCATCGCGAGGACGTGCTCCCCGGGCTGCCGCCGGTGCCCGGCAAGGGCGAGGTGCTGTGGCGGTCGCTGGCCGCGACGACCGGTGACGTCGTCGTGTTCCTCGACTCCGACCTCGTCGACCCGGACCCGGCCTTCGTGCCGACCCTGCTCGGGCCGCTGCTCTGCGAAAACGGTGTCCACCTGGTCAAGGGGTTCTACCGGCGGCCGCTGCGGCTGGAGAGCAGCGGCGGTGGCCGGGTCACCGAGCTACTGGCGCGGCCGGTCCTTTCGGCGCTGCGCCCGTCGCTGTCGGCGCTCATCCAGCCTTTGGGCGGCGAGTACGCCGCGACGCGCGAGTTCCTCGAGTCAGTGCCCTTCGCGGCCGGGTACGGCGTCGAGATCGGGCTCATCCTCGACGCCGAAGCGCGCTACGGCCTCGAAGGGCTCGCGCAGGTCAACCTCGGCGTACGCAAGCACCGCAACCGTTCGCTGCTTCAGCTGGGCGTGATGGCCCGGCAGATCCTCGGGACGGCGCTCGCGCGCTGCGGCATCAAGTCGGACGACCCGGCGCTGTTGACACAGTTCGCGCAAGTAGAGGACGAGTGGCTGCCTGAGGTGGCCGAGGTGTCGATCAGTGACCGGCCGCCGATGCGGGAAGTGCGCGGCCTAACCCAGACCCCGCCCCACCACCACCCTCAAGGGACAGGCTGCGCCTGACTGGTTGCACTAAACGTAGTACCTCGTCGAACCCGGCCACGTGCGCTTCACGGTGCGTCACGAGGACGACGGTGCCGCGCGCGGCCGCGAGCACGTCCGCCAGGACGGCGTCGCCGTGCTCCGGGTCCAGCCCCTCGACCGGCTCGTCCAGCACCAGGACCGGCGGCGCGGCCAGCACCGCCCGCGCGAGCACGAGCCGCTGGCGCTGCCCTCCTGACAGAGCGTCGCCGTCGGAACCGGCTTCGCGATCCAGCGGCAGGTCGAACCCCGCCGTCGCGCAGGCGGCGAGCAACTCGGCGTCCGAAGAACCCGGCTTCGCGAGCAGCAGGTTCTCCCGGACCGTCGTGTGGAAGACGTGCGCGTCCGCGAGCGCGCCCGAAACCACCGACGGCAGCAGCGCCGGATCGTAGACGTCCAGCGGCTTTCCGTTCAGCAGAGCGCGCCCGGAGGTCGGCGCCACGGAACCCAGCAGCACGTTCAGCAGTGTCGTCTTCCCGGCGCCGCTCGGCCCCAGGATCCCGACCCGTTTGCCCGGCGGCAGATCGAGGTCGACGCCGTCGAGCGCCGCAGCCCTGCCCTCGAACCGCACGCCGACGCCTTCGAGCCGCAGGTGTCCAGGCTCGGGCACCAGTGTCCCGCGCGCGGGAGCGGGCTCGGTCAGCAGCGCGCGCACCCGGCCCGCCGATGCCCGGACCTCGACCCAGCGCTGGGCGGCGGCGGTCAGCGGGAGGACCAGCTCGAACACGGTCAGCGCGCCGAGGGCCAGCGCGGCGGTCAGCGGCGGCGAAACCCCGGCGGTCAGCGCGATCGTGACGCAGGTCAGCAGCTGGACGAGCATCCCGGCCGCGGTCAGCAGGCTGGTCCGGTTCGCCGTCGCCCGGTCCCGGACGGCGAGCGCGTCGACGGCGGTGTGCGCGGCGTCCACAGTGGACTCGTGCACGCCGTGGGCGATCAGCTCCCGTCGCCCGGTGATGAGCTCGACCGCGCGTTCGGCGAGATCGGCCCGCGCCGGAGCGCTCTTCTCCGCCGCCGCGCGAGTGATCCGCACGCACAGCCACGGCAGCCCGATCCCCGCGACGACGAGCCCGAGCGCCAGCACCAGACCGGCCGTCGGGCTGACGATCAGGGCGAACGTGGTCGACACGATGCCCACGAAGGCGGCGACCCCGGCGGGCAGCAGGCAGCGCAGGATCGCGTCCTGCACGGCGTCCACATCGGACACCAGGCGCGTGACGAGGTCACCGCCGGAATGCCGGGAAACCCGGTGCGGCAGCAACGACGTGTACACGCGGGTCCGCAAGGCGCCGAGATAACGCAGGACGACCTCGTGCCCGGCGAGCCGTTCCGCGTAGCGCAGCCCGCCGCGCAGCAACGCCAGCGTCCGGACGGCGACGATCGCCACGGTGAGCGAAGCCAGCGGCGGCTGCTCGGCCGCCTTCAGCAGCAACCACGCGGCGGTGGCCATCAGCGCCAAGCCCGCCAGTTCCGCACCGGCCGCGATCAGCCCGGCGCGGACCAGCCGGACGACGTCCTTCGCGGACACACCCCACACGTTCACACCAGTTCCCGTTCTCTTACGGCGCCATCGCGGACTTCGAGGACGCGGGAGGCCAGCGCGGCCATCGCGGGCCGGTGCGCCACGAGTACCGCGGTCCGGCCGGTGAGCAGTTCGCGGGTCGCGGCCAGCACGGCCGCCTCGGTTTCCGCGTCGAGCCGGGCGGTCGGTTCGTCGAGCAGCACCAGGCCCGCTTCCGTGCGGGCCAGTGCCCTGGCGAGGCCGAGCCGTTGCCGCTGCCCGGCGGAAAGCGGCGCGCCCAGTTCCCCGATCCGGGTCCGGTAACCGTCGGGCAGTCCCCGCACGACCTCGTCGAACGCCGCCGCGCGGGCCGCCGCCCGGACGTCCGGTACCTGGCCCATGGCGATGTTCTCCTCGACGGTGCCGGTGAACAACGTCGGCCGCTGCGGCACCCACGCCGCCCCGGCGCGCCACGGCGCCGGATCCAGTTCGCGCAGGTCGACGCCGTCGACGAGGACCCGGCCGGACGTCGGCGTGACGAAACCCAGCAACACCGCCAGCAGGGTGCTCTTCCCGGAACCGCTGGGACCGACGAGCGCGACGTGCTCGCCCGCCTCGATCGTCATGTCCACTTCGGACAGAACGGTCTCGCCGCCGTACGCGACGCTCACCTGCTCCAGCACGATCCGCGGCGCACCGCGGCGGGCCACCTGCGAACCCCGGACGATCTCCTCCGCGGGGACGGCCAGCGCCTCCTTCAGTGTCGCGAGCCCTTCCGCGCTGGCGTGGAACTTCGCCCCGGCCGCCCGCAACGGCAGATAGGCCTCGGGTGCGAGCAGCAGGACCAGCACCGCGGTGTGCACGACCATCCCGCCTTCCAGCAGGCGGAAGCCGATCGGCACCGCCACGAGCGCCACCGACAGCGTCGCCACCAGTTCCAGCACCAGCGCGGACAGGAACGCGACCCGCAGCGTGCGCATCGTCGCGTCCGTATGCGCGTCCGCCATCGCCCGCACGGTCTTGGCCTGCGCGTCGGCGCGGCCGAACACCTTGAGCGTGCCGAGACCGCGGACGACATCGAGGAAATGCCCGCCCAGCTTGGAAAGCAGCGCCCACTGCTTGGCCGTCTTCGCCTTCGTGTGCTGGCCGACGAGGATCGCGAACACCGGGATCAGCGGCAGCGTCGCGGTGATGATCAGTGCCGACGCCAGATCCGCGGCGAACAGCCGGACGAGCACCGCGACCGGCACGATCGCCGACAGCACCACCGTCGGCAGATATCCCGTCAGATAGGCATCACTCGCGTCGATCCCCTTGGTCACGAGCGCCGCGACCTCGCCGGGCTTTTCCGCTTCCGCGCCGAGAAGCCGTTTGCGCAGCCCGGCTTTGACCGTCGCCGCGAATCGGCCGCCGACGGAACCCTGGACGCCCGCGAGCAGCACCCGGACCGCGATGGCGGCCGCGAGCGTCCAGGTGACACCGCCGCCGGTCAGCAGCGTCGCGAGGCCGTCCGCCTGGACGAGGATCGCCGCGGCGGTCAGTGTTCCGAGAACGGCCAGAACGCCGAAATGGCGTCGCAGTCCGGGAAGGGGAGGCATCATCGGCTCCTAGAAGTGCAGCAGCGAGCGCTGGTCGACCCGGTCGCCGTGCCTGCGCCAGGTCACCCACTGCACGGCGGCGATCGCCACCAGCGCGGGCGGACCGACGATGGTGAGCAGATCGAGGGTCTCGGTACTGGTGGCCGCTTCCGTCAGGCTCAGCGAAAACCCTCCATCCACAGAGGACACGAGCGCGTCCGGAAGGCGCAGTGTCCCGACGGCCAGCACCGGCGACGCGGACAGGACCATCGTCGCGATCAGCGCCGCCTTGTGCCGACCCGCGCGCAGTGCCGCGGCCGCGACGCCGAGCGCGCCGAACGCCAGCACGATCGCGGGCAGCACGGTCCACGACGCGGTGGTCTCGACGGCGCCCCAGCCGACCGCCACGACCAGGAACGCGAGCGCCGGCGTGAGCAGGGCCTTGGCGATCCGGTTTGCGCGGGCGGTGAAGTCGGCGGGCGCCCGGACGGCGAGGAAAGCCGCTCCCTGCAAGGCGAACAGCGCGACGAACCCGGCACCCCAGATCAGCGCGTACGGATCGAACACGGCGAGGACACCGCCGGTCGGCTGCCCGGCGGCGTCGAGCGGGAGCCCGAGGACGAGGTTGCCGAGGAACACGCCCCAGGACACCGCCGTCACCCAGGCGCCGACGGTGATCGCCAGCGTCCAGGCACCGCGGCCGGCGTCCGGCCGCCTGCTGCGCAACTGCACCGCCGCGGTGAACGCGACCAGCCCGAGCAACAGCGTGACGACCGGGAGATAGGCCCCGGAGAACACTTTTCCTTCCAGATGCGGGAAAGCGCCGAACAGGACGCCGACCGCGGCCACCAGCCAGACCTCGTTGGCCAGGAAGAACGGGCCGAAGGCACCGAGGACGCGCCGTCGTCCTTCCTCGTCACGGCTGAACCTGCCGAGCAGCATCCCGACGCCGTAGTCGTAGCCCGCCAGCGCGAAATAGCCGGAGATCAGGAAACCGAGCACACACCACCACAGGATCACCATGGGTCAGACTCCGCTCAGGACGGGAAGTTCGGCACGAGGCGGCGCCGCCTCTTCTTCGGGTTCCGGGCCGCGTTTGGCGACCCGGGACATCAGCACCCAGTCGGCGATCGCGAGTGTCGCGAACAGCACGGTGAACGCGATGAAGGAGAACAGGATCTGGCCCGCCGGGATCGACGCGACGGCGTCGGCGGTGGTCAGCTGCCCGCGGATCAGCCACGGCTGCCTGCCGATCTCCCGGACCAGCCAGCCGGAGATCGCGGCGAAGAACGGCAGCGGGATGGCCAGCACCATCAGGTACAGCAACGGCCGCACCCTGGTGATCCAGTTCCGGAACAACAGCAGCGTGCCGAGGATCGAGGCCAGGAAGGCGATGAAGCCGATCTGGATCATGAGCCCCAGCGGGGCGCCGACCAGCGGTTCCGGTGCTTCGAGCTTGCCGGGGTGGTACTCCCCGAGCGGGCCGAACTGGGCGAACCCGAAGCCGATCACCATCGTGCTGCCGACCAGCGAGGTGAGCACGCCGATCCGCATGGAGGTCCGGAAGAACTCGATCTCCTTGGTGCGCTTGATGAAGTGGTACGCGCTGACGCCGACCACGAAGAAACCGCCGGTCATGAGCGCCGCGCTCAGCACGTGCGGCAGCGACATCGCCAGCGCCGGGTTGGTGAACAGCGCGCCGAAGTCGTCGAGTTTCAGCACACCGTTCTCGGCATGTGTGCCGACCGGGTTCTGCAGGAACGAATTGGCCACCATGATGAACAGCGCCGAGGCGTACGCGGTCAGCGTGACCAGCCAGATCAGGGTCAGGTGGACCCATTTGTTCAGCCGCCCCCAGCCGAAGATCCACAGCCCCAGGAAGGTCGATTCGGCGAAGAAGGCCACCAGCGTCTCGATGGCCAGCGGGGCGCCGAAGACGTCGCCCGCGACCGTGGACAAGCCTGTCCAGGTCAGCCCGAACTGGAATTCCATCACGATTCCGGTGACGATTCCCAGCGCGTAATTGATCACGTAGAGCCTGCCCCAGAAGCGGGTCATCCGCATCAGTTCAGGCTTGCCGCCGAATGCGGAGCGTGTCTGCATCACCGCGACGAGTGTCACGAGCCCCAGTGTGAGCAGAACGAACAGGAAGTGGAACGAGGTCGTCGTCGCGAACTGGAGTCTCGCGATCGGGAGTGCGTCCATGCCGATGCACTGTATACGTAGGCTGGCTACATGTAGGCACGAAATCTATGAATTAAGGGTCATCTCCGGGACATTCCCTGAGGCCGTCCCCGGAAAGACCCGGCTACCCTGGTAGGCGGCGATGTGTAGACTGTCTATCTATGAAGGCCGACAGCCTGCGCGGGCACCTCGACGCGCTGCTCCTCGCCGTCCTCGACGGCCGGAAGCTGCACGGGTACGCCATCATCGAGGCGCTCCAGCTCCGCAGTGACGGTGCGCTCGACCTGCCGACGGGCACCGTCTACCCGGCGCTTCGCCGGTTGGAGCGCGCCGGTTTCCTCGCCAGCGAATGGGACGTCGTGTCCGGCCGCAAACGTCGTACGTACAAGCTCACCCGCTCCGGGCAGAAGGCGCTGGCGGCGGAACGGGCCGAATGGCAGGAGTTCACCACCGTGATCGGTGGTGTCCTCGGGGGGAGCACGGCATGAGCGCCATCGAGGCCTACATCGGTGATCTGGACAGACGGTTGAGCGGATCGGCGGGGGCCAAGGCCGATCTGCTCACCGAAGCGAGGGACGGTCTTTCCGACGCGGCCGAGGCTTATCGCGAGGGCGGTGCCTGCCAGGGGGACGCCGAGCGGCGCGCCGTCGCGGACTTCGGCCCGGCCGGCCTGATCGCCCGTGACTACCAGGCCGAACTGGCATTGCGCGGCGACATCGGCACCCTGTGGAAGGTCATCGTCGGTGTCCCGCTGTTCCAGGTGAGCTGGGAGCTGGCACGGCTCTGGACCTACGGGGATTGGGACAACCTGGGAATGCCCCCGGAGTGGTACCTGTCCGTCATCGAACTCTTCGGCGTCCTGGTCATCGTTTCGCCCCTGATCGGAGCTGTCGCGCTCTTCGGCGCCCGCCGGCTGGGGCGCAGGCTCGACAGCGTGCGGCTGGGGAAAGTGACGCGGTGGACGGTGGGCGCCGCGTCGATCACGAACCTGCTGGCGCTGCTGCTGCTCACCGTGGGCACCTCGGTCCTCGACCCGTCCAGGATGAACATGAGCCTGCCGTGCAACGTCCTGGCGGCCGGCTGGGCGGTGTTCAGTTTCTGGCTGCTCCCGGCGGTCTTCCGGTCCCGGCCCCTGGCCGTCGCATGAGCGCCATCGAGGCCTACGTCGGCGACCTGGACAGGCGGTTGAGCGGGCCTGCGGGGGCCAAGGCCGATCTGCTCACCGAGGCGAGAGACGGTCTGATCGACGCGGCCGAGGCCTACCGCATGGGCGGCTTCGACGAGGCGGACGCGGAACGCCGTGCCGTCGCCGACTTCGGCCCCGCCGACCTGATCGCCCGTGACTACCAGGCGGAACTGGGACTACGGCGCGACATCCGCGTCCTGTGGGAACTGATCGTCGGTGTCCCGCTGCTGATCCTCGCCTGGGATCTCGCGCGCGTGCTGAGCTCCGGCGGCTGGTCGCGGTTGGGGCAGCCGCCGTCCTGGTACTACCGCGCGATCGGCCTGGCCGACGTGCTGGCCGCGCTGTCCCCGATCGTCGCGATCGGCGGTCTGATCGTCGCCCGGCTGCTCTCGCGGCGGCGGGAAGGGCCGTCCGTCGCTCGCGTGGTCTCGTGGTCGCTGGCCGCGGCGGTGGGGCTGAACCTTCTCGCGGTCACGACGTACGGCGGTGCGACAGGGTTCCTGGAGCCCGCCCGGCTGCTCGTCAGTGTGCCGTGCGCGGTCCTGTCCGGCGCGTGGATCCTGTTCAGCCTGCGGCTCACGGTCGCCGCGCGGAGCCGGAGAATCACGGCATGACGGTGATCGAGGCCTACCTCGGTGAGCTGCGCACCCGGCTGGACGGCCCGGCGTCGGCGAAGCGGGATCTGCTGCGCGAGGCGCGGGACGGGCTCAACGACGCCGCCGACGCCTACCGGGAGGGCGGCTGGAGCGAGCACGACGCGCAACGGCGTGCCGTCGACGACTTCGGGCCGGTGCACCTGATCGCGCGGGACTACCAGGCCGAACTGGGCATGAACAGCGGGACCCGCACCCTGTGGAAGCTGATCCTCGGGGTGCCGTTGATGCAGCTGGCCTGGGAGTTCGCCCGCAAGTGGACGTTCGGCGACTGGTCGCAGCTCGCGACGCCGACACCGGGTTGGTACAAGTACGTCGCCCAGTTCACCCACGGCTCGGTGTTCGTCGTGCCGCTGCTGGGGGTGTTCGCGCTCGTCTGCATGCGCTGGCTCTCCCGGCGGATGGACGGGAGACGGCTGGTCAGGACCGCGGGCGTGCTGATCGGCGAGGCCGTCGGGCTGAACCTGTTTTCGGTGGCGCTGCTGGTGTTCGCCACCGGGCTCATCGACGCGTCACGGCTGTTCCTGTCGGTGCCGTGCGGGATCCTGATGGTGCTTTGGGTGGTGGTCAGTGTGCGACTCGCGTTGCTGGCGAGACGATCGTGGCGTTCGTGTGCCACGATCGTGCCGTGACGACCGCCCTGATCTATCTCGTAGTCATGCTGCTGGTGGCCGCGGTGGTGTTCCTGCTGGCCGCCGTGGTGTTCGGCAGGGGTGAGGAACTGGCCCCGCTGCCCCCGGGCGGCTCGCCGACCAGGCTGCCCGCCGAAGACATCACCGCCGAGGACGTCTACGCCGTCCGCTACCAGATGGTGCTGCGCGGGTACAAGATGTCCGAAGTGGACTGGGTGATGCGGAGGCTCGGCGTCGAGCTCGAGGAGCTGCGGTCCAGGGTGGCCGAACTGGAAGCCGAGCGCGAGGGCGCCAGGTGACCGATGTCGTCGTCTCCGTCGACGTCGGGGTACCGGCCGGGACGGCTTGGCTCGCCCTGACCGACTGGGAACGCCAAGGCGAATGGATGCTCGGCACCGAGGTCAAGGTCGTCGAGGGCAACGGGCGCAGTGTCGGCTCGAAGCTGTCGGCCTTCACCGGCGTCGCCGGGATCGGGTTCACCGACACCATGGAGATCACCAGCTGGGAGCCGCCGCTGCGCTGCGTCGTGCGGCATCTCGGCAAGATCGTGCAGGGCACCGGGGTCTTCCAGGTGATCGAGAAGGGGCCGCATTCGTCGACGTTCGTCTGGGCGGAGCATCTGCGGCCGCCGTTCGGCGTCGTCGGACGGCTCGGCTGGCCGGTCGCGAAACCGGGCTTCGAGCTGGGACTGCGGCTGTGCCTGCAGAAATTCGTGAAGTACGCGGAGGGGTACCGGGTTGGCTGAGGCGGGTCTGCTGGGCGCGGACGGGATCAAGCGGTGCTCATGGGGCAACTCCGCCCCGGATTACGTGGAGTACCACGACACCGAATGGGGCGTCCCGCTCCACGGTGACGAGGAGTTGTACGAACGCCTGTGCCTGGAGTCCTTCCAGTCCGGGCTTTCCTGGATCACGATCCTGCGGAAGCGGGAGTCGTTCCGGAAGGCGTTCAAGAAGTTCAAGCCGAAGAAGGTCGCCGTCTTCACCGACGACGACGTCGAACGGCTGATGCAGGACGCGTCGATCGTGCGGAACCGGGCAAAGATCCTGGCGGCGATCAACAACGCCAAGGCGATCGGGGAACTGGACGGTTCGCTGGACGACCTGCTGTGGTCGTTCGCGCCGTCACGGCACAAACGGCCTCGCACGATGGGCGACGTCCCGGCGATCACCGACGAGTCGAAGGCGATGGCGAAGGAGCTCAAGAAGCGCGGCTTCGCGTTCCTGGGGCCGACGACCTGCTACGCGCTGATGCAGGCGACGGGGATGGTCGACGACCACGTGAAGGAGTGCTTCCGCGCGGGTTAGGCGCTGCTTCGGTGGTGGAGGTCTTCGGCCAGTCGCTCCAGCTTCCGGTAGCTGCCGTCGAGCTCGATCACTCCGCCGTCGCGCAGTTCGATCGTGCACTTCGCGACGTAGGCGACGGGGATGAAGTTCAGCCAGTGCTCGACGCTCTTGTAGCGCACTGCGCGGACTTCGGCCCAGGTGATCGCATGCGGGATCTTGCGCCCGTGGACCTCGGCGAAGCCGCCGGTGAAGACGTAGATGCCGCCGTCGAGGCGTTTCCTCGTCGAGTAGCACCAGGCGAGGAACAGCGGCGGCCACAGGAACAGCACGACGCCGAGCGCCTTCACCGGGTCTCCGCCGAGAGTGCCGATGAGGATCCCGCCCGCCAGCGGGGCGAACGCGAAGAAGGTGCCTGTCAGGCCCGGCCTCCGGCGGTAGCGGGTGACGCAGTCGCCGAGGTCGTGCTCCGCGGCTTTCGCCTGGCGGCGGGCCGGGGTCGGGGTCACCGCCGAACTTTATCCGCTCAGGCTCGGTACCGGTCCCGAATGCGCCTCCCGCGCGCTATGAAAGGCCCGTTACTTGCAAATTTTGCAAGTAACGGGCCTTTCATAGCGTCTCTTGGGGGCGCTTACTTGCCTTGGAAGGTCGGCTTGCGCTTGCCCACGAAGGCCTCGACGGCCTCGGTGTGGTCGGCGGTCGCACCGAGCGCGGCCTGAGCGTCGTCCTCGGCGGCGAGCGCCTCGTCGAGCGAGGACTCGGCGGCGACGGACAGCACGTTCTTGATCTTCGCGTACGCGACCGTCGGGCCGGCCGCGAGCTTCGCGGCGAGCTTCTGTGCGCGGGCCGCCAGTTCCTCGTCCGGGACGACCTCACTGACCAGGCCGAGCGTCAGCGCCTCGGCCGCGTCGACCGTGCGCGCCAGCAGCATCAGTTCGGCCGCGCGGCCGAGGCCGATCAGCCGCTGCAACGTCCACGACGCGCCCGAGTCCGGCCCGAGGCCGACGTTCGCGAACGCCATCAGGAAGTTCGCCGACGTCGACGCGATGCGGAGGTCGCTCGCGTAGGCGAAGGCGGCGCCGGCGCCGGCCGCCGGGCCGTTCACCGCTGCGATGACCGGCTTCGGCATCCCGACGATGGTCTTGACGATCGGGTTGTAGTGCTCCTTGACCGTGTGTAGCGGAGCCGGGTCACCCGCTTGCAGCAGCCCGACATGCTCCTTCAAATCCTGCCCGGCGCAGAACGCCTTGCCCGAACCGGTCAGCACCACCGCGCGGACACTGTCGTCGGCCGCGGCCTCGCGCAGCCCCGCCAGCAGCAGTTCCTTGAGTTCGACGGTCAGCGAGTTGTACGCCTGCGGCCGGTTCAGCGTGAAGGTGCGCACGCCATCGGCGTCGGCGGTCAGCAGAACGTCGGATGTGGTCACGGGATCTCCTAGTCGGCGAAACTGCGGTCTGAGACGAAGTCTTTCAGCCTCGCGAGCCGCATACCAGCACCGATACGGCGGCAAAAGATCGGTCCGCGTTCGCGCTCGGCCGCTGATGAGGGACAATGGACAGTAGACCCGGCTGGCTTTGACGAGCGCGACCCGGGCGCGCCGGTTGAGACGGAGGGAGCACGCTATGGCGGCCATGAAGCCCCGGACCGGAGATGGTCCCCTCGAAGTGACTAAGGAGGGGCGGGGCCTCGTGATGCGCGTACCACTCGAGGGTGGTGGGCGCCTCGTCGTCGAACTCTCCGCGGAAGAAGCGAAGGATCTCGGCGCGGCCTTGCAGGAGGTCACCGGCTGAGCCCGGACCGCACCTACGTTCAACCACCCGCACCCCGGTCTCCGTTCGGAGGCCGGGGTCGCGGTTCATCTGCGCCCGGAGGTCGCTCACTGTGCGTAACCCGCTACCCCCCGTTCCGGGGAAGCTGCTCGAAATCGAGGTCTCGGACGATCTGCGGCGCGGTACGCCGCTGGCCACGCTGATCGCGGCGCCGTCCGAAGAGGACGGTGACGCCGGACTCGCGGAGATCGGCGGTGTGCGGCCCACCGGCAAGGCCGGGGACGTGCAGACCGTGCCGACCGGCCGCACCCGTTGGCTGGCAGGTGTCGGCGACGGTGAACCACGGCAGTACCGCAAGGCCGGTGCCGCATTGGTCCGCGCCGTCTCGGCGGCGCTGGACGAAGACGTCAAAGCGGGCGAGAAGGCGTTCCGCGGCTTCGCCGTCGAGCTGCCCGAGGACGTCGGCGCCGAGCACCTCGAGGAGCTGGCTTTCGGGCTGCTGCTCGGCGGATACCGGTTCACGGTGACGGCCGAGGAGCCGAAGCCGAGCCTGCGGACCGTGCGCTTGCTCACTCGCCACGAACGCGCCGTGCACGCGTACGACAAGGCGCTCGAGCGGATCCGCGAACTCGCCGCGGCCGCCTCGTTCGCCCGCGACCTGGCGAACGCGCCTTCGAACATCAAGACCCCCGCCTGGCTCGCCGACACCGCCGCGCGCGCCGCCGGCGGTATCCCGAACCTGACCGTTTCGGTCCGGGACGAGAAGTGGCTGGCGGAGCAGGGCTTCGGCGGCGTCCTCGCCGTCGGCGGCGGCTCGGCCGCTCCGCCGCGGCTGATCGAGCTGGAGTACCGGCCGCGCGGGGCGGCGACGCATCTGCTGCTGGTCGGCAAGGGCATCACCTTCGACACCGGCGGCCTGTCGATCAAACCGGCCGACGGCATGCACCTCATGCGCACCGACATGGCGGGCGGCGCGGCGATCATCGCCGCGGTCCGCGCGATCGCCGCGCTGCGCCTGCCGGTCAAGGTGACCGGGCTGGTGCCCGCCGCCGAGAACCACGTGTCCGGTTCGTCGTACCGGCCGGGCGACATCGTCCGCCACTACGGCGGCAAGACGACCGAGGTGGGCAACACCGACGCCGAGGGCCGCATGGTCCTCGCCGACGCGCTCGTCTACGGCATCAAGAAGCACAAACCGGACGCCGTGATCGACGCGGCGACACTGACCGGCGCCATGAAGGTCTCGCTCGGCGTCCGGACCGGCGGCGTGTTCGCCACCGACGACGCGCTCGCGGAGCGGGTCACGAAGGCGGGCGAGCGGGTCGGCGAGGCGTGGTGGCGGATGCCGTTGCTGGAAGACCTGGCCGAAACCGTGCAGGGCTCACTCGGTGACGTCCGGCAGGCGCCCGGTGGCCCCGGCGGCATCGTCGCGGCGCTGTTCCTGCGGGAGTTCGTCGGCGATGTGCCGTGGGCGCATCTCGACATCGCCGGCCCCGCGCGGGCCGACAAGACCTACGCCGACGTCGTGCCGGGAGCCACCGGTTTCGCCGCGCGGACGCTGGTCGAACTGGTCGCTTCCTACGCCTGACCTGCGGTTCACCGCCGGGGCGGCAGCAAGGGACCTTTGCTGTCGCCCCGCGTGCGCACCCTGGGCATGGGCTGGGTCGGCGCGTCACCGGCATGCGCGGTGAGCCTGCGGGCGATGCCGGTCGCGGGGCCCTTCAGGTACCGGAACACGAGCCACGCCGTCACGGAGCCGAGGACGAGACCGGCGAGGACGTCGTGCGGGTAGTGCGCGCCGACGAAGACCCGGGAGAAGCCCATCAGCAGGGCGCCCGGAAGCACCCACGGCGCGAGCCGTCGCCAGGCGAGGGCGAGTCCGACGGCGGCCGCCGCCGCGACCGTGGAGTGGTTGCTCGGGAAGGACCAGTCGCCGATCGGCGGGCAGTCGACGAGCGTGACGAGGCCCCGGCACGGCCGGTCCTCGCGGATCACGCTCTTCGCCCCTTCGCTGATCAGGTACGCGATCGCGCACGCGCCGGGCACCAGCAGCGACACCGCGAGCCGGGTGGGCGAGGTGCGGGCCCGCCAGGCGACCCAGACCATCAAGGCGGCGAAGATCAGCATTCCCGCGTCGGTGAACAGGATGCCGGAGGCCTGAAGCCAGCTGGGGCTCTCGCCGGCCATCTTCACGATGTCGTCGTACATTCACCCTAAGTTAGCGAAAACGACATCGGCACCGCCTTGCACCATCGTCAAAGGCCGCCCCTGACGATCGTCACCACTGCTGAGCGCGGACTCGCTCCCGGAACCGCATGACCGCGGGAGTCAGGACGACGTCCTTCCGCCACGCCAGCCCGATGGTCCGCCCGACCGGCGGCACCAGCGGGACTTCGGCGACGCCCGCCGGGCTGCCGGGTTCGAACCGGGGGAGCAGCGCCACCCCGAGCCCGGCCGCGACCAGTCCTCGGACGGTGTCGGACTCCTGGCCCTCGAAGGCGATCTTCGGCTCGAAGCCCGCTTCGGCGCACAGGTCGTCTGTGATGGTGCGGAGGCCGTAGCCGGTCTCGAGGAGGACGAACTCCTCGTCCTTGAGATCTTCGATGGCCGCGCTGGGCCGCTCGGCGAGGCGGTGTGACGTCGGGACGGAGAGGAAGATCTCCTGCTCGGCGAGCACGGCGGTGTCGAGAAGCGGGTCGTCGACCGGGGCGGGCGCGAGCAGCGCGAGGTCGAGTTCGCCGCTGGTCAGCCTGTCGACCATGTCCTGACGTGAGCCTTGGACCAGCGTGAAGCGCACGTGGGGATGGTCCGCGCGGTAGCCGCGGAGCAGGGTGGGGACCAGCGAACGGCCGAGCAGGTGCAGGAAGCCGAGGACGATGTGCCCGGATCCCGGGTCGACCTCTTCGCGGGCTTGGCGGACTCCGGCGTCGACGGCGGCGAGGGCCCGTTCGGCGGCGTCGGCCAGCAGTTCGGCGGCCCGGGTGAGCCGGATGCCGCGGCCGTCGGGGACCGTCAGCGGGGCGCCGAGCGCCTCGCCGAGCGCCGAGATCCGGCGGCTTACCGTGGGCTGCGGGACGCCGAGCAGTTCGGCCGCGCGTGTGACGTTCGTCGTGCGGCGAAGTGCGGTGAGCAGCGCGAGCTGGGGGGCTAGCTGGGCGGTCATCCTTTCATTCATCACGGTATCGATTGTGACAGATGAGCGTATTGGACGTATTGATTAGCCCGGCTTAGCTTCAAGATCGTGCCTGCCACCGGAACCACCCGCCGGGTCACGATCGCCGTCGCCGCGGCCGGGATCTCCTCGTTCGCCCTTCTCTACGCGCCACAGCCGGTGCTGCCGCAGTTGGCCGAGCAGTACCACCTCGACCCCGGCGGCGCGTCGCTCGCGGTGAGCGTCGCGACCGGCGCGCTCGCGATCGCCGTCCTGCCGATCGCGGCGCTCTCCGAGGTGGTGGGACGGCGTCCGGTGATCATCGCCTCGGTGGTCGCGTCGGTCGTGTTCGGTTTCCTGCTGCCGCTGGCGCCCAGCTACCCGGCGCTGCTGGTGCTGCGGGCACTGCAGGGGATCGCCATCGCGGGGTTCCCCGGAGTGGCCGCGGCCTACCTCGCGGAACGGCTCGGCAAGGCCGGGCTCGCGGCCGCGGTGGGCGCGATGATCGCCGGGAACACCGTCGGCGGCATGGTCGGCAGGCTCGCGGCCGGGTTCACCGCCGGTCCGTTCGGCTACCACGGCGCGCTGCTCGTCGTCGCCGGGATCGGGCTGGTCTGCGCGGTGGTCACGGTGCTGGCCCTGCCACCGGGGGAGCAAGGGACCTTTGCTATCACTTCCGACGATCGTCGCAGGTCAGAGCGGCTGCGCGAGCAGGGCAGGGCAGTGCTGGCCGGGCTCGGAGCGGCCGTCCGGAAGCCGGTCCTGCTGGTCCAGTACGCGGTCGCGCTGCTGGCGATGGGCTCGTTCGTCGCGCTGTACAACGCCGCCGGATTCCGCCTGACCGGCGAGCCGCTGAACCTCTCGCCCGCGATCGCGTCGCTCGTCTTCCTCGCCTACGCGATGGGCTCGGTCTCGTCGGCGACCGCGGGCAGGCTCGTCGGCCGGTTCGGGCGCCGCCGGTCGCTCGCGGGCGCGCTGCTGCTCACGATCGCGGGCGCCGCGCTGACGCTGTCCGACTCGCTGTCGCTGGTCATCCTCGGTTTCGTGGTGCTGACCGGCGCGTTCTTCGCCGCGCACGCGGTCGCCAACGGCTGGGCCGCCGCGGAGGCTCCCGAGAACGCCCGAGGCCAGGTCGGCGGGCTCTACACGCTCTCGTACTACCTCGGCAGCAGCATCGGCGGCGCCGTCGGCGCGACCGTCTACGGGCACGCGGGCTGGACTTGGCTGATCGTGCTCACCGCCGCCTGGCTCGCCATCGCGGCGGTCGCCGTGCTGAAGGGGACTTTCCCCGCATCGCACGTGGTGAAAGCGCCCTTCGCCGCGTCCGACGCGGTGAAAGCGTCCTTCAGATGACTGCGCGAGTCCCTTGCTACGCGATCGCGGCGACCAGCAGTCCGCCACCCACCGGCAGCAGCGCCGGGACCAGTCGCTCGTCCTCCCGGAAGGCCCGCGCGACCTCGCGCAGCGCGAGCGTGTCCGGATCGCGCCGTGAGGGATCCGTCACTCGGGCGCCGGAGACGTTGTGGAACGCCAGTATCCCGCCGGGCCGGAGCAGCGCGACAGCCTTCTCGTAGCAACTCGGGTACTCGATCGGCGCCGAATCGACGAACACCAGGTCGTAGCCGCCGGGGGTGAGCCGGGGGAGGACGTCGAGCGCGCGGCCCATGATCAGCCGGGTCCGTCCCGGCGGGTAGCCGGCCTCCCGGAACGCGGACCTGGCCGCCCGGTGGTACTCGGGCTCGATGTCGATCGAGGTGAGGATCCCGTCGTCGACCATGCCCCTGAGCAGGCACAACCCGCTCACGCCCGCCCCGGTCCCGACCTCGACGACGGCTTTCGCGCGCAGTGTCGTGGCGAGAAAACGCAGCGTCGCGCCCGCGCCCGCGCTCAGCGGACCGCACCCCAGATCGGCCGACCGCGCCCGCGCGGTGGCCAGTACCTCGTCGTCGGGGAGGTACCCGTCGACGAGGTCGGCGTCGGCGGCCTCGGCTGGCGAGCCCGCATGCGTCCCGGAATTCACACGCGGAGGTTAGCGCTGCCTGTGGACAAAACAGCGAAGACTCCCTGGTACCGACTTCTCAGCCTCTTCTCAGTCCTGTCTCACTAGAAACATAAGCAGGCCGGACAGACTGGGTCTCGACAACGGGAACACCGTGCACATCGCCCGCGTTGGGTGGAGTAGTTGGGAGAAGACGCTGATGGAGGTGCCTACTTCCCCGATGCAGGAGACGATGCAGGACCAGCACGCGGACCAGGTCACGCCGGTGACCGTGGACGAGACCGCATGGACGCCACCTTCGTGGGACGAGGTCGTGCGTGAACACGCCGATCGCGTCTACAGGCTGGCGTACCGACTGACCGGTAACGCCCACGACGCCGAGGACCTGACGCAGGAGACCTTCATCCGGGTCTTCCGTTCCCTCGCGTCCTACAAGCCCGGCACGTTCGAAGGCTGGCTGCACCGCATCACCACGAACCTCTTCCTCGACATGGCCCGCCGCCGCTCACGCGTGCGGATGGAAGGCCTCCCCGAGGACACCGACCGCATCGTCGGTGACGACCCGAGCCCGGAGCAGGTCTACTCGGACACCCATCTCGACCCGGACCTGCAGGCCGCGCTCGACGAGCTGCCGCCCGAGTTCCGTGCCGCGGTCGTGCTGTGTGACGTCGAAGGCCTCTCGTACGAGGAGATCGGCGCCACTCTCGGTGTCAAGCTCGGCACCGTGCGCAGCCGGATCCACCGTGGCCGCCAGGCGCTTCGCGCTTCTTTGGAGCGTCGTCGCGCCGCGGCGCAGGAGTCTGCGAAGGTGGGGGTATGACCGCACCGCGAGGCTGGGGACTCCCCGAGTCGCATCTGCTTCCGGACGCCATCGTCGCCTTCGTGGACGGCGAGCTGACCCTCGGCGCCCAGGACAGGGCATCGGCGCATATCGCCCGCTGCCCGTCGTGTGCGGCCGAGGTCACCGCGCAGCGCCAGGCCGTCACCGCCGTGAAGCAGGCGGGAGCCCCGTCGATGTCGGCGGGTTTCCTGGCCAGCCTGTGCTCCATCCCGCAGAACACCGAACTTCCCGGCGCGCCGGACAACCTGGCGATGACGGCCGACGGTCAGCTGGTGGCCATCCAGCGGCCCGACAGGGTCGCCGGCCTTCGTGACACCGGAGTGCTGGGCGGGACAGCCCCGTTGGGCTCATCGGCGCCACTGGGCCAGTCCCCGAATGTCCTCGGTGGTGGAAAGTTCGGCCTCGCACGGCGGAAGTACGCGCAGGGCGCCGGCGTCGTCGTTTCGGGTCTGGTGCTGAGCGCCCTGGCCCTGGTCGCGACCTCGGGTGAGGGCGTCGAAGACCAGCCGAGTCCCGCGTTCGTACCCCCGCAGGGTGTCAACGCCGGTCTGCTGCCCGCGCAGCTGGGCGGCGGCACCAAGCCGGAACCGTCGCACAGCCCCGCGCCGAGCCCGAGCACGTCGAGCCTGCCCGTGCCCATCTCGGCCCGCTGATCCGCTTCGTCAGGGTTTGACGAAGCAGATCGTCGCGCTCTTGAAGTTCGAAGTCCCGTAGCTGGCGTAGGAGATGACCTCCGCCGTGCCTTCGGCGCACGGACTGTTCACCACGCTCATCTGCGGGAAGACCTCGCTGATCCTCAGCCGCGCCGAGCCGCAGTCCTTCAGCGGCGGCGGGGTCTTGCTCTCGATGTCGTCGAAGCACAGCCCGACCTTGGCATTGATCGCCAGGCACAGGGCGACGCCGTCGCCGCGACCCGGCCGGGGGACGGTGTACTGGTAAAAGCCGTCCTTGCAGTTCCAGTCGCCCTTGGCGACGCCGGTGAGGCTCACCGCGTAGGGCGCCTGCGGGGAATCACACGACGTCTTGGCGGCGTCCGCCTCCTTGCCGGAGCCGGTCAGCACGACGCAGTCGCCCTCGGTCAGGCCCTTCGCCTGTTTCTCCGGCCCGACGGCCGCCTTCAGCACGAAGATCAGGCCGATCCCGCCGCCGACCACGACGAGCGCGCCGACGAGCAGCAGCACTTTCAGCTTCGTGGACAAACCCTTCTTCTTGGGCGGTTGCTGCGGCCAACCCTGCTGCTGGGGCCACTGCTGCTGTTGCTGGGACCACTGCTGGTGAGGCGGGAACTGTCCCCCGTGATTTTCCGACATGCCGGTTAGACTGCCAGACGTGAGACATGGTTGCTTCAAGTGTCACATTTCTGGCCGATCCGGGGAATCAACGCGCACTTCACCGTGGTCACGGCAGAATCCAGGGCAAGGCCTGGCGTACTCTCGCGTCCGGCCAACCTGATCTCAGCCCCGGGGAATGATGACCGAGCAGCCGAACGCGAATCCGCAGCAGCCTGGTGACCCGGCGGGGGATCGGCTGGCACCGCGCCCGCTGGCCAGGCCCGCCGTCGATCCGGCGCAGGCGGCCACGTTCGGCAGGCCGCGTGGCGTCGACGGCGCCTTCGACAAGCTGTACCAGCCCGGGACGAACGGGCAGGCCGCGCCGGGGATGAACCTGGCGCCGCCGACGCCGGAATCGCTCGCCGAAGCCTTCCGCCGCCCGCCGGGCGCCGAGGGCGTCGTGCTGGAGCGGCCGCACGGGAGCAACGGCTCCGAAGCTTCCACGAACGGCGCGGAAAGCCCGCTCTGGACCACGACGTCGGACCCGTGGCGCGACCCCTCCTCCGGCGCGGTGCTCGCCGGGCCCGCCGTGCAGCAGGAGTCGGAAGCCGAGAAGGACGCGAAGCGCCCGCAAGGTGCGCTGCTGAGTCTTCCGGAGGTCCTCTTCGGGCGTCGCGTGCAGACGAAGGCGCTGGCGATCCTCGTCGGCGTCGCGCTGGTCATCGGTGCCGCGGGCGGGCTGATCGGCTGGTGGTTCGCCGACACCGGCACCGAGCTGACAGGGCAGGCCAGCATTTCCGAGGCCGACGCGGCCAAGGAGCGCCCGGCGGGCTCGATCGCGGACATCGCCCACCGGGTGGCGCCCGCCGTGGTCTCGCTCGAGGTGTTCAAACCCGGCGCCGACTCCGGCCAGCAGGGCTCCGGCGTCGTCATCGACACCCAGGGCTACGTGCTCACGAACGAGCACGTGATCTCCGCCGCGACGGCCGACACGGCCACCAAGGTCACCGCCGTGTTCTTCGACGGCAGGCGCGTCGAGGCGAAGGTCGTCGGCGCCGACGCCAAAACCGACCTGGCGGTGGTCAAGGTCGACGTCAAGAACCTGACCGCACTGCAGGTCGGGAAGTCCGCGGACCTCGCCGTCGGCGATTCGGTGATCGCCGTCGGTTCGCCGCTGGCACTGCAGAACTCGGTCACCGCCGGCATCGTGAGCGCGCTCAACCGCCCGGTGACCGCGGGCGGCGACGGCGGCAGCGCCCCGGTGATCTACGAAGCCATCCAGACCGACGCCGCGATCAACCACGGCAACTCGGGCGGCGCGCTCGTCGACGCGACCGGCGCGCTGGTCGGGATCAACTCGGCGATCCGCTCGTCCAGCGCCGAGGGCGGCAGCATCGGCATCGGCTTCGCCATCCCGAGCGACTACGCGGTGAAAATCGCGAAAACACTGATCAAGGACGGAAAAGTCGTCCACCCCGACATCGGCATCAACGCTTCGTCGACCGTCGCGGGCTCCAGCACCATGGGCGCGCAGGTGCGCAATGTCGCCCCCGGCGGCCCGGCCGCGTCGGCCGGGATCAAGGAAGGCGACGTGATCACCGAGGTCGGCGGACGGCTCGTGCGCGACTCGGCGGAGCTGCTCGTCGCGGTCCGCGCGCGCGAAGTCGGCGAGATGGTCCCTGTCCGCCTTGTCCGGGATGGGTCTTCACTCGTCGTGGACGTGAAACTGGCCTCGGACTAGCAAGTTCGGACGGGTACCCTGAACGGGGAAGACGCCGAGGCGGAGGTTCACACGGGTGTTCGAAAGTGTCGGCTGGGGCGAGATCCTCATCATCATCGTCGCGGGTCTGTTCATTCTCGGTCCGGAGCGGCTCCCTGAAGCGGCGGCGTGGATAGCGAAGAGCGTCCGCAAAGTCCGCGAGTTCGCGACCGGGGCCAAGACGCAACTGCGTGAGGAGATGGGCCCGGAGTTCGATCAGCTGCGCAAGCCGCTGGAGGACCTGCGTGGCCTGCGGAACTTCGACCCGAAGCGGGTCGTCACCCAGCATTTGTTCGACGGTGACTCGGATCCGCTGGGGCTCAAGGACGTCAACGGCACCAATGGCGCCAACGGGACCAACGGTGCCACGAACGGCGCTTCGAAGCCCAACGGCTACCCCGCGACCGCCGCGCAGCCCGAGCCGCTGAAGCCGGGCGAGCGCCCTCCGGTCGACCCCGACGCCACCTGACCCCTCCCGCGTTTAGTCCTCTAGTTGCGTGGTACTCCGAATGCTATGAAGGGGACTTTCATTGCAAAATTTGCAATGAAAGTCCCCTTCATTGCGTCAGCGGGGGACGGACCCGAGATCAGCGCCCCGCGGGAGTCACGTTCAGCATCATCCCGGCCAGCCCGCGCGCCCGGACGGTCAGCTTCTTCGCCGCCTCCTTGAGCACGAGCGACGCCGGCGCGTCCGGCTCCGCCAGCACGATCGGCGTGCCCGCGTCGCCGAGGGTGACCACGTGCGGGTCCATCGGGATCTGCCCGAGCAGCGGCACGGTCGAGCCGACCGACTTCGACAGCGAGTCGGCCACGGACTGCCCGCCGCCGGAGCCGAAGATCTCCATCCGCTCGCCGTCGGGCGTTTCGAGCCACGACATGTTCTCGATGACCCCGGCGATCCGCTGCCGCGTCTGCAGCGCGATCGCGCCCGCGCGCTCGGCCACCTCGGCGGCCGCCTGCTGCGGGGTGGTGACGACCAGGATCTCCGCGTTCGGGATGAGCTGCGCCACCGAGATCGCGATGTCGCCGGTGCCCGGCGGCAGGTCCAGCAGCAGGATGTCGAGGTCGCCCCAGAAGACGTCGGCGAGGAACTGCTGCAGCGCGCGGTGCAGCATCGGCCCGCGCCACACGACGGGCTGGTTGCCCGGGGTGAACATGCCGATCGAGATGACCTTCACGCCGTGCGCCTGCGGCGGCATGATCATGGTGTCGACCTTGGTCGGCTTTTCGTGCGTGCCGAGCATCCGCGGCACCGAGTGGCCGTAGATGTCCGCGTCGACCACGCCGACGGAGAGCCCGCGCTCGGCCATCGCGGCCGCGAGGTTCACCGTCACCGAGGACTTGCCGACGCCGCCCTTGCCGGACGCGACGCAGTAGACCCGCGTCAGCGAACCCGGCTGCGCGAACGGGATCACCGGTTCGGTGGCGTCACCGCGCAACGATTTTCGCAGTTCCGTACGTTGCTCGTCGTTCATGACGTCGAGCTCGACCTTGACGTCGCTGACGCCAGGGAGCTTCGCGACGGCATCGGTGGTGTCCTTGGTCAGCGTCGCCTTCAACGGGCAACCGGCGACCGTCAGGTAGATCCCGACGGTGACCACACCGTCCGAACCCACCTCCACGCCCTTGACCATGCCGAGGTCGGTGATCGGTTTCTTGATCTCCGGGTCGTACACGGCCTTCAGCGCGGTGCGGACATCGTCGACGCTGGGGAGTTGCTGCGTACTGGTCACGCCTCCATGTTACGTACCGGTAGCGGCACGGTCGGGTTTGCCCTTGCGCGGCTTGGCATCAAGATCCTCCCGGAGGCGGTCGAGCTCGCTCCGCAGGAAGTCGCGCGTGGCGACCTCGCCGACCGCGATCCGCAGTGACGCGAGCTCCCTGGCGAGGTATTCGGTGTCCGCCTTGGTCTGCTCGGCCCGATTCCGGTCTTCCTCCAGCGAGACGCGGTCGCGGTCGTCCTGCCGGTTCTGCGCCAGCAGGATGAGCGGAGCGGCGTACGCGGCCTGCGTCGAGAACGCCAGATTCAGCAGGATGAACGGGTACGGGTCCCACTGCAGGGAGACCGCCACCAGGTTCAGCACGATCCAGACGATGACGGTCAGGGTCTGCCAGAACAGGTACTTGCCGGTGCCGAGGAACCGCGCGACCCGTTCGGTGAGCTTGCCGAAGGTGTCCGGATCCATGTTCAGCCTGAACCGGCCTTGGCCGCGGGGCTGGTCCAGCCGCCGCCCGGACGTCAGCTCAGGCACGTTCGGCCTCCTCTGTGTCGACAGTGATATCGCCGGTGATGTCGTGCAGCCCGGTCTCGCGCCAGTCCTCCGGGAGCAGGTGGTCGAGGACGTCGTCGACGGTGACCGCGCCCAGAAGATGGTCCTCGGCGTCCACCACCGGCCCGCAGGTGAGGTTATAGGCGGCGAAGTAGCGGGTGACCTCGGACAAGGTGGCGTTCGGCCGCAGCGCGGGCAGCTGGCTGTCGACGGCGCTCGCCACCATCTCCGCGGGCGGTTCGCGCAGCAGACGCTGGAAGTGCACGACGCCGACGAAACGCCCGGTCGGCGTTTCCGTCGGCGGACGGCAGACGAACACCATGCTCGCCAGCGCCACCGGGAGGTCGGCGTTGCGGATGTGCGCGAGCGCCTCCGCGACGGTGGCGTCCGGCGTCAGCACCACCGGCTCGGGCGTCATCAGCCCGCCCGCGGTGTCGGAGGAGTACTTCAGCAGCCGCTTCACCGGCGCCGACTCCTCGGGTTCCATCAGCTCCAGGAAGCGGCTCTGCTCGGCGGGCGCCAGTTCGGCCAGCAGGTCGGCGGCGTCGTCGGGGTTCATCGTCTCGAGGATGTCGGCGGCCCGTTCCTCGGCGAGGTAGGACAGCAGTTCCTTCTGGTCGTCGTCGGGGAGCTCCTCGAGGAGGTCGGCGAGGTGCTCGTCGTCCATCGCGTCGGCGACCTCGTGCCGCCGTTTCAGCGGCAGGTCCCGCACGGTGGCGGCCACGTCCGCCGCGCGCATGGTGTCGAACAGCATCAGCAGCTGCGCCGCGCCCTGGGTCTGGCCGGTCAGGTCGGTGAGCCCGAGGCCGGACACCTCCGACCACGGCAGCACCTGCATCGGCGCGCGGCGCCTGCCGAGGCCGAGCCTGCTCGACCGCTCGCGGATCGCGAGTTTCGCGAGCACCCAGTCCCGGGTCCGCGTCGGCTCCATGGCGGCGTCGACGACCGTGACCCGGGTGTCCGAGCCCGCGAGCGTGGCGTACGCGTCGAACAGCTGCCCGACCACCAGCACCTCGTTGGGCCGCTGGTGGAACCGCCGCATGTTGACCGAACCGGTGGCGAGCGTGATGGCGGTCGGCTCGATCGAGGTCACGCGCAACATCGGCACGAACACCCGGCGCCTCGTCGTCAGCTCGACGACGATGCCCAGGATCCGCGGCGGCTGCTGGTCGAGCCGGAGACCCGCCACCAGGTCCCGCACCTTGCCGATCGATTCACCATCGGGTCCGAAAACCGGCAAACCGGCCAGCTGAGCTGCGAATACCCTGTTCAAGGCGGCCATGCCCGAAGGTTATCGGCTCCCGGGCCGGGAGACGATTCGTGTGATCACCGCAATGCCCAGGCGGCGATTCCGGGGACGGCGGCGTAGGCCGGGTCTTCGGCGATGGATTCGGGCGAGGCGCCCTCGGCGAGGTCTTCGTGGAGCCAGATCCAGTTCTCCACCGCGCGGACGAGAGTCCACGCGCGTGTGCGCTCGGCGTCCACCCCGGCCGCCTTGGTGAACCACGCGATCTTGTCGTCCATTGTGGACTCGTCCGCACGGTTCCAGAGGATCGAGATCGCACCGAACTCGAGGTCGCCCGAAAGCGGCTTCGGGTCGATCACCAGCCAGGGTTCGCGCTCACCCGCCAGGACGTTCTCGAAGTGCAGATCCTCGTTCACCATCAGCTCGCCGGCCGTGGGACCGAGGTCCGCGCAGATCTCGACCGCCGCGTCGATGTACTTCCGGTCGAAGGGTTCGCCCAGCTCGCTCCAGGACTCCGGGAGTTCGGCGACCAGCTCCGCGGCCTCCTCGCGAAGGGACCGCTGCAGCGCTTCGGGAGCGGGGACGGCCAGCCGTCGCGCCATCGCGCCGATGGTCTCGACGGCCTCCTGGATCGGCTCCGTTTCGAGCGACCGGGTGGCGTCGAGGCGCTCCAGAAGCAGCACGCCGTCCTCAGGAACGTTGTCGTACATCAGGACCGCACCCTGACCGGCCCAAGTGGACAGTGCAAGGGGTTCGTCGTCGGATTCCTCGTGCGGCCAGCCGAGCTTGAGGATCGCGGGGGAGCCGTCCGCGCGGCGCACGGGCTGGGCGACGCCGACGAAGCCGTGCATGGCCTCGCCGTCGAGTTCGAGATTCCACTTGGCCGTGTACTTCTCGGCGAGGAACGGGAGGGAGTCGAGCCATTCGGCGGCTCCGGGGCCGAGGCCGGCGGCGCGGTCGAGGAACTTGGGCGGGATCTTGAAACCGGTCACGAACCCACCTTGGCAGGCCTGTCCACCGTGTTTCCCCCGTGACCCGCCGGGCGTACCGTCAACAGGGAGAACACAACCCCGGGAGCAGTCATGGTGGTGGAGATTCTCAGTACGATCGCCGTCGCGGGCGGTGCTTGGCTCGCGACGAGCCTTCGCGTGGTGAAACAGTACGAACGCGGCCTCGTCTACCGGTTCGGCCGGGTGCGCGCGACGATCCGGGAGCCCGGTCTCGCGTTGCTGATCCCGTTCGCGGACAGGCTGCAGAAGGTCAACATGCAGATCATCACGATGCCGATCCCCGCGCAGGACGGCATCACCCGCGACAACGTCAGCGTGCGGGTCGACGCGGTCGTGTACTTCAAGGTGGTCGACCCGGTACTGGCCGCGGTGAACGTGCAGGACTACCGCTCGGCCGTCGGCCAGGTCGCGCAGACGTCGCTGCGGTCCATCATCGGCAAGAGCGAGCTGGACGACCTGCTGTCCAACCGCGAACGGCTCAACGAGGGCCTGGAGCTGATGATCGACAACCCGGCGCTGGACTGGGGAATCCACATCGACCGGGTCGAGATCAAGGACGTCGCGCTGCCGGAATCGATGAAACGCTCGATGTCACGCCAGGCCGAAGCCGAACGAGAACGGCGCGCGCGGGTCATCTCGGCCGATGGTGAACTGCAGGCGTCGTACAAGCTTTCGCAGGCGGCCGCGACCATGGCCGACACCCCGGCGGCGATGCAGCTGCGGCTGCTGGAGACCGTCGTGCAGGTCTCGGCGGAGAAGAACTCGACGCTGGTCCTGCCGTTCCCGGTGGAACTGCTGCGCTTCCTCGACGCGAACACGCCGAAGAAGGAAACGCCGAAGAAGGAGACGCCGGAGGACAACGGCCAGGTGGCGCCCGCTCCTCGCGAACCGGACGACGCGGCTCCAGGACTCGTGAGTGGTAAGGACGGTTAGAACCGCCTTTACCACTCACGAGACCCGCTAATCCAGCTCGCCGTTGACACCCAAGATGATCAACGTCCCGAAGAACCCGACGTACAGCGCCAGCACGACGTAGCCGATGATCACCGCCGCGAGCGCCATACCGCGCCCGCCCGCTTCACCGCGGTTCGCCTTCGCCAGCCCGATGTGCCCCAGGATCAGCCCGACGATCACCGTCACGCACGAGCAGATCCCGACGAGCGAGCACACCAGTCCGGCGATCGCCATCCCGTTGTCCTGCGAACGCGGCGCCGCCGTTCCCGCGTACGGGTTGTACGGCTGGACGTATGGCTGCGGCGGGTACGCCATCGGCTGAGGCGCGGCCGGGTAGGCGGGAAGAGCCGTCGCGTCCGGAGTCGCGAAGGCAGGCGGAACGGGCTCGGCGGTCAGCGGGTCGATGGCCTGCCCGAACGGCTGAGACTCGGTGGCATCACCAGGAGCAGCAGGCGCGGGATCGGAAGCGGCGGGCGCTCCGAACGGCGCGGGCGGCTCGAACGGCGGAGGCGGCGTGAACGGCGCGGGCGGCTCGAACCGCTGCGGTTCCGCGGGCGACGGGTTCGACACCGTTTCCGACGCGGACGTCGGATCCGAGTAAGTGTTCGAGTCGGTGTAGGACGACGTCGACGGCGTGTCCTGCGGGTCGGAACTGCTGCTCATCCGGTTGGCCCCCTGGTTCGTGCGGGACCCCACCGTATCCGGGCACGGGTCACGAGACGCCCGCGGCACCGATCGCGAACACCACGAAAACGAACCACAGGACGACCGGGATCAGCCACAGCCCGGTGACGACGTAGCCGATGATCATCCCGGCCTGCGCCATGCCCTTGCCGCCCGCTTCGCCGCGTTTGGCCTTCGAGAGCGCGATGTGCCCGAAGATGATCCCCAGGATCGCCGGGAAGCACATGATCAGCCCGATCAGCGAGCACACCAGCGACGCCACGGCCATGCCCTGGTCCGGCGGTCGCACGTAGGTCTGCTGGACGTAGAACTGCTGCGAAGGCTGGTACGGCTGGAGGCCGTACGGCTGCTGGAACTGCCCGGAAGGCTGCTGCTGTTGCCCATACGGGTCGTGCGGATTCGTCATGCGGGGTCCCCTCGTCGGCTCAGGACGGTATCGCTAGCGGAAAGCCCCGTGTTTCGCGGCGATGCTCAAGACGACCGGGATCGCGATGGCGTACAGGATGATCATCAGATAGCCGACGACGAAAGCGGCCAGCGCCATCCCCTTGCCGCCCGCTTCGCCACGCCTGGCCTTCGCGAAGGCGACGTGGCCCAGGACGATCCCCGGGATCACGGACACCAGTCCGATCAGCCCGAAGAGTGAAAAGATCAAGGCGGCGATGGCCAGACCGGAGTCCTTGCTCTGCGCCGGAGGCTGGTTCGGAAAGCCGTACTGCTGTTGCGGTGGGAACCCACCAAAGGGCTGCTGAGTCATCTTCGTCCCCCTCGGACTGTGATCGGCCTGTCACTGTAGTGCCATGGTCACGGATGGCGTACGCGTGACTGCGCTCATAGCGAGGTCCCCGGACAGGCGTCATACTCACCGGTAACCCAGCGCCGGGAGCCCGGTGCGCGCGAATTTAGGGAGCAGCGATGGCTCGCCTCGCCCAGACCGCCGGCTTGACCGACGTGCAGTCCGAAATCCTGGCCACGGTCCGCCAGTTCGTGGACAAGGAGGTCATCCCGCGCGCGCAGGAACTCGAGCACTCCGACACCTATCCCACCGACATCGTCGAGGGGATGAAGGAGATGGGCCTGTTCGGGCTCACCATCCCGGAGGAGTACGGCGGCCTCGGCGAATCACTGCTGACCTACGCGCTCGTGGTCGAGGAGATCGCGCGCGGCTGGATGAGCGTTTCCGGCGTCATCAACACGCACTTCATCGTGGCGCACATGATCTCCCGCCACGGGACGCCGGAGCAGAAGCAGCACTTCCTGCCCCGCATGGCGACCGGGGAGGTCCGCGGCTCGTTCTCGATGTCCGAGCCGGATCTCGGCTCCGACGTCGCCGCGATCAAGACCCGCGCCCGCAAGACCGACGACGGTTACGTCATCGACGGCTCGAAGATGTGGCTGACCAACGGCGGCAGCTCCAACCTGATCGCGCTGCTCGTCAAGACCGACGAGGGCGCCGAGAAGGCCCATCAGAACCTGACCACGTTCCTGGTCGAGAAGCCCGAGGGCTTCGGCGAGGTCGCTCCCGGCCTCACCATCCCCGGCAAGATCGACAAGATGGGCTACAAGGGAGTCGACACCACCGAGGCCGTTTTCGACGGTTTCAAGATCGGGGCCGACAAGGTCCTCGGCGAAGCGCCGGGCAAGGGCTTCGCGTACATGATGGACGGTGTCGAGGTCGGCCGCGTCAACGTCGCCGCGCGCGCCTGCGGCATCGCGATCCGCGCGTTCGAGCTCGCGGTGGAATACGCCCAGCAGCGCAAGACCTTCGGCAAGGCGATCGCCGAGCACCAGGCGGTGGCGTTCAAACTCGCCGAGATGGCCACCAAGGTCGAGGCCGCGCACCTGATGATGGTCAACGCCGCCCGTCTCAAGGACTCCGGCGAGCGCAACGACGTCGAGGCCGGGATGGCCAAGCTGATCGCGAGCGAGTACTGCGCCGAGGTCACCCAGGACTCGTTCCGCATCCACGGCGGCTACGGCTACTCCAAGGAGTACGAGATCGAGCGCCTGATGCGCGAGGCCCCGTTCCTGCTCATCGGCGAGGGCACCAGCGAGATCCAGAAGACCATCATCAGCCGTGGCCTGCTCCGCGAATACAAGTCACGCTCCTGAACGTTCGCGCCTTTCGCCCGTCCTTGAGAAGATGGACCAGGACGGGCGAGAGGTGATTACGTGAGTGCTCCCTTTGGCGGAGGCGGCCGGGCCGCGGGTGGGTTGCCCAGGCTGCCGACACCGCCTTCAGGCTGGCCGATCGGCTCCTACGCGACGTACGGCGAAGCGCAGCACGCCGTCGATTTTCTCGCGGAGAAGGAATTCGGGGTCACCGACGTGACGATCGTCGGTGTCGACCTGATGCTCGTCGAGCGTGTTCTCGGCAGGCTGAGCTGGGGCCGGGTGCTGGGCACCGGCGCGGTGTCGGGCGCGTGGTTCGGCCTGATCATCGGCCTGCTGCTGGGCATGTTCAACAACCAGGGTTTCGCCTGGCAGCCGGTGATCGGCGGGCTCCTGCTCGGGATTCTGGCGTGGACGGTCTTCGCGGCCATCAGCTACAGCATGTCCCGCCGCGACTTCTCGTCGGCGAGCCAACTGGTCGCCAACCGCTACGACGTTCTCTGTCAGCCGCGTTCGGCCGAACAGGGCCGGGAGCTCCTCGCTCAGCTCGCGCTGCGACCGCATCGGTGACATTCGGCGGTACTGGTTCACCTGTTCGTCGTGCGATCCGCTGAATCGTTACCGATACTGCTTGCGGGCGTAGATCGCCCGGAATAGGTTGCACAACACCAGTCGGGCGGTCACGTACTCCAGCGGGGTCCGCCCGAGCACTAGCACGTCGGGGTGCTGGCGCGCGGCTTCTTCAACGCGTCCTAGTGCCGCCGAATCCCCGGCCGTGCGCGGGTGAGGAGGCCTCATGGGGAAGAGGATGAGCGCGAGCCGGAGGGGCCGCTCACCAGGCCGCACCGGCTCGCTACTCGGCGCGACAGCGCTGACGGTCGGCCTGCTGGCGGGCTGTGGGTCGGATGCCGGACTCAAGATCAACGTCTACTACGCGCCCGAAGACAACTTCCAGTCCGTTGTGGACGAATGCACCAAGGCCTCGAACGGGCGGTACGAGGTCGTCTACAACAAGCTCCCGCGCCCGGCCGACGGCCAGCGGGAACAGATGGTCCGCCGGCTGGCCGCCGGCGACGATTCACTCGACGTACTGGGGTTGGACGTCACGTGGGTCTCCGAGTTCGCCGAGGCGGGCTGGGCCGACGAGTGGACGGGCGAAGCGAAGGCCGAGGCGACCGCCGGTGTGCTGCCGGGGCCGCTCGAAACCGCCACGTGGAACGGAAAACTCTACGCGGCGACCAAGAACACCAACGTCCAGCTGCTCTGGTACGACGACAGGCTGACCCCGAATCCGCCGAAGACCTGGGACGAGATGATCCAGCAGGCCCAGGCGCTCAAGGCACAGGGCAAACCGGCGAACGTGGTGTTCACCGGCGCCCAGTACGAAGGCCTCGTGGTCATCTACAACACGCTCGTCGAGTCGGCGGGCGGCAAGATCCTGTCCGACGACGGTAAATCGGTCGTGATGGACGCGGGCGCGATCAAGGCGCTGGAGATGCTCAAGAAGGTCACCACGGCCGGGATCACCGACCCGTCGCTGACCAACTCGAAGGAGGACGAGGTCCGCCAGTCCTTCCAGCGCGGCAACGCCGCCTTCGAACTGAACTGGCCGTTCGTCTACGCCTCCTACGCCAAGGAGAAGAAGAACGAACTGCAGCACTTCAAGTGGACCACCTATCCGCAGCTCGAAGCGGGCAAGCCCGCCAAGACCACGATCGGTGGCTACAACCTGGCGGTCAGCTCGACGTCGAAGCACAAGGCCGAGGCCTACGAGGTCGCGCTGTGCCTGCGCAACGAGAAGAACCAGAAGTTCTCCGCGCTCAAGGACGGTGTCCCGCCGACGCTCGAATCGCTGTACACCGACACGGTCCCGCTCGACGCGACCGCCGGGGTGAGCGACGACAACCCGAGCATGGACACGAAGTACCCGATGCGGGAAACGATCCTGGACGCGCTCAAGGACGCCGCGGTGCGCCCGCTGACGCCCGCGTACCAGAACGCTTCGACGGTGCTGTCGAAGATCCTTTCCCCGCCTTCTGAAATCGATCCGCAGAAGACGGCGGAGAAGCTGAAAGAGCAGCTCGCCGACGCGCTCCAGTCGAAGGGAGTGATCCCGTGACCGTGCAGGAAACCGCCGGTTCGGCGACCAAGAGCGAGCCGGGCAAGAAGGCGAAACCCGTTCTCAGTGAAGGAAAGAAGGCCGAGCGCAGGCTCGGTCTCTGGCTGTGCGCCCCGGCGGCGTTCGTGATGATCGCCGTCACCGGGTATCCGATCGTCTACTCGATCTGGCTTTCGCTGCAGCGCTACGACCTCCGGTTCCCGGCGCAGCAGGAGTTCGTCGGGTTCGACAACTACATCGCGGTGCTGTCCAACGGTTACTGGTGGACGGCGTTCGGGACGACGATGGGGTTGACCATAGTTTCGGTGGTGATCGAGTTCGTGCTGGGCATGGGCCTGGCGCTGATCATGCACCGGACGCTGGTCGGACGGGGCCTCGTGCGGACGGTCGCCCTGATCCCGTACGGCATCGTGACGGTGGTCGCGGCGTTCTCCTGGTATTACGCCTGGACACCGGACACGGGCTATCTGGCGAATCTGTTCTTCCCCGATACCGCGCCGCTGACCGAGTACTGGCCCTCGCTGGCGATCATCGTGCTGGCCGAGGTCTGGAAGACGACGCCGTTCATGGCACTGCTGCTGATGGCGGGGCTGGCGCTGGTGCCGGACGACCTGCTCAAGGCCGCGTCGATGGACGGCGCGACCGCGTGGCAGCGGTTCACCAAGGTGATGCTGCCGGTGATGAAACCCGCGATCCTGGTGGCGCTGCTGTTCCGCACCCTGGACGCGTTCCGCATCTTCGACAACATCTTCGTGCTCACCAACGGCGCGCAGGACACGTCGTCGGTGTCGATGCAGACCTACAACAACCTGGTCAAGGGGTTGAACCTCGGGATCGGGTCGACGATGGCGGTGCTGATCTTCATCACGGTGGCGATCATCGCGTTCATCTTCATCAAGGTGTTCGGCACGGCCGCACCTGGTAGTGACAACGGGGGTAAGCGCTGATGGTGATGGGTGGAGCGGTCACTCCCGGCCGCAAACTCAAGTGGGGCGTGGTGGATCTCCTCGTCCTGGTGTTCGCGCTGTTCCCGGTGCTGTGGGTGGTGTCCCTTTCGTTCAAGACCAAGGAAACCCTGGACGACGGGTCCTTCATCCCGAAGGAATGGACCTGGCAGAACTACGCGGACATCTTCGAGACCACGGAGTTCATCCGGGCACTGGTGAACTCGATCGGGATCGCGATCATCGCGACGGTGATCGCGGTCGTCCTCGGCACGATGGCGGCGTACGCGATCGCGCGGCTCGACTTCCCCGGCAAGCAGTTGCTGGTCGGGATGTCGCTGCTGATCGCGATGTTCCCGCAGGTGTCGCTGGTGACGCCGCTGTTCAACATCGAACGTGAGCTGGGGTTGTTCGACACCTGGCCGGGGCTGATCCTGCCCTACATCACGTTCGCGCTGCCGCTGTCGATCTACACGCTTTCCGCGTTCTTCCGCGAAATCCCGTGGGAGCTGGAAAAAGCGGCGAAGATGGACGGCGCGACCCCGGCGCAGGCGTTCCGGAAGGTGATCGCGCCCCTGGCGGCACCGGGGGTGTTCACCACCGCGATCCTGGTGTTCATCTTCTGCTGGAACGACTTCCTGTTCGCGATCTCGCTGACCTCGACCGAGTCCTCGCGGACGGTCCCGGCGGCGCTGTCGTTCTTCACCGGGTCCTCGCAGTTCGAAGACCCCACCGGGACGATCTCCGCGGCCGCCGTGGTGATCACCGTCCCGATCATCCTGTTCGTGTTGTTCTTCCAGCGTCGCATCGTGGCGGGGCTGACGTCCGGTGCGGTGAAGGGCTGACCCATGGCTGAAATCGTTCTCGAAAAAGTCTCCAAGAAGTACCCCGACGGCGCCCTCGCAGTGTCCGAAGTGGACATGACCATCGCCGACGGCGAGTTCATCATCCTGGTCGGCCCGTCCGGCTGCGGCAAGTCCACGACGCTGAACATGGTCGCCGGTCTGGAGGACATCTCCTCCGGCGAACTGCGCATCGACGGCAAGCGCGTCAACGAAAAGGCGCCGAAGGACCGTGACATCGCGATGGTGTTCCAGTCCTACGCCCTGTATCCGCACATGAGCGTGCGGGAGAACATGGCGTTCCCGTTGCGGCTGGCCAAGGTCGACGACAAGACCGTGCGCGCGAAGGTCGAAGAGGCGGCGAAGATCCTCGACCTGACAGGGCACCTCGACCGCAAACCGGCGAACCTCTCCGGCGGGCAGCGCCAGCGGGTCGCGATGGGGCGTGCGATCGTCCGCAACCCCAAGGCGTTCCTGATGGACGAGCCACTGTCCAACCTGGACGCGAAGCTCCGCGGCCAGATGCGGACCTCGGTGTCGAAGATCCAGAAGCAGCTGGGCACGACGACGCTGTACGTCACGCACGACCAGACCGAGGCGATGACCCTCGGCGACCGGGTCGTCGTGCTCCGGGCGGGCTACGTGCAGCAGATCGGGTCGCCGCAGTTCCTCTACGACAACCCGGCGAACCTGTTCGTGGCCGGGTTCATCGGCAGCCCGTCGATGAACTTCGTGCCCGCGACGCTGGAGAACGGCACCGCCCGCAGTGCGCTGGGCGACATCCCGCTCACCGACCGGGTGCGGCAGCTCGTCGAGGCCGCCGACGCGCCGCGTGAGGTCATCGTCGGCATCAGGCCGGAGCACTTCGAGGACGCCGCACTGGTGGACGCGTCCGCCCGTCAGGGCGCGACGTTCACCGCCCACGTGGACGTCCTCGAGTCGATGGGTTCCGAGAAGTTCGCGCACTTCTCGGTCGAGGGTGAGGCCGCGTCGTCGTCCGACCTCGCGGATCTGGCCGCCGACAGCGGATCCTCGGACGTTCCCGGCTCCGAGTCGCAGATCGTGGCCCGGCTGTCCGCGGCGTCCTCGGCCGCGGAGAACAGAGACGTGGAACTCTGGTTCGACGCCGACAAGATCAAGCTGTTCGACGGGGCCAGCGGCAAGAACCTGACCTACACCGCCTAGTCCATCCATGCCCCCGCCGCCGCCCTCAACGGAGGAGCTGCGCTCCCGGGGCTTGACCAAGGCTCGTCCTGCCCGGGGCTCAGTACTCGCTCTCGGGCAGGGCGAGCCACATCACGAGGTAGACGATGAACTGCGGGCCCGGCAGCAGGCAGGAGAGCACGGCGAGCAGGCGGACCTTGCCCGGCGTGGTGCCGAACCGTTTGGCGAGACCGGCGCAGACGCCGCCGATCATGCGGCCCTGGCGCGGGCGGGTCAGGCGGGTGGCTACGGAGTTGCTCACGGGTTCGTCCCTCTCGGTCGTCGCGGTGTGTGAAACCCATTTTCGTCGCGCGACGCCGCTCCCGCATCCCACCGCGGAACGAAACAGACCCCTAAGGGCGTGAAATCGCCGTGAGGTGACCACCTGCGAAAACCTGGCTGACCCTGTGTTCTTCGCCCGTAAGGGGTGGTGTTCCGGGCTGTTTTGACGATACTGCTCCGGTGCGCCCGAAGAGTCTGATCGCAGTTCTCGGTGGCCTGTTCCTCGCCGCGGCCTGTGCCGCGCCGGAACCGGCGGTGACGCCGTCACCGACCACGGCCCGCGACGAGGCCCTGACCGCCGCCGAGGCGCTCGGGGACTACTCGTCCCTCGATTACTGCAGCCTGGTCGACCAGAAAAAGGTGATCGGTGGCGGAAACGCCGTCAAACCACCGCTGACCTCCTTCGAGTTCTGCCGTCTCGAATTCGTCGAGGGCGCCAACCGCTACACCGTGACCACCGGCCCGATCACTTCCGGGCAGGATCCGAACAACCAGCCCTACGACTACGCCGGCCTGTTGCCGGAAGGCGTCAGCGTCCAGCAGTCGACGTTCAACGAGGACACCACCTGTACGCGGCTGCTGACCTTCGCCGACGGGATCCGGCTGTCCGTCGCCGTCACCTCCGACAACACCGCCCCGGCCAACCAGGCCGACCGCTGCCGGATCGCCGACGCGACGATCGGCAGCGCGTCGGGAGCGATCACCGCGCGGAAGGTCGGACGGCTGAACCTCGACCAGCGCTCGTGGGGCCGCGTCGCCCCCTGCGCGACGCTCGACCAGCACGAACTCGACGCCGTCGCGGGACCGGAGACCAAACCCGCCCCGGCGCTGTCCGGGCACAGCTGCATCCGCGGCAAGGTCAGCTTCTCGCTGTCGGTGGGGGCGGACACCACGCCGGGCGCGACGGAGGCGCTGGGCGGACGGCAGGCCCAGGTCGTCACGTCGGGCGCGTTCTGCCAGGTGACCACGCACCGGCCGATCCCGGGGACCCCGGAGCGGGTCGAGCAGGCGATGCTCTCGGTGGTCGGCGTCGACGGGGCGGAGGGGGACGCCACGTGCGCCGCGGCGCGGGAAGCCGCGGTCGTGATGTTCCCGAAGCTCCCCTGACCGCGTTTCGTCCTCTAGTTGCGGTCCTTGCACGCGCAACTACCGCGACTAGAGGACTAAACGCGGGTCAACGCAGCTTCGGCAGCCTGAAGGAGCACATCACTTCGTCCAGCGCCTCGAAGTCCAGCGGCGGATGCGGCAGCGGGGTGGCGCGGCCGGGTTCGGCGCGCAGGCCGTCCAGGAGCAGCGCGAGGCAGCGGCGCCACAGGTCCGGCTGGATACCGTGCGTGAACTCGATGACCGAACCGACCATCTGGTGCAGCAGCGGCATGTCCGTCGGCACGATGTCGGCGCGGAGGACACCCGCCGTCTGAGCACGCTCGACGAGCTGTGTGATCAACGGCACCATGCGTGCTTTCGCCTCGGCGACGCGCTCCTGGCCGAAGACGTTCGACAGCATGACTTCGCGTAACCCGCGGTCACCGGCGTGCAGTTCGGCCGCGCGCCAGGTGAAGTCGGTGAAGCCCTTCCAGGGATCTTCGGCCCGAAGCGCCTCTTCGGCGAACTGGCGGATCGTCTCGAACTGGTCGACGAACATGGCCTCGACCAGGTGTTCCTTACTCGGGAAGCGGCGATAGACGGTGCCGACGCCGACTCCCGCGTGATGCGCGACGTCATCGAGCGTCGCTTCGAGCCCGCGCTCGCCGAAGACATCGCGTGCCGCCGCGATGATGCGCTGCCGATTGAGTTCGGCGTCGCGCCGCAGCGGCCGCGCCGGTGCGGCGGGAGCGAGGTCCCGTGCCATCTGTCCAGCTTAACAAACGAAGTAGAGGACGCTTCTCCGCTTTTCGGGTACCTTGGCGACGAAAGGGGAGATACCTACTCCACATAGCTTCTCCGTCACTATCGGTGAGGAAACCGCCCGTATGCCTGAGTCATCCACCGCTGTCGTCACGCCGCCGGGGGCCGGCGCCACGCAGCACACCAACCCGCACCACGCCAGGAGATGGCTCATCCTGGTGATGATCGGTCTCGCCCAGCTGATGGTGGTGCTCGACGCCACCGTCGTGAACATCGCGCTCCCGTCGGCGCAGCAGGACCTCAACTTCTCGAACGACGCCCGCCAGTGGGTCGTCACCGCGTACGCGCTCGCGTTCGGCAGCCTGCTCTTGCTGGGCGGGCGGCTCGCCGACCTCTTCGGCCGCAAACGCGCTTTCCTGGTCGGGCTCGCCGGCTTCGCCATCGTTTCGGCGATCGGCGGCGCCGCCGGCAGCATCGAAATGCTGCTCGTCGCCCGCGCCGCACAGGGTGTCTTCGGCGCCCTTCTCGCTCCGGCGGCCCTTTCGCTGCTGACCACGACCTTCACCGACCCGAAGGAACGCGGTAAGGCCTTCGGTGTCTTCGGCGCGATCGGTGGTGGCGGCGCGGCGATCGGCCTGCTGCTCGGCGGCGTGCTGACCGAGTACCTCGACTGGCGCTGGTCGATGTACGTCAACATCGTCTTCGCGGTGGTCGCGTTCGCCGGTTCGTTCGTGCTGCTGAAGAACTCCGAGACCGAAGGCCCGCGCCCGAAGCTCGACATCCCGGGCACCATCACCGCCTCAGCAGGGCTTTTCGCCCTGGTCTACGGCTTCGCGAACGCCGAGCGCGACTCGTGGTCCTCGATCTCGGTCTGGGGTTTCCTCGCCGCCGGTGTCGTGCTGCTGGCCGCTTTCGTGGTGATCCAGCAGCGGGCCGAACACCCGCTCCTGCCGCTGCGCGTGCTGCTCGACCGCGACCGCGGCGGCTCGTACCTCGCGATGTTCCTGCTCGCCATCGGGATGTTCTCGATCTTCCTGTTCCTCACCTTCTACATCCAGCTGAACCTCGGGTTCACGCCGGTGCAGAGCGGGGTCGCGTTCCTGCCGATGGTGGCCACCCTGATGGCCAGCGCGACGTCGGCGACAGCCGTGCTGCTGCCGAAGTTCGGCGCGAAACCGTTGGTGTCACTGGGAATGCTGACCGCCGGGGCCGGACTGTTCTGGCTCTCGGCCATCGACACCACCAGCACCTACGCCAGCGGCGTGCTCTTCCCGCTGATGATCATGGGCGTCGGCATCGGCCTCGCCATGGCGCCTGCGATGAGCGTCGCGACCTTCGGGGTCGACACGCACGACGCCGGTGTCGCGTCCGCGGCGGTCAACACCGCTCAGCAGGTCGGCGGCTCGATCGGGACCGCGCTGCTGAGCACGCTGGCCGGTAACGCGGCGACGTCCTTCTTGGTCGGCAAGACGCCTACGCCGCAACTCGCGGCCGAAGCGGCCGTGCACAGTTACACGACCGCTTTCGTTTGGGGCGGGTGGATCTTCGTGATCGGTGCGGTGATCTGCGGGCTGCTGCTGCGATCCGGCGCTCCGGCGAAGGTGACCGCCTCGGACGCTCCGGTGGCTGTGCACATGTAGGTCCCCGTGCGCGTGGGGGGATGCTATGAAAGGCCCGTTACTTGCAAAATTTGCAAGTAACGGGCCTTTCATAGCACGGGGCGGTGAGTGCCCCCGGTCGCCGTCCGCAGGGAGGGCGAGATGCAATGAAAGGGGACTTTCATCGCAAAATTTGCATTGAAAGTCCCCTTCATTGCACGCGCGGAGCGCGTCAGCGGGACTGCGACCGCACCGCTTCGAAGACCTCGTCGTCCCACCGGTGCGTCCGGATCAGCCGGTACCGTTCGCAAGCGACCCACAGATAAGCCTCGGCGTCCGTGCGCGAGCCGATCAGATCCGCTTGCCTCAGCATCGCCACCACCGGGACGAATTCCTCGTCGAACCACCGTTGCGCCAGCGTCGCGCGGTCGGAGTAGCGGCCTTCGTCCTGCATCAGCCGGAAACCCCACGCCTCCACGTGCTCACCGAGCCGCGCGTAGTCCCACGGATCCGTGAACACCACCGAAGCCCGCGACTGCCCGGAAAGCGGGACGCGCTCCAGGAACAGCCGCCGGTAGTCCTTGACGATCAGGTCGCCGCGGTACCGGATCCCGCTCGGGTCCAGTTTGGTCCGCACCTCGGTGACCATCGCCTCTATTGTGGACAGTCCCATCGCGTGCGCCACCGAAACGCGGTGGTGCCCGTCGATGATGAAATGCAGTTCCCCGACGCGGTACACCTCGATCGGCGGAATCGACTCGCCGCGCCTGGTCGCGAGCGCCAGCCGTTCCCAGCGTTCGCGGACGCGGCCGGAGGTCGGGCGGAAGCGGCGGTCGAAGTCGCGGCCGCGGTCGACGCTGCCGACGATCGAATCGAGCCGGATCACCCGTGCCCCGATCCTCCGCTCGCCGAGATAGCCGAGCGCGTCGACGACTTCGTGGAACGGCAGCATGATGTTGACGTCGTCGGGCTCGCCGCGCAGCCAGTTCGCCAGCCGGGACAGCACCTGACGCCGTCGCGCGCGGAGGAAGTCGTGTTCCGCGTCAGCCCTGGGAAATCCGGTGTCCTTCATAGGAACTCCATGATCCGGTGCCCGACCACGTTCCGTACCGTGGTCCCGCCGACCACCCGGTCCGGCACGGGTTCACCGTGCGGGTGGATGTGCCCGTGCAGCAACCATTTCGGCCGCAACAACTCGATCGTGCGATGGAGACAGTCGAAACCGCGGTGCGGCGGGTCCTCGCGGTCGCCGCAGTGCCGCGGCGGCGCGTGGGTGAGCAGGACGTCGACGTCCCGCCCGTCCCGCCAGCGGCGGAACCGCGCCCGGCGCACCAGCCGACGGGCCCGCCGCGCCTGCTGGCGTTGCGTCCACTGGTTCGGGCCGTCGTTGTAGCGGACCGAGCCGCCGAGCCCGGCGAACCGGAGCCCGCCGATGTCGACGATCCGGCCGTCCGCGTTCACCCCGCCCGCCGGGCCCGGCCACACCGCGGGAAAGCCGTCCTTCATGGACAGCCCGCCGTAGCGGGTGTAGCCGGACAGGTCGGGATCGTGGTTGCCCGGGACGAAGACGCACGGCACGTCGAGCGCGCTCGCCAGGAACTCGAGGTAGTCGTACGGCAGGTCGCCGGCACCGATTACGAGGTCGGCCCGGTGATGGTGGACAGCGGAGGTCCACAATCGCTCCTCGACCTCGTCCGCGACGACCAGCGCCTTCATGCGCTCCAGCGTAATGCCGGAGGCGCTACTTGGGGCCGTGCGCGAACGCGGGGTCCTTGGCGATGATCGCGATCACGATGCCCAGCCAGACGACGCAGAAGGCGAGGGCCCAGAACTTGAGGTTGGTCAGGATCCTTGGCATGAGGGAACTCCAGAACTACCGAAAGGGAAGAGCGGTCAGAGCCAGCGGTTCTTCCGGAATATTCGGTAGAGCAGGATGCAGACGCCGAAGATGACCGTCATCGCCAGCGGGTAGCCGAAGCGCCAGTGCAGCTCCGGCATGTAGTCGAAGTTCATCCCGTAGATACCGGCCAGCGCCGTCGGGACCGCGATGATCGCCGCCCACGCGGTGATCTTGCGCATGTCGGTGTTCTGCTGGAGCGTGATCTTCGCCAGTGTCGCGTCGACCAGGGTGGTCAGCAGCTCGTCGAAGTTCGCGACCCGCTCCGCGACCGTGGTGAGGTGGTCGGAGACGTCGCGGAAGTAGGAGCGGACCTCGTCCGGGATCAGCCGCGTGTAGCCCTCGGCCAGGCGCTGCAGCGGGGTCCCGAGGGGCATGACCGCACGGCGCAGTTCCAGCACCTCGCGCTTCATGAAGTAGATCTGCTCGGCGCTCACCTTGGAGCGCGGCGCGAAGACGTGCGTCTCCATCTCGTCGATGTCCGACTCGATCGCGGTGGTGACGTCGAGGTAGTGGTCGACGACGTGGTCCGCGATCGCGTGCAGGACCGCGGACGGCCCGAGGTCGAGCCGCTCCGGGTCCTGATCGAGTTCGCGGCGCAGCCTGGCCAGGCCCGAGTGGTTCCCGTGCCGCACGGTGATCACGAAATCGCGGCCGAGGAACGCCATAAGCTCGCCGGTTTCGACGATCTCGTTCGCCGTCGCGGGCGACTCGTGCTCGACGTAGCGGACCGTCTTCAACACCATGAACAGCGTGTCGTCGTAGCGCTCGAGCTTGGGCCGCTGGTGCGCCTCGAGCGCGTCCTCGACGGCCAGCTCGTGCAGGCCGAAGGTCTCCGCGATGCCCTGGATCTGGACCGCGTCGGGCTCGTGCAGGCCGATCCAGACGAAGCCGGCGTGCCGTTTGCGGACCTCTTTGATGGCCTCGGAGTGCGACCAGCGACCGGGCAGGCGCTTGCCCTCCACGTACACCGCGCAGTCGACGACGTACGCCGAAAGGGGGACGGGCAGCGGGCGCTCGGGGGCGCCTTTGGCTCGGCCGTTGCTCCGGCCGCGAAGGCCGCCGAGCGAGGGAATGGCAGGCATGGGATCTCCTGGGCAGACGTCGTGCGTTGATGCGCGAAGACGACGGGCCAAGCGGTCGGGGGGCCGCTCGGCGAGGCCAGCGTTCCCGGTTTCGTCAGCCCTGCCAGGTGGGGATCCGGCGAGACGTGAAGGCGGAAACGCTGCGACTACTAGGAAGCGGACTATCGCCACTGGACATCGGGTTCCTCACCTCCTTCGGCTCGGCGGACGGTTACGCAGTGGTGTGGGTCGCGTTGACGACCCGACACCAATGGTCGAGGGTACTCCTCAACACGAAAGCCTGTCGTTCCAGGTTCACGCCGCGTTACTTCGTGCAGGAGGAATGGGTGCAGTTCGGTCGCTATTACGAAGAGTTCGAGGTCGGCGCGGTCTACAAGCACTGGCCGGGCAAAACGGTCACCGAGTACGACGACCACCTGTTCTGCCTCATCACCATGAATCACCATCCGCTGCACCTCGACGCGCACTACGCCGGGGAGACCACCGACTTCGGCAAGAACGTCGTGGTCGGCAACTACGTCTACTCGCTGTTGCTGGGGATGTCGGTGCCGGACGTGTCCGGCAAGGCGATCGCGAACCTCGAGGTCGAGTCGCTGAAACACGTGAAGCCGACCTTCCACGGTGACACCATCTACGGCGAGACCGAGGTCCTGGACAAGACGCCGTCGAAGTCGAAGGACGATCGCGGTGTCGTCTACGTCGAGACCCGCGGTTACAAGCAGGACGGCACGATCGTGTGTGTGTTCCGTCGCAAGGTGATGGTGCCGAAGCGGTCCTACGGTGACGCCAGGGGCGGCGAGCAGCCCGGCCGTCCCGTGCCGCACGAATAACGGCTGTCAGGAACCGGAGAGGGAGCGCGTCGATGCCCATCGGGCTGGATGAGATCAAGAGCCGCCTGCGGAAGTTCGCGACGGTCGAGGCGGCCGGTGTTTCGCCGCTGTACGAGCACCTGGCGTCGAAGGCGTCCGAGGACGACGACGTCGCCGGGCTGCTGACCGACGCCCGCGGCGGTGAAGCGCGCGGCACGCTGCTCCTGGCGACCGCGCACCGGCTCATCCAGGCCGACCCGATCCACCCGCTCTCGCGGTACTACCCGTCCGTCGGCGGTTTCGACGGCGTGGACTCGGAGACGTGGCCGCTGTTCCGCTCGTTCCTGCTGGAGCGGGCGGACAAGGCGCGCTCGATCATCTCCTCGCGGTACACCCAGACCAACGAGGTCCGCCGGGCCGCGCTGCTCTACCCCGCGGTGACGACGGCGGCGAAGGAGGCGGGCGGCAAGATCGCGCTGCTCGAGGTCGGCTGCAGCGCGGGCCTGCTCCTCGGCCTGGACAAGTACGCCTACCGCTACCAGTGCGCCGGCGGCGAACAGCTCACCGCCGGGCCCGCGAAGGCCGCCGTCGGCCTGCACTGCGCGCTGGACCTCGCACCCGGCGCCGTCACGCCGAAGGTGCCGAAGAAGCTGACGGTCACCGCCCGCGCCGGCCTCGACCGCGCCCCGGTGGACCTGACCGACGAGGACGAACTGGCCTGGCTCGAAGCCTGCGTCTGGGCCGACCAGCCGGACCGGATCCGGCTCCTGCGCACGGCCGCGGCCGCGCAGGGCAAGCAGCGACCGGACCTGATCACCGGTGACGCCGTCGACGACCTCGCCTCGGCGGCCGCCACGCTGCCCGCCGACGTCCCGCTCGTCGTGCTGACCAGTCACGTGCTGGCGTACCTGGGGGAGCGGCGGGCGGACTTCCTGGAGGCGCTGAAGAACCTCGCCGGGGATCGGCCGCTGTGGTGGGTCAGCGAGGGGTTCTACACCGCCACGCTGGAGCCCTTGGTGCCCGGCCGGGCCGATCTGGCGGAACCCGCGGGCCTGGCCGTACTCGGGCTCGTCCGCTGGGAAGGCGGTGTTCCGGACGTCCGCGCGCTGGCCAGGACCGCGCCGCACGGACAACGGATGACCTGGCTCCCGGTTTAACTCTTCTGCCCGGCTGCATGTCGATAAAGCATCGACAAGGACATTTTTCACCTCATGTGACTGCTTTGTTCACGGGTCATTCGCCGAATCGGACACGGCACTTGTCACGCGGGTGAGGCATTCGCGGTGGGCAGGACACCCCAGTCGCGGAGAGTGACGAACAGGAGTTCGGCCAATCGGCCGCCTTTGTCGAGTTCGATCAAGGTTTCGGCGTCGATCCACCGGGCGTCGTCGGCGTCGTCCCCGGCACGGAGAGTGCCGCCGGTGATCGAGCAGGCGTAGTCGTGGATGTCGAACGGGCCGCGGCGGGCGTTGCCGACGTATGTGCCCGGCATCACGTCCAGTCCGGTCTCTTCGCGCATCTCGCGTATGACGGCCGCTTCGTCCGTTTCGCCGGGTTCAACACGTCCGCCGGGTACCGACCACAGTCCACGTCCGGGTTCATTCGCGCGCCGGATCAGCAGAATCCGCCCGAGTTCGTCATGGGCGATGCCGCCGACACAGCGGACGGTGCTGTTCGAAACGGTGTTCATTCCCGAATGGTAGACACGGGCTTCCTGACAATGGCTGTCCTGTACACGGAGAGTAGCCGTACGGTACACTTCCCCTCGCCGACTGACCCAAGCGCGGGACTTCCCTCCCGCGCCGGTGGAAGGTGCGGTACAAAATGAATAGCCAGTATCCGCAGTCAGTCACCGTAAGAGACAGGATTGATCGCTGTGAACGCGAAAAAGCTACTCACTTTCGCAGGAATCGCGTTGGTGCTGTTCTTCGTGATCGCGCAGCCAGGTCAGGCCGCGGGCCTCGTGGGAAACATCATCGGGTTCCTGCGTGACTCGGCTGAATCGGTGATCACTTTCGTCAGCAACGTCTTCAGCTAGCGGACGGCGGATACTCTATCGGTATGTTCGCCCCACGCGATCCAGACGAGTATCTCCTCGACACCGAGCGACGGGTCATCAGGATTCGCCGTCACTGGGCGGTGCTGCTGTGGGACACCTTCGAGGCGGTGGCCTTGCTGGCCATCTGCGTCCTGGTGTCCTACCTGCTGCCGCCTGCCGCGTGGGTGATCCAGAACATCCTCTGGTACGCCGCGTTGCTCGTCATCCTGCGCTTCGCGTACGTGGTGATGGAGTGGTGGGTCGAGAGGCTGGTCGTCACGGACAAGCGCTTCGTGATGACCACCGGCGTCTACACCACCAAGGTGCTGATGATGCCGATCACCAAGGTCACCGACCTCACGTACGAGCGTTCGGCGACCGGCCGGATCTTCGGCTACGGGACGATGGTGGTCGAGTCGGCCGGTCAGATCCAGGCGCTGAACCGGATCGACTACCTGCCCAAGCCGGAAGAGTTCTACGACACGATCTCCGAGCTCGTGTTCGGCGACAAGCAGAAGCAGGCCGAGCGCTTTTCGATGATCAAGGCGCAGCGTGCGGCGCGCGGCAAGAAGAAGGTCGGTTAGCGCAGGTCCCGGGGTCGCTGTGACCTGGCGCATCCTCGATACTCATCCCTGATGCGCATCGACCTGCACGCCCACTCCACCGCCTCCGACGGCACCGACAGCCCTGCCGGGCTGGTCGCCGCCGCCGCGAAGGCGGGCCTCGACGTAGTCGCGATCACCGATCACGACACCACGGCCGGCTGGGCCCCGGCCGCCGAGGCACTCCCGCCGGGGTTGTCCCTGGTGCCCGGCGCCGAGTTGTCCACGATCTCCGTCGATCCGGTGACCGGGCGGCACGTCAGCGTCCACCTGCTCGCCTACCTCTTCGACCCGGAGTCGCCGGCGCTCGTCGCCGAGCAGACCCGGCTGAGGTCGGAGCGGCGGTGGCGGCTGCGCGTGATGGCCGAGCGGATGGCCGCCGACGGCCTGCCGGTCGATCCCGACGAGATCATGTCGCTGCTGCCCGAGGACGGTTCGGCCGGACGGCCGCATCTCGCGCAGGCCTTGGTGCGCGCAGGCGTCGTCTCGTCGGTGAACGAGGCCTTCGGGAGCTATCTCGGCAACGGCAGCGGGTACTTCGTGGCGCGGCAGGACACGCTCGTGGAGGACGCGATCGACATGATCGCGGACGCGGGCGGGGTCACCGTCATCGCGCATCCCTTCGCCTACACGCGCGGCGCGACCATCACCGTCGACGTGCTCGCCGGGCTGGCCGCTCACGGGCTCACCGGCGTCGAGGTCGACCACCCGAACCACGACGAGGAGACCCGCGTCCGGCTGCACGGGCTCGCGGGGGAGCTGGGGCTCGTGCGCACCGGGTCGAGCGACTACCACGGCACGAACAAGACCATCGATCTCGGAGACGAGACCACCGACCCGCTCGCGCTCGAAGAACTCGTCGCGCGGTCGACCGGCTACCAGGTCGTGACCCGGTGACGATCACGGACTTCTTCGACGCGCGCCTGTTCATGAGCGCGACGATCACGCTGATCGTCATCATGGACCCGCCCGGCACGGTGCCGGTGTTCCTGAGCCTGACCGGCCGCAAGCCGGTGGCGTTCCGCGCCAAGGCCGCGCGGCAGGCGGTGCTCGTCTCGCTGCTGGTGATCTCCCTGTTCGCCGTCGCGGGGCAGGCGATCCTGTCGTACCTCGGCATCGGGATCCCGGCGCTGCAGGGCGCGGGCGGGCTGTTGCTGCTGCTCATCGCGTTGCAGTTGCTGACCGGGAAGACCGGCGGCGAGGCCGAGGCGGCGGGCGACGACGTCAACGTCGCGCTCGTGCCGCTCGGGACGCCGCTGCTCGCCGGTCCCGGCGCGATCGCCGCGACCATCGTCTTCGTGCGGCAGGCCGATGGGCACGTCGGCGCGTACGTGGCTCTCGCGCTTTCGATCGTGACGGTGCACTTCGTGCTGTACCTGTGCATGCGGTACTCGGGCGTGGTCATCCGGCTGATCAAGGAAAGCGGGATCACGCTGCTGGCGAAGATCGCCGGTCTGCTGCTGGCCGCCATCGCGGTCGAGCTGGTGGCGAACTCGGTGAAGGGCTTCATCGCCGGGAACTGACCGGGCGGGCGGGGCGTGGCGTGGCGGGGGCTGAAGGGGCCTTTCCCCTCATGTCATGCGGCGAAAGCTCCCTTCACCGCGTCGGATGCGGGTATGGGCCCCTTCAGCAAAAGTGTCGGTGGGGGTGCGTAGCGTTGCGGGCGGGGTGATCCGATGGAGCAGATTGGTTTCGACTTCGGCGTCGAGGCGCCGCGCAAGCTGACGAAGGTCTCGCCCGCGCGCCTTGCGACGTTCGAAGACTGCCCGCGCCGTTACCGCATGTCGTACATCGACCGCCCGCCCCCGACACGCACCGGGGCGTGGGCGCACAGCACGCTCGGCGCGGTGGTGCACAACGCTTTGCGGGCGTTGTTCGACCTGCCGGTGATCAAACGCGTACCGCAGCGGGCGATGGCGCTCGTCGCCGAGCACTGGAAGGACGCCGGGTTCGAAGACTCCGACCAGGCCGCCCGGTACCGCGCGCGAGCCAAGGGATGGGTCGCGGAGTACGTCGAGCACAACGACGTCAGCGTCGATCCGGTCGGGCTGGAGCGCTGGGTTTCGGCGCCCGTCACGCTCGAGCCGGGCAGCGGCCCCAGCCTCATCATCGAGGGCCGCGCCGACCGCATCGACCAGCGTGGCCGCGAACTGGTGATCATCGACTACAAGACCGGCCGCCGAGAGCCGGACGAGTACGAGGCGCGGTCTTCGCAGGCCTTGGCGCTGTACGCGGTCGCGGCGGCCAGGACGCTGCGTACGCCGTGCTATCAGGTCGAGCTGCACCACGTGCCCACCGGCACCATCGCGGCCGCCGAACACACCGAGCAGAGCCTCAAACGGCATCTCCAGCGCGCCGACGAGACCGCCGGGGACCTGCGGCTGGCAACGGATACCCTGAAGGCCGGCGGCGACGAGGACGTGTTGTTCCCGGCTCGCCCCGGTCGCCGTTGCTCATGGTGCGACTTCCGGCCCAGCTGTACGGCGGGCCAAGAAGCCGGTCCCGCGTCTCAGCCGTGGGAGCTGCTGGCGCCCTAGATTCTTCAGACCCGACGGATTGGACAGGCGAGGACGTGTCGTCACCGGACACCGAAGAGCTCGCGACCACACCGGCGCCACTGGGCACGGACGAGCCCGCGACGCCCGGACGCGGCCGGTTCTGGCGCGGGCTGACCGGTTCGCTCGCCGCCGGGATGGTCGTGCTCGCGGTGCTGGTCCTCGCGATCGCCGGGATCTGCCTGTTCACCGGTGCCCCGGGGCCGGGGCCGCTGATGCTGATCGGGCATCCGGTCGCGGCGGTGGTCGCGCTGCTGGCGCAACGGGTCGCCGATGGACGCACTGGCCGCGTCGCAGGCTTTGCGGGTCTCGGGGTCGTCGTGAGCGTGACAGCGGCTTTGAGCCTGTTCTGGTGGAACTAGCCGGGACGGCAGCAAACTGCCATCCGCCCGGAAAAGGGCTTCGGTACGGCGAAACTTGGAACTCACTGGGCGCGTCGTAGAGGAACATCCGCCGCGCAGCGAGGACGAAGGGCACCGTTGATGACTTACCCACCCCAGCCAGGACAGCCCCAGCAAGGCCCTGGTGGGCAGCAGTACCCAGAGCAGCAGCAGTACCCAGGGCAGCAGTACCAGCAGGGCGGTTACGACCAGAGCGGCGCGTACCCCCAGCAGCAGTACCCGGGCCAGCAGCCGTACGGCCAGAACCAGCAGTACGGGCAGGGCTTCGGTGGGCCGCCCGCGCCGCCGAACACCAGCAAGACCGGCCTGCTGGTGGGCATCGCCGCCGGTGTCGTCGTGCTGATCACGCTGGGGATCACCGGGTTCGTCGCTCCCGGGTTCTTCCTCGGCGACGACAAGGCCGACAAGGCGTCCGGCCCCGAAGGGACCGCGCAGGCGATCGTCGACGGCATCAACGCCCACGATCAGGCCGCGTTGACGGCGCTCAAGTGCGGGAACGCGGAAAAGGACATCGACCAGATCATCGAACGGGTCGGCGACGCGTCGAACGCCACGCTCGGCGCGGTCACCAAGGTCTCCGAAACCAAGTACACGGTGGCGGTCACGGTGAGCATCGCGGGGCGGCCGGGCACCGCCACCGGCACGCTCGCCGGTGAGGGCGGCACCTGGTGCTGGAAAGAGGTCAGCCGGCTGCGCACCCGGCCCACCACGTGACGACGGCGGGCGATAGCAAGGGACCTTTGCTATCGCCTGGCGGTCACTTGAGGGCGGCCAGGATGGGGCCGCGCTGCTCCAGCAGCACCGGACCGACCGAAGAGAGCTGCACCGGCCCGTTGTAGCCGCGCCGGTCGACGCCGACGGTGCGGATCGTGGTGCCGGTCAGCTCGTCGAGGACGGCGAGCCCGCCCTGGATCGGCACGACCAGCTGTTCCCCGAAGGTGATGCCGGGGCCGACGGAGCTGTTCAGCGTCCAGCGCGGCGTGAGGTCGTCCCGCGAGAACGCCATGGTCTTCGAGCCGGTGAACCAGTAGACGCCCTGCGCGGTCCACGCGGTCGGCATGATGCCGCCCACCGGATCCTGCGCGATGTCCGCGGCGGGCACGTCGAGCGGGTACGCCGACTTCTGCACGCCGTCGCCGCCGTAGATGACCAGCAGCTTCTGTTCCGGCAGCACGATCAGCGCGAGGTCGCCGGACATCGCGACCAGCTTCGCGTTCTTCCCGGCGAGCACGGTGCTGTAGTCGACCTTCGGGTCATCGGCCTCGTCGTTGCTCGCGCGGTAGATGGTGAAGCGGTCGGCCGGGTCGCCGGGGCAGCGTTCGATCACGCTGATCTTGCCCGCCGCGGCCGCCACCGTGCCGTAGGTGCAGCCCGTCCTCGGCTGCTTGTTCGCGTTCACGATGGCGGGGACCTGGCCGTACTCCATGCTCTTGACCAGGTCGTCGCGCCAGGTGTTGAGCAGCTTCTTGCCGGTCGTGGTGACGTGCGAGCCGTCGACGACCAGCCGGGTGCCGAGTTCGGCGTCGCCGTTGCGCTGCGCGGTGCGGCGGCCGGTCCCCGCGTCGAGCTGGGTGACCTCGCTGCAGCCGGTGTCCTTGCGGTACACCGCGTCCACCTTGATCCCGGCGAGCGCGACGGTGCACAGTTCGAGATCGCGGGAATAGCGCCACCGGACGTCGCCGGTGTACGGGTCCCGGCCGAGTACTTCGCCCTTGTCGGCGGTGACGACGCTGTTCGCCTCGCCGATCGGGACGGGCGTGGACGAGCTCGGCGCCTGCCACAGTTCGGTCAGCGAGCCGGGTACCTCCGCCGGCGCGGGCGGGAGCCCGGGCGGCAGGGTGGCGGCGACCTGCGCGACCGTCGCCGCGTTGTCGCTGGTCACGCCGATGACGACGCCGGTGACCGCGACGACCACCACGATCCCCGCGGCGAACACGCGATCCCGCGTGCGGTTCCACGGCGAGCGCCGGGCGCGTTTCCCGGCCAGCGGCGGCTCGGTGGCCTCCGGCTGGGCGGGTTCGGCGTCCAGCACGTCCTCGCTGCCGATCACGGCCGAGGTCTCCGGCTCACCGCCGTTGGACGTCTGTTCGGGATCGACGGGCACGGGCCGCGCCGGATCGTTCTCCGGCGCGGCGTCCCAGCGTTCGCTCACGTGCCCCTAGCTCCCCACGTCCGCGGTCTGAAATCCTCAGTCTGCCGACGCAGGTGTATCAGAAGTCGCCGAGGGACGGCGACGGCGGCGTCGGCGAGCCGGACGCTCGGCGCTGTCGCCGGCTTCCTTCTCGACGGCCGGACCGCTGACCTCCGGGCTCGGCTTCGCGGCGCCACGGCTGCGGCGGCGCGAGCGGGTGCGGCCCTCCGACGAGGTCTCGCCCTCGGTGCCTTCCGCGGAAGGCGCGGCGGCGGCGTCCGCCGCCTCGATCTTGGCGGCCGCGTCGGCTCCGCCGCGGGTCCGCTTGCGCGGCGTGCGGTTGCGCTTGCGGGGCGCCTCTTCGTCCTTGTCCTTCGCCGGCCCCTGGCCACGACCCCGGCGCTTGCCGCCCAGGTCTTCCTCGACCTCGGCCGAAAGCCCGGCGCGGGTCCGCTTCGACAGCGGGAGACGCCCGGTGGTGCCCTCGGGGATGCCGAGGTCGGAGAACAGGTGCTTCGACGACGAGTACGTCTCGGCGGGCTCGGGCATGTCGAGCCCGAGGAGGTCCGAGATCATCTTCCAGCGCGGCTCCTCGTCCCAGTCGACGAGGGTGATCGCGACACCGGTGCGCCCGGCGCGGCCGGTGCGGCCGATCCGGTGGACGTAGGTCTTCTCGTCCTCCGGCGTCTGGTAGTTGATCACGTGCGTGACGTCGTCGATGTCGATACCGCGGGCGGCGACATCGGTGGCGACGAGCACGTCGACCTTGCCCGCCCGGAACGCACGCAACGCCTGCTCGCGGGCACCCTGGCCCAGGTCACCGTGCACGGCGGCGGCCGCGAAGCCACGCTCGACGAGCTCGTCGGCGACCTTCTGCGCGGTGCGCTTGGTGCGGGTGAAGATCATCGTCAGGCCGCGGCCCTCGGCCTGCAGCGCGCGGGCGATCAGCTCGGGCTTGTCCATCGAGTGCGCCCGGTAGACGAACTGGGTGGTGCGCTCGTGGATCGCGCCGGCGTCGTTCTCCTCGGCGCGGATGTGCGTCGGCTGGGTCAGGAACGTGCGGGCCAGCGTGATGATCGGGCCCGGCATGGTCGCCGAGAACAGCATCGTCTGGCGCTTGTCCGGGACCATCCGCAGGATGCGCTCGATGTCGGGCAGGAAGCCGAGGTCGAGCATCTCGTCGGCCTCGTCCAGCACCAGGCCGCGGACCTTGCCCAGCACCAGGTGCTTCTGCTCGGCCAGGTCCAGCAGGCGGCCGGGGGTGCCGATGACGACGTCGACGCCGCTGCGCAGCGCCGCGATCTGCGGCTCGTACGGGCGGCCGCCGTAGATGGCCAGGGTGCGGATGCCGAGGTGCTTGCCCGCGCCCTTGAGGTCGTTCGCGACCTGGATGCACAGCTCACGGGTCGGCACGACGACCAGCACCTGCGGGGTGCCGTCGCCGGGGACCTCGACACGGTGCAGCAGCGGGACGCCGAAGCCCAGCGTCTTGCCCATACCCGTACGGGCCTGGCCGATCAGGTCGTCGCCGGCCATGGCCAGCGGCAGCGTCAGCGCCTGGATGGCGAAGGTGCGCTCGATCCCGGCCTCGCCGAGGGCCTTCACGATCTCCGGCTTGACGCCGAAGGAAGCGAAGGTGGGGGATTCGGGTTCCACCGGTGCGCCAGCCTGCAGCGGGTGCGACACGTCGAGGGCGGCCGGGCCGGTCTCGCTGTGCTCCAGCGCGACGGCCTCGGGGACGCTCGTGGTGTTCTCTTCGGTGGTGATTTCGTTCGTGGTCAGGGTGCTCGCCTCTCTCGTGACCAGCGCGCACTGCCCTGGTCACCGATCGACACTCGACCACGAAAATTCGCTCGGCTCCGCGCTACTGGCGCTGAAGCGGCCCTTCGTGGGAATGCCGCAGGATGGCGTGCACGCACATCATTCTTTGTGCTGACCGGTGCCGCGCCGACTGTCCTTCAGCCGCAGCAGCGTTCCGGTCCGGACGGAAGATCCGTCGTTTCCGGCCGCCAGTGTACCTGGTCTGCGCTTTTCGGATAGCCCCCATCGCGTCAGGAGGTGGGACAGGTCTCTTTCCGGCCGAGGTCGTAGCCGTGCCGACATGCGTGGGATCGGTCTCTTCGCGACGTCGGAGGTGTGTTCGGGGATACCCTCATCGCCGTGACGGAGGCAAAGCAGATCAGTGAAGGCGTAGTCGATTTGCTCGGCGTACTCGCCTATGGGGAATTGTCCGCATTCGATCGTATGGCGGAGGACGCGCGCACCGCGCCGACACTGTCCGGCCGGGCCGCGCTGGCGTCCATGGCCGCCGCCGAGATCGGGCACTACGACCTGCTCACCAAGCATCTCGCGGGGCACGGCGTCGCGATCGAGGACGCGATGCGGCCGTTCGTCGGGCACATCGACGCGTGGCATGCCTCCACGGCGCCGCGCTCCTGGCTCGAGTCCCTGGTGAAGGCCTACGTCGGCGACGGCCTCGCGGCGGATCTCTACCGCGAGATGGCCAGCTGGCTCGACCCCGAGACCAAGGATCTGGTGCTCACCGTGCTCGCCGACACGGGGCATTCCGCGTTCGCCGAGCGCGAAGTCGCGGCCGGGATCGAGGCCGACCCGAAGGCACGCGACAAGCTCGCGCTGTGGGGCCGCCGCCTGCTGGGCGAGGCGTTGACGCAGGCCCAGTACGTGGTCGCCGAGCGGGACGGGCTCGCCGAGCTGATCGTCGAGGGGTCGGGCGACCTCTCGGGAATCGCCGCGCTGTTCCGCCGGTTGCAGCAGGGGCACACCAAGCGCATGCAGGTACTGGGGCTCGGCTGACGCCGGGTCGGCTAGCCTGGTCGGACAAGTAATTTCGAACTTCAAGCGGAGGTCCCACGTGGAGGTCAAGATCGGCATCAAGGACACGCCGCGAGAGCTCGTGGTGTCCAGCAGCCAGTCACCCGACGAGGTCGAGGAACTGGTCGCGAACGCCTTGAGGGCCGGCGACGGGATCTTCCGCCTCGACGACGAAAAGGGCCGTAAGTACATCGTGCCCACCGACCGGATCGCCTACGTCGAGATCGCGCCGTCGGATGTTCGCAAGGTCGGCTTCGCTGTTGGTGGTTAACCCGATCGGGTTGTAGTCGGATGTCACAGTGGCGTCACCGCTGCGTCTCAGCCAGCTCTCAGATTTGATCGTCACGCTATGGCGGGGACGGCAGGGGGCTAGCCGAGAAATGAGGTGGACGGCGTCACTGTGATGGACCGCGCGCTGGTCGACAGCGTGCGCACTGTTCCCGAACAAGGCAAGCGGGTCGCGGGGCGGCTGACCGGTATCGACGTCGCCCGTGGTCTGGCCGTACTCGGCATGTACGCGGTGCATGTCGGCCCCGATCCCGCCAAAGGCGGCGTCGGGGTGCTGTTCAAGCCGTTCGAAGGCCACTCCGCGGCGCTGTTCGCGGTGCTGGCCGGAGTCTCGATCGCGCTGATGTCCGGCGGACGCCGCCCGAAACTGGGCCGCGACCGGACGCGCGTCGCGCTCAAGCTGGCGACCCGCGCACCGCTTCTGGTGGCGCTGGGGCTGTGGCTGACCAGCCTCGAGACCGGCTACATGGTGATCCTGGCCTACTACGGGGCCTGTTTCCTGTTCGCGATCCCATGGCTGCGCGCGAGCGCGAAGGCACTGGCGATCGCCGCTGTCGCCGTCGCCGTGGCCGGACCGCTGCTCTCGCATCTGATCAGGGCTCAGCTGCTTCCCCGCGACCTGCTGTTCTTCGCGCCGGACCTGACCGCGGACGACGTCACCTCGACGGGGTTGCTGAAGGCCGCGACCGTTCTCGTCCTCACCGGGACGTTCCCCGCGTTGACGCTGATGGCGTACGTGTTCGCCGGGATGTCCCTCGGGCGGATGGACCTGACCTCGCGCAGCGTGTGCCGACGGCTGTTCTTCGGCGGCTCGGCGCTCGCGGTGGGCGGGTATGTCGTGTCCTGGATCGCGACCGGGCCGCTCGGTGGCATGCAGGCCGTCTACCGCTCACTGGAACCGGCCGCCGCGCAGGCGGGCATGACGCCGTCGGAGTTCTTCCGGCTCCACCAGACCTGGATCCACGGCACGCCGCCGACCACCAGCTGGGCCTGGGAGCTGCTGCCGACCGGGACCTCGTACACGCCGTTCGACCTGCTGATCTCGATCGGGATCGCGGCGGCGGTGATCGGTGGCTGCCAGCTGCTGATGCCGAAGTTCGAGCGGGTGCTGCGGCCGCTTTCGGATCTGGGCGGGCGGGTACTGAGCGCGTACGTGCTGCATTTCGTGGCGATCGCGCTGCTGTGGGACGAGAGCGACGGCGATTCGATCTTCAGCGTGCTGCACTTCGTCGAGTTCTCGGTGGTCGCGCTGACCGCCGCGGTGCTGTGGCGGAAGTTCATCGGGCGCGGGCCGCTGGAATGGGCGATGAACAAGCTGTCGAGCTGGCCGAAGTACCTGTTCGACGCGGCTCGGGTGCCCGCTCAGCGGCGGGGCTGACGCACCTCTAAGTACGTGAAGGCCCCCTTCCTTGCGCTAGACGCAAGGAAGGGGGCCTTCACGTACTGGGGTCAGGCGTTGAGCTCGTTCAGTTCTTCGAGGCTGGTCGGCACGTGGAACGGCGGCGTGCTGGTGCCCATGATGCGGTAGCGGTCCCACGGGTCCGGGTCGGAGAGCTCGCCCTTCGCGCTGTACTCGCCCGCGCGGATCTCGACGGCGGTCTTCTTGCCGTCGGCGGCCGCGGACACCTGCTCGTTGGTGGCCACGCGGCCGTACCAGCGGTAGTACCCGTCGATGGGCTGGAAGTAGCCCCGCAGGTCGACCGTGGCCGCGATCTCGGTCCCGTCGATCACGAGGACCGCTTCGCCGGCGTAGCCGTCTTCGTCGTGCTCGCTCATTGCCCCTCCACCTGCTTTTCCTGGGTCTTCCGCATCTGGACGACCTTGTTCTCTTCGAGCGGCAGATTCGGGTCGATGACGATGCCCTGCTGCCGGGAGAGGCCGTCGATCGCGGCCCAGATGATCTGCGTCAGGTATTCGACGACGCTGTCGCGGCCCATCGAGCGCCGGTCCAGCCACCATTCGCCGGTGCTCTGCACCATGCCGACGATGCCGTGCGCCCACGGTTCGGCGGCGCCGGAGTCCATGTTGAACATCCGCATGTAGTCGCCGAGCAGCGCGGTGAGCGCGGTGGCGATCAGTTCTTTGTCCTCGGCGACGACGTCGGACTTGACGAGCACCTTCTCCTGCAGGCCGCCGCGGGCGAGCAAGCGGTAGAGGTTGGGGTGCTCCTCGATGACGCTGAAGAACGCGTCGAGCGCCATCCGGATCCGGGGGACCGGGGCCAGCTCGGAGTTGATGGCCGGGATCAGCCGTTGGAAGAGGATCTCCGTGCCGCGCTGCCCGAGCGCGACATACAGATCGGCTTTGTCGTCGAAGTGCCTGTACAGCACGGGTTTCGTGACGCCCGCTTCGGCGGCGACGTCTTCCATGCCGAGGTCCGGGCCGTGCGTGTCGAGCGCGCGGAGGGCGGCCTCGACGAACTCCGCGCGGCGCGCGATCCGGTGCTTGCGCCAGCGGTCGCGACGGGCGTCGCCCGTGTCGGCCTCACCCGCCGTGGGGTGCTTGCTCGACTGCTTGCTGTTGCGCTTGACACGTTCGATCACCCGAGTCATGCTACCAGAGGTAACTGTTACCGCGAGTTACAGATAGGGGTGTGTCGGCAATGACGCGGGCGCTGAAGGAAACAGACCGGGAGAAGACAGCCGAGCGGCTGCTCAAGTCCTCCGCCAACAAGTTCTACGACCCCGACGTCGACATCGACTGGAACGCTCCTCTCGTGGACGGGAAGCGCTTCATCCCGGCACACCGCTCCTCGCTCTACGGCACCAAGCTGTGGGATTCGCTGTCCGAAGAGCAGCGCATCGAACTCGGCAAGCACGAGGTCGCGAGCGTCGCCACGACCGGGCTGTGGTTCGAAATCCTCCTGATGCAGATGCTGCTCAAGGAGGTCTACGACGAAGACCCGACCAGCTCGCACGCGCAGTACGCGCTGACCGAGATCGCGGACGAATGCCGTCACTCGACGATGTTCGCGCGGATGGCGTCGCGGATCGGCTGCCCGTCCTACGGACCGGTGCCGTGGCTGCGGCGGCTGGCGAAACTGATGCCGTCGATCAGCTACGGCCCCGCGCGCTACGGCGCGATCCTCGTCGCCGAAGAGGTCCTCGACCGGCTTCAGCGCGAGCAGATGAACGACCCGGACATCCAGCCGCTGGTGCGCATGGTCAACCGCATCCACGTGCTCGAAGAAGCCCGGCACGTCACCTTCGCCCGCGAAGAAGTCACTCGCGGCATGGCGAAGCTGACGAAGAAGGAAATCGTCTACCAGCAGTTCATCATCGCGCTCATTTCGTACTTCGTGACGCGGGCCTTCATCAACCCGCGCGTCTACAAGGCCGTCGGCATCCGGCCGCGCGAAGGCGTGGAAGCCGCGATGAGCAACCCGCACTGGCAGGAGAGCGTGCGGTGGGCTGGCGAGAAGATCATGCCGTTCCTGCAGGAATCCGGTCTGGTCGGCAAACCCGGCATGTACTTCTGGCGCAAGTCGTTCCTGCTGCCGGGGAAGCGATGAGGGGCGTCAAGCAGCGTGGTTCCGTCTCCTGGGATCCGTCCCGGGAGCACCGGTTCGTGACCGGTGACGGCACCGCACTGCACGTCGAGACGAGCGGTCCCGCCGACTCCGAACTCACGCTGATCCTCGTGCACGGCTGGACCCAGGACCACCGGACCTGGGACAGCGTGGTGGCGAGGCTCGGCGACTCCGTCCGGATCCTGCGCTACGACCTGCGCGGGCACGGTGGTTCCGCGCCTGCGAAGCCGGGTACGGCGACGATCCCGACGTTGGCGAACGACCTCGCCGAACTGATCGAAGACCGCGTGCCGAACGGCCCGATCGTGCTGGCGGGGCACTCCATGGGCGGCATGACGATCATGGAACTTTCCCGCAGTCATCCCGAACTCGTGGCCCGGCGCGTCGCCGGGGTCGCGTTCGTCGCCACGTCGTCCGGTGAGATGGACCGGATCACCCTCGGCCTGCCGGGGATCGCGGGCAGCGGCGCGGCGAGGTTCGAACGGCGGCTCGCGAAGCTGCTCGCGAAGAACCGCCGGGACGCCTTGCCGTTGCCGCTGTCGATGGTGCGCCCGGGCGCGCGCCTGCTCGTCTTCGGGCGGCGGCCGCAGCGGGCGGATCTGGACTCGGTCGCCGAGCAGTTGTTGTGCGCGCATCCGGCGAGCGTCGCGGGATTCCAGGACGCGATCTCACGGCACGACTGCCGTGTCACGCTCGCCGCGCTGCAGGGGAAACCGGTGATCGTGCTGTCGGGGGAGCGGGACCGGCTGTGCCCGACGACGCACGCCAAGGTCATCGCCGACGCGCTGCCGGACGCCGAATTCGTGCGGTACCCCGGCGCGGGGCACATGCTTCCGCAGGAACGCGCGCAAGAGGTCTCGGCCCGCATCGCGGCTCTGGTCCGCAGCTCCGCGAGGGTCTAGAGAGCGGGGGACCTTTGCTATCGCTCTCGGTGGGGCAAGCGATAGCAAAGGTCCCTTGCTCACCCCGGCTGTCGATGTTCCCGATGTCGCATCTGAGACGCTCAGCGACTCGAATGCGACATCGGGAACACCATCCGGGCACCTTTCAGAGGCGCGTGTAGCCGTCCTCCAGCAGGCGGATGCCCGTGGCCTTGTAGGCGTCCTGGTCGTCCGGGGCGAGGGTCGCCAGCCCGTCGACGTAGCGGTTGAACATGCAGAAAGCGGCCGCGATCAGCACCGTGTCATGGATTTCGACGTCCGTCGCCCCCTCGGTGCGAGCGGCCGCGATCAGGTCTTCGCTCACGGACTTCCCGCCTTCGCGGACAGCAAGCGCGACATGCAGGAGCGCCTTCACCTTCGCCGACACGGGTGCGCCGTCGACGTCCTGCCACGCCGCCTCGACGACCGGCATGCCGCCTTCGAGCGCTTCGGCGGCGACGGCCGCGTGACTGCGGGAGCAGAACGTGCAGTCGTTGCCGCGCGAGACGACCGCGCCGATCAGCTCGCGTTCACCCACGCTGAGGCTGCTCGGGCCGCGAAGCAGGACCTCGGCGAGTTGCCCGAGCGGCGCCGCCGTCTCCGGGCGGTAGGCGAACAGAGCGGAGATACCGGGCAGGTTCTCGTCGAGCGCGATGTGGGGCATGGGCTACTCCTCGCGGATCGGCAACGCGGTCGCTCGATTCATAGCCGAAACCAGGCCCCTCACGATGCCGCTGGATGGACCAACGCGAGAGCAAAGGTCCCTTGCTCCCCGGCCGTGCGTGAGTGGCTTTGGGTGGGCTGTGTGGAAATCGGGACGTCGAGTGTCCCTATTTCCACACAGCTCCTCCGGATCCGACCGCACGGACGCTGACGCGACGCGGAGTCAGTGCTGCAGCGGGAAACCACCGCCGATGCCTCGCCAGGCGAGGTTGGCGGTGAGCGCGACGGCCTCTTCCTTGCTCATCGACTTGTGGTGCGCCAGCCAGAACCGCGCGCTGACCTGCGAGAGACCGACGAGGCCGACGGCGAGCAGCCGCGCCTTGTCCTCGTCGAGGCCCGCGTCGGCGGTGATGGTCTCGGTGATCGCGTCGACGCTGGCCGACGTCGCGCGGTCCACCGCCTCCTGCACGGCGGGCTCGCCGCGCAGATCGGACTCGAAGACCATGCGGAACGCGCCGGCGTCGTTGTTCACGAAGTCGAAGAACGCGCCGACCGTCGCCGGGACGCGCTGCTTGTTGTCCGTCGTGGAATCGAGCGCTTCCTTGACCCGCCGCACCAACTCGTCGACGTGGCTCTCCAGCAGCGCGATGTAGAGGTCGAGCTTGCCGGGGAAGTGCTGATAGAGAACCGGTTTGCTGACCCCGGCCTCTTCGGCGATCTCGTCCATCGCGGCGGCGTGGTATCCGTTCGCGGCGAACACCCGCTGCGCGGCGGCCAGCAGCTGGGCCCGGCGTTCCGTTCTCGGCAGGCGGACGCCTCGGGCCTGCAGTCGCGCCATTTCGGTCATCGTTCCTCCAGTCGAGCGGGGCTCCGCAGGGCGGGGTCACCGCCGCGTGAAGTGAACTCGAGATTACTCGCCGGTACGGCCGGACCGCCAAGGGTCGGGCATCCTGGTGCTGTGTCGTCTTCAGTTTCCCGTGCCGCCCGGGACCGCCCGCCGCTGACCCACGTGCCGCTCTCGCGCAGGTCATTGCCGTCGCTGGACCCCGCGCCGCCGCCTTGGCCCGGGGAAACAATAAGTGTCGGCGGGGTGAAATTGCACATCCGCCGAACCCCGGGTGGCCCCGAAACGGCGGTTTATGTCCACGGACTCGGCGGATCGTCCACGAATTGGACCGACCTCGCCGCGCTCCTGGCGCCCCAAGCGGGCGGCACCTCGGTCGATTTGCCGGGTTTCGGCTATTCGGAGCCGCCGGACGGGTTCAGCTTCAGTCTCGACGCGCACGCCGAGATCGTCGCGACCCACATCGAGAGCCTCGAAACCGGGCCGGTGCACCTGCTCGGCAACTCGATGGGCGGCGCGGTGGCGCTGCTCGTCGCGGCCCGCCGTCCGGAGCTGGTGAAGACGCTGACGCTGATCTCGCCCGCGATGCCGGATCTCCGGCCCAGCATGAAGCGGCTTTCCGACCCGCGGATGGCGTTCGCGTACCTGCCGCTGATCGGTCCGCGGGTGCGCCGTCAGCTGGCCGCGCTCGGCCCGCGCGAACGCGCCATGCAGGTCATCAAGCTGTGCTTCGCCGATCCGGGACGCTTCGCCGAGAGCCGACTGAACGAGCTCGAAGAGGAGCACAGCGCCCGCGCCGCTTTCGCCTGGGCCACCCCCGCGCTCGCCCGCAGCACTTTCGGCATCTTCCGGACGTGGTCGGCACGCGGACCCGCGTCGCTGTGGGCCGTCGCGCCGACGGTCGCCACGCCGACACTCGTCGTCTGGGGGCAGCACGACCGGGTGATCTCCGTCCGGCGCGCCGAGCGCACCGCTCGGCTACTTCCGCACGCCCGGTTGCTCGTTCTCCCCCGAACCGGCCATGTGGCGCAGATGGAACGCCCGAATGTCGTAGCAAAGGCCGTTTTGGGGATGTGGGAATCGGTCGAATCGGGCACCTGGTAGCCCATTCGGGTGGGCAGGACACGCCGCACCCTGTGCCGGTCGCTCACAACATCACAGTTCGGTTATGGCACCCTGGTGCCCGTGGACCGGGTGAAGCAAGACGCGCAGGGCGAAGGTCGGCGGTCTCAGTACTCCGCATCCGCCCGCCGTTCGGCGCGCCCTCAGCCCAGGACCTCGGACGTTCCGCGCACCGGGCAGTACCGGCCGTCGCCGCCGCCGTCGGAGCGGCTCGACGAAGACCGCTACCGCCCGGGCGGCCGCCGGACCAGCGCCCAGCCGCTCAGCGCGTCCTGGAAGCCGCATGAGCCCAGCGCCAAGGGCGGTGCCGCCAAGCGCAAGCCGAAGGGCGGCATCGGCCACTTCGCCAAGACCTACGGCTGGCGGGTGTACGCGCTGCCGATCCTGGTGGTGATCACCGCGCTGGTCGTGTTCAACACCGCCACCGGCCCCGCCGAACCGGTCGCCACCGACGGGGCGAGCCTCACTTCGGCCGACGGCTCCGCAGGCAACGGCGGCGAGCCGGGCGCGGGTGTCGACGGAGGCGGCGACGTCCTCCCGGAGAACCCGGCCAAACCGGTCGATCTCAAGATCCCGACCGCGGACCTGCCCAAGGGGGGCGACTTCACCCAGTCCGGCAAGGGCACCTATCACGTGGTGCCGGGCAAGGGCGAGAAGGTGGGCACGGGGCAGCTGTTCACCTACACGATCGAGGTCGAGGACGGCATCGATGCGGCCAGCTATCAGGGCGACGACAGCTTCGCCGCGATGGTGGAGGGCACCCTGTCCAATCCCAAGAGCTGGACGTGGGACGGCAAGAAGGCGCTCCAGCGCGTGGACGCGAGTTTCCCGAACCCCAGCTTCCGGGTGAGCCTCACCACACCGGAAACGACGCATCGCGCGGACGTCTGCATGTTCCAGATCACCTACGAGACGTCGTGCTACCGCTCTAGCTTCGACAAGCGCGTGGTGATCAACCTCGCCCGTTGGGTGCGGGGGGCGATGGCCTTCGAGAGCGACATGACCGGGTATCGCCAGTACGCCATCAATCACGAGGTCGGGCACGCCCTGGGCGGGAAACACGTGGGCTGCCAGGTCAACGGCGGGATCGCGCCGGTGATGATGCAGCAGACCTTCGGCGTCTCCAACGACTTCGTGGCGCAGCTGAACAATCTCCCCGGCGGCGACCGCGGCCGGGTGCCCGCGAACGGTTTCGTCTGCAAGCCGGGTTCCTGGCCGAATCAGACACCTTAGTCTTCGCCGTCTCACCTGCTGGAAAATCCCAGGATATGAAACAGGGGAAGTCGTTTCCGCCTGTCCGTGTTGTAGATACTGGGATGCGACCCGCGATCCACGCGAGATGGAGGACCCGATGTCAGGCACGCTGCCGCCGCTCGTCGAGCCGGCCGCCGAGCTCACCAAGGAAGAGGTGGCCCGGTACAGCCGTCACCTGATCATCCCGGACGTCGGGGTGACCGGGCAGAAGCGGTTGAAGAACGCCAAGGTGCTGGTCATCGGTGCCGGTGGCCTCGGCAGCCCCGCGCTGCTGTACCTGGCCGCGGCCGGGGTCGGCACGCTCGGCATCGTCGACTTCGACGAGGTCGACGAATCGAATCTGCACCGCCAGGTCATCCACGGCCAGTCCGACATCGGCAAGCTCAAGGCCGCGTCGGCGCAGGAGTCGATCGCCGAGATCAACCCCTTCGTGAGGGTGCACCTGCACACCGACAGGCTCGAGTCGTCGAACGCGCTGGAGCTGTTCGAGCAGTACGACCTGATCCTCGACGGCACCGACAACTTCGCCACGCGGTACCTGGTCAACGACGCCGCCGTGCTCACCGGCAAGCCCTACGTGTGGGGCTCGATCTACCGGTTCGAGGGGCAGGCGAGCGTGTTCTGGGAGAACGCGCCGAACGGCAAGGGCCTCAACTACCGCGACCTCTACCCCGAGCCGCCGCCGCCCGGCATGGTCCCGTCGTGCGCCGAGGGTGGCGTGCTGGGCGTGCTGTGCGCGTCGATCGGCTCGATCATGGTCAACGAGGCGATCAAGCTGATCACCGGCATCGGTGAGCCGCTGCTGGGCAGGCTCGTCAGCTACGACGCGCTCGAGATGAAGTACCGCGAGGTCAAGATCCGCAAGGATCCGGAGACCCCGCAGATCACCGAGCTCATCGACTACGAAGCGTTCTGCGGTGTCGTGTCCGACGAGGCCGCTTCGGCCGCTTCGGGCCACACGATCACTCCGGCGGAGCTCAAGGCCAAGTTCGACAACGGCGACAACTTCGCCCTCATCGACGTCCGCGAGCCGCACGAGTACGAGATCGTGAACATCAAGGGCGCGACGCTGATCCCGAAGGACAAGATCCTCTCGGGCGAGGCGCTGTCGGAACTGCCGCAGGACAAGCCCATCGTGCTGCACTGCAAGTCGGGTGCGCGCTCGGCGGAGGCGCTCGCGGCGCTGCACCAGGCCGGGTTCAAGGACGCGACCCACCTCGGCGGCGGCGTACTGGCCTGGGCGCGGCAGATCGACCAGAGCCTGCCGACTTACTGATCCCTTTCCGATGCGCGTGAAGGCCCCCTTCCCTCGGCTGAACCGAGGGAAGGGGGCCTTCACGCGCTGGGGGAGACGTCGCGTCACCAGCGCGTCTTCTCGTTCGTGGAACGGTTCACGAGGTAACGTCCCGTGCCGTGCGTGCCACCCTAGAAAGCCCTCCGGAACACGTCTGTTCGGCGTTCGGCGGACGTGACGGTGACGCGGAGCCGATGCCCGGCACCACCGCCTGGCGCTACGCCGATCTCGTGCTGAAGCCGGTCGTGGACAAGTCGCGGACCCTGTGGACGGCCCGGGCGCTGGAGGCCGTGGACGAGCCGGGGCTGCGGGTCGCGAGGCCGGTCCGGTCCAGCGACGGCCGGTGGGTGGTCGGCGGCTGGTCGGCGAACCGGTTCGTGTCGGGCACGGCCGAGCACCGGTACGACGAGGTCGTGCACACGGCGGTCAAGCTGCACCGCGCGACGGCGGGGCTGCCGCGGCCGGACTTCCTGGGGCGGCGCACCGACATCGAGGCCCTGGCCGACAAACTCGCGTGGGGCGAGGCGGACATGTCCCTCGACGAGAACAAGGGCGGCCGCTGGTTCGAGGTACTGGCCGGGTCCCGAAGACCGGTCAACCTGCCGGACCAGGTCGTCCACGGGGAGCTTCTCGCCGGGGTGCTGTTCGACGGCGACGAGGCCCCCGGCATCGTCGATTTCGTGCCGTACTACCGGCCCGGTGAATGGGGCGCCGCGATCGTCGCGGTCGACGCGCTGGCCTGGGGCGGCGCCACCATCGATCTGCTCGAACGCTGGGCGCATCTCCCGCAATGGCCCCAGCTTCTCCTGCGGGCCGTCCTTTTCCGCTTGGCGGCCAACGCCCTCGATCCGCGATCGACGCGAGCGGCGCACGACGGCCTCCGCGCCGCCGCCCGCGACGTCAGCGCCGTCTTGTAGACCGGTGAAGGCCCCTCCTCGGAAGAAGGGGCCTTCACCGGCTTTCACTCGGTGCGCAGGCTCTCCGCCTTCGCCGCCGAGCGCACGAACGGCAGCGTGGACGCCGTCACCAGCAGCACCATCACGATCGCCGCCGCGGCGAGCACCCCGACCGCGGTCCAGTCGATGTACACCGCGTCCCAGAACATCCGCCTGCCCACCGCGGCGATCCCGATCCCGGTGGCCGTCGCGATCACCATCCCCAGCAGCAACGGGATCCCGTTCTGCCACACCAGGGACCGGAGGATCACGCGCACCGGGACCCCGGTGGCGGACAGTGCGCCCAGCGCCCGCCGCCGTTCCCGCACCTGTTCCTGGGCGAGCACGAGCAGGCTCACCCCGGCCAGCAGCAGGACGAACAGCGCGCCGCCGAGCAGGATGTTCCGCGCGTCCCCGAACATCCGGGCCTCGTCGGTGATCCGCTTCTCGTTGTACGCGGCCACCGTGGCCTCCCAGCCGAGCGGGGCGACCGAGTTCCGCACCAGTTCGACGAAGTCGGGATTCCCGGTCCCGTCACGCAGGCTCACCGTGACCGAGGCGCCGGACAGGTCGGTACCTGCCATCGCCGACGGTGTCACGAACACGCGCACCGCGAGCAACTGGGTGATCCCCGACGGCTTCCCGCCGAACGGCCGCGGCGTGGCCGGAACTGTCCAGGGCTGTTCCCGCTTGGTGTCGTCGGTCAGCGTCACCGACTGTCCTTTGTGGAGTGACACCGATTCGGTGAACACGTCGCCGTCCCGGCAGCCCGTGACCCCCGTCGACGCTTCGATCGTGGGGCAGTCGGCGACAGCGAGCGCGGCGAGGGCGTCCGCGGGATTCGTGGTGACGAACAGCGAGCGCACGCTCTGGACATCGGCGGAGCCCGGCACCGCGCGTACCGCGGCCACCGCCTTGTCCGCCACCGGGCCCTCGGCGTAGACCATCGTCCGGCCGTCCGTCGTGTCCTGGTACTTGTCCTGCGCCGCGACCTGGCCCGCCATCAGGCTCTGCAACCCGATCGCCCCGGCGAGCACCACGCAGAGGCCCGCGACCACCCGCGACGGCGTCCCGCTGTCGGTCCGCAGGCGGCGGATCGCGAGCTGGAACGACGGTGACCCGCCCTTGATCCGTGACACGACGCGGTCCAGCAGCCACGGCAGCAGCGCCGGGATCCCGAGCATCAGCAGGACCACCCCGGCGATCAGCGCCGCCCGGCCGAGTTCGCTCGCCACGCCGAAATCCGGGAGCACCAAGGCGAGTCCGGCGACGACCGGCAGCAGCCGCCACCACAACCGCCGCTTCGGCGGCGCGGACTCGCGGACGACGCCGAGCGGTTCGACGATCGTGTGCCGCTGGGCGAACCACGCCGTCACCACGGTCAGCGCGGGGACGAGGAGCACGATCAGCACGACCAGTGGCCACGCCGGTGTGAGGTCCTTCGGGTAGAGCCCGAAGCGGAACACCTGGAAGTTCGTCACCGCGCCGCGGAAGAGCAGGAACAACGCGGCGCCGGTGACGAGCCCGGCCGCGGCGCCCACGAGCGATTCCGCCGCGGTGATCCGGCGCAGCTGGCCCGCGGACGAGCCTGCCAGCCGCAACGCGGCGAGGCGCCGGTCCCGGGTGGCGCCGCCGAGCCGGGAGATCGTCCCGATGAAGATGAACACCGGTGTGAGCAGGACGAAGAGCCCGATCAGCAGGAGCGCCAGGACTCCCTTTTCGACCATGTCGTCATAGCCGCGCTCGGCGCCGAAGCCGTAGACCATCGGCCCGGACTGCAGCGTGCCTGAGCCGACGTAGGCGACCAGGTCGTTCGGATTGAGCATGGTCTCCGCGGCGATGACCCCGACCGGGTTGCCGGGGAGCCGCGGCCGCAGCAGGCCGCTGGTGTCGGCCGCGACGAGTTCGTCCAGCTTCGGCGAAAGGAAGACCTCGCCCGGCGCGGGCAGCCGGTCCACACCCGGCGGGATCGGCGAGTTCGGCCCGGTGGGCCGCAGGTGGACGAGCGAGATCGCCTGACCGCGGAAGTCGGTCGTCGCCGGGAGGTAGGCCAGCGGGGCGACGCCCGGGATCGGCTTGCTCTGCACGTACGAGGCGAACGCCCGCTGGTCCCGGTTCTCCGTGATGGTGCCCGCGGAGGCGCCGGTCAGCAGGATCGCCACCGCGAGCCCGATGCCGACGGCGCCCAGGACCAGCCTGACGATCGAGCCCCGGCCACCCCCGACGGCCAGCCGGAACCCCAGCAACAGGTCTTCGCGTCCGGTCACCGGGTCACCACCGGTTCACGTGTCCGGCCGTCCCGCACGATGACCTCCCGGTCGGAGTAGGCGGCCACCCGCGGTTCGTGGGTGACCAGGACGACGGCGGCGTCGGTCTGCTTCGCCGTCTCGGAAAGCAGGCGCATGACGCGCTCGCCGCTGAGCGTGTCCAGCGCGCCCGTGGGCTCGTCGGCGAAGATCACCGACGGTTCGGTGATCAGCGCCCTGGCCATGGCGACCCGCTGGCTCTGCCCGCCTGACACCTGTCCGGGGGTGCTGTCGTCCGAGTCGGCGACTTCCAGCCTGTCGAGCCAGTCCCGCGCGAGCCGCTCGGCGGGACGGCGTTTCATCCCGCCGAGCCGCAACGGCAACGCGACGTTTTCCAGGCAGGTCAGTTCCGGCACGAGCTGCCCGAACTGGAAGACGAAACCGAATTCGGTGCGCCGCAAGGCACTGCGTTCGCTGTCGGTCATGTTCGCGAGCTCGCGGCCGCGGAACAGCACCTCGCCGCGGTCGGGGCGCAGGATGCCGGACAGGCAGTGCAGCAGGGTCGACTTCCCCGAGCCCGACGGGCCCATGATCGCGACGATCTCCCCGGCTTCGAGCGTCAGCCCGGCCCCGGCGAGCGCCTGATCGGGGCCGAAAGCCTTGTGCAGGCCCAGCCCTTGTAACAACGGTGTTTCCACTTCGTGGTCCCCAGGGTTTCAGTGCGCCAGCTGGCGCGCGAGATCGTCGAGGCGGGCCGCGGTGAGCTCCAGCCACCGCAGATCCGCCTCCAGGTGGAACAGCGCGTGATCGCAGATGAGCTGGTCGGCGAGGTCGCCGCCGGTTTTGCGGGCGGTGAGCTCACGCATGGCGCGGAGGTGGGAGCCACGCTGGGCGTCGAGCAGATCCTGGGCGCCCCGGCCGGAGAGGATCGCGAGCACGACCTTGGTGTAGAGCGTGTTCTGCAGGTAGACCGAGGGATTTTCCGGGCTTTTCAGCCATTCTTCGACGTTGGTGACGCCGGCGTCGGTGATCGCGTACCGCTTCCGGTCCGGACCGCCGCCCGCCTCGACGCCGTTCTCTTCGACGAGACCGTTTTTCAGGAGCCGGTTCAGCGTCGAATAGACCTGCCCGTAGTGCAGCGGGCGGTCCTGCCGGAACTGCTTGTCGTAGAGCTGTTTGAGGTCGTAACCGTGCTTGGGGCCGGCTTCGAGCAGGCCGAGCAGGGTGTTCCCGATGGACATGCGGCGACTATACACAGTGTGTATACGCACCGTCTATACACCGGGTGTATAGCTGCTGAAGGGGCCTTTCGCCGCGTCGCATGAGGTGAAAGCTCCCTTCACCGCGTCGCATGCGGGGAAAGGCCCCTTCAGCTCCTCGCGCCACCTCACCGTGTGACGTCCGCCGGGGGTGGGCAATGTCAAACGCCTGAAACATTCAGGAGTTTCCAGGTAACACGGCCTACCTACCTTCAGGCGCAATCGACGCCTGGAGGAGGTGCCCGTGCCGCTCGCCGCTCCCGCCCGAACCGCGGTGGACACGCACTGCCCGTACTGCGCCTTGCAGTGCGGAATGAGCCTCGACGGCGCCCGGGTCACCCCGCGCGACTTCCCGGTCAACGCCGGCGGTCTGTGCCAGAAGGGCTGGACGTCGGGAGAACTCCTTACTTCCCCTTCCCGCCTGACGACCCCGCTGATCCGCATCGACGGCGAACTCCGGCCCGCGACCTGGGAGCAGGCACTCGACCTCGTCGCGCGGCGGCTCGCCGGGATCCGCGCGGCCAAGGGCGCCGACTCGGTCGCCGTCTTCGGCGGCGGCGGGCTCACCAACGAAAAGGCCTACCTGCTGGGGAAATTCGCCCGTGTCGCGCTGGGTACCTCGCAGATCGACTACAACGGCCGGTTCTGCATGTCTTCGGCGGCCGCAGCCGGAATCAAGGCTTTCGGCGCCGACCGCGGGATGCCGTTCCCGGTCACGGATCTCGCCGACGCCGACGCCGTCCTGCTGATCGGCGCGAACCCGGCCGAGACGATGCCGCCGTTCACACAACATCTCAAGCGCGCGGACCTGATCGTCGTCGACCCCCGCCGGACCCCGACCGCCGAACTGGCCGGATTGCACCTCGCGCCCGCGCCCGGCACCGATCTCGCTCTCGCGCAAGGGATCCTGCACGCCGTCGTCGCCGACGGGCTGCTCGATCAGTCCTATATAGACGAACGCACGAACGGCTTCGAGGAACTGTGGCGTTCGGTCGCGGCGTGGTGGCCGGAGCGCGTCGAGCAGGTCACCGGGGTCTCCGCCGCGGACCAGCGCCGCGTCGCCGCCAAACTCGCCTCGGCCCGCAACGCCTACGTCCTCACCGCACGCGGCACCGAACAGCACGCCAACGGCACGGCGATGGTCAACGCGTGGATCAATCTCGCGCTCGCGCTCGGCCTTCCCGGTCGTAAGGGATCCGGGTTCGGCTGCCTGACCGGCCAGGGCAACGGACAGGGCGGACGTGAGCACGGGCAGAAGGCCGACCAGCTGCCCGGCTACCGCAAGATCGACGACCCCGCCGCCCGCGCGTACGTCGCCGGAGTCTGGGGTGTGCCGCCGGAATCCCTGCCGGGTCCGGGGCGTTCGGCCGTCGAACTGCTGGAAGCGCTCGGCACCGAAGACGGACCGAGCGCGTTGATGGTGTTCGGCAGCAACCTCGTCGTTTCGTCCCCCGGGGCGGGAAAGATCCAGGATCACGTGTCCTCTTTGGACTTCCTGGTGGTCTCGGACCTCGTCCTGTCGGAGACCGCGGCGATGGCCGACGTCGTCCTGCCGGTCACCCAGTGGGCCGAGGAAGACGGCACGATGACCAATCTCGAAGGCCGGATCCTCCTGCGGCGCAAGGCGATCGACCCGCCGTCCGGCGTGCGGACCGATCTGTTCGTGCTTTCCGAACTCGCCTGGCGGCTAGGGCAGCCCGAAGGCCGGTTCCCCGCCGACGCGGAGACCGTCTTCACCGAGCTCCGCCGGGCGTCCAAGGGTGGTGTCGCCGACTATTCGGGCGTCACCTACGACAGGCTCCGCGACGGCGAGGCGCTGTACTGGCCCGTTCCGGCGGAAACGCATCCCGGCACGCCGCGGATGTTCCTCGGCTCCTTCGCGCACCCGGACGGCCGCGCGCGGTTCGTGCCGGTGGACCACGTCGGCCCGGCCGAGCCGCCCGACGCCGAATTCCCCTTGCAGGCCACCACCGGCCGGGTCCTGCAGCACTACCAGTCCGGGGCGCAGACCCGGCTGGTCAAGGAGCTGAACGACGTCGTAGCGGAGGCCTTCGTGGAAGTTCATCCCGACACCGCCGCCCGGGCGGGGCTGGCCGAGGGCGACCTCGCGGTCGTGCGGTCCCGGCGCGGGGAGACCGTCGCCCGGGTCCGTTGCGTGCCGTCGCTGCGCCCGGACCTGGTGTTCCTGCCGTTCCACTTCCCCGGTGAGGGCAGGGCGAACCTGCTGACCAATCCGGCACTCGACCCGACGAGCCGGATGCCCGAGTTCAAGGTGTGCGCGGTCGCGCTCGCCCCCGTCGAGGTCGTCGCGTGAGCCCCCGGTCGGTGGTCATCGCCGGATACGGGATGGCGGGCGCCCGGCTGGCGGACGACATCCGCCGCCGCGATCCCGACGGCGAACGCGTCCGGCTCACCGTCGTCGGCGCCGAGACGCACGCCGCCTACAACCGGGTGCTGCTGTCTTCGGTGGTCGCCGGGACCATGCGACCCGAGGTCGTCCGGCTCCACGACGACGACTGGCCGACCCGCACCGGAGCCGATCTGCGCCGCGGGGTCGCCGCGACGGCGATCGACCGCGCGGCCCGGCGAATACACCTCGACGACGGGTCCACTGTGGACTACGACGCGCTCGTGCTCGCCACCGGAGCCAATCCGTGGATGCCGCCGGTCGAAGGTCTCGAAGCGGGTCCGGACGTCGTCGCGTTCCGCACGCTCGACGACTGCGCCCGGATCCTCGACGCCGCCAAACTGGGCGCACCGGTCGCCGTACTCGGCGGCGGGCTCCTCGGCCTGGAGGCGGCGCGGGGCCTCGCTGGGCGTGGAAACCTCGTCACCGTCGTGCATCCGATGCCGCACATCATGGAACGTCAGCTGGACGCGGAATCCGCGCGGGTGCTGACCAGGAAGCTCGAAGAACTCGGCGTCGGCTTCCGGCTCGGTGTCGGAGCGGCGCGCTACGTCAGCGGCGACGGGCTCAAACTCGACGACGGCACGCACGTCCCCGCCGATCTCATCGTCGTCTCGACCGGTGTCCGCGCCGAGACGAAACTGGCCGTGGACGCCGGGCTGACCGTCGACGGCGGCATAGTCGTCGACGATCTGCTGCGCACCAGCGACGGCCGGATCCACGCGATCGGCGACTGCGCCCGGCATCCCGGCGCTTTCGGCGGTCTCGTGCAGCCCGCTTGGGAACAGGCCGCCGTCGTCGCGGATCTGGTCACCGGGACGAAATCCGCGTCGCGCTACCACGGCACCCAGGCGGTGACGCGGCTGAAGGCCCGCGGCATCGACCTCACCGCGCTCGGCGAGACGATGACCGGCGCGGACGACCCGACCGCCGAGGTGCTCACCTTCAGCGACCCGGCGGGCTGCCGCTACGGCAAGCTCGTCGTCCGCGAAAACAAGGTGGCGGGGGCGATCCTGCTCGGCCTGCCCGACGCGGCCGCGACGATCACGCAACTCTACGACCGGGGCACACCGGTGCCCGAAGACCGGCTCGCCGTCCTTCTGGGGCGTGCGCTGCCCGCCGGGGCGCCGTCGGCGTCGAGCCCGGCCGATCTGCCCGCATCGGCGGTCATCTGCCGCTGCAACGCGGTGACCAAGGGACGGCTCGTCGAGGCCTGGCGTGCCGGTGCCACCGACGTTCCCGCCCTCGCCGGGGCGACCCGCGCGACGACCGGCTGCGGCGGCTGCAAGGACGCCGTCGGCGGGGTCGCGAAATGGCTGGCCGCCCAGTGAACCCGAACGCATCCACCAAGGAGGACCGCATGGCAGCTCGTGGGAAGCGCTGGATCGAGCACTGGGATCCGGAAAACGAGCAGTTCTGGGAGGAGACCGGGAAGAAGGTCGCCCGGCGCAACCTCTGGTTCTCCATCCTGGCCGAGCACATCGGCTTCTCCGTCTGGACACTGTGGTCGGTCATGGTCCTGTTCATGGGACCGCAGTACGGTTTCTCGGCTGCGGACAAGTTCCTGCTCGTCTCGACGCCGACCGTGATCGGCGCGCTCATGCGGCCTCTGTACACCTTCGCCGTCGCGAGGTTCGGCGGCCGGAACTGGACGATCGTCAGCGCGTTGCTGCTGCTGGCACCCACCGCGCTGGCCGCGATCGCGATGGAACCGGGCACCTCGCTCGGCACGTTCCTGCTGATCGCCGCGCTCGGCGGGGTCGGCGGCGGCAACTTCGCGTCGTCGATGACCAACATCAACGCGTTCTACCCCGAGAAGCACAAGGGCTGGGCGCTCGGGCTCAACGCGGGCGGCGGGAACCTCGGCGTGGCGGCGATCCAGCTGATCGGCCTGCTGGTGATCGGCACCGTCGGCGCGACCGCGCCCCGGCTGGTGCTCGCGATCTACCTCCCGCTGATCGTCCTCGCCGCGACCTGCGCGTACTTCTTCATGGACAACCTCGCCTCGATGAAGGGCGACACCAAGGCGATGCGCGAGGTCGTCAAGGATCCGCACACCTGGGTGATGTCGTTCCTCTACGTCGGCACGTTCGGTTCGTTCATCGGCTACAGCTTCGCGTTCGGCCTGGTGCTGCAGAACCAGTTCGGCCGGACACCGTTGCAGGCGGCCGCGGTGACGTTCCTCGGGCCGCTCCTCGGCTCGTTCTCGCGGCCGGCGGGCGGCTGGCTGTCCGACCGGATCGGCGGCGGCAAGGTCACCTTCGTGACGTTCGTCGGGATGGCCGCGGCGACCGTGGTGCTGATCCTGGCCTCGACGTCGAATTCGCTGGCGTTGTTCACCGTCGCCTTCATCGTGCTGTTCGTGCTCACCGGCATCGGCAACGGCTCGACGTACAAGATGATCCCGGCGATCTTCCGCGCCAAGGCGAAGGTCGCGATCAGCGAAGGCGCGGACGAGGCGCTCGAAATGCTCAAGGCGCGCAGGCTTTCCGGCGCGCTGATCGGGCTGGCCGGGGCGATCGGCGCACTCGGCGGACTGTTCATCAACCTGGCTTTCCGGCAGTCGTTCGCGGACACCAAGAGCGGGGTTCCGGCGTTCGTCGCCTTCCTCGTCTTCTACGGACTGTGCTTCGCCGTCACCTGGGCGGTGTACCTGCGCAAACAGCAGACGGAGGTGGCGAGCACCCGAGGTCTGGCGCTCGCCGGAGCGGAGGTCTGATGCGGAAACTCGTCGTCGCGGGACACGGTATGGTCGCGCACCGGCTCGTGGAGGCCGTGCGCACGGAGGACAGGACCGGCGAATGGCAGGTCGTGGTACTCGCCGAGGAGGCGCGCCCCGCCTACGACCGGGTCGCCCTGACGTCCTATGTGGACACTTGGGATCCGGTGTCGCTGGCCCTGGAAGGCGCCGACTACGCCGGTGACCCGCTGGTCGAACTGCGGCTCGGTGACGCGGTGACGTCGGTGGACCGGGAGCGCAAGGTGGTCGTCACCGAGTCCGGGTACGAGCAGCCGTACGACGCGCTCGTCCTCGCGACCGGCTCGCGGCCGTTCGTCCCGCCGGTGCCGGGACACGATCTTCCCGGCTGTTTCGTCTACCGGACGATCGAAGATCTCGACGCCATCCGGGAAGCCGCCCAGCGGCCCGGCCGCGGTCGCCGGTCGGCGGTCGTGATCGGTGGTGGGCTCCTGGGTTTGGAAGCCGCGAAAGCGTTGCGGGACATGGGACTCTCGCCGCACGTGGTCGAGATGGCGCCGCGGCTGATGCCGCTGCAGGTCGACGAGGGTGGCGGCGGTCTGCTGCGGCGACTCATCACCGAGCTCGACGTCACCGTCCACACGGGAACGTCGACCGACGCGATCGAGCCGGACGGCGAACGCTACATCGCCAAGCTCGGCAACGGCACGGAACTCGACGTCGACCTGGTCGTGTTCTCCGCCGGCATCCGGCCGCGTGACGACCTCGCGCGTTCGTCCGGGCTGGAGGTCGGCGCGCGGGGCGGCATCCTGGTCGACAACTCCTGCCGGACGTCCGATCCGGCGGTGTACGCGATCGGCGAATGCGCGGCCGTGGACGGCAAGGTGTACGGCATCGTCGCGCCCGGCTACGCGATGGCGGAGATCGTCGCCGCGCGGCTGACCGGCGGCGAGGGCACGTTCCCCGAGCCGGACATGTCGACGAAGCTCAAGCTCATGGGTGTCGACGTCGCCAGCTTCGGCGACGCGCACGCCGCGACCGAGGGCGCGCTGGAGGTCGCGTTCAACGACGCCGTCGCCGGGACCTACAAGAAACTCGTGATCTCGGACGACTCGAAGACGTTGCTCGGCGGGGTGCTGGTCGGCGACGCGAGCGAGTTCAACACGCTGCGCGCGATGGTCGGCAGGCCGCTGCCCGCCGAACCGGGCGCGATCCTCGCCCCGGCCGGTGGCGGGGCCGCTGTCGGTGTCGACGCGCTGCCCGACGCCGCGCAGATCTGTTCGTGCAACGCGGTTTCCAAAGGCGCCATCACGCACGCGATCACCGAAGACGGCTGCGATTCGGTCGCCAAGATCAAGGGCTGCACGCGGGCGGGCACGGCGTGCGGATCCTGTGTCCCGCTGCTGGGCAAGCTGCTGACGGCTTGCGGCGTCGAGCAGTCGAAGGCACTGTGCGAGCACTTCTCGCAGTCGCGCGCGGAACTGTTCCAGATCCTTCAGGCCACGCGGATCAGCACGTTCAGCGAGATGATCGACCGCTACGGTTCCGGAACCGGCTGCGCGATCTGCAAACCGGCGATCGCGTCGATCCTGGCCACGCTGGGCAACGGGCACATCCTCGCCGGTGAGCAGGCGACGCTGCAGGACACCAACGACAAGTTCCTGGCGAACCTGCAGCGCAACGGCACCTACTCGGTGGTCCCGCGCATCCCCGGCGGCGAGGTCACGCCGGAGAAGCTCATGGTGATCGCGCAGGTGGCGATGGACTTCGGGCTGTACACCAAGATCACCGGCGGGCAGCGGATCGACCTGTTCGGCGCCACCGTCGACCAGCTCCCGCTGATCTGGCGGCGGCTCGTCGACGCCGGGTTCGAGTCGGGGCACGCGTACGGGAAGTCGTTGCGCACGGTCAAATCCTGTGTCGGCTCGACGTGGTGTCGCTACGGCGTTCAGGACAGCGTCGGCCTCGCGATCGAACTGGAGCTGCGCTATCGGGGACTGCGGTCGCCGCACAAGCTGAAGTCCGCGGTCTCGGGCTGCGCACGGGAATGCGCCGAGGCGCGGAGCAAGGACTTCGGCGTCATCGCCACCGACAAGGGCTGGAACCTGTACGTCGGCGGGAACGGCGGTGCGACCCCGCGCCACGCGGATCTGCTGGTGTCCGAAGTGGACACCGAGACGCTGATCCGGACGATCGACCGGTTCCTGATGTTCTACGTCCGCACGGCCGACCGGTTGCAGCGCACCGCGCCGTGGGTCGAGGAGATGGACGGCGGTCTCGACCACCTGCGCGCGGTGATCGTCGACGACAGGCTCGGCATCTGCGAGGACCTGGACGCGGCGATGGCCAAGCACGTCGGCGACTACGCCGACGAATGGCGCGGGGTGCTGGAGGATCCGGAGAAGCTGGCGAAGTTCAGTTCGTTCGTCAACGCGCCGGGCACGCCGGACCCGACGATCTCGTTCCGCACCGAACGCGACCAGAAGGTGCCCGTGCTGCTGGGCATCCCGGAGGTGAAACAGTGACGACTTCGATCGAGCGCACCTGGACCGCCGTCTGCGCGGCGGGCGCCGTCCCCGAATGGTCCGGGGTCGCGGCCCTGCTCGACGACGGGGTCCAGGTGGCGATCTTCCGGCTGCCCGGCGACCGGTGGTACGCACTGTCCAATATGGATCCGGTCAGTGGTGCCGCGGTGCTCTCGCGGGGGATCGTCGGTGACGCCGGCGGTGTCCCGGTGGTGGCTTCGCCGGTGTACAAGGAACGGTTCGATTTGCGGACCGGCGCCTGCCTCGATGCCGAAGGTGTCTCGGTCGAGGCGTACGGGGTCCGGGTCTCCGGGGGTGTGGTGGAGGTCGAGGCTTCACCGTGACGGAAGTCCCTCCCCTGGCGGGATTCGTCATCGGGATCACGGCGGCGCGGCGGGCGGACGAGCTCGGCGCGCTGTTCGTGCGCAAGGGCGCGACCGTCCGGTACGGCCCGGCGATCCGGATCGTGCCGCTGGCCGACGACACCGAACTGCGGTCGGCGACCATGCGCCTGCTTCAGGACCGGGTCGACGCCGTCGTCGCGACGACCGGGATCGGTTTCCGCGGCTGGACCGAAGCGGCCGAAGGCTGGGGGCTGGGGGAGGAGCTGCTGGACAGGCTGGGGCGGTCTTCGCTGCTCGCGCGCGGTCCGAAGGCCAAAGGCGCGATCCGCGCGGCCGGGCTCTCGGAGGACTACTCGCCCGCGTCGGAGAGCAACGCCGAGGTGCTGCGGCATCTGCTCGAATCCGGTGTGGACGGCCAGCGGATCGCGGTGCAGCTGCACGGCGAGCCGCTTCCGTACTTTGTGGACAGTCTTCGCGCGGCGGGGGCCGAGGTGATCGAGGTGCCGGTGTACCGCTGGGTCGGCCCTGCCGATCCCGGCCCGCTGGACCGGCTGCTGGACGCCGTCCTCGACGGCTCGGTGCACGCGCTGCCGTTCACCAGCGCGCCCGCCGCCGCGTCGATGCTGGCGATGGCGAGGCGGACCGGGCGGCTGCCGGGAATCGTGCGGGCGCTGGAGAAACGGGTCGTGGCGGCCTGCGTCGGGCCGATCACCGCGGGGCCGTTGGCCGCGCTCGGGATCCCGACGGTCCAGCCCGTGCGGTCGCGGATCGGGGCGCTGGCGCGGACGGTGTCCGAAGCGCTCGAAGCCCGCTCGTCGCGGCTTACGGCGGGCGGTCGGACCATCGAACTGCGTGGTCAGGCGGCGGTGGTCGACGGGCAGTGGTGCGACATCGCGCCCGCGCCGATGGCGCTGCTGCGGGCACTGGCGGAGTCCCCGGGGCGGGTGTTCTCGCGGCGGGAGCTGATCTCCGCCTTGCCCGACGGCGGCGAAGAGCACGCCGTCGAAACCGCCATCGGGCGCCTCCGAAGCTCCTTGGGCGCCCCGAAACTCGTCCAGACCGTGGTGAAACGGGGCTACCGCCTGGCCGTCGACCCGTGACGGGCTAGGAGAAGGTGACGCGGTGGTCGGGGAACTCCCGGGCGGAGGCGACGCGGGCGGCCTCCGCCTCGGCCGCCTTCCGCACGGCCGGGCGGACGGCGTCGAACGGGGTGACGGTGAAGTCGAGCCGCTTCTTCCCGCTCGCCTTGGCCCGCCAGACCCCGGCGATCTCGCCGTCGGCCAGCAGGACGCCGGGGTTGCCGAGGATCTTCCAGACCTCCTTCTGCCTGGCCTTGTCCGGCACCAGAACGGCACGATCCCGCGCCTGGACGAACGGGTCCAGCGGAGGCAGCAGGCGGACCACGTCCGGCTCCGGCGGGTTCTCCAGCAGCGGTACCCGGTCCTCCGGCAGGAAGGCCTTCTTGCCGTCGACCCGGACCTCGACCAGACCGTCCGGCCACATCGCGTCGACGCCGGTGCGGGTCGTACCGACGTAGACGGCGGCGTCACCGGGGGCGGCCGGACCGTTGATCCGCAGGTAGCCCTCGACGACGCGCGTGGCCGCTTCGACGTCCGGCGCGGTTTTGAGCCTGCCCCGCTCTTCCAGCGGTGCCAACGTGGCCGGGGTCGCACCCGGTTCGAGCCGGACGCCAGCGTGGATCGACGCGACCCGCATCAACTGCTCGTAGATGTGGACGACACCGCAGCCCCGGCAGGCGTACGAGAGCCCTTCGGGGATCAGTTTCGTGACGGCGCCGCTCACCGTTCCCTTGGTCTGCACACCGGTGACGGCCCGGCGGATCGCCTTCGCCGCGGTGAACAGCGCGTCCGTCGCGGACATCCCCGCGTCCTCGACCTGCTTGCGCTGCCAGAGGATCCGGGCCATCGCGTCCTTCTCGTCGAGCGGGACGAGCGCCGCCCTGATCGCGTCCAGTTCCGCGCGGCGGTGGAAATGCGGGGCGCCGCGATGCGTCCAGGCGAGTACGAACCGATCGTCGTCCCAGACCGCGGGCGTCACGTCGCCGTCGAGACGGGCGGCGAGGCCCAGCAGTGCGGTGTCGCGCACGGAATCCTGCAGGCCGAGGTCGAACACGGCCGCCGCGGCCGGGTCCGTCTCCTCGCGGTGCAGCCCGTGCGCCGCGATCCGGTACGCCAGCACCTGCTCGCGATCGACCTCGAGCACTTGTCCTCCCTAGAGCGAGTATTCGAGCGTGTACGACATCGTCGGCTCACCGAGGACGCCCGTGGTGGTGCCGGACCCGGTGATCCCGGCGAGTTCACCCGTTCCGGAGCCTTCGACCACCGTGAACGTCGACGAGATGCCCTGCGCGTCGAATCCGGTGTCGTGCTTGATCACGAAGCTTCCCTTACGCCCGTCCACAGTGCCCTCGACGCGTTCGAATCCCGGCGCGGTCGTTCCGCCGCCGTCGTAACCCTCACCCGCGTAGTACAGCAGGTAGTCCACGATCGACTCGCCGTCGATCAGCCCGCTGTAGGCGAGCGTGGCGTGGGCGTAGGCGACGCGCGGGCCGCCCTCGGTGCCGCTGACGACGTTTTCTTCCCAGTTCTTCATGGCGAAGGTGTTCATGGGTTCACCCTGTCAGCCATACCTGTCAGGATGTGTCAGGTTTTAGGGGATACTGGATCCATGCGCGCGAGCAGACTCCTGTCGGTCCTCCTCCTGCTGCAGAACCGCGGCCGGATGACGGCCGAGGAGCTGGCGGCCGAGCTGGAGGTTTCGGTCCGGACGGTCTACCGCGACGTCGAGGCGCTGTCCGCGGCCGGCGTGCCGGTGTACGCCGAGCGCGGGCGCACGGGCGGGTACCAGCTGGTCGACGGTTATCGCACGCGGCTGACCGGGCTGACCGAGGAAGAAGCGCAATCGCTTTCGCTGGCGGGTTTGCCCGGCGCGGCCGCGGAACTCGGGCTCGGCACGGTCCTCGCCGCCGCTCAGCTCAAACTGCACGCGGCCATGCCCGCGGAGCTGCGCGCCGGGGCGAGCAAGGTCTCCGACCGGTTCTACCTGGACGTCCCGGGCTGGCACCGCGGGATCGAGAGCCTGCCGCGACTGTCCGAACTGGCCGACGCGGTCTGGCACGCGCGGCGGATCAAGGTCCGGTACGAACGCTGGGGCCAGAAGAAGGTCGAGCGCGTCCTCGACCCGCTGGGCCTGATCCTCAAGGCGGGGAACTGGTATCTCGCGGCGCGCTGCGACGGGACCGACCGCACCTACCGGGTCTCCCGGATCGAGGAGCTCGACGATCTCGGCGAGACCTTCGAGCGGCCGTCCGACTTCGACCTCGCACGCTACTGGCTGGAGTGGTCGGAGCAGTTCGAGAAGCGGATGTACTCGCGCGTGGCGGTGGTCCGGCTGAACGAGTTCGCCCGCATACTCCTACCGTTCTATCTGGGCGCCGTCGGCACGCGAGCGTTGCGGGAAGCCGTCGAAGGCGGCGCCGAGCCGGACGAGGACGGCTGGCTGACGATGGAACTGGCCGTCGAGCCGGGGGAGTCGGCCGTCGGTGAACTGCTGCGGTTCGGCGGGAACCTCGAAGTACTCGAACCGCCGGAACTGCGCGAGCGGCTGGCGGAGGAGATCAGGAAGATGGGCGCGCGCTATGGCTGACCTGGACGGCATCACGATCGGGATCACCGCGGAGCGGCGGGCCGACGACTTCATCGCCGCCCTCGAACGACATGGCGCGACCGTGCTGCACGCGCCCACCATCCGCATCGTCCCGCTGCCCGACGACGCCGAACTCCGCGCGGCGACGGACGCCGTGCTGGCCGAACCGGTCGGGTTCACCGCGGTCACCACCGGCGCCGGGTTCCGCGGCTGGCTTTCGGCGGCGGAAGGCTGGGGGCTGCGCGAACCGCTGCTGGAACGGCTGGCGGCGTCACGGATCTTCGTGCGCGGGCCGAAAGCGGCCGGTGCGGTGCGCGGCGAGGGGCTGCGCGAGGAGTTCTCCGCGCCGGAGGAGAGCAACGCCGGACTGTTCGAGGGCTTGCGCGACGCCGGGGTTCGCGGGGCGCGGGTCGCCGTCCAACTGCACGGCACGCTGCTGCCCGAACTCACCGGGCTGCTGCGGGATTCCGGCGCGGACGTCGTCCAGGCACAGCCGTATCGCTGGCTTTCGCCCGCGGACGTCGAACCGGTGCACGATCTCGTCGAAAGTGTGCTCACCGGACGGGTGGCCGCGCTCGCGTTCACTTCCGCCCCCGCGGCGGCGAATCTGCTCGTGCTGGCGGGCTCGCGCCGAGAGGAACTTCTCGCCGCTCTTCGAGGTCCGGTGCTGTGCGCGTGCGTCGGACCGGTGACCGCGGCGCCGCTGGAGGCCGCCGGAATCCCGACCGTCCAGCCCGAACGGCAGCGGCTCGGCGCCTTGGTGAAACTTCTCGTCGCGGAACTGCGCATTCGGCCGTCTTGACGGGTGTGGTCCCCTTTGCCAGGCTCGACATCGAACGCACGGGAGGGCGGAGGATGTCCGAGTCGGTCACCTTCGTGCGGGCGATGTTGCGCAAGGGATCTTCGGTACTGGGCGCGAGCCCGGCCGACGAGGCACCCGATCCCGATTCCGTTCCCGACTGGCGTTATCGCGAAGACTCGGCGGACTCGCTGCTGATGCGCGCGATCCGCTACTCCGCGCTCGGCCCGATCTTCTACCGCGTGGCCGCGTTTCCCAAGGTGTACATCGGTTTCCTGGTCGCGAACGGATCGGCCGGGATCGTCCCGGTGCTGAGCACGACGATCTTGGCGGTGCTGCTCAACGTCATCGCGGTCTGGTGGGTGGTGCGGGGCCGCGGGATCCGGGCGAAGACCTCCGGGCTGCTGATGTACGCGGATCTCGCGGTGGGCGTGGTGCTCACGACGATCGTGGCCCTGGCCGCGCCCACCGAGATCCAGCCGTTCGCCATCGACGTCGCGTGGACCTGGATGGTCGGGACGGTGGCGTTGTGGACGTTGTCGTTCGGACTGCCCGCCGCTTGCCTGTTGCTGATCGCGGCTTTTCCGTTCCGGGCGTTCCTGACCTGGATCGGCGGGCTCCCGATCGACCATCCGCTCGCGGTGAGCCGGTCGGTGGGCTGCATGATCGCGCTGGTCGTGGCGATGGTGACCACGGCGGGGATCCTGATCCTGCTCGGCGTCGGGACCCGGTTCGCGCTGGGGATCGGGATGCGCCGAGGGCAGCGTGCCGAACGCCTGCGGACCCAGCGGGTCATGCACGACTCCGTCCTCCAGACCTTGGAAGCGATGGGTCTGGAGGCGCCGGACGACGAAACCGCGGCCGCGGAACGGCTCGCGGAAATGCGCGCGACGGCGCGGGCACAGGCCGCCGAACTGCGGCGCGAACTGGTCGGCCCGGACGCGCCGTCGGCCCGTGGCCTCGCGGCGGACCTCGCCGAGGTCGCCACCGAAATGGCGCGCGACGGCCTCCGCACCCAGCTCGTCGCGGCAGAGAACGAAGAGGACTACCGCCTCTCGCACGCGCGCCGGACCGCCATCCGCGACGCTGTCCGCGAGGCGCTCCGAAACACCGTGAAGCACGCCGGGACGAAACAGGTCGTGCTTCGCGTCGAAGAGCGCGAAGGCGGCATCGCGGTCATCGCGCGGGATCAGGGAACCGGCTTCAGCATGCTGGACCGGCCGCCGGGGTTCGGGATCAGCCAGTCGATCATGGCGCGGCTGACCGAGGTCGGCGGGCGGGGGACGATCGATTCGCATCCGGGGCGGGGGACCCGGGTGACCCTGTGGGTGCCGCACTGAGTCCACACTCGGTTGGGGTGGCGCTCACGCGTGTGCCGGGCGTTGACGATGAAGGATTTGGGACGTTGAGTGTCCCGATTCCTTCATCGTCGATGGGGGTCGGAGTGGTCTCGGGGCTTGATCAACGGAGGATCGGGGACACTCAACGTCCCAAATCCTCCGTTGATCAAGACCGTGGTCTCGCGGACGGCAGCCGAGTGGGGAAGATTTGGGACGTTGAACGTCTCAAATCTTCCCCACTCGCCCACCGGCATCCAGAACAAAGCCCCACAAGCTCACCGAGATGACATCAGGATCCAGTGGGCAGGCAAATACCGGTCCACCAGAACCGTCCTAGCCACTCACGAGGCGACCAGAAGCGGTCAGTCCTCTTCGGCCGGAACCTCTCCGCTCTCGATCTGACGCATGGCTTCGCGCCCAGCGGCCTCTTCGCTCAGCCCCTGCCGCCAGTACCCGGTGAAGCAGATCGCCCGCTTGTCGACCCCGCGCTCCCGCACGAGATGCCGCCGCACCAGCTTCACCATGTTCGCCTCGCCCGAGACCCACGCGTAAGGCGTCCCGCCCGGCAGGTCCGCCTTCCGCACGGCTTCCAGCACGGCGTCGCCGACCGGGCCGCCGGGATCCCGCACCACCCAGTGCAGTTCCACCGTCCCCCGCGTTTCGAAGACCTGCCGGTCCTCACGGTCGCCGATCTCGACGTAGACCAGCGCCCGCGTCCCGGCGGGCAACGCTTCGACGATCGCGCCGATCGCCGGGATCGCGGTTTCGTCGCCGATCAGCAGTTGCCAGGTCGTTCCTTCGGGCACGTCGTAGAGCCCGTGCGGGCCCAGGAGGGCGACCCTGTCGCCCTCCGAAACGCGCGAAGCCCACGCGGAGGCGGGGCCTTCGTCGCCGTGCAGCACGAAGTCGATGTCGATCTCTTGCACCGACGGCCGCAGCGCGCGCACGGTGTAGGTGCGCATCGCCGGCCGGACGTCGTCGGGCATCGCGAGGTAGGTCCTGTACCAGGACAGCACTTCGTCACCGCCCAGCGGCGCGGGCAGGACGGGCTCCGCCTGACCGGGCTGCGGGAAGAACACCTTCAGGTACTGGTCGGGCGCCTGATCCACCATCGACGCCCCCGAGAAGGTCACCCTGCTCATGTGCGGGGTCAGCCGCCGGACACCGGTCACCTTCGCCTCGATGTAACTCATTAGGCGAGGCTAACCTAAAAAAGTCCGCCCAGGCCGGCGTCGTCATCGGGATCACGCTGCCACCGGTATTTTCGCAGGTCGACGCGCTGGCCGTCGGCCATGACGCCCTCCGCGCGCAGCCGTTGCAGCTGTTCGTCGACCAGATGCGGAGCCGGTGTCCCGTCGGCGCGCAGAATGCGGTGCCAAGGCAGGTCGTGGCCGTCCTCACCGAGGATCCGCCCGATCAACCGCGGTGACGGGGCTCCCGAAACCGACGCTATATCCCCATAAGTCGCGACCGAGCCGGCGGGCACGCTCGCGATGACCTCGCGCACCCGCTCGTGCAGTTCGTCATCCATGGGACCACTTTGCCGTGCCGCTGCGAGGTTGTGTCGGCGGGGCGTGGTTCCATCGTGGGCGTGAACGGGCGGCGAACAGCGGCAGGAACCGACGCGCGGCTGGTCCGCACGCCGGTCACCGGCACGCCGTCCTTCCAGTGGGACTCCGGCGCCCGCCGTCTGCTGGCCGCTCCTGACGGCTTCCGCCGGGTCCTCGGCGGCCCTGGCACGGGCAAGACGGCGTTGCTGGCGTCGGCGGCCTCGCGGCGCATCGCGGAGGGCGCGGATCCGGAGAGCGTCCTCATCCTGACCACTTCCCGCAAGGCGGCCGACGTCCTGCGCGCCGACATCACCCACCGGCTCACCACCGATCCGGAAGAGGATCCGCTGCCGCGCACGATCCGTGAGCCGCTCGTGCGGACGGTGCATTCGTACGCGTACGCGCTGTTGCGGATGGAAGCGCAGGCCGACGACCTCCCGCCGCCCCGGCTGCTGGCCGGGGCGGAACAGGACGTCGTCGTCCGGGACCTGCTCGCGGGCGACCTCGAAGCGGGCGCGCTCGACTGGCCGGAGCAGCTGCGGCCCGCGCTGAACGTCCCAGGTTTCGCCGAGGAACTGCGAGACCTCCTGCTCCGCGCCGCCGAAGGCGGGCTCGGCCCGGAGGATCTGGTCGAACTCGGCAGGCGCCGCGGTCGCGAAGAGTGGATCGCGGCGGGGCACTTCTGGAGCCAGTACGAAGAGGTCACGCTGCTTCAGGGCGCGGGCGGCAACGCGCTGGGCGTGGCGAGCGCGCCCGCGCTGGACGCGGCGGAGCTGGTCACTTCCGCGCTGCTGGCGCTCGAGGACGACCCCGAACTGCGCGAACGCGAGCAGCGCCGGATCCGGCACCTGTTCGTCGACGACGCCCAGCACCTCGACCCGCTGCAGACGCAGCTCGTCCGGCTCATCGGGCACGCGGCGGACGAGTTCGTCGTCGCGGGCGACCCCGATCAGTCCGTGTTCTCCTTCCGCGGCGCGGATCCCCGCCTGTTCGCCGACGCGGACGACGACGGCGAGCGCACCGTCCTGCTGACCACCGCGCATCGGCTCGCCCCGGTGATCCGCACGGCCGTCACGAAGCTCGGCGCCGTGCTGCCCGGCTCGTCGCCGCAGCGCAAACTCGTCGACGCGCCGGACGCCGAGGGCGGCGCCGTCCGTGTCCGCCTGATGCCGACACCGGCCGCCGAGGCGAGCTGGATCGCCGATCAGCTCCGCCGCGCGCATCTCGTCGACGGCGTGCCGTGGCCGGAGATGGCTGTGCTCGTCCGGTCGCCCGCCCGTACTTTCCTTGTCCTGCAACGCGCGCTGCGGGCCGCCGGGGTCCCGATCGGTTCGGCCACCGAGGAACTGCCGCTCGCGAAACAACCCGCCGTCCGGCCGTTGCTGGCGATGCTGCGGCTCGCCGCGGAGCCGGAACTGCTCGACGTCGACCTCGCCGAGATGCTGCTGTCCTCGCCGCTGGGTGGCGCGGATCCACTCGCCCTGCGGCGGCTGCGCCGTGGCCTGCGCAGGCTCGAACTCGCGGGCGGCGGGCAGCGATCCAGCGACGAGCTGCTGGTGGAAGCGTTGCGCACCAACGACGTCCTCACCGGGCTGGCCGAGGCCGAGTCGCTGCCGATGCGCCGGATCGGCGGGCTGCTGCACGCGGCGCACCAGGCCGTGGTGCGCGGTGACGGCGTCGAGCAGGTGTTGTGGGAGCTGTGGCAGAACAGCGCGCTGGAGCAGCGCTTCCTGCGGTTGGTCGATCGTGGCGGTTCTCTGGGCTCCCAGGCGGATCGGGATCTCGACGCGATCGTCGCGCTCTTCGACGCGGCCGGTCGTTATGTCGACAGGTTGCCGAGGGCGAGCGTCGCCTCGTTCGCGGATTACCTGTCCTCTCAGAACATCGCCGGTGGCACGCTGGCGCCCGCGGCCATCAAGAGCGACGGTGTCTCGCTGCTCACCGCGCACGCGTCCGCCGGCCGTGAGTGGACGGTCGTGGCGATCGCCGGTGTCCAGGAAGGCAGCTGGCCGGATCTGCGGCTGCGCGGCTCCGTGCTCGGTGTCGAGCGGCTGGTCGACCTCATGTCCGGCGTCGACAGCGAAAAGGTGTCCGCCACCGCCCCGATCCTCGCCGAAGAGCGGCGGCTGTTCTACCTCGCCGCGAGCCGCGCGCGCAAGACGTTGCTGGTCAGCGCGGTCGCGGGGGAGGACGAGCAACCCTCGCGGTTCATCGACGACCTGGAGGAGAACGGCGCGGACGACGGCGGCCTCGACTCGCGGATGAAACCGGCGGGACGTTCGCTGGTGCTCGCCGAACTCGTCGGAGAACTGCGTGAGGTCGTTTGCGATGAGACCAGCGAGCCCGAGAGACGGCAGCGGGCGGCGCGTCAGCTCGCCAAACTGGCCGCCGCCGGGGTGCCGGGCGCGCATCCGGGCACCTGGTACGGCCTGCTGGAACCCTCCACCGGCGAACCGGTGCACGGGCCCGGCGATCTGATCCGCATCTCACCGTCCACCGTGGAGGTTCTGGTCAAATGCCCGCTGCGGTGGCTGATCGAACGCCACGGCGGCAGTGACCCGGCGCAGCTCGCGGCCGTCACCGGAACCCTGGTGCACGGGCTCGCGCAGGCGGTCGCGGGCGGCAGCAGCGACGAGCAGATCCGCGCGGCCCTCGACGAGGCCTGGGTGCGGGTCGACGCGGGGGCGCCGTGGTTCTCGCGCCGCGAGCGGTCGCGGGTCGAGAAGATGCTGCGGAACTTCATCACCTGGCTGGAGTCCAGCCGCAAGGAACTGATCGAAGCCGGGGTCGAGCAGGACATCGAGGTCGAGCTTCCGGTCGGCGAAGACGACGTCCGCGTCCTCCTGCGCGGCCGTGTCGACCGCGTGGAGATGGACAAGGACGGCCGCCCGGTCGTCATCGACATCAAGACCGGCAAGGTCCCGATCTCCGCTTCCGACGCCGAGCAGCATCCACAGCTGGCCGCGTACCAGCTCGCCGTGTTGCTCGGCGCGGTCGAGGGCGGTTCGAAACCCGGTGGCGCGCGGCTGGTCTACGTCGCGAAGTCCAACAACAAGACCGGATCCACCCAGCGCGAGCAGGCGCCGCTCGACGAAGACGGCGGCAAGCAGTGGCTCGAACTGGTGCGCTCGGCGGCCGGTTCCGCCGCGGGGCCCGAGTACGGCGTCACCGAGAACCCGGACTGCGATCGTTGCCCGGCAAGGGGTTGCTGCCCGCTGCGGCCCGAGGGCAGGCAGGTGACCGGCCCTTGATCTCCGAACTCCAGCGCCGTCAGGTCGAACCGGCCGAGATCGCCCGCGCGCTCGGCCTGCACAGCCCGACCGACGAACAGGCCGAGGTCATCGCCGCCCCCATCGAGCCGTCGCTGGTGGTCGCGGGGGCCGGGGCGGGCAAGACCGAGACGATGGCCGCGCGTGTGGTGTGGCTGGTGGCCAACAGCATCGTGCCGCCGGAACGCGTCCTCGGCCTGACCTTCACCCGCAAGGCCGCCCGTCAGCTCGGTGAACGCGTCCGCACCCGGCTCCGGCGGCTGGTCGGCTCGGGCCTGCTCGACAAGATCGACCCGACCGGCGACCTGCGCACGACGGTGACCGCCGGGGAACCGACGGTGCTCACCTATCACGCGTACGCCGGGCGGCTGCTGTCCGAACACGGCCTGCGGCTGCCGGTCCAGCCCGGGGTGCGGCTCCTTTCGGAGACGTCCTCCTGGCAGTTCTCGCATCGCGTGGTGTCCACTTGGGACAATGATCTCGACACCGATCGCGTGCCCTCCACGGTGACGGCGCAGCTGCTGGCGCTGGCCGGGGAACTCGGCGAGCACCTGGTCGAAACCGAACGGCTGGCGCAGTACACGTCCTGGCTGTGCGATGTCATCGAGAAAGCGCCACGGGCCAAAGGGCAGCGTGCGGCGTTGCCCCAAAAACTGGCCGAAGTCATGACGGCGCAACGGTTCCGGCTCGCGCTTCTTCCGCTGGTCGAGGCGTACCACACGCGGAAGCGAGCGGAAGGCGCGCTCGACTTCGCCGATCAGATGTCGCTGGCCGCGCAGCTCGCCGACAGCTATCCGGCGGTGGTCGCGGGGGAACGTGAGCGGTACGGCGCGGTCCTGCTCGACGAGTACCAGGACACCGGGCACGCCCAGCGGATCCTGCTGCGGTCGCTGTTCGGCGGCGTCGAACATCCGCCGATGCCGGTGACGGCGGTGGGTGACCCGGCGCAGGCCATCTACGGCTGGCGTGGGGCGAGCGCGGCGAACCTGCCGCGGTTCACCACGGACTTCCCGCGCGACAACGGCGAACGGCTCGTCCCGGCGCTGGATTTCGGGCTGCTGACCAGTTTCCGCAATCCACCCGAGGTACTGGAGCTGGCCAACGCGATCTCGGAACCGTTGCGGGAGCGAGGCTTGGGCGTCGCGCGGCTGCGCGCGCTGGAAGGCGCCGGAACGGCCGACATCGCCTCCGCGCTGCTGCCGGACGTCCGTGCCGAACGCGAGTGGGTGGCCGACGCGGTGGCGAAACGCTGGTTCGAAACCATGGAGGAGACCGGAAAACCGCCGACGGCCGCGGTGCTGGTGCGCCGTCGCGCGGACATGGCGCCGATCGCGGCCGAGATGCGGGCTCGCGGGCTCCCGGTGGAGGTCGTCGGGCTCGGCGGCCTTCTCGACGAGCCCGAGGTCGCGGACCTGGTCAGTACGTTGCGGGTGCTCGCCGATCCGCTCGCGGGCAGTGCGGCCGCGCGGTTGCTGACCGGCGCGCGCTGGCGGATCGCCGCGGCCGACCTCGCGGCGTTGTGGCGCCGTGCCGGTGAGCTTTCGTCGCCGGTGCCGCCTTCGGGAAAGTCCGATGTGGACGAACCGGTGCTGGTGACCGAACGGGTCGAACAGGCGGGACTCGCCGACGCGATCGACGATCCCGGTACCGCGGAACGCTATTCGACGGAAGGCTATCGCCGGATCCGCCGGGTGGGCGGCGAGCTTTCGGCGTTGCGCCGCCGTCTCGACCAGTCGTTGCCCGAACTGGTCGCCGACGTGGAACGCACGATGCTGCTCGACGTCGAATCACTGGCCCGCCCCGGGCCTGCCGGTCGTGCGCATCTGGACGCTTTCGCCGACGTCGTCACGGATTTCGCCGAGACCTCGCCGACGGCCACCCTTTTGTCCTTTGTGGACTACCTGAACACGGCCGCGCACGCGGAAGACGGGCTCACCCCCGGCGAGGTGGAGGTCGTCCCGGACCGGGTCCAGGTGCTGACCGTGCATTCGGCGAAGGGGCTGGAATGGCAGATCGTCGCGGTTCCGCACCTGGTCAAGGAGGTCTTCCCGGGCAGGCGTCGTTCGTCGTCCTGGCTGCGGACGTCGACCGCGCTCCCGGCCGCGCTGCGCGGGGACTCGGAGGATCTGCCGGAGCTGCGGGTCGCCGAGGGGTATGACCGCAAGGAAGTCCAGGAAGCGCTGGAGCTGCACGAAGAGGGCTTCGTCGCGCGGGAGGCGGATGAGGAGCGGCGGCTCTGTTATGTCGCGCTGACCCGCTCCGAGCGCACGCTGCTGGTTTCCGGCCACTGGTGGAACGAGAGCAGCGCGCGGCCGAAGGGGCCGTCGGAGTTCCTGCTCGAAATCGGCGAGGTGATGCGGGGGAACTCGGTCGGCCGGATCGAGCACTGGGCCGACGAGCCGGAGAGCGACGGGGAGAACCCTCTGGTCGCGGACTCGCGCAAGGCGCGGTGGCCGGTCGATCCGCTGTGGCCGCGGCGTGAGGGTGTCACCAACGGGGTCGACATGGTGCTCGGTGCCATGGAAGACACTGCGGGCGCGGAAGAAGGCGACGCAGAGGAAGAGGAAGAGGAAGATCCGGACGGCTGGATCTCCGACACCAAGGTGCTGCTGGAAGAGCGCGCGCGGGCGCAGAACCGCGTCCAGCAGGTCGTGCTGCCGCCGCATCTTTCGGTGAGCCAGCTGGTGGAGCTGTCGGCCGATCCGGCCGCGCTGGCCAGACGGCTGCGGCGGCCGCTTCCCGTGCGCCCCAACACTTACGCGCGCCGGGGGACGGCGTTCCACGGCTGGCTGGAGCAGCGGTTCGGCGGTGAACAGCTGCTGGAGATCGACGATCTGCCGGGTGCGGCGGACGTCGACGAGGCGCTCGATTCCGAGCTGGAGGCGCTGCAGACGGCGTTCGAGAAGAGCGAGTGGGCGAACCGGGTGCCGCACGCCGTCGAGGTCCCGTTCTCGGCCGACGTCGTCGGCGTGACGGTGCGCGGGCGGATGGACGCCGTGTTCGCCGACCCCGACGGCGGCTGGACCGTCGTCGACTGGAAGACCGGCGCCGTCCCGGAGAAGGACCGGCTCGCGCCGCTGGCGGTGCAGCTGGCGGCGTACCGGCTGGCGTGGGCCGCGCTGAAGAAGATCCCCGTGGAGAAGGTTCGGGCGGCGTTCCACTACGTGAAACACGACAAGACCGTCAGCCCGGCGGATCTGCTGGACGCCGAAGGCCTGCGAAACCTGCTGCGAAGCGTCCCGACGATCTAGTTCGCGTTGCCAACTACCGCAACTAGAGGACGAAACGCGGCGGGGGTCAGGCGCGGTCGCGCACCTTCAGGGCCCAGGTCACGAGCGGGATCTGAAGCGGGACGCGGGCCCAGAAAGCCGCGCGCAAGGCCTTCGGGGCCTTCCGGCGGTCGGCGTCGGCGGCCATCTTCACGTTCCCCGGCAGGACCACCACGAACAGCAGCGCGGCCGCGAGCCCGCCGAGCCGGCGCGTCTTGGGAGCGGCGACCGCGGCGGCGACCCCCAGCTCGGCCACCCCGGAGCCGTAGGTCCACGCCCGAGGCGAACCCGGAAGCTGCTTCGGGATGATGGCGTCGAAGGGTTTCGGCTGGACGAAGTGCAGGACCCCGGCCGCGCCGAGCAGGCCGGCGAGGAAATATGCGGGCCGCTGAGACGGCTTGGAATCCGAAGACATGCCCTGAGCTTCGCATACCGAGCTGAACGCAAGGTTCGTCGGCTATCCTCCCGACCGTGAGTGACGCGGACCAGGCCGGAGCCTGTGCATGAGGGTTCTCAAGCGTTTCCCGGTCAGGCTGAGCGACCGCCCGGACCACGAGCTCGTCGGCGTCATCCGGATGCCGGAACTGACGGTCAGCCCGCTGCGGTCGATCCTGAAGCGGATCATCGGCGCGATGCTCGCCCTGCTGGCGACCGTGCTGATCGTCTACCTCGACAGGGACGGCTATCGCGACACCAACGGCGACGGACTCAGCTTCCTCGACAGCCTCTATTACGCGACCGTGTCGCTGTCGACCACCGGTTACGGCGACATCGCCCCGGCGACGTCGTCCGCACGGCTGGTGAACGTCCTGGTGATCACCCCGCTGCGGGTGCTGTTCCTCATCGTCCTGGTCGGTACCACACTCGAAGTGCTCACCGAGCGCTCTCGTCAGGCTTTCAAGATCCAAAAGTGGAGGACCAAGGTGCGTGACCACACGGTCGTCGTGGGATTCGGCACGAAGGGCCGGTCGGCGGTCAACGCGCTGCTCGGGGACGAGAACACCGAACCCGACCACATCGTCGTCGTCGACACCGACCAGCAGGCCCTCGAAGCGGCCACCTCGCTCGGTCTGGTGACCGTGCACGGCTCGGCCACCCGCGCCGACGTCCTGCGGGTCGCCGGCGTGCAGCGGGCCAAGGCCGTCGTCGTCGCCCCGAACCGGGACGACACCGCGGTGCTGGTCACGCTGACCGCGCGCGAACTGGCCCCGAAGGCGCACATCGTGGCGTCGGTGCGGGAAGCGGAGAACGTCCACCTGCTCAAGCAGTCGGGCGCGAACCAGGTCGTGGTGTCGAGCGAGACCGCCGGGCGCCTGCTCGGCATGGCGACGTCGACGCCGCTGGTGGTCGACATGGTCGAGGACCTGCTCACCCCCGAGTCCGGTCTCGCGATCGCCGAACGCCCGGTGGAACCGTCCGAAGAGGGCGGATCGCCGCGGCATCTGTCGGACATCGTGCTGGGTGTCGTCCGCGACGGCGTCCTGTACCGCGTGGACGCGCCGCAGGCGGACGCGATCGAGCCGGGCGACAAGCTGCTCTACATCCGGAAGGTGACCGCGGCGGAGACGATCGAGCGGTAGCGGGGGACCTTTGGTATCACCGTCCCCGGACAAGGGGGCTCCTGCTGTTCTGCCGCTGGCATCGCCCTTGCCCGGACGAGCGGGCTCGCTGTGTTTTGCCGCGAGGTTCTGGGAGCATGGCGATTGTGCGCAACCGATCGGACCCCGCCAGAGGGCTCACCCCGGGGTGGAACTCCCTGGCCGTGGCGGCCGGTGCCGGCCTGCTGGTGATCTTCCTGGCCTGGTTCGCCGGGCCGGGGTTGTTCGGCATCACGAGTGACGCCCAGGGCACGACCGTGCAGGCGGAGGTCGTCCAGCCCGCGCCCTGTGCGGGCGGCGGCGCGACCGAGACCGTCAAGTTCGAATTCGGTGGCAAGCCGATGGAGGCTTCGCTCAACGGCTGCGGGCACGGCAAGGGGGAGCGGCTCGAGGTCGTCGTCCCCGCCGGTGCTTCGGGGGACGCGGTCTCGGTGCACGCGGCCGACGCGGCGGCGGGAGCCAGCGACGCGCGGCGGCCGCTCGGGCTGGCCCTGCTGGTGTTCAGCTGCTTCGCCGGCGGGATGTACGTCTTCCTCGTCCTGCGAGGGCCGCGTCGGCTGGCGACGGCCTGACACGAGCCTCGTGAGTGGTAAGGACGGTTAGAACCAAAAGGGTCTTAGGTACCTGCTGGTTGTGGCTGGAGGTGGTCGCAGGTCCGTGAAGGCCTCCTTGCCTACCCTGAAGGCAGTGAAGGAGGCCTTCACCCCTTTCCCAAGTACATGAAGGCCCCCTTCCTGTACCTAGGCGCAAGGAAGGGGGCCTTCATGTACTGCGGGGGCGAGCCAGGGCGGCGGTGGCGTGGTGGGTCGAGTCTCGTGAGTGGCAAGGGCGGTTAGAGCGGACCGGTGTTTGCCTACCTATGCGTGACGACCAGGGCGAAGGTGTAGTGCGGTAGTCGAGGGGGTCGGTCCGGTCTTGGTACTTGATCGACGGAGGATCGGGGACACCATCCTCCACACTCGGTGGGGGTGGCGGCTCAGGCGTGTGCCGGGTGTTGACGATGAAGGAATGGGGACGTTGAGTGTCCCGATTCCTTCATCGTCGACGGGGGTCGGAGTGGTCTCGGGGCTTGATCGACGGAGGATCGGGGACACTCAACGTCCCCGATCCTCCGTCGATCAAGACCGTGCCACCCCCGCAACCTCGCGGACGGCAGCCGAGCGGGGAAGATTTGGGACGTTGAACGTCCCGAATCCTCCCCGCTCGCCCACATCGGCAACCAGAACAAGCCCACCGAGATGACATCGGGATCCAGTGGGTAGGCAAACGCGGGTCCGCCAGAACCGCCCTTACCACTCACGAGGCTGGTGACCAGCCGGACCGGGCAAGCCGGAATCGCCCACGGCCCCGTATCCGTCGGCGAGCGGCGCCCACAGCACCAAGTACGTGAAGGCCCCCTTCACTGCGCCTAACGCAATGAAGGGGGCCTTCACGTACTTGAGTGGCTAGGAAACGGCGCTCGCCGGGGCCGAGAAGGTGTTGCAGTCGGCGACCCGGTTGTTGCTCGCGCCCGCCCGCCACCAGGACGCGTAATGCGCGTTCGTCCCGTGGTCCTGGCTGCGTGAGGTGTTGTCGCCCCGGGTCTCCTGGTCGTTCCAGGCCTTGTTGTACATGTCCCGGCTGACCGTGCCGCCCTGGTCGACGTGCGCGCCGAGGAACATCCCGGAGAAGCACTGCGCCTGCAGTTCCTTGCGCCGTGACATCTCCAGCCCGGACGGGCTGTTCTGGCCTGCTTCGTAGATCTTCTGCCAGGCCGCGTCCATCAGCCCGGCGACCTCCTGCACGTGGTGCCCGTACTCGTGCGCGAAAAGGGCGAGGTAGACGCCGGGGTTGTTGCCGTACTGGTCGGTCTGCAGACCCCGGAACGGCACGTAGAGGTTGTTCTCGCAGTAGTACGCCGCCGTCGCGATGCCCACCTGGATCGTGCCGCATTCGGTTTCGAAGCTGGCGCCGGTCGGGAAGTGCAGGGCGGGCGGGGTGAACGGCAGGCGGTAGGCCTCGAGGAACGGGCCCCACGAGTTGTCGAGGCATTTGCCCGCGGCGGTGAAGAACGCCTCGGCGGCCTGTTGGCTGCTCTGCCACTGCGGCAGCGCGCAGACGCGGTTCTGCAGGCCGGCGTTGGGATCCTGGAGGATCGGGTGGTCGCCGAGCTTGAGGATCTTCTGCGGCCCGCTCGACGACGACGGCGCCCTGGTCGGCGACGTCGGGAACGGGTTCGACGAGGACGAGGGGGACGACGACCCGCTCGGCGGCAGGGCCGCCGGGGAAGTCGGGTTCGGGAGGGTCGAATAGCCCGCGTTCGCGACGGGATCCTTGTCGTCACGATTGAGTGAAACGATCGCGACCAGGCCGAGGACCAGCACGGCGACCGCGCCGAGGCAGATACCGACGATCGCGCCCGTCGACCGGCGCGGAGGCGGCGGCGGGAACTGGTGCGGCGCACCGTGCCACTGGGCTGGGGGTGGGCCGTGCACCGGCGGTGGCTGGACGGCGCCGCGTGGCGGCCACTGGCCGTGGGGCGGTTGCGTCATCAAGTCGGTCCCGGTGGTTCTAGGGGCGGACCGGGGGTGCCCGGCCCGATGTTCAGCATAACGAGCTAACGGCTTCTCCTCCCACAGCTCGGCTGCAGAGGGTATCCAGCGTGAGGCGAGTGGTCACCCATCAGTGTCGTCACCCCAGCTCTGGCTGGGTGTCGGACCCTCTGGAAGAGTGTGCGTAAGCAACGCGAAACGGGTAAGGGGCTGTCGCATGACGGAGACCGGCGGACCGTCCGGGCCGGAAGGTACCGAGACGCCGAAGCCGCAGGCGGACGCACCGACGCCGCCGCAGGGTGAAGTGCGGCCGCCATCGGCGCCGGAGCAGCAATGGCAGTCCCCGTCCGGGGTGACGCCGCCGCCTCCGCTGCCGTCCTATCAGCCGCCGCCGCAGCAGCAGGTTCCGGACTGGAAGGTCGGCCTCGGCAGGCCCGGGGTCATCCCGCTGCGCCCGCTGAACCTGACCGACATCCTCGACGGCGCGGTCACGGCCATGCGGAAGTACTGGCGGATGGTCTTCGGCGCCGCGGCGATCACCGCCGTGCTCACCGCGGCCATCAACCTGGTCGGGCTGCTGCTGATCGACACCACCAGCGACCTCGAACAGGTCCGCGATCTCGGTCCGGCGGCCACCGATCAGGAACTGCTGAACCAGATGCTCGGCCTGCTCGGCGGGACACTGGCGACGTCGTTCATCGGCCTCATCGCGACCCTGCTCGGGACGACGCTGCTCACCGGCTTCCTGACCGTCCTGATGGGCAAGGCCGTGCTGGGCAAGCCGGTCACCTTCAAGGAGGCGCTGAAAGAGGCGACGCCCCGGCTGCTGCCGCTGCTCGGGCTGACCGTGCTCTACACGCTGGCGATCATGGTCGCCGCGATCTTCTGCCTCCTGCCTGCGATCATCCCCTACACCTTCTGGGCGCTGGCCAGCCCGGCGTTCATCCTCGAACGCGGCACGGTGATGGAGTCGTTCCGCCGGTCGGTGAAGCTGGTCTCGGGCATGTTCTGGCGGGTCTTCGGGATCCTGCTGCTGGCCACCGTGATCGCGTCGTTCCTGGCGTCGATCATCACGCTGCCGTTCAGCTTCGGCGCCTTCATGTCGATCTTCGGCAACCTGAACGAGATGTACGTTCCGTCGACCGGTGACCTGATCCTGCAGTCGGTGGGCACGGTGATCTCGCAGACGATCGTCGGCCCGTTCACCGCGCTGGTGACCGTGATCCTCTACATCGACCAGCGGATGCGCCGCGAAGGCATGGACATCGAACTGGCCCGCGCCGCCGGGATCACGCCGCCGCCCCCGCCTCAGGCATGGTGACGCGCTTCCTCACCGACGTCCCGGTCGACATCGACCGGGACACCGCCCGGCTGCGCGCGGCCGAGGAGCTCTCGGGCCAGGCGTATCAGAACGCGAAACCGAGTTGGCTGTCCGAGGCGTTCAGCTGGGTGCTCGAAAAGCTGCTGGGCTTCCTCGACGCCGTCGACACCGCCGTGCCCGGTGGGATCTTCGCCGTGGTGCTGCTCGTCGTGGTCCTGATCGTGCTGGTCGTGGTGATCCGGCTGCGGTCCGGCCCGCTGGCGACGTCGGCCAGGGGCGGCCGGGCCGTGTTCGCCGGGCAGCGCAAGGCGTCCGGCGAACATCGCAGGGCGGCGGGGGAGGCCGCGTCGAGGGGCGACTTCGACGACGCCGTCCGTGAGATGTTCCGTGCCGTGGTGCGGTCCTTGGAGGAACGGGCGCTGCTGGACGAGAAGTCGGGCCGGACGGCCGACGAGGCCGCCGACGAAGCCGGACGGATGCTCCCGGACGTCGCCGTTCCGCTGCGCGCCGGTGCCCGGTTGTTCGATGACGTCCACTACGGAGGGATCCCGGCCAGCGAGGCCGGCTACCGCTCACTGTCCGAATTGGACGAACGCTGCCGCCGTACCCGGCCCGTCGCGCTGGTGGCCGGATGACCTCGGTTTCGCCCGACGCCCGCCGGATCTGGCATGGGGTGCGGCTCCCGCTCGCGGTCGTCCTCCTGCTCGTGCTCACCGGAACGCTGCTCGTCCTCTTCCAAGGCGAGCAGACCACCGGCGCGCTCGAGCCGGATTCGTACGAGCCCGGCGGCAGCCGCGCGCTGGCGACCCTGCTGGAACGCGAAGGCGTCGAGATCATCACGGTGCGCACGGCGGCCGAGGCCGACGACGTCGCGGGGAAGGCGACCGTCCTGATCACCCAGCCCGCCTACGTCCCCAAGCGCACGTTCACCGAACTCCGGCGCATCGCTTCCGATGTCGTCCTGGTGCAGCCGAGCCCCGGGACGGTCGACGAAGTCCTTCCCGGTGTGCGGGTGGCGGGTGAGCTCGAAACCGAGACTCGCCGGCCCGACTGCCAGGCGAAGGACCCCGTCGCGGCGGGGAGCGCGACGATGGGTGGCCTGAAGTATTCGGCCACACAGCCGAGGGCGGTGGAATGCTACGGCGGTTCGTACCTGGAAGTGCCCGGTCCACAAGGGACGGTGAGCGTCCTCGGCGCCCCCGCACCGCTGACCAACGAGTGGCTGGCGAACGAGGGCAACGCGGCCTTGGCGATGCGGCTGCTCGGGAAGAACGATCGGCTCGTCTGGTACCTGCCGACACCGGCCGATCCCTTCCTGGAGAACGAGAAGAAGCCGCTGTCCGAACTGATCCCGGCGGGCTGGTCGTACGCGGCGCTGCAGGCCGGGGTCGCGGTGGTGCTGCTGGCGTTGTGGCGCTCCAGGCGGCTGGGGCCGGTGGTGACCGAGCCGATCCCGGTCGTGGTGCGCGCGGCCGAGGCCACCGAGGGACGGGCGCGGTTGTATCGCAAGGCGAAGGCCGCCTCGCACGCCGGGGAAACCCTGCGTGAGGCGGCCCGCGCGCGGCTTCGGCCGTTGCTGGGGCTCACCCGCGACGCCGAACCCGCGGCACTGGTGGAATCCGTCGCCGTGCGGACCGGCCGGGCACCGGCCGAGATCGGCGCGCTGCTGTACGGGGACCCGCCCGCCGACGACGCCGCGCTGGTGCGGCTGGCGGACGGACTCGATGTCGTGGAACGAGAGGTGGAGCGGTCTTGAGTACCGAACAGTCCGATGTGGACACAGGGGACGCCGCGGCCGAAGCGCGGGCGGCGCTGATCGCCCTGCGTGCCGAGGTCGGAAAGGCCGTGGTGGGCAACGACGCGGCCGTCACCGGGCTCATCATCGCGTTGCTGTGCCGGGGACACGTACTGCTCGAAGGCGTTCCGGGCGTGGCGAAGACGTTGCTGGTGCGGGCACTGGCAGCGGCGCTGGACCTGCAGACGACCCGGGTGCAGTTCACCCCGGACCTCATGCCGGGCGACATCACCGGCTCCATCGTCTACGACGCGCACAGCGGCGAGTTCTCCTTCCGCGAGGGCCCGGTCTTCACGAACCTGTTGCTGGCGGACGAGATCAACCGCACTCCGCCGAAGACGCAGTCTTCGCTGCTCGAAGCGATGGAGGAGCGTCAGGTCTCCAGCGACGGCAAGACGCGGCCGCTGCCCGACCCGTTCATCGTCATCGCGACGCAGAACCCGGTCGAATACGAGGGCACGTACCCGTTGCCCGAGGCGCAGCTGGACCGGTTCCTGCTCAAGCTGACCATGCCGACACCGTCCCGCGAGGACGAATTCGGCATCCTTTCCCGGCACGCGCAGGGTTTCGACCCGCGCAACCTGGCCGCGGCCGGGATCAAACCGGTCGCCGGGGCCACCGAACTCGACGCGGCGAGGCGTGCGGTCGCCGGGGTCACCGTGCGCCCCGAGGTGCTCGCCTACATCGTCGACGTCTGCCGCGCGACGCGGTCGCTGCCGTCCGTGCGCCTCGGTGTTTCCCCGCGCGGAGCGACGGCCCTGCTGGCCGCGACGCGGGCGTGGGCGTGGCTCGCGGGCCGCGACTACGCCACCCCGGACGACGTCAAAGCCTTGGCACGGCCGTCTTTGCGGCACCGGCTCGATCTGCGGCCCGAAGCCGAACTCGAAGGCGCGACCGCGGACGGTGTGCTGGACCGCGTCCTCGCGTCCGTGCCCGTTCCACGCTGATGGCCGTCACCGGGCGGCTCGGGCTCCTGGCGCTTCTCGCGGCGCCGGTGGTCGGTCTCCTGCTGCCCTCGTGGGCCGGGATCGGGCTGGCCGCGGCGGTCCTGTTCCTTTTGGTGGTACTGGATCTCTTGCTCGCCGGGAGCGTGCGGAAGCTGCATTTCGCGCGGTCCGGCGCGACGTCCGTGCGGCTGGGAGAGGCCTGCGAGGTCACGCTGACCGTGGCCAATCCCGGCGGCCGCGCGGTGCGCGCCCGGCTCCGGGACGCCTGGCCGCCCAGCGCGGGCGCGGACGACCGGCACCGTTTTTCCCTGCCCGCCGGCGAACGCCGCGTCGTGACCACTCCGCTCCAGCCGACCCGGCGCGGTGACCGCCGGGCGGCCAGGGTCACCGTCCGGTCGACCGGGCCGCTGGGCCTCGCGGCGCGGCAGGGTTCGCACGAGGTGCCGTGGACCGTGCGGGTGCTGCCGCCGTTCCACAGCCGCAAGCATCTGCCGTCGCGGCTGGCGCGGCTGCAGCAGCTCGACGGCCGCAACGCGGTGCTGATCCGGGGCCAGGGCACGGAATTCGACTCCCTGCGCGAGTACGTGATCGGCGACGACGTCCGGTCGATCGACTGGCGGGCCTCGGCACGCGCGTCCGACGTGATGGTGCGGACCTGGCGCCCCGAACGCGACCGGCACGTGGTGCTGGTCCTCGACACCGGCCGTGTTTCGGCGGGCCGGGTCGGCGACGCGCCGCGACTCGACGCGGCGATGGACGCGGCCCTGCTGCTGGCCGTGCTCGCCGCGCGGGCGGGCGACCGCGTCGACCTCCTCGCCTACGACCGTCAGGTCCGCGCGGCCGTCCAGGGATCGACGGATCTGTTGCCCGCCTTGGTGAACGCGATGGCGCCGCTCGAACCGTCGCTGATCGAGACCGACGCGCGGGGAATGGTCGCGGAGGTGCTTCGGCGGACCCGGCGGCGCGCGCTGGTCGTCCTGCTGACCGGGCTGGACGCGGCGCCGCTGGAAGAAGGCCTGTTCCCGATCCTGTCGAAACTGACCTCGCGGCATCAGCTCATGATCGCTTCGGTGGCCGATCCCCGGGTCGCCGAGATGGCGGCGGGCCGCGGCGACGCGGAAGCCGTCTACGACGCGGCCGCGGCCGAGCGGGTGCTGGCCGAACGCCGCCAGGTCACCGCGCGGCTGGCGCGGCACGGGGTCGAGGTCGTCGACGCCGTGCCCGAGGACCTGCCGCCGAGGCTGGCCGATCGGTATCTCGCGCTCAAGGCGGCCGGACGGCTGTGATGTCGAGGGCCGCGAACCGGCTCCGACTCCCTGGTGAACCGATCACCAGGAGGAACAGATGGATTTCGACCGGCACTGCGCGGAGATCGTCACCCAGGCCGAACTGCTCGCGACCGAACTGGCGGACGCCGAGCTGACCACGCCCGTGCCGTCCTGTCCCGGTTGGACGTTGGGCGCGCTGGTGCGTCATCTCGGCGGTGGGCACCGGTGGGCGGCGGAGATCGTCCGGACCCGGGCGACGGCGCCGGTGCCCGACGACCAGGTGCGCCAGGTGGACGGCGACGATTCCGGTCCGCTGCCCGGGGCTTGGCTGGTGGAAGGTGCTTCGCTGCTGGCGTCGGCGCTGCGGGAAGCGGGGCCGGACGCCGAGGTCTGGGTGCCGTTCCACTACCGGACGGCGTCGTTCTACGCGCGCCGGTTCACGCACGAGACGCTGGTCCACCGCGCGGACGCGACCCTCGCCGCGGGACTCGGCTTCCACGCCGGGCCCGAGGTCGTGCTCGACGCCATCGACGAGTGGATGGAACTCGAGGCGCTGCCGGAGCACTTCGAGTTCCGGCCGGAGAAGCGGGAGATCCTCGGTGACGGCCGATCGGTGGGCTTCGAGGCGGGAGAGCACGCGTGGTTCGTCGATCTCGGCGGCTCCGCGGTCACTTGGGAGCGGGGTCGCCGCGGGGCGGCGGCAACCGTCCGCGGAGCGCTAACGGATCTGCTGCTGGTGCTCTACCAGCGCAAAGACGCCCAAGACGTCGTCGGTGACCCTGCCTGGTTCAAGTCGTGGCAGACCCACGTGCGGTTCGGCTGAACCCGATGGGGTGGTGCCGGTTGGCGGCGGGTGTCGCGGGCGGTTAGCTCGGAAGGAGATCCAGACCGACAGGATTGGGGTCCGGCTTGCGCAAGGTCGTGCTGTTCTTCGCGTTGCTCCTGATGGCGCTGCTCGTGTCACCCGCTTCCGCGCAACCCGCCGGGGCCCCGGTCTACCTCGCCGACGGGGGCGGGAACGTGTCCCTGGCCGTGGCCGACGGCAAGCCCGCCCTCGCCGACGCGAAGGCCGCCGGTGCGCTGTGGGTGTACGACAAGGCCGCGCTTTCGTACAAACACGTCGCGAGTGGACAGTGCTTGGCGGCGATCAGCCCGGTGGACGGGATCGGCGTCAAACTCGTGGCGTGCGACGGAAAGGACCGCTACCAGCAGTGGCGCCGCAACGCCGGGCTGCCCGGGCTGGTGCTGCTGGCGAACGTCGCGACCGCGCGCTGCCTGACGGCCGAGTCGCCGACCGCCGGGGCACGGCTCTACCAGGAGGTCTGCTCGCTTCCCGGGCTGTCCAACGCCTGGGCCGCCGGGGTGCGGACGCTCGCGATCCTCTCCGGCAACGGGCAACGGCTGTCCTCGAAGACGCCGGGGCAGCCGTTCGTGGTGCGCGTGATCGGGGAGAACGGCCAGCCCGCGGCCGACGTGCCGGTGAACTTCTTCGTGCGCGCGGCGCGGCCGAAGAACGTGCTGGTCTTCGAAGGCGGCGCCGAGACCGCGACGGCGAAGACCGGCGTCGACGGTTCGGCGACGAGCCCGAAGATCGTCCTGACCGAACCCGGCGAGTTCGAGATCCGGTTCGCGGGCAGCGCGAGCCTGGAGGACGGGAACAGCATCGCTTTCGAGGGCAGCTGTAGCTGCTGAAGGGGCCCTTCCCCGCATCTCACGCGGCGAAGGGCGCTTTCCCCGCATCGCATGCGGGGAAAGGCCCCTTCAGCTCTACGCGACCAAAGCGAAACTGGAGTAGTACTCGCCCGCGGGGTCTCGCGTGCCGCTCCGGTCGGGGCTGACCTCGGCGCCGACCCAGCCCTGGAACGCGCCCGCGTCGTCGATCACCTGCAGCAGCGGGCGGACGTGGCTGTTGCCGAGGTAGCAACCGTTGTAGGACAGGCATTCGCACCAGAACTCGTAGCTGTTGCGCCGTCCGCCGAAGGCGTCGCTCAGGTAGTAGAACCGCCTGTCACCGGTGTCGATGATCTTCTGCGCGCACGCCGCGTGGCCGGGGCCGGCCGGGCAGCAGGAGGACGGGTCGCAGCCGGAGTTGTACTGCACGTAGCCGAGGCACGAGCTGTCGTCACACTTGTTCCACGCCGGACCGACACCGAGGGCGCCGCTGCCGCCGCGGGTCCAGTTGGTGATCGCGCGGCGGTTCACCGCCTGCCCTTCGAGCAGGTACGACCGCTGGGTCGCGCGGACCGTGCTCATCGGCGCCTTGCTGGTCTGCGCCAGGGAGGCGTTGCTGCCGTAGGCGATCCCGCTGGTGATCGAGTAGCTGTCGCTGACCAGCTGCATCCGGCCGAGGCCCGGCCGCGTCTCCGAAGCCGCCCAGGTCTCCTTGAGGTTCACCGGGGAGGTGGTGCCGTCGACGGTGCTGCTGGTCCAGGTGATGCCCACCTGCCCGGAGTTCTCGGTGTAGGTGCCGGTGAAGTGGCCGTTCGGCTCACCGGTGAAACCGGGCGCCGTCTTGATCGGACAGTTGTTGCGGGGATTGGTCCCCCCGGTCCACTCGCCGCAGTAGTAGACGTCGCCGCTGTTGACCGGGGCGGGGAAGTCCGCCTGGTTCCAGGTCCAGAAGTTGTGCGCGACGGTGTTGTCGGCGGGGTTGAAGACGAGATAGCCGAGCCGGACGTAGTTGCGGTCGGCGTCGGTGCGGAATCCGCCGACGCTCACCACCCAGTTCGTTTTGCCCGCGGGCGCGGCCGCGGTTCGGGCCTGGGACGCGCCGACGAGGAGCGTCGAGGCGAGAATGGACAGGACGACTATCGCGAATACGCGTAAACGTTTTCTCCCCATGGGAGGAGCTAACCAGGTCAGCCCGCTTCCGGTCGAGAATCTCCAGCGTATCGCCAGTCGACATCACCCACTTCGCCCGCTTTCGCGGCCCGGCGCCCCACGACGAACACGTAGAGTAGGAACGCGACCTCGGCGATTACTCCAATGCCGATCCTCGCCCAGGTCGGCAGGCCCGAAGGCGTCACGAAACCCTCGATCACGCCGGAGACAAACAGCACCGCTGTCAGCCCCAGCGCCATCACCACGACCGATCGGCCCTGTTCGCCGAGCGCCGCCGTCCGGGAGCGGCGTCCCGGGTCGATGACCGTCCAGCCGAGCTTCAGCCCCGTCCCCGCCGCGACGAACACCGCGGTCAGCTCCAGCAGGCCGTGCGGCAGGATCAGGCCGAAGAACACGTCGAGCCGTCCGGCCGACGACATCAGCGCGGCGCCGATCGCGAGATTCAGCGAGTTCACCCAGAGCGCGTAGATCACCGGGACACCCAGCACGACGCCGAGGAACAGGCACGTCGCGGCCACCCACGCGTTGTTGGTCCAGACTCGCGCGGCGAACGAACCCGCCGGATCGGACGAGTAGTACGTCTCGTACTTGCCGCCCGGCGCGGTCAGGTCCTTGAACTCCTCGGGCGAGGCCAGCGACGCGAGCACCTGCGGGTCACCGGCGATCCACACCGCCGCGATCGCCATCACCGCGATCGACGCCGCGGCCGACGCCAGCCACCAGCGCCTGCTCAGGTACAGCGCGGCGGGGAACCGCTGGGTGAAGAACAGCCCGACCTCGCGCCACGCGGGACTGTGCGAACCGGTGACGGCCGACCGGGCCTTCGCGACCAGGCCGGACAGATGCGCGACGAGCACGGGATCGGGCGCGACCGAGCGGATGATCGAAAGATGCGTCGCGACGCGCTGGTACAGCGTCACCAGCTCGTCGGCGTCCGGGCCGCTGAGTTTCCCGGCGCGGCCGACGAGGTCACGCAGCCGGTTCCATTCGGCCTGGTGCGCGGCGACGAACACGTCCACGTCCAACTCGGAGCCCTCCCGGCGATCGTCTTTGGTCGCCCAGCCTATTCGTCACTACGCTTGCCGGGTGGAACAAGAGTCCGAACTAGTCACCGGCGAGGCCGTCGTCCTGGACGTGCGAGCCGCGAAGCTGGCCAGCCGCGGGCTCGCCATGATCGTCGACGTCACCATCCAGCTGATCGCGCTGTTCGTCGCGATGCTGGTGCTGAGCCAGGTCGCCGCGTTCGGCGACGAGGCGCTGGCGCTGGCGCTGTTCCTGGTGACGCTCGTGCTGATCATGGTCGGCTATCCGGTGATCTTCGAGACGCTGAGCCGCGGCCGCACCCTCGGGAAGATGGCGCTCGGCCTGCGGGTGGTCCGGACCGACGGCGGCCCGGTCCGGTTCCGGCACGCGCTGGTGCGCGGGCTCGCCGGGTTCTTCATCGACTTCTGGGCGCTGGGCCTGCTCGGCGCCGTGGCGGTGATCACGTCACTGCTGTCGCCCAACGGGCGCCGCGTCGGCGACTACCTCGCCGGCACCCTGGTGATCCGGGAACGCATGCCCGCCGCCCGGACGCCGTACGTCGGGATGCCGCCGCAGCTGGCGTACTGGGCCTCCCAACTGGACCTGACCCGGCTCCCGAACGAGCTCGCGCTGGCCGTCCGCCAGTACTTGAGCCGCACGAGCGAGCTACGCCCCGAAGCCGTCGAAGCCCTCGGACACGGGCTCGCGCAGCAGGTCGCGGCGACGATCGGGGCACCAGTGCCGCCGGGGGTCCCTGCTTGGGCGTACCTGTCGGCGGTGCTGGCCGAGCGTCGGCAGCGGGACCAGGCGAAGCTGCAGCCGCCGGTTCAGTACGGGCAGCCGCCGTACTATCCGCAGGCGGTCGCTCCCGCGCCGGTCACCCAGCCCGTGGCACAGCCGATCGCCCAGCCTGCCGCTCCTCCGGAGCCGGTGCCGGAGAACCCCTTCGCACCACCAGGCTGACGGCTCGTCGTGAGTGGTAAGGACGGTTCTCTTTGAGGAGAAGGGCGAACGTGGCGTGTGCGGGCGGGATGGGCGTTCACGCGTGATCGATCACGCGAGATCCGTTCCTGATCACGCGAGTCACGCCCTCGCTCACCTCGGGTTCAGCCACAACGACACCTTTGCCCTGCCCCGTCACCGATTCCGCCACCGTGAGGGGCGCACCAGCCTTTCCGGGGCGTCGCGAAAGCCGCTTTCGGGACATCAGACGTCCCGAAAGTGGCTTTCGCGACACGGCTGCTCGGCATCGGACACGGCGAAGGGCACCTTCATCCCCTCACCGGCCCCACCCACGAACACGCCACCTTTGACTCACCCCACAAGGACCGTTCGTACCACTCACGACCGATTTGATGTTGCGCGGTGAGCCGCATTCATGATCGAAGGTGTTCCAGGAACGAGTGACACGCAGGGTAGGCGGTAGCTCATGACCGGCCAGGTGGTTTCACCCGGGAACACGAACTTCAGGAGCGATTTGCTATCGCCCTTCGCGGTTACCGCAATGCTCGATGAAGATGTCGGCTGATTTTGCTCTGGCGAAGCGAGTGATCTGGTTCTGGCAGCAGGGCTGTACTTGCGCCCGTCAGGACACGTCGGACGAGTTCGCCGCCCACGTGTTGCACTGCGCTATCCGGTTCTTCTGCGCGCCGTGCTGCCACCACGAGATCGCGTGCGCGTCGGAGCCGTGGTCGCGCGGGCCGCCGTTGTGGTCGCCTCGGTCCTGAGATCCCCAAGCGTCCCGGTACATCGCCTGATCGACCGAGCCGCCGCGGCCCACCGTCGAGCCCAGGAACGTCCCGGACAGACATTGCGCCGAAAGTTCGTTCCGCCGCGACATCTCCAGGCCCGCCGCCGAGTCGGTGCCCGCGTCGTACCGTGCGTCCCAATAGGCCTCCGAGATACCGGAAAGCGCCTGGATGTGGTGCGCGTACTCATGGGCGAAGACCGCGAGGTAGACCCCGGGCCGGTTGCCGTACTGGGCGGGCTGAAGGCCTTCGTACGGCATGTACAGCGTCTCGTTCTGCGAGCAGTAGAACGCCGCCACCGTGCCGCCGCTGGCGTCACCGCACGGGCTCGACCAGTTCTTGCCGGACGGGTACTTCACGGTCGGCACCCGGAACGGCAGCTTCGTGTAGCTCATGACCTGCTGCCAAACACTGTCCAGGCAGGGCCGCGCGCTTTCGAAGAACGCCGACGACGCGTTCGGGTTGCTCGCCCAGCGCGAGAGGTTGCACGCCTGGTTCGGCAGGCCGACGTCGGAACTGAGCCACAGCGGGTTGTCCGCCAGCTTGTGATGCGGTTGCGGACCGGACGGCGCCCGGCTCGCCGAAGTCTCGCGGGTCGAGCCGGTCGACGTCTCGCGCGACGCCGTCGAATCGCGCGAGCGGGTGGCGGTCGTCGACGTCTCACGGGACGTTGTCGTCGTCGTGTAGTCCGAAGAGGACGTCGTCGGGCTCGTCGGATAGCTCGAGTACCCGGCGTCCGCGACGTGGCGTGAGCCGCCGTTCGCGATGGCGATCACCATGATCAGCCCGCCCATCACCGCCATCACGGCCACGATCGCGACGGCCGCGATCACCCCGCCGTTCGACTTCTTGGGCCGATATCCCCCGTAGGGCGCGAAAGCGGGCTGGGCGAAACGCGGGCCGTAGGGAAGTTGCGGCGGGCCGACGGCGCCGGGCTGGAACGGGACCGGTGCCCCGATCCGCGGCGGCGGCAGCGGGGCCGCGCCCGGTGGGGGCAGCGGTATCCCGCCGCTCGGCGGACCCGGCCGGTACGGCGGTGGGACCGGCGTCGGCCGCGATACCGGCGGCCGCTGACCCGTGCCCGGCTGTCCGGGTGGGACGGGGCGACCCGGCGGAACGGGGCCCGGCCGGTTCGGCGGCGGCATCGGCGGACCACCGCGCGGCGGCAGCGGGCGCGCGCCCGGCGGCGGCAGCGGGCGGCCGCCCTGCGGTGGCCGTGGCGGTGGAGTCGGTGGCGGAGTCGGCCGGCGCCGCGGGTCAGGCGGGCCGGGCGGCTGGTGGTTCATCGAGTGGATCCCCCATGCGGTCTGCAACGCCGTTCGCCCAGGTGGCGGATTCGGCGATTCGGCGGTCAGCATAGATCGGCTGCCCTAGAGTGTGTGGCTGTGTTGACGAAATGGGGGACGGCGGTCGTGGCCGTCGCGGCGAGCTCGGCCTTGATGGCCCCGCCGTCGGATTCGAATGTTCCGGAGGCGCCCGAAGCGGGCCCTTCGCTGACGAACGCGCCACAATTGCCGAAGCCGCCGCCACTGGGCGCGCGCGGCCAGCTCGGGCTGCTCCAGCCGCCGAGCGGCGCGTCTGCGAACGTCGCGGTGAAGGTGGAACGCGACGGTTCCGTGTCGATCACCGAGCAGGTGACCGTCCCGGGTGGACAGCATCTCGTCCGCCGGATCCCGTTGCGGGTTCCAGCGGGTGAAGAGCAGGACCGCGTCTACGGGGTCCGCGACGTCTCGGTGGAGGGCGCGGGCAAGGCCGAGTCGAACGGCGAGCAGCTGGTCGCCACCTTCGACGGCGGCGCCGCCACCCTCAAGTACAAAGTGGACGGAGCGGTCGCCGACGTCAACGGCGCGCAGCAGGTGCGCTGGCAGGTCGCGAGCGGCTGGGACGGCGAGCTGTCCCGCGTGTCCGCTTCGTTCAGCGCGCCGACGCGCGAAATGCCCACCGTGGACTGTTTCGCCGGGCCGCTCGGTTCGGACAGGCAGTGTTCGCTCGCGGAGACCGACCACAGCGGTGTCGTCCGCATCGAGCAGGACAAGCTCGCGGCGGGCGAACGGGTCGATCTCGCCGTCCAGCTCCCGGCGGGCACGGTGCCCGCGAACGCGCGGTTCGAGCAGCTCTCCTCGGTCGGCGGCGCGTTCGCCCTCACCACGCTCACCGGCATCGGTTTCGGGGCGCTGGCACTGTTCCTCCTGCTCGGCGCGCTGGCGATCCTGCTGCTGCGCCGCCGCGACAAGGGCGCGCTCACCGCGGGCACCGGCCCGGTCGACGTCCTCATGCGAGACGGCGACAGGGTCTCCTTCGCCTCTCCCGACGGCGTCCTGCCCGGCCAGGTCGGGACGGTCGTCGACGAGACTGTCGACGTCGTGGACGTCAGCGGCACGGTGGTCGACCTCGCGGTCCGCAACTACCTGTGGATCGCCGAGGTCCGCGGCGCGGGCACCGTCGATTGGCAGATCGTCCGGCGCAACGCGCCGGACGAGCACCTCGTCGCCTTCGAGCGCGAGATCTACACCGCGCTCCTGCCCGAGGGCACCGATTCCGTGCTGCTGTCGGAACTCCGCGGCCGCGGCACCGTCGATCTCCGCGTCGCGGGCGAGGCGATGTACGCCGACGTCGTGCGCAAGGGCTGGTTCTCCCGCCGTCCGGACAGGGGCAAGAGCAAGCTCACCTGGGCGGGTATCGGCCTGGTCGCGCTCGGCCTCGTGGGCACCGCGGTCCTGACGTTCACTGCCGGGCACGCGCTGCTCGGCGTCGCGGTCGCGCTCGCCGGGGTCGCCGCGCTGCTCGGCGCGTCGTGGGTGCCGCCGAGGACCTCACGCGGCAGGCGTCTGGTCGGCCAGGTGCGCGGGCTGCTCGAATACCTGCACACGGTCAAGGTCGACGGCATTCCCTTGGCGGACCGGGAAATGGTGTTCTCCCGGTCGCTGCCGTACGCGATCGTGCTCGGCGACGCCGAACACTGGCTCCGGACGTTCGAGGCGCTCGACCCGTCGGCGGACGGTTCGGCGGGGCTGTACTGGTTCGGCGGTCTCGAAGGCGATCGGGACCTGCGCCGGTTCGCCGCGCATCTGCCGTCGTTCCTGTCCGCTTTGGACGGACTCCTCGCCGAATCCGGGCACCTGCGCTCGATCCGCCCGGAACCGGTCCCCGCCTGACGTGAACTCCCGCGATTCGTCCTCTGGTTGCGGTCCTTGCATGCGCAACTACCGCACCAAGAGGACTGCTTGCGCCCTCCTGGTGGTGCTGGTGCTCCTGCTGGTGCTGGGCGCGGCACCGGCGGGAGCGCAGGGCGAACCGTCGCTGCCCGCGCTCCCCAACAGCGCGGAAATCTCGCTCAAGGTCGAACGCGACGGCGCACTCTCGGTCGTCGAGGCGGTGTCCGTGCCGAGCGAGGCGACGATGACCCGTCGCATCCCGCTCCGCACGGCCGCCCCGCGCGACCGCGACCGGATCATCGGCATCCGTGACGTCGTCATCGAAGGCGCGGGCAACTCCGAGCTGACCGACGACGAGTTCACCATCCGGCTCAAGGGCGGCACCTCGATCGTCCGGTACACAGTGGACGGTGCGGTCGCCGAAGCCGACGGCCTGGTGCGGGTCGGCTGGCAGGTCGCGGGCGGCTGGGACGGACGGCTCGAACTCGTGCGCGCGAGCTTCGCCGCGCCGTCCATCCCGAACGCGGTCACCTGTTTCGCCGGGCCCGAGGGCTCGCGGGCGCACTGCGGCGGCGCCCAGATCTCGCATTCCGGGCTGACCCGGTTCAACCAGCAGAACCTCGCGGCCGGGCAGCGGATGGAGATCTCGGTCGAGCTGCCCGCGGGCACCGTCCCGGCGAACGTGCGGCTGGAGCCGTCGAAGACCCTCGCGGGCGCGTTCGTGCTCACCGCTCCGGTGGGCTGGGCCTGGGGCGGTTTCGCGCTCGCCCTGGTCGCGGCCGCCGTGGCGCTGGCCCTGCTGCGGAGGCGGGACAAGCATCCGGGCGACGCTCTCCCGGTCCGGCTGCTCACCGGGAAGGACGACCAGGCCGCGTTCGCATCACCCGACGGGGTGCTGCCGGGACAGGCCGGGCTCGTCCTTTCGGGTCGTGCCGACGCCGTCGATCTCGCCGCGACGGTCGTCGACCTCGCGGTCCGGAACTACCTGTGGGTGAGCGAGGAGCCCGGCGAGCTGACCGGCTGGCGGCTCGTCCGCCGCAACCCGCCGGACGAGCAGCTGACCGCCTTCGAACGCGCGGTGTTCGACGTCCTGCTGCCGGACGGGCGGGAGTCGGTGCTGCTGTCGGAGATCCAAGCCGCCCGGATCGGGATCGAAACGGTGCGGGGCGCCTTGGCCGACAGCGTCGTCGAACGCGGCTGGTACTCGCGGCTGCCCGCCAAGCTCACCCGCGTCGGCCTGCGTGTCTGTTTCTACGGTTTGTTCCTCACCATCCTGCTGGCGCTGACGGTCGGATACGCCCAACTCGGGTTGATCGTCATCGCCGCGGGCGCCGTCATCGCCGTCGCGGCCCGATGGCTGCCGACGCGCACCGGCGCCGGAGTCACGCTGCACAGACGGCTGCTCGGCGTCCGAGACGCGCTGCTGACGACCAAACCGGCGGCCGTCCCGAAGCTCGAACGCGAGGTGCTCCTTTCCCGCGCGCTGCCCTACGCGCTCGCTCTCGGCGAACAAGAACAGTGGGTCGCCGGATTCGCCGCGCTCAAGGGCGGGCCCAAGATCTACTGGTACGGCAGGGAAGCCGCCGACGAGGGGGAGATCGCGCGGGTGAGCGACTTCACGGCCGCGGTGGTGGGAACCTTCGCCGCGACCCGCCAGGGTCGTCGCCTGGAGGCCTGACTAGCCCGTAGGGTGGTGCGCATGGCCGATCCCGAGCTTGTCCGATTCACCCTCGACAACGGTCTGCGCGTGGTGCTCGCGCCCGACGCGACCGCTCCGGTGGTGGGTGTCAGCGTCCACTACGACGTGGGCTTCCGTTCCGAGCCCGAAGGGCGCACCGGTTTCGCGCACCTCTTCGAGCATTTGATGTTCCAGGGGAGCGAGAGCCTGGAGAAGCTCGCGCACTTCCGGTACGTCCAGTCGAGTGGTGGGAGCTTCAACGGTTCCACCCATCCGGACTACACGGACTACTTCGAGGTGCTCCCCGCCGCGGCTCTCGAGCGCGCCCTGTTCCTCGAAGCGGACAGGATGCGGGCGCCGAAGCTGACGCAGGAGAACCTGGCCAACCAGATCGACGTGGTCAAGGAGGAGATCCGCCTCAACGTGCTGAACCGGCCGTACGGCGGGTTCCCGTGGATCACGCTCCCGCCGGTGCTGTACTCGACGTTCCCCAACGCGCACAACGGTTACGGCGGTTTCGAGGACCTCGAACAGGCCACCATCGACGACTGCGCGGCCTTCTTCGACACCTACTACTCGCCCGCGAACGCGGTGCTGACCGTCGCCGGTGACTTCACCGTCGAGCAGGCCCGCGAGCTGATCGAGAAGCACTTCGGCGACGTGCCGCACCGGCCCGCGCCCGAGCGCCCCTCGTTCGCCGAGCCCGCCCCCGAGGGTGAGCTGCGCGGCGAGCAGATCGATCAGCACGCCCCGCTGCCCGCGATCGGCATCGGCTACCGCATGCCGGATCCGATCAACGACCTCGACGGCTACCTGGCGAACCTCGTGCTCGCCGGCGTGCTGTCCGACGGCGACGGCTCCCGGTTGCAGCAGCGCATGGTGCACCGCGAGCCGCTGGTCGTCGACATCGGCGCGGGCGCCGGGCTGTTCGGCCCGTTCGAGGCCCGCGACCCGGACACGTTCACCATCACCGCGATCCACCCGCCCGAGGTGAGCACCGAGCAGGTGCTCGCCGCGCTGGACGACGAACTGGAGAAGCTGGCGGCCACGCCGCCGGAGGACCAGGAACTGAAGAAGGTCACCGCGCGCTGGGCCGCGAGCCTGCACTCCGAGCACGACAAGCTGGTGTCCCGCACGCTCGCCCTCGGCTCGTTCGAGCTGCTCTACGGCGACGCGTCGCTGGTGTACCGGCTCGCCGAGAAGATGTCGGCGGTCACCGGTGAAGCCGTCTCGGCGGCGGCGAAGGCGCTGCGGCCGGACTCGCGCGCCGTCCTCGTCGTCCGTCCCGGCAGCGGCAGTGTCGAATCCGAGCAGGAAGGTACCGAGCAGTGAGCGCACCGCACCGCACCGCCGAGGAGATCGGCCGCACGGCCGCCGGGCCCCGTCCGGTCCCGTCGCTGGGGACGCAGCGCGCCGCCGCCGATCTGTCCCATGTGGACACCACACTGAGCAACGGCCTGCGCGTGCTCGCCGTCCGCAAGGCCACCGTGCCGCTGGTCGAGCTGCGGGTGTGGATCCCGTTCGCCGGCGAAGACGCACTGCACCCGGCGACCGCCGAAGTGCTGGCCGAGACCCTGCTGACCGGCACCGCCCGCCGCGACCGCATCGAAATCGACGCGGATCTGGCCCTGATCGGTGGTGACCTGGGGTCCGGTGTCGACCCGGAGCGGCTGTCCATCTCCGGTACTTCGCTGGCCGAGGGCCTGCCGACGATGCTCGACGTCCTCGCCGACGCGCTCACCGGCGCGTCGTACGCCGACGCCGAGGTCGCGCGGGAACGCGAACGGCTGATCGAGCGGATCGCCGTCTCCCGCACCCAGCCGAGGACGATCGCCCGCGAGGCGCTGCAGAAGCACCGCTACGGGAACCACCCCGCGGTGCGCGAGGTCCCGCAGGCCGAAGACGTCGCCGTCGTGACGCCGGAGCAGGTGCGCGCGCTGCACCAGGCTTCGGTGCTGCCGCGCGGATCCGTGCTGGTGCTCGTCGGCGACATCGACCCGCAGACCGTCATCGGCGACCTGGAGAAGGCGCTCGGCGGCTGGGCTTCGGACCGCTCCGCCGTCCGCCTGCCCGCGCTGCCCGACCTCACCGGCGGCAACGTCCTGCTGGTGCCGCGCGCGGGTGCCGTGCAGTCGCAGATCCGGCTGTCCGCGCAGACCGTGCCGCGCACGGACCCGCGGTACGCCGCTTTGCAGCTGGCGAACCTCGCGTACGGCGGATACTTCTCGTCGCGGCTGGTCGAGAACATCCGTGAGGACAAGGGTTACACCTACAGCGCCCACTCCGGCTTCGAGTTCACGGACCAGACCGCCGTGGTGAACGTCGATGCGGACACCGCGACCGACGCGACCGCCGCCGCGCTCCTGGAGACGCGCTACGAACTGGCCAGGCTCGGTCTCGTGCCGCCGACCGCCGACGAGGTCGAGTCGGTCCGGCAGTACGCGATCGGCTCGCTGGTCACGTCGGCGTCGTCGCAGGCGGGCCTCGCCGCGCAGCTGGCCGCGCTCGCCGCGACCGGACTGGGCGCCGAATGGCTCGCCGAGCACCCGGCCCGGCTCGCCGCGGTCACCGCCGAGGACGTGGCGAACGCCGCGCTGGAGTTCTTCGCGCCCCAGCGGTTCACCGGGGTCGTCGTCGGCGACGCCGACGTCCTCGCGCCGAAGCTGAAGGCACTGGGCGACGTGACCGTCGGGGAGCCCACCTGATGGAGACGCCGTTCGGGTTAGGGGCGCTCCCGACGCTTTCGCGCTCCACGGCGGACCGTCAGGAATCCTTGCGCACCAACCCGGACAGGCTCGCCGAGCGCTGGCCGGACGCGCGCGTCGTGCTGCTCGACGAGCACGCGCGCACCCCGGTGGTCGAGGGTTCCGGCTCGCTCGCGACCCGCAAGACGCAGGACTTCGGCGCCGAGCCGCCCGCCGACGCGATCTTCCTGGGGGAGTGGCAGGGCACCGACTACTGGTCGCTGCCCGGCCGCCCCGCGGGGGAGACCGAGACCGTCGAAATGGCGGGCAGCTGGGGCGTCATCGAAGAGGTCCCGCGGCACGAAGGCGAGATCTGGGTCGACCTGCGCGGCTACGGTGACCTGCTCGACGACGCGTCGGCGGGGCTGTTCACCACCGCGCAGGCGCTGCTGAACTGGCGTCGGCAGGCGAAGTTCTGCACGCGCTGCGGGAGCCCGGTCGAAGTGGTCCAGCTGGGCTGGGCGAGCAAGTGCACCGGCTGCGGCCGGGAGGAGTACCCGCGCACCGACCCCGCCGTCATCTGCCTCGTGCACGACGACGCCGGCGTCAACGGCGAGCACGTCCTGCTGGCGCGGCAGCCGATCTGGCCGGAAAACCGGTACTCGATCCTCGCCGGGTTCGTCGAGGCGGGGGAGTCGCTCGAAGGCTGTGTCGAGCGGGAGATCCGCGAAGAGGTCGGCGTCGACGTGCGCGACGTGCGCTATCTCGGCAGCCAGCCGTGGCCGTTCCCGCGGTCGATCATGCTCGGTTTCACCGCGCGGGCCGACATCTCCTCGACGATCGTGCCCGCGGAGGGCGAGATCGAAGAGGCGTTCTGGGTTTCGCGCTCGGAGGTACGGGCCGCTTTCGCGAACAGTCAGCTGCGGAACGCGGGCGCCGTGCCGACCCCGATCGCCGGTGGCACGCGGCAGCTGGTGCTGCCGGGGAACTCGTCGATCGCGCGCGTCATGTTGGCGGCTTGGGCAGGCGTCTGAGTCTCGGTCGTCCCCGTACGCGAGTGCAATGAAAGGCCCGTTACTTGCAAAATTTGCAAGTAACGGGCCTTTCATTGCGTCCGGCCCCAGGTCCACTCGCTGCCACCCTCCGCATCGGTACGTATACCCACTGTGCGGAACACAGCAAGCGTTACCTCCCCGTTTCCCAGGCCCGTTGACGGCTGTGGTTCGGCTCACTACAGTCCCCGGAAACCGTCTGTAAAGTTTCCTAACGAAGTCGGGAGCGAGCCCCAGTGCGAGCCGGTAGTCCGCGAATGCTGCGCGAGATCAACGATCGCGCGGCCATCGAGGTCCTCCTCAGGGACGGCCCGCTGACGCGCTCCGAGCTCGAGGTCGCGATCGGCCTGTCGAAGCCCGCGACGGCGCAGTTGCTCACCCGCCTCGAACAGGACGACGTCGTCGCCAAGGCGGGCGTGCGCGGTGGGGGCCGTGGGCCGAGGGCGCAGCTCTGGCAGGTCAACGGCGGTGTCGCCTACGTCGCGGCCGTGGACCTGACGCCCCAAAAGGCCGACTTCGTCGTCGCCGACGTCACGGGCGCGGTGCTCGCGGAGTACCAGGTCCCGCTGCCGGTCCACGAGGGCGCGGACGTCGTCGGCACCTTCGGCGCGGCGCTCACCCATGTCGCCGGTCAAGCCGGGCTCGCCGCCACCGACCTCCGTCACGTGGTCATCGGCGCGCAGGGCGCGTTCGACCCGCGCACCGGCCTGCTCTCGTCGGCGCCGCACATCCCCGGCTGGCTCGGCTTCGACGTGCCGACCAGGCTCAGCGAGGAGCTCGGCGTCGGCGTCACCATCGAGAACGACGTCAACCTCGTCGCGATCGTGGAGATGACCGTCGGCCAGGCCGTCGGTCTCGACGACTTCGTGATGATCTGGCTCAGCGACGGCGTCGGCGGCGCGGTGGTGGTCGGGCGGCGGCTGCTGCGCGGCGCGACCGGCGGTGGTGGCGAGATCGACTGGATGCGTGTTCCCGACCCGGTTTCCGTCGCCACCCCGGGCACCAAACCTCGCGCCGGAGATCGTTTCGGTGACCTCGTCGCGTCACCCGCGGTCGTCGAGCTGGCCGCCGCGCACGGCATCGAGGCCGAGGACGGCGCGGACGCCGTCGCCAAGGCACGACAAGACGGCAACCAAGCCTTCCTCGACGACCTCGCCCGCCGCGTCGCGAGTGGCGCGGCCGGGCTGATCGCGGTCGTCGACCCCGAACTCGTGCTTCTTTCCGGTGACACCAGCCGGGCCGGTGGCGACGAATTCGCCGCACTGGTGGCGAAAAGGCTGCACGAGCTCGTTCTGCCCCGCACCCCCGTCGGGGTCGCTTCGGTGCAGGGCAACGCGGTGCGCGAGGGCGCCCTTCAATCCGCCCTCGCCACTGTCCGCAGGGACGTCTTCGGCGTCAACACCCCTTCGCTCCTCGGGCCCCGCAGGTCCGGGGCGGGAGAGCCCGGTCAGCTCGCGGCGATCCCCGAATCACGAACAGAACCACCGTCTCCCGCCCCAACCAATTAGGAGGAGGGTCATGAGTTCCACGACCCAGGTTCGGAGAAGTGGCCGCCGTTGGCGCGGCTCGATAGTGCTCGGCGCGGTCACCGTCGCCGCACTGGTGTCCGCTTGTTCGGGCGCCGCAAGCGGCCCGAACAGTGGTTCGGGTGACCCGGCGGCCGCCCCCGCCTCGGACGCGAAGCTCACGCTGACCGTCTACAGCAAGTTCACCGACCGCGAGTACAACGTGGTCACCGCCGGGCTCAACAAGCTCAAGGCGAAGTTCCCGAACATCGAGATCAAGCACGAAGGCCAGCAGGACGACGACAAGATCACCCAGTCCATCCGCGGTGGCAACCCGCCGGACGTGGCGATCTCGTTCTTCACCGACAACCTCGGCGCCTGGTGTTCCACGGGCAGCTTCCAGGATCTGAAGCCCTACATCGATCGCGACAAGATCGACCTGACGCAGATCCCCGACGCCGTCCGCAGCTACACCGAGTTCCAGGGCAAGCGCTGCGCCATGCCGCTGCTCGCCGACGTCTACGGCTTCTACTACAACAAGGAGATGTTCGCGGCGAAGGGCGTCACCTCGCCGCCGAAGACGACCTCGGAACTGTTCGAGGCCACCAAGAAGCTGACCGAGTTCAACCCGGACGGCTCGATCAAGGTCGCCGGCTTCCTGCCGTCGATGCCGTTCTACGCCAACTACGCGCAGTACTGGGCCCCGAACTTCGGCGCCACCTACCTCGGCCCCGACGGGCAGTCCCACCTGGCCGACAGCCCCGAGTGGAAGTCGATGTTCGACTTCCAGAAGCAGCTCGTCGACTTCTACGGCGGCCACGCCAAGGTCGAGCAGTTCAAGGCCGGTCTCGGCGAGGAGTACTCGGCGGACCACGGTTTCCAGCGCGGCAAGCTCGCGATGATGATCGACGGCGAGTACCGCACCGCGTTCATCAAGGACCAGGCGCCGGAACTGAAGTTCGGCACCGCGGCCCCGCCGGTGCTCGACAGCAAGCCGGACCGTTACGGCGGCGCGTTCACCACGGGCACGATCATCGCGATCCCCAAGGGCGCCAAGAACCCCGGTGCCGCTTGGGAACTGATCAAGCAGGTCACCCTCGACACGTCGACGCTCGTCGAGCTGTCGAACGGGCTCAAGAACGTGCCGAGCACCAAGGCCGCGCTGACCGACCCGAAGCTCGAGGTCACGCCCGAGTTCAAGACGTTCCTCGATCTGTACAACGGCGGGAAGCTGCTTCCCAACCCGTCGACCCCGATCGGCGACGCGCACCTCAAGGCCGTCAACGACTTCGCGGAGAAGTGGCAGGCGGGCAACATCCCCGACATGACCGCGGGTCTCAAGCAGGTCGACGCTCAGATCAACGACGAGCTGGCCCAGAAACGCGCCGGCGGCTGATCGCATGACATCGACCCTGGAGTCCAGGGCGGTCGATTCCCCTTCCGCGTCCACCCGGACGCGGAAGGGGAACGCGGCGCGCCGCCGTCGGACGGTCTTCTACTTCATCGCACCGGCGATGCTCGGGTTCCTGATCTTCTTCGGCTACCCGCTGATCGCCACGGTGTACTACTCGTTCACCCGCTACGACCTGATCAACGCGCCGGAGTTCGTCGGTTTCGACAACTACATCCGGATGTTCACCAGCGAGCCGCTGGTCGGCACCGCCGCGTACAACACGCTGTGGCTGGTGATCGTCCTGACGTTCTGCCGCGTGGTGTTCGCCCTCGGCACGGCGTCGATCATCTCCCGGCTCAAGTCGGGTGTCGGCCTGGTGCGGACGCTCTGCTACCTGCCCTCGCTGGCCCCGCCAGCCGCGGCGACCCTGGCGTTCGTGTTCCTGTTCAACCCGGAATACGGCCCGGTCAACGCGTTCCTGAGCGCGGTCGGCATCGACGGCGGACTGTGGTTCAACGACCCGGCGATGTCGAAGCCCGCGCTGACCCTGCTGGTGATGTGGGGTTCGGGCGAGCTGATGATCATCATCCTGGCGGCGCTGCTCGACGTGCCGCAGGAGCAGTACGAGGCCGCCGAGCTCGACGGCGCCGGTCCGGTCCGCCGGTTCTGGCACGTCACGCTTCCGTCGATCTCGCCGGTGCTGCTGTTCGGTGTCGTCAACTCGATGATCTTCGCGCTGCAGTTCTTCACCCAGGCGATCGTCGCGGGTTCGGCGGCCGCCGGAGCGGCGGACGTCGCGGGCAACACGAGATTCATCGGCGCACCACAGAACTCGACGCTGACCTATCCGGTCTGGCTGTACGTCCAGGGTTTCCGGTACTTCAACATGGGTTACGCGGCGGCGATGGCGGTCCTGCTGTTCATCGTCTCGGCCGGGTTCACCTGGATTCTGGTCCGCCAGCTTCGTAAGTCCCAGCACCAGGAGGAGGGCGGATGACCACACTGGCCGAGCCCCGGCACACCGCCCCGGCGTCCGAACCGCCGAAGGTGCGGGTGCGGCGCCAATGGGACAAGAAGCTCTATTGGATCGCGACGCACAGCCTGGGGATCGCGATGGGCGTGATCTTCATGCTGCCCATCCTGTTCGTCTTCCTCACCGCGGTGATGTCCAGCGATCAGGCGCTTTCGTCGAACTTCTGGCCGAAGGAATGGCACTTCGAGAACTTCATCGAGGTGTTCGAAAAGGCGCCGCTGTTGCAGTACTTCGGCAACAGCATGCTCTATTCGTCGCTGGCCACCCTCGGGGCGCTCGTTTCGGCGATCCCGGCGGCGTACGCGCTTTCCAAGCTGAAGTTCCGCGGGCAGAACCTGTTCTTCATGCTCACCGTGGCCGCGATGATGCTGCCCCCGCAGGTCACCGTCGTGCCGCTGTACGACCTGTGGGTGCGGCTCGGGTTCACCGGGACGCTGGTTCCGCTGATCGTGCCGTACTTCTTCTTCGACGCGTTCTCGATCTTCCTGCTGCGTCAGTTCTTCCTCACCATTCCGAAGGACTATCTCGAAGCGGCGAAGATCGACGGCTGCAACGAGTTCCAGACGATGATCAAGGTGCTGATCCCGATGGCGAAGCCGGGGATCGCGGCCACCGCGATGTTCTGCTTCCTGTTCACCTGGAACGACTACTTCGGTCCGCTGCTCTACACCGGTGAGACCCGCGACAGCTGGCCGCTTTCGCTGGCGATCGCGTCGTTCCGCGGGATGCACCACGTGGAATGGAACCTCACCATGGCGGCCACCGCGCTGATCATGCTGCCGGTGATCGTGCTGTTCGTGTTCGCGCAGAAGTCCTTCGTCAAGGGCGTCACATTCACAGGGGTCAAGGGATGAAACTCGCAGTCGTCGGTGGTGGGTCCACTTACACACCCGAGCTGATCGACGGGATCGCCGGACGGCGGTCCACTTTGGACGTCGACGAGATCGTGCTGATCGATCCGGACGCGTACCGGGTGGAAGCGGTCGGGGACTTCAGCAACCGGTTGCTGAGCCACGCCGGGCATCCGGCGCGGGTCCGCACCACCGCCAATCTCGAAGAAGGCGTCGAGGGCGCGTCGGCGGTGCTGATCCAGTTGCGGGTCGGCGGCCAGCGCGCGCGGCGCGGGGACGAGACGTTCCCGCACGCCTGTGGCTGTGTCGGGCAGGAGACCACGGGCGCGGGCGGCCTCGCGAAGGCGCTGCGCACGGTGCCGGTGGTGCTCGACATCGCCGACAGGGTAAGGAAAATCGCCGGTGACGACACCTGGATCGTCAACTTCACCAACCCGGTCGGCATCGTCACCCGCGCGCTGCTGAACGAGGGCCACCGCGCCGTCGGGCTGTGCAACGTCGCGATCCACCTCCAGCGCACGTTCGCGCACCTGCTCGGTGCGGGTGTCGACGACGTCAAGCTCGTGCACACCGGGCTCAATCACCTGAGCTGGGAACGGAAGGTGCTCGTCAACGGCGAGGACCGCCTGCCGGAACTCCTGGCGGAGCACGCGGAATTCCTCGGTGAGCACGTCACCGCGCCGGTCGAGTGGATGCGGCGGATGAACGTCGTGCCGTCGTACTACCTGAAGTACTACTACGGGCACGACGAGCAGGTCACCAAGCAGCGCACCGAGCGGCCGCGCGCGGACGTCGTCAGCGACGTCGAGGAGGAACTGCTCAAGGTGTACCTCGACCCGGCGGTGGTGACCAAGCCGGAGCAGCTCGAAAAGCGGGGCGGTGCCTACTATTCCGAGGCGGCGGTGCAGCTCGTGCACGCGCTCACCTCCGGCGGGCCCGCGGAGGAGCACGTTGTCAACGTTCGCAACGAAGGCACTTTCGACTTCCTGCCGGACGACGCCGTCATCGAGGTTCCGTCCCTTGTGGACGGTAACGGCCCTCGCCCGATCCCGCAGCCGCCGGTGGAGCAGCGGTTCGCCGGGCTCATCGCCGGAGTGACCTCGTACGAGCACCTCGCGCTGGAGGCGGCGATCAAGGGCGGCCGTGACCGGGTGGCGGACGCGCTGCTGGCGCATCCGCTGATCGGCCAGTACACCAAGGCCGACCAGCTCGCGGACACGCTGGTGCAGGTCAATCGCCAGTTCCTGCCGTGGGCCGGGGCATGACGGCGGGCTCACGGGACGTCGTCGTCGCGATCGACGGCGGCAACAGCAAGACCGACGTCCTGATCGTCTCGCGCGACGGACGGGTGCTCGGGCAGTCGCGGGGGCCGGGCGCGTCGCCGCAGAACATCGGGGTCGACGGCAGCGTCACCGCGTTGGAGAAGCTGGTCCTGGAGGCCCTTCGCGGGGCAGGGCTTCCCGACGAACGCCCGTTCGCGACGCATACGTCGGCCTATCTCGCGGGGCTGGACTTCCCGGAGGAGGAAGAGGTCCTGCACGCGGCGCTGGCCGCGCGGGGGTGGAGCGACACGCTGATCGTCGGCAACGACACGCTCGCGCTGCTGCGGGCGGGCAGTTCCGACGGGAGCGGCGTAGCGGTGGTGTGCGGGGCCGGGATCAACGGCGCCGGCATCAGCGCCGACGGCCGTGAGCACCGGTTTCCGGCGCTGGGCAAGATCTCCGGCGACTGGGGCGGCGGCTACCGGCTCGGCGAGGAGGCCTTGTGGTGGGCCGTCCGCGCCGAGGACGGCCGGGGTCCCGGGACGGCTTTGCAGGCGGCCGTCGCCGCGCACTTCAAGGCGTCGACCGTGCTGGAAGTGGTGCGGCGCCTGCACTTCGAGGATCTGCACTCCGACGCGATCCACGGCCTGTGCCCGCTGCTGTTCGCCGTCGCGGCGGGCGGTGACGAGGTGGCGCAGGACGTCGTCGGGCGGTTCGTCGAGGAGGTCGCCGTGCTGGTCGCGGTCATCCTGCGGCGGCTGGAACTGACCGAGGAGACGCCCGAGGTCATCCTCGGCGGGGGAGTGCTGACCGGGGTCGGCGCGCAGGTGATCGCGGAGATCGAGCGGCGATGCCTGAAGGTGGCCCCGGGCGCTTCGATCAGCGTCGTCGACGTCGCCCCCGTGGTCGGCGCGGCGTTGTTCGCCCTGGACACCATCGGTGCTCCCGACACCGCCAAGGTCGCTCTCAAGGCTGCGACCAAGCGGGTCTAGGGAGAGCTGAAGGGGCCTTTCACCGCATGCGATGCAGTGAAGGGCCCCTTCGTGGCGTCCGATGTGGGGAAAGTCCCCTTCAGCTCAGGAGGCGGCCGGGACCAGCGGCTCGTCGGTCTCCAGCAGCGACTTGAGGTCGGACAGGATCCAGGCCCAGCCACCACCGGCGTTCTCGCCCGGTCCGGCGTTGACGTCCTCCTGCGAGCCGTTGATCAGCGCGGCCGTCGTCGGAGCGCCGGTGACGTCGTGGGTGACGGTCAGCCGGGTGCCCGCGGTCTTCGTTTCTTCGATCTCGTAGGTGAGCTTGGTGTGCGGCTCCTTGTCGAAGGCCGGGTCCATCCGCAGCTTCCAGGTGATGACCAGCTTGCGCGGTGGGTCGACTTCCAGGACCTCACCGTCGACGAGGTCGTTCTCGAACCCGGCGTCGACGTAGTCCTGCGTGGGGTGGGTGGCGTGCTTGCCACCCGGCCGCAGGTCGTAGTCGACCAGGCCGGTGTACCCGTACTTCTGCGACCACTCGGGCTTCGTGATGGCGTCCCAGATCTTCTCCGGGGTCGCCTTGATGTAGACGCGGTAAACCTGGGTGTCGGTCATGAGGGCTCCTCGGATTCTGGGGTTTCGAGTTCGGCTTTGAGGTCGAGCAACGCGGTCACGGTGCGCTCCGTGAACTTGTCGATCCACCGGTCGTGGATCTGCCGGATCGGGACCGGGTTGAGGAAATGCCGCTTCTCGCGGCCCTCCTTGCGCGTGACGACAAGTCCGGCTTCTTCCAGCAGTTTCAAATGCTTCATCACGCCGAACCGGCTCATGTCCACTTCGGACTCGAGTTCGGTCAGCGTGCTGCCGTCACGCGCGAACAGCTGGTCGAGCAGGAACCGGCGAGTCGGATCCGCCAGGGCCTTGAAAACCAGGTCGTCGTCGGGCACGAGGGAAGAATAGGTGACCAAAAGGTCACGTGTCAACCGGTGACTTCGCTACAGGAGGGCGCCCAGCGGCAGGATCAGCGCGATCGCGGTCACGGAGATGAGCGTCTCCATGATCGACCAGCTCTTCAAGGTCTGCCCGACCGAAAGCCCGAAGTACTCCTTGACCAGCCAGAACCCGGCGTCGTTGACGTGGGAGAAGAACAACGAACCGGCACCGATCGCCAGCACCAGCAGCGCGCTGTGCGACGGGTCCATGGTCGCCGCGAGCGGCGCCACGATGCCGGCGGCGGACACGGTCGCGACCGTCGCGGAGCCGGTGGCGAGCCGGATCGCGACCGCGACCAGCCAGCCGAGCAGCAGCGGCGACAGGTTCGCGCCGGTCGCCAGGCCGGTGATGACGTTGCCGACCCCGGCGTCGACCAGGGTCTGCTTGAACCCGCCGCCCGCGCCGACGATGAGCAGGATGCCCGCGATCGGCGGGAGCGAATCGGCCACCGTGGACGACAGCTTGTCGCGCGTGAAGCCCGCGGATTTGCCCAGCGTGAGCATGCCGACCAGGACCGCGGCGAGCAGCGCCACCAGCGGGTCGCCGATGAAGTCGAGTACGCGGCGGACGTGGTTCTCCTTGTCCAGCAGGATGTCCGCGAGCGCCTTGCCCATCATCAGCACGACCGGCAGCAGCACGGTGGACAGCGTCGCGAGGAAGCCGGGGCGCCGTCCTTCGTCGTTCGACGACTCCGGGACGAGCCGTTCCGGCGCGACGGCGTCCGGGACCATCTTCGCGGCCAGCCTGCCGAACAGCGGTCCGGCGATGATCACCGTCGGGATCGCGACGAGCAGGCCGAAGGCCAGGGTGAGGCCGATGTTCGCGTTCAGCGCGCCCGCGGCGGCGAGCGGCCCTGGGTGCGGCGGGACGAGGCCGTGCAGCACCGAAAGCCCCGCGAGCGCCGGAATGCCCAGCAGCAGCAACGGTTTCCCGGTGCGCTTGGCGACCAGCAGGATCACCGGGATCAGCATGACCAGGCCGATCTCGAAGAACATCGGCAGCCCGATCAGCGCGGCGACCAGCGCCATCGCCCACGGGAGCGTGCGATTGCCCGCGCGGCGCAGGATGGTGTCGACGATCTGGTCCGCGCCGCCGGAGTCGGCGAGCAGTTTGCCGAGCATCGCGCCGAGCGCGATCAGCACGCCGACCGACGCGACGGTGGAGCCGACGCCGGAACTGAAGCTCTTGATCAGTTTGTCCACCGGCATGCCCCCGACGAGCCCGAGCACGCCGGAACCGAGGATGAGGGCCAGGAACGGATGCTGCTTCGCCTTGGTGATCAGGACGACGATCACGGCGATGGCGAGCACCGTCGCGCCGATGAGGCGCGTGTCGTGCCCGGTCCAGGAGGCGGCGAGAGTGGTGGTCATCAGCGGTCCTTGAAGGCGGCGAGGGTGGTGTCGACGATCTCTTCCGGCTTCTTCGCGATGTCGGCGACGAACCCGAACTCGTCCGGCTGCAGCGGTTCGAGGTCGGCGAGCTGGGAGTCCAAAAGGGACACCGGCATGAAGTGGCCGGAGCGCGTCTTCATCCGGTCGGCGAGCAGGGCGCGGTCGCCGTGCAGATGCAGGAACCAGACGTCGCCGCCGCTGCGCAGGACGTCGCGGTAGCGGTACTTGAGCGCGGAGGAGGTGACGACACCGCCCGAGTCCTGGTGGTCCCGGATCCAGCCGGCGATGGCCTCGAGCCACGGCTGCCGGTCTTCGTCGTTCAGCGGGTGGCCGGAGCTCATCTTGTCGATGTTCGCCTGAGGATGGAACGTGTCCGCTTCGGCGTAGTCGACGCCGAGCCGGGCGGCCAGTTCGGTGCCCACCGTCGTCTTGCCCGAGCCGGAAACACCCATCACCACGATGACGGTCATCCGTACCTCCCACGTCGTTGTAGCCGGGACGAGTACAGCTCAAAAGTACTACTTAAGCAACATCAAGTACTACTTAATCGAATCAGAACGTTAAGGTCGCCTGGTGGGCAATGACAGGCATGCCGAAATGCTCGACGCACTCGGCTCCGCGATCGCGAACGGGCAACTGCCACCGGGTTCCGTGCTGCGCTCGGAGGAGCTCCAAGAGCGGTTCGGCGCGTCGCGCACGGTGGCGCGCGAGGTGGTGCGCGTCCTCGAAACGATGTGCCTGACCAGCAGCAAACGCCGGGTCGGGATGACCGTGCGCGAGCCGCGTGACTGGAACCATTACGACCCGAGACTGCTCCGCTGGCAACTCGACGGATCCGAGCGGAAGACCGCGCTGCGCACGCTGACCGAGTTGCGCTCCGGCGTCGAACCGTGTGCGGCCCGGTTCGCGGCGCTGCGCGCGACGCCCGAAGAAGGCGGCCGTCTCCGGGCTTTGGCGAAGCGGCTGGAAGAGACGGCGCACCAGCGTGATCTCGCGACCTTTCTCGGGCACGACGTCGCTTTCCATGATCTTCTGCTGACCGCGTCGCGGAATCCGATGTTCGCGCAGCTTTCCGCCGTCGTCGCCGAAGTGCTCGCCGGGCGCACGGGGCACGGGCTGATGCCCGAGGAACCGCAGCCCGAGGCCGTCGCGCTGCACGTCGAGGTCGCGGCCGCCGTCGACGCCGGTGACCCTGACCGGGCCGAACGCGCGATGCGGGACATCGTCATCCAGGCGCGTGACGAGATGGCCGCCCTTCTGGACGGATGATGTTCGAGTAACCTCTGCAGGTCTTCGAGGGAACTGCATGCGGGGGGCGACGGTGAGCGCGGCGCGCGCGATCGGCTTGGTGTTGGGGGTGGCCGCGGACGGGGCGATCGGGGATCCCCGGTCACGGCCTCCGGTGACGGCGTTCGCCAGGGCGGCTTCGGCGGTGGACGCGAAAGTCCGGTCGAAGCATCCGGCGGCCGGTCTGTTGTGGACCGGCGGTCTCGCGGGTTCCGCCGTGCTGGCGGGCGTCCTCGCCGAACGCGCCGGACGGCGCAGTCCCGTCCTGCAGGCGACCACGACCGCGGTGACCACCTGGGCCGTGCTCGGCGCCGCCGGTCTGGCCGCGCACGGTACTTCGCTGGCGCGGGATCTCGAAGAAGGCGACCTCGAGACCGCGCGCGGCACACTGTCCACACTGGACCCCCGCGTCGCCGACGACCTCGGCGTCATCGGCCTTTCGCGCGCCTCGGTGGAGACGCTCGCCGAGAACACCGCGGACGTCGTCATCGCGCCGCTGGTGTGGGGAGCCCTGGCGGGCGCGCCCGGCCTGCTCGGCTCGCGCGCGATCAGCCTGCTGCGCGGCCTCGGCCGGGGACGCTCGGAGCGGTACCGCTGGTTCGTCGCGCGGCTGGACGAAATCGTTCATCTCGTGCCGACGCGGGTCGCGGCCGGGCTGACCGTGCTCGCCGCACCGGTCGTCGGTGGTTCGGCGGGCGGCGCGTGGCGGGCGTGGCGGCGGGACACGACCGCGCACCCGAGCCCGAACGCGGGCCGCGTCGAGGCCGCGTTCGCCGGGGCGCTGGAGATCCGGGTCGGCGGGCGGACGGTGTACCCGCACGGGGTCGAGGAACTGCCGGTGCTCGGCATCGGCCGGAACCCGGACGCCGGTCACGTGACGCGGGCCGTGGAGCTTTCGCGGGTGGTCGGCTGGCTGGGCGCGATCAGCTCGGTGGTCCTGGCCGTCCTGGTCGGGCTGCGGCGACGGCGCTGACCTGGCTGCGGGAGCAAGGGACCTTTGCTATCGCGTGGGCTGTGTAGCACTCGGTGACTGTGTGGATTTTGGGACATCTGACGCCCCAAAATCCACACAGTCACCGCAGGGGAGCAGGGGGCCTTCACGTACTTGGGGAAGGTGCGAAGGAGTCCTTTACGGACACCGCGGTCCCGAAGCATCACTCACGAGCGCGAGCTCCCCGCCGCGCCAGCTGCGCCCGCGCCCGAGCGTCCATCGGGCCGTCGCGCCGCTCGAGCTCCGCGTCGATCCGCGACCGGTCGGCCGGCTGCTTGTTCCCGCCGAACTTGAACTTCGCCCGCACCCCGGTCACGGTCAGCTCGACGCCGCGGATCCCCGGCAGCAGTCGTTTGTCCGGCGCCTCGGTGGCGCTCACGCCCAACCGGCCCGAACCGGGCTCGAAGTGCGCGAGCTGCCGGTCCAGGAGCGCGGCCTTCTCCTCGGCGTCGTCGACCAGCCGGACGTCGCATTCGAGCTGCACCGACGCGTAATACGACGTCGGGACGCCGCGCGGCGGGTCGGCGGGGGTGTTCCAGGCGGATCGGATGTAGGTGTGGTCGTCGGTCACCGCGAGCAGCGCCCGCGGATGTTCCTCCAGCAGCGGCCAGACCGGGTTGGGGCGCGCGAGGTGCAGCAGGACCGTCCGGTCGCCGTCGTAGACGAAGTGCACCGGGTTGACGACCGGCAGGTCGCGGCCCGCGCCACCGGCGATCAGCTGGCCGAAGTCGTGTACGGAGAGCCAGGCCTGCCATTCGGCGTCGTCGTGGGCGGCGTCCCACGGGTGAATCAGCATGATCGAGTATGAGCACGCGGATATGGACCCATAAAAGGTCCAGTTTCTCGTCGGATCAGGTAGCCACTTCGGAACGTTCGTCCTCGGCCAGCATCTCCGCGACGCTCTTGCGCCGCTGCGGCCGCTCCGTCGTCAGTGCGCCGCCCGGCTTCAGCTCGCGGACGGTGAAGTACAGCCAGCCCATCAGCGCCATGGCCCCGAACGCGATCCACTGGAGCGCGTAGGAGAAGAACGGTCCCGCGTCGGTCTGCGGCAGCGGCAGCGCGCCCAGCACGCCGGGCTGCTCGACGTCGAGCTGGAAGTAGCCGGGCCGGATGTCCAGCTTCGCGGCCCGCGCGACGACCTGGGAATCGACGACGTAGCTCTGCAGCTGGCCGCCTGTCGACTCGTCGGCGAAGGCGTCGCGGTTCTTCCCGTCCCGCTCGTCGTGACGTGCCCGCGTGACGATGTCGACCGTCCCGGCGGGAGGCGCGGCGAAGGGGAGGGCTCTCGACTTGTCGTCGAGCCGGACGTACCCGCGGTCCACCAGCACGACCGTGCCTTCGACGGTCCGGAACGGCGTCAGCACCTCGTAGGCCGCTTCGCCCTGGACGGAGCGCAGACGGGCCACGACCTCGCCCTCGGGCAGGTACGTGCCCTTCAACGCGACCAGGTGCCACTCGGTGCGCTGGTCAGGGGCCGCTCCGCCGGGAAGCAGCTGGTCCAGCGATCGCGGCTGACCGGCGAACGACTCCCGCAGCGCCGCGTTCTGGTGTTCGCGCTCGCTGTCGCGGGAGAACTGCCACGGCGCCAGCAGGGTGAAGCAGCACACGGCGAAGGTGAACACCACCAACGTCAAGGCCAGCCACCCGGGCTTCAGCAGGAACTTCAACCGCACCCCACCACGGTAAGCGGTCCGCCTCAGGCGTGTGCGCGCACCCAGTCGAGCAGGCCGGGAACGGACCGCTCGATCATGCCGAGGACGTCCTCGAAACCGTCGTCCTCGCCGTAGTAAGGGTCGGGCACCTCGGCGCCTTCGGGCGCGGAGGGGTCGAACTCGCGCAGCAGCCGGACCTTGGACGGGTCCGACACCTTGCGCCGGAGAAAGGACAGATGACTGTCGTCCGCCGCGAGCAGCAGGTCGGCGGCCAGATGCCCGCGGTCGACCTCGGCCGCGACGTGACCGGTCGGGTAACCGTGTTCGGCCAGCTTCGCGCGGGCCCGCATGTCGGCGGCCTCGCCGACGTGCCAGCCGCCGGTACCCGCGCTGGACACCTGGACGAGGTGATCGAGACCGGCCTCCTCGACCTTCGCGCGGAAGACGAGCTCGGCCATCGGCGAGCGGCAGATGTTGCCGGAACAGACGAAGACGATGTGCAGCACCCGATCAGTGTGAAGGCCGCCGGAGATCGACCGTTCACCGGCTCCGAACGGCTACCGGGCGCGCGAAGCTGGCAAGCCGGGACGAAGCGGGAGTAGACCTCCTGGAGAGAAACACGCAGGAAGGTCGCGTATGAGCGCACCAACACCCATCGTCGAGTCCCCGGCAACCGGGCTCCGCTGGTATCGCATCACCGTCACGCATCCGCACCCCTACGAGGTCGGGCGGATCCTGTCGGAGCACCACTTCGTCCAGGCGAGATCGCCGAAAGAGGCGATGACCAGGATGCCGTTGCACCTCCGGTCGAGCGCGTCCGTCGCGCCGTACCAGGTCGACCACGCCGACGTCCCCGATCACTCGACGAAGGCCTACCGGGCGATGCTGTGGACGGGCCGCGTCATGCGCGCGGCCGGCCGTTGGGCGATCAACAAGGACGCGAAGGCGCTGGACTGACCCGGGCGCGACAGCAAAGGTCCCTTGCTTCGCCGCGAGCCCCCGAGCCCTCCGGACCCCGGCGACAGCAAAGGTCCCTTGCTCTCTTTCCGCAGGTCAGCGACCCAGGTGAGAGCAAAGGTCCCTTGCTCCCGCTCCGCGGTCAGGGCCGAGCGCAGGCCGACCGGACGGCTTCCTCGAGCGCGCCCGCGTGCAGCCGGTCCAGGTCTCGCCGCGCGTCGACCAGCCGCACCGTGACCGCCAGCCGCGCGTCGCACGACGGCCGCGCACGCGCGGATCGGGTCGCGACGAGTTCGGCGAGCAGGCCCGCGTTGAGCCGGTCGATCACCGGCCGGACCTCGGTCGCGAGATCGGGTCGTCCGGGCGGCCGCGAGCCGGGGTGCTCGGTCCATCGCGCGTACAGGCCGCGCTGCACGACCTTGTTCGCCTCGATCTGGTCGCGGAAGAACCGCACCACGCCGGCCGCGTCGAGACCGAGACCGGGCGCCTTCGCCGCCACCGAGTCGAGGATCTGCTGTTCGCGCACCGGGTCGTCGATCGGCGACGGCGTGCCGAACTTCGCGGCCGCGACCTTGTCGGCGATCTGCACGCGCTGAGCGGCCAGATCGGTCAGCGTCCAGAGACCCGAGGACGCCGATGCCGGCGCGGGCACCGTCAGCAGTCCGGCCACGAGCAGCGCGCAGAGCACCCGAAGTCGCATGCCCGGAAACGCTACATGCGAAAATCCCCGGGTGCCCGCGCTAGCCGAAGTCATCGCCGCCCTGGAACAGGCGTACCCGCCCGAACTCGCCGAATCGTGGGACGCCGTCGGACTCGTCTGCGGCGACCCGGCCGAGAACGTGGACAAGGTCCTGTTCTGCGTCGACCCGGTCGACGAGACCGTCGACGAGGCGATCGCCGACGGCGCGCAGCTGATCGTCGCGCACCATCCGCTGTTGCTGCGCGGCGTCCACGGCGTCCCGGCCGACAGCACCAAGGGCCGTCTCGTGCATCGCCTGATCCGCGCGGGCGTCGCCCTCTACTGCGCGCACACCAACGCCGATTCCGCGTCGCCCGGCGTCTCCGACGCGCTCGCCGACGCCATCGGCCTGACCGTCCTCGGCCCGCTCGACCCCCGCGATGACGGCGTCACCGGCATCGGCCGCATTGGCGAACTGCCCGCGTCCGAACCGTTCTCCGTCTTCGTCGAACGCGTCGCGAATGCCTTGCCCCGCACGGAACCCGGCGTCTACGGCGCGGGCGATCCGACCCGCCCGATCCGCCGCGTCGCCGTTTCCGGAGGTTCCGGCGACAGCTATCTCAAGCGGGCCACCGCCGCCGGGGTCGACGCGTACGTCACCGCCGATCTCCGGCATCATCCCGCCGGCGAACACCTCGCCGAGATCGCCGAAGTCCCCGCCCTGGTCGGCGTCACACACTGGGCGAGCGAATGGCCGTGGTGCGAGCAAGCCTCGGCCGTCGTCCGCGCCGCGTTTGCGGGTAACGTCGACGTTCACGTCTCCACGCGGTGCACCGACCCGTGGACGCTACGGGCCACCCGAACCGAGCACTAAGAATCACAAGGAGCACCGTGAAGGCCGACCCCGCCGTCCAGCGCCAGCTGCTCGAACTCGCGAAGGTGGACGCCGAACTTTCGCGTACCGCCCACCGCCGCCGCACCCTGCCGGAGATCGCCGAGATCGACGCGGGCGAGAAGACGGTCCGCGATCGACGTGACGCACTGGTCTCGGTCCAGACCGCGGCGTCCGACCTCGACCGTGAGATCGCCCGCCAGGAGAAGGAGATCGAGTCGGTGCGCGCCCGTGGCGACCGCGACCGCAAGCTCCTCGAATCCGGTTCCGTCGCGGCGAAGCAGATGACCGACATCGAGCACGAGTTGAACAGCCTCAACCGGCGTCAGTCCGCGCTCGAGGACGACCTGCTCGAATTGATGGAACGCCGCGAGGCGCTCGACCTCGACGCCCAGCGCACCAGCGCCGAGGTCGCGAAGGCCGAGAACGAGGTCGCCGAGGCCGTTCGCCGCCGCGACGAGAACTTCACCGACTTCGACACCACGAAGGCGCGCCGCGACGAAGATCGCGCCAAGCTCCTGCCGCGTTTCCCGGAAGACCTCCTGAAGCTCTACGAGCGCGTCCGGGCGCACAAGGGCATCGGCGCGTCGCTGCTGCGGGCCCGCCGTTGCGGCGCCTGCCAGCTCGACATCGACCGCCGCGAGATCGCCGAGATCAAGGCCGCTCCCGAGGACAACGTCATCCAGTGCGAGAACTGCGGCGCCATCCTGGTGCGCACGCTGGAGTCCGGCCTGTGACCGACCACGTGCTGATCGAGGCCGACGGCGGGTCGCGGGGCAACCCCGGGCCCGCCGGCTACGGCGCGGTCGTCAAGGACGCGGTCACCGGTGAGGTGCTCGCCGAACGCAAGGCCTACGTCGGCATCGCGACCAACAACGTCGCCGAGTACTCCGGCCTGATCGCCGGTCTCGCCGCGGCCGCCGAGCTCGGAGCGTCCACAGTGGACGTCCGGATGGACTCGAAGCTCGTGGTGGAACAGATGTCCGGGCGCTGGAAGGTCAAGCACCCGTCGATGCAGCCGCTGAACGCCGAAGCCAAGGAGCTGGCGGCGCGCTTTTCCCGCGTGCGTTACGAGTGGATCCCGCGCGCGGAGAACTCCCACGCGGACGGGCTCGCGAACGAGGCGATGGACGCCGGGACCGATAAGAAGTCAGAACCGCCGAAGACCGTGAAGCAGGACAGGATCAGCCCGGTCGGCTGGACCGGCGCCACCGGCACGCCGACCAAACTGCTCCTCGTGCGGCACGGCCAGACGGCGATGTCGGTCGACAAGCGCTATTCCGGCCGCGGCGACGTGCCGCTCACCGACCACGGCAAGCAGCAGGCGGCCGCCGCCGCGAAACGCCTCGGCTCGATGGAGGGCCTGGTCGTCGACGGCGAGGTCGCGCCGATCATCGCCTCGCCGCTGATCCGCACCCAGCAGACAGCGCAGGCGATCGCGGACGCGCTCGGCGGCCGGGTCGAGACCCACCCCGGGCTGATCGAGACCGACTTCGGCGACTGGGAGGGCCTCACCTTCAAAGAGGCCATGGACCGCGACCCGGAATTCCAGACCGACTGGCTTTCGGACACCTCCATCGCGGCGCCGGGCGGCGAGAGCTTCGACGGCGTCCATCGCCGTGTCCGCAAGGCCCGCGACGAACTGATCGCGCAGTACGGCGGGCGGACGCTCGTGCTGGTCAGCCATGTCACGCCGATCAAGTCGCTGCTGCGGATGGGCCTGGACGCCGGGCCGTCGCTGCTGTTCCGCCTGCACCTGGACCTGGCCTCGCTGTCGATCGTCGAGTTCTATCCGGACGGCAACGCCTCGGTCCGGTTGGTGAACGACATCTCGCATCTGTCCTGACCCGATGAATGTGGCGCGGATCACGCCTGGATATGACGTGTCGCGGGCGACCGATGGGGTATTGGCTACAGTTTCGGCGACGGGGCACGTGAGCGAGAAGGCAAAGACGGGGACATGACGGCGAGCGCACTCAGCGAAGCTTCCGAAAAAGATGTGCCCGACCCGGCGGAGACGCCGGCCCGTCGTGGCCCGGCCGCCCGGATCGCGCCCTACCTGGCGGTGCTCGCCGGTGTCGCCGCGCTGGCCTGGCACGCCACCCTCTACGGCCACTGGATCGTCGACGACGCGGCCATCACCTTCTCCTACGCGCGCAGCTTCGCCGACGGGATCGGCCCGGTGCTGCAGCCGGGGCAGCCGTCGGTCGAGGGCTGGTCGAACTCGACCTGGCTGGTGCTGCTGGCGTTCGGCAAGCTCGTCGGCATCTTCGACAGCGGCACGCTGTTCGGCCTCCCCGACTACGTCCTGTTCCCGAAGTTGCTGGGGCTCCTGTTCACCGCCGGGACGCTGGCGGCCTGCCACATCGCGGCGAAGCAGATCTTCAAGCGCTTCGCCTGGCTGGCGACCCTGGTCGTCGGGCTGACGCTGGCCGCGATCCCGTCGTTCGTCATCTGGACGATCTCCGGTCTGGAGAACTCCCTGTTCGGGATGGCCGTCGCCTGGCTGGCCGTGCTGCTGTTCGTGGCCGTCCGCAAGGACACCGTGCTCACCGCGAAGGTCGCCATCTGGTCCGGGGTGCTGGTCGCGTTCGCCGCGCTGACCCGCCCCGAAGGCCTGATCTACGGCGGCGCGTACCCGCTCGTCGTCCTGTTCCAGCTGCGAAAGCCGCTGCTGGGGCAGAGCGTCAAGTTCATCGTGGTCTCCGTGGTCGCGTTCGCGATCCCGTTCGGCGCGTACCTCGCCTGGCGGATCGCGGAGTTCGGCAGGCTGCTGGCGAACCCGTCCATCGCGAAGGGACAGGGCCTCCCCGGGCTTTCGGCGTTCAAGCAGCCTTTCGAGCTGGTCGGCTACGCCGGTGTCGCCGGGACGATCCTGCTCGCGCTGACCATCGGTTACGCGCTGGTCCGCGCGGAATGGCGGCGCGCGCTGGTCGCGCTCATGACGCCGCTGGTGCTGGGCATCATCGCCTACGGCGTGATGGTCCCGGACTGGATGGGCCAGCACCGCTTCGCCACCCCGATCTGGATCCTCGCCGCGCTGGCGGGAACGCTGGCCGCGGGCGAACTGCTGCGCCGTTCGCGGGCGGTTCTGCGGACCGTCGTGGTGCTCGTGCTGGTCGCGGCCGCGATCCCGTCCGGGATGGGCTTCGCGTCGTCGTCGGAGAAGTTCCAAGAGGTCCCGACGGTGCCCGCGTGCCTCATCGCCGACCGGTTCGGCCGCGGTTTCAACACCATCGCCGACATCCTCGGCCTCCAGCAGGCGTCGCTGCTGCTGCCCGACCTCGGAGGCTCGTCGATGACCAGCCGCCTGCACCTGGTCGATATGGCCGGGCTGGTCGAGGCGGACGTCGCGGACTTCGTCAAGAACGGCGACATGCCGGGGCTGCGCGACTACGTGTTCGACAAGGTCAAGCCGACCTTCATCCACTCGTGGGGCCCGTGGGCCGCGGGCAACGGCATCACCGTCGACTCGCGGATCGACCGCGACTACGAGCCGATCTTCGTGTACCCGGGCGGCGGGCTGCGCAATGGTGACTTCGTGCGCAAGGACGCCGTCTCCAGCCCCGAGAAGCTGAAGGCCGCCCAGGACTACGCCGCGAAGACCCTGCCGGACGTCGAGAAGGCGCGCTTCGGCGGCCCGCTCAAGGACTGCGGCCCCACCATGCACCCGGGCCAGACCGTCTACCTGCCCTGACCCCTCACCGCCCGCGTTTCGTCCTCTAGTTGCGTTGGCGGCTGTCCGTGAAGGCCTCCTTCCCTACGCTCAAGGTAGGTAAGGAGGCCTTCACGACCCTCCGCACGATCACAGCCTGGAGACCCGCGTCGCCCTGACCCGTCCCCTCACCGCCCGCGTTTCGTCCTCTAGTTGCGGTAGTTGCGCGTGCAAGGACCGCAACTAGAGGACTACTTGCGTCAGGGGGCGGAGGTGACCAGGGGTTCGGGGGTGGCGGCGCCTCGCTCGAGGTCCGCCTCCTTGGCCCGGATCACCGGCAGCACGTGCTTCCCGAAGTGCTCGACGTCCTCCAGGTAGTGCAGGAAGCCGAGCAACAGCAGGTTCGCCCCGCGCTTCTTGTACTCGATGGCCCGGTCCGCGATCTGCTCCGGCGTGCCGATCAGCCCGGTGCGGAAGCCGTCGTTGTACTGCACCAGATCCTTGAACTCCGAGTCGGCCCACATCCCCTTCTTGTCCGATGTGGAGCCGCCCGCCTGCTTGACGGCGTTGCGGAATCCCTCGACGGCGTCGGTGTTCGCCTTCTCGACGATCTCCCGCAGCACGGCCTTCGCCTCGCTCTCGGTCTCCCGCGCGATCAGGAAGCCGTTGAGCCCGAAGCGGACGGCGTGGTCGTTCTCGGCCGCGTAACCACGAACCTCCGAGACCTGCTCGCTGAAGCCGTCGAAGTCCTTGCCGTTGCTGAAGTACCAGTCGGAGACCCGGCCCGCGAGCTTCCGCGCCGCGGTGGAGTTGCCGCCCTGGAAGATCTCCGGATGCGGCCGTCCCACCGGCTTGGGCTTGATGTCGAAATCGTGAATCCGGTAGAAATCGCCGTTGAATTCGGCGTGGTCGTTCGTCCAGAGTTCCTTCAGTACGCGAATGAACTCTTCGGATCGCCGGTACCGTTCGTCGTGTTCGAGCCATGCTTCACCCAGATTGGTGAATTCGTCCTTGAACCAGCCGCTGACCACGTTGACCGCCGCACGTCCGCCGGAGATCACGTCCGCGCTGGCGATGAACTTCGCGAGCACCCCGGGATGCCACAGTCCGGGGTGGATCGCCGCGATCACCTTCAGCCGTTGCGTCGCGAGCAGCAGCGCGAGGCTGAAACCGGTCGATTCGTGCTGGTAGGCGGCACCGTAGCTGGCCGTGTAGCGGACCTGGCTCAGCGCGTATTCGAACCCGCTGTTCTCCGCGAGGACGGCGAGATCCCGGTTGTACTCGTATCCCCAGTCGGTGCGCTGCTCGATGTCACTGGTGACCAGCCCGCCGCTCACATTGGGGACCCAATAGGCGAATTTGAGTGGTTCGGATTCGATTCCCGGCATGTCGCGGAGTGAACCGCCGCCCCCGGAAACCGTCAATCACCGTCCACGCGCTGGGAACGGCCGAGCGCGGTGCTCAATTCGGTCCGCCCGGTGATGCCGAGTTTGCGGTAGGCCCCGGACAAATGCAGTTCGACGGTGCGACGGGTCAGGTGCAGCGCCTCGGCGATCTCCCGGTTGGTGAGACCTTGTGACGCCATCACCGCGACGCGGTACTCCTGTTTGGTGAGGCCGTGCTCGTTGTCCTTCGCCGTCGCCATGCTCGCTCGCGCGTCCCGCAGCGCCTCGGCGGCCCGCCTCGCGAGCGGCCGCGCGCCGCAGTGCCTGCTCGACCGCGCGGCCTCCCGCAACGTGGCGATCGCCTTCTCGCCCTGGCCGTGCCGGGCCTGCAGCGCGCCGAGTTCGGTCAGCGCCTCGGCCAGCGCCAGCTTCGCCGTCGACCCGCCGAGGACGTCGACGGCCTTGGTGAGCAGGCGTTCGGCCTCCTCGTTGTCGTCGCGGGCCAGGCCCGCCGTGGTCAGCGCGCTGCCGAGGATTCTCGGCGCTCCCCAGCGTTCCGCGGCGTCGAGATCCTCTTCGGCGAGCCGGGCCGCCGCGTCGGTGCGCCCGAGCGCCAGCGCGGTGCGAGCGGCGTGCGCCCGCCAGGGGGCGAATCCGGGGAAGCGCATGCCGTGGTGTTCGAGACGGCGCCCGCAGCCGCGCAGGTCTTCGTAGCCGAGTTCCGGCTCACCGGTGGCCGCCCGGAGCCTGCCGCGGGCGTAAAGCAGGTAGTTGTGCGTGAAAAGTGCTTGGGTGGCCCCGAAATCGATCTTGTCCAGCAGTGCGTTCGCGACGTCGAACCGGCCGAGGTCGACCGAGGTCTCGATCAGCCTCGCCACGCACAGCACCGCGATCGGGCACTGGCTGGTGGCGCCGCGTTCGTCGAACTGCCGCACCAGGGATTCATAGTGGACACTCGCCCGCACCAGGTCGCCGCCACCCTGTAAGGCGATCCCGCGGGCGAGAGTGGCGAGCGCGCCCTTCGGCACGTGGAAATCCCACGGCAGGCGTTTGGTGTCGAGCACCTGGCAGAGCTTGTCGGTGAGCGCGGACTCGTCGGCGAGCACGGCCGTCGCGAGCGTGAAGAAGTACGGCTGCTCGAACAGTTCCGGCTGCTCGCCCGACAACGCCTCGCCGAAATGGCGGACGGCGTTCGCCGAAGAGCTTCCATTCCGGACGGTGTCGAGCGCGAGCAGACCCGAGCGGCTCTGCTGCGCGGCGGGGTCGTTCAGCGGCGCCCACTGCTGCTCGAAATCGCGGAAGTCCGGTGGCGGGCCGAGTCTGCTGCCCGCTTCGGCGAGATACGTCATGCACAGCAGCGGCCAGACGGCGTCGGGCCCGCCCGCGTCGAGCCTGGCGGCGAACTGGCCGGCGGAATTGATCGCCAAGCGCGCGTCCGGGCCGCAGCACAGCGAAAGGATCATGGCCGTCGCGACGAAGGCCGCGGTTTCGCGGTCGTCGATGTGGTCGACGGCCTCGCGCACCCTGGCGGGCGCCGAATCCGGGTCGCAGTGGAACTCCGCGTGCGCGAGCTGGAGCAGGATCGCCATCCGCTTGCGTTCGCTGAGCCGTTCTTCCAGTGCCCGCACCAGAAAACGGACGGAGAGTTCCGGATCGCCCCGGACCACCGAATGCCGGGCGGCCAGCCGCAGCACGTTCACCGCCCAGGGGATCCTGATCGCGGTCGCCTCCAGCAGGTGCGCGCCGACCCGCTCCGGCGCGGCGCCCGCCTCGTGCAGGAGCCGTGCCGCTCGCGACTGGGTGACCGCCCTGGTGGTGAGCGGCATGTCGGCGAGCACCGAATTGCGGACGAACCGGTAGGTCAGCGACGGCTGATGGCTGTTGGTCAGCAGGTGCACGCGCACCATCGTGTCGATGGCCTCCAGCGCGGTGATCTCGTCGACCCCGGCGAGCTGCGCCAGCAGGTCGAAACTCGCGTCCTCGCCCAGGATCGCGACGGCTTCGAGCATCTTCGGCGCCGCGGTGTACTCGTGCATGCGGACCCGCAGCACCTCGCCGATCATCGCCGACCCCGCGGTGTCCAGGTCCATTCCGGGGACGAGTCGTCGGCGCAGCGCGGCGAGCAGGTACGGGTTGCCGCCGGTGACCTCACGGCATTCTTCGGCGAACCGTCCGAGGGAGACACTGAGGAACTCCGCGACGTGCCGCGTTCCCAGCCCGCGCAGCCGGATCGTGGCCGGGGTGCAGCCGGACATCTCCAGCAGGGCGACCTCGCCGGTCTGCAGATGCCCGATCAGCGAGGTCAGCACGACCAACACCGGCAGGTTCTCCACCCGGTGCCGGATGTAGGCGAGACAGCGCATCGACCACGGGTCGGCGAGATGGATGTTGTCGATGCCGAGGAAGACCGGCCCCTGTTCGGCGGCGTGGCGGACGGTGTGGAAGAAGGCGTCGAGCGCTTCGGACTGTTCCTGTTCGTTCCGGGGACGGCGGTCCGGCAGGGATTCGGTGGCGTGGGGTGCCCGCGGCCTCGGTGACCCCGGCTCGGCGGGGGCGTGGGTGAGCCCTTCGATCAGCTGACGGCCGACGCCGCCGCTCAGATGCGTCTCCAGCCGGGAGGCGGTGGCGAGCGCGACGGTGAACCCGGCCGCCTTCGCCAGTTCTCCGCTCCGGGTGAGCACCGACGACTTCCCCATGCCGAACTCGCCGACCACCACCGCGCTCGTGGCGCGCCCGGTGAGGGCGGCCCGGAACAGCCCGGTGATCGTGTCGAGTTCGCTTTCGCGACCCAGCAGCCCGGCGGCGCGGCGCTTCGGTACCGAAGGCCCGCCGAAGGGACTCTCGGGATTTACTTCGGTATGCACCGTAGAGACCTTCGTGTCGGCTTGCGGCAGACTACTCGAACGTAAGCGGAATCGGGAGTAATCGCTGGTCGTCGAGGGGAGCAGGGGTCGAGATGTCCGCATCGGACGACATCCGCCGGAACCGGCGGGAAGACCGTGACGACACCAGCGCCGCGACGACGCACGCCAGGAAGACCACGACGAGGTTGGCCTTGATCGTCGACAACCGCCCGCAGCGCCGCGTGGCGCCGGGGGACAGGTAGCGCAGATCGGCCCTCGCCAGCGCGTCTTCCACCGACGTGAATTCCGCGACCTGGCGCCCGCAGCGCCCGCAGCCCTTCAAGTGTTCTTCGAAGGCGTATGCCTCGGCTTGATCGAGCACACCGAGCACATAGGCCGCGACATCGGTGTGTTTTACCTTTCGCATCCTCATCGCGAACCCAGCTCTCCTAACGACCGTCGCAATGTCCTCATAGCCGCGTACAGCCGTGATTTGACCGTTCCCTCCGGGATTCCCAATATCACCGCCGCCTCCCGGACCGTATGTCCGGTCAGATACGTCTCATAGATGACAGCCTGGTATTTGACGTCCAGATATCGTAGCGCTTCGGAAATGACGAGCGCGGACAGCGACTGATCCGTCCGGTCCGCTATTTCGGCGTTTTCAGAACTGTCCAGCTCCACCTCCTGTGGACGGGCACGCCGGTTTCGCCAGCCGTCGATCACGATCCGCTTCGCGACCGTGAGCAGCCAGCCGCGCAGCATTCCCGGCTCCCGGTTCAAGGTTCCCGAATGCTGCCAGGCGCGAATCAGTGTCTCTTGGACGACGTCCTCGGTCCATTGTTGATCATGGCCGGTCAGGTACAGGACCTGATTGAACAGTGTCTCCCGAAAATCCTTGTACAGCAACGAAATCAGCTCGTCGGACGGATCGTCGGACAGGTCGGCGACCCGGCGATCGCGGCCGAACTGACATCCTCTGCCCACTGCTTCCATAAGGTTCGCAACCTCCCCAGCGGTGGAGGATTTCACAGGTTCGTACACCGTAGCGCAGACTATCGCCGTGGGCCATGTGCAGTAGTGCTCTATTTACTATTAGTTGCCCGGTACGTATGGCGGCGATAAACGGTTCTAAATGTGTCGTGTGACGCACATCACACCCGGTGTCCGGACAGAGATCGAACCGGCCGCTCCGGTTCGCCGTACTCCCAGTGAGGTACTTTGTGGACGGGGACGGGTGAAATGATCTATCGACTGCTCGGAGTGGCGATCGGCTGCTTGGTGATATGGGCGGGAACGCCCACGGTCGCCTTCGCGGAAATCGACTCCCATGATCGGGAACTGCTCGTGCGGGTGCGGCAGGCGGGCTTGTGGGAGGGCCCGGTCAGCCGTCAGGCGGAAGAACGCGGGAGCGGGCAGCGGGTGCGGGAGGTCGGCCGCAAACTCGCCGACGACCACGACCGCCTCGACGCGCAGGTCCGCGAACTCGCTTCCAAGGTCCGCGTCGAACTTCCCGGCGAACCCACCGAGGAACAACGGTCCTGGGTGGATGAAATCACCGGCGCCGCCGGTGCCGACTTCGACCGCGCGTACGTCAACCGCGCCCGCGCCGCGCACGGCAGCATCTTCGGTCTCGCCTCCCAAGTCCGGGCCGCCACCCGTGACGACGCGATGCGGTCCTTCGCCCAGACCGCCGTCGACACCGTCATGCGGCACATGACCCTGCTCGAAAGCACCGGCATCGCCGAAACGACCTCGCTGATGGTCGTGCCCACCGCCGGCAACGAACTCGACGGCGGGGACATCGCGCTCGGCGTCCTCATGGTCGGGATCGCCGGAGGGGCGACCTTCGGTCTGGTGCGCGTGCTCGGCTCACCGGGCAGGCGCGCATGACGGCCTCGCTTCTCGCGGTCATCCAGGCTCCGTCGTCGCACGACAGCGGAGTCCGGGACATCGCCACGCTTTCGGCCCGCTTCGCCTACGTGACGATGTGCCTCACGCTGGCGTGGGGCGTACTGAGCGCCACCGGCTGGATCAGGCGCGTCACCGGACACGAGGCGTTGCGCGGCGGCCACGTCGTGCTCGCGGCGTTCACCCTCGCCACCGGCGTCGTCCACGGTCTGTCCTATCTCTTTCTCGACGACGAGTCGTTCGGCTTCGTCACGCTGCTGATCCCGTTCGCGGGCGGCGGGTTCGCGCGGCACGCGGCGGGCGTCGTCGGGCTCGAGCTGTTCATCGCCGTCTCGGTCACCGCCGCGTTGAGTCGTGGAGTGATCGGCCGCAACCGGCAGCGGTTCCATCAGGTCAGCTACTTCTCGGTCGGCCTGCTGGCGATCCACTCCTGGCTCGGCGCGTCCGCGAACGGGAATCTCGCGACGGTCTGGCTCGGCGGGATCACCGTGCTCACCCCGGCCGTCCTGCTCACCGTGCTCCGGGTGCTCCCGCCGCGGGCACTGGTCCGCCTCGGCCTGCTCGACGGCGAGACCGGCCGGGTCGCGTCGGTCCGGATCTCCGTCGACGACAAGAAGTGCCACAGCTACGCCATTTGCCAGGCTGAAGCGCCGCAGGTCTTCCAGTTACAGGGTGACGGCCAGCTGCGCTATCTCCGAAAACCCGGCGCCAAACAGGTGCCGCTGGTCCAGGCGGCGGCCAGAGCTTGTCCGATGCGAGCCATCCAACTGCAAGGGGCGGGACAATGAGCGAACGGATCGTCGTGGTCGGCGGCGGGCTGGCCGGGCTGCGCTGCGCGGAACGGCTGCGGGAACTGCGGTTCGACGGCGAACTGGTGATCGTCGGCAACGAGCCGGACCTGCCGTATCACCGGCCGGCGCTGTCCAAGCAACTGCTGACCGGCACCACGGATCCGGCGGAGATGATGCTCGCCCGGCTCGACGAGATCGACGCCGAATGGCGGTTCAACACCCCGGCCATGCATCTGCAGCCGGGCCGCCAGGTGGTCCACCTGCCCGGGGCGGAGGAGCTGCCCTACGACGGGCTCGTCATCGCCAGCGGCGTCGAACCGCGGCGGCTTTCCGGTGTCCCGCACGGACATCCGCGCGTGGTCGTCGTCCGGACGCTGGCCGACGCCGCCGAGCTGCGTGACAACCTCGCCGCCGACCACGGTCCGGTCGCGGTGCTGGGCAGCGGTTTCATCGGCTGCGAGGTCGCCGCGAGCCTGCGCGAGGTCGGGCGGGAGGTCACCATCATCGGCCGGTCGGCGACCCTGCTCGGCGAGGTCGTCGGCAAGCACATCGGGCAGAAGCTTTCGGCCCTGCACCGGGCACGCGGCGTGCGGCTCGCGCTGGGGGCGTCGATCGAGGACTGGCAGACCACGGCGAACGGCCTGCGGCTCCGGTCTTCCGACGGCTGGATCCTGGACGTCTCCTGCGTCGTCGTCGCGGTCGGGACCGTGCCGTCGATCTCGTGGCTGCGGGGGTCCAAACTGCCGCTCGACGACGGCGTCGTCTGCGCGCCGACCTGTCACGTGCTCGGGATGAACAACATCGTCGCCGCCGGCGATGTCGCGCAGTGGCCGAATCCGCGGTTCGACGAGGCCCCGAGACGGGTCGAGCACTGGCTCAACGCCGTCGAGATGGGCCGGGCCGCCGCGGAAAGCCTCCTGGCCGGGCCGCAAGCGTCGCAGCCGTTCGCGCCGGTGCCGCGGTTCTGGTCGGAACAGCACGGCGTGCGCATCCAGGCGGGCGGCATCCCGAAACTCGGCACCGACACCGTCGCGCTCGCCTCGCCCGTCGGCGGCGAGAAACCCGTCACCGGCTTCGTCCGCAAGGGCCGCCTCGTCGGTGTCGTCGGCCTCGACAGCCCGTCCGCCGTCCTCCACTGGACCAACGAGATCGCGGAACAGAACCCCGTCAGCCCGCAGGGAGAAACGGAGACGCCTGATGCGCCGATCGCGGTTGACCATGCTCGTCGTCATCGCGGCGCTCGTCGTGGGCGCCGCGATGTGGTGGCAGGCGGCTGATCCCGACGACCAGGTGGCGCTGACGGCGAGGGCCCCGGTCACCGAAACCCTCCCCAGCCCGCGCGTCCCGCCGTCCGGTACCTCGCGTCCCAGCACCCCCGAGGAGCCTCCGTCCGGCACGCAGCTCACCGCCGTCTACATGACGAAGATGGGGCAGGCCGTCCTCGACCAGACCGGAGCCGTCCTCTTCCGGTACGAACGCGACAACCCGCACAAGGCCCGCTCGGCGTGCCTCGGGGACTGCGCCGCGGTGTGGATCCCCATCACGACCACCGGCACGCCGGTGGTGACCGGCATCGATCCGGCGATCGTCGACACCATCAAGCGCCCCGAAGGCGCCAAACAGGTCACGCTCGCCGGGTGGCCGCTCTACAAGTTCGCCAACACCCGGCCCGGCGAATGGACCGGGCAGGGCACCGACCACCTCTGGTTCGTGGTCAAACCCGACGGGCAGCGCAACCTGAACTGCCTGCCCGCGCCCGTGCAGTAGGATTCGCCGACGGACGAGTCGGCAGGGCGGCCGCGAGCCGGGAGACCGGTTCGAGGAAAGTCCGGACTCCACAGGGCAGGGTGGTTGTTAACGGCAACCCGGGGCGACCCGCGGGACAGTGCCACAGAGAACAGACCGCCTCCGTTCGCGGAGGTAAGGGTGAAACGGTGGTGTAAGAGACCACCAGCGTCCTGGGTGACCAGGACGGCTAGGTAAACCCCACCCGGAGCAAGGCCAAGAGGGAGCCGCGAGGCTCCTGCGCAGACGATCGAGGGCTGCCCGCCCGAGTCTGCGGGTAGGCCGCTCGAGCCCGCCGGCGACGGCGGGCCTAGATGGATGGCCGCCACTCGCGGAGCCGCAAGGCGAAGCGAGGACAGGATCCGGCTTACACGCCGGCTCGTCCGCTCCTTCTCTCTTCACGCGCGTGCGCGTGCGGTGTGTGTCATGACGAAGTAGGAAGTCCGTGAAGGCCTCCTTACCTACCTTGAGCGTAGGGAAGGAGGCCTTCACGGACTTCCGGCGGCGGCGACCCACCACCCACCGCCCCCACCTGCGGAAGCGACAGCAAAGGTCCCTTGCTCCCCACCTCGGCCCCTTCGGACGCTGCGCCCCCTGTCTACTTGCCGGTAGGGTGCCCCCATGGGCGAAGCGAGTCGGGTCACGGGACGGTTCCGCGGGACGTTCGATGTACTGCATTCCCTTACCTACTTCGCACCCGAGACGGAAGCCGCGCTCACCGGCGCCGGGCTCCGTCCGGGGCGCATGACCTACTTCGCTGGCCGCGCGGCACCCATGGGCGCGGTGAGCCCGGGCGTGGTCGCGGCGACCTTCTACAACTTCAATCCCGAGCTGGTCGCCCGCTACATCCCGCGCGCCTGGACGCTGGCCACCCCCGAGCGGATCATCGAGGCCCGGTTCGAAGCCGTCGACGCGACGCTGACCCGGCTGCTCGGCAAGGACACGCTCGGCTCCGAAGCGGTCGCCGAGGCCGCCGAGCTCGCCCGCGAGGCGACCGGGGGCTGCCAGGTCGACGGCCGTCCGCTCTACGCCGGGCACGCCGACCTCGATTGGCCGAGCGAGCCGCACCTCGCCCTCTGGCACGCCATCACCCTGTTGCGTGAGCACCGCGGCGACGGCCACATCGCCGCGCTCCTCCTCAACGGTCTCGACGGGCTCGACGCCCTCCTCACGCACACCGCCACCGGCAAGGGCTTCCTGGCCGCCGCGGCCAAGGTCTCCCGGGGCTGGAGCGACGAGCAGTGGGACGGCGCGGCCGCCAAGCTCCGCGAGCGGGGCATCCTCGACGACGAGGGCGGCCTGACCGAGGCCGGGAACGATCTTCGCGAGCGGGTCGAGGCCGCCACCAACGCGGTGTCGACAGGGCCTTGGGAGCACCTCGGCGAGGAAAAGACCCAGCGGCTGCACGAGCTGTGCGGGCCGTTGAGCCGCCAGGCCGTCGAAGCCGGTGCTTTTCCCGCGAATGTGTTCTCGACGGGCCGATAATCACGCTATGTAGTGAAAATGCCTGTTAAGTTTTCGCTATGGGTAACGGAAGTATGACTTTCGCTTGATCGGCATCGATGATTTTTGTCGAATGCTTGCTCACCCAGCGGACTCGCGAGAAGCCACCGAACGAGTCATGTCACACTGGTCGCGGCCGGATTCTCGTCGGTCGGCCCGTACTCACAGTGAGCATCTTCCTCGCAACCGGGGGATTTCGTCGGCGCACTGCGAAATACGGGTGGCCGGGGTTAATCCTGACGACCCTTGCAACGATGATGGAGACCGTGGATGGTCGTGGTGCTGTGCCTCGCTCTGTGATTAGTAGACAAAACGACATCTACAGAGCGCGCTTTGACCGCTACGCCTCGTGACGCCATGATGTTCGAAGCACCACCGAGCCAGAACCGCGCGAACCCCCTCTCCGCGCACCGGGAGTAATGCGATGATGACCTTGACCACCCTCGACACGCTGGCCGCCGGCGAGCTCGGCACCGGCAACGTCCGCACCTGGCTGATCGACAACATCATTCCCCTGGTGCTGCTGGCCGTCGCACTTCTGCTGCTGTGGCTGGGTGGCGGCAAGGGGGACAACGCTGGTGTCATGCGCCGTCTCGCCGGTGTCGTGATCGCGCTGGCGATCATCGGCCTCGCGGTGAGTGGTGCCGGAGTCAACGTGGGCCAGTGGATCGCCGGCCTCTTCACGGGCTGAGGCAGGGCCCGCGTTGCGTATCCGCACCGATGACGAGGTTTACCGGGTCGATGCCGTGTGGCTCGGCCCGCCGAAAGCGACTTTTCCCTGGAGAGCCCGCTACGTCGCGTGGCTCGTCGGTATCCCGGTCTTTTTGCTCGTGCTCACCGCCGAACGATGGGCGGGCTGGAGCTTCGGGTTCTTCTCGACCGCCTGGGCTTTCGTCGCCACAATCGTGATCACCAGATTGATCACGTCCAAGATCAGCCACGAGCGCCCGCTGGGCGCGGTGGCCGGGATGGCGGCGAAAGAGCTCAACTCACCTAGAGAACGGACCACGGGTACGGGCGGCGCGGCCAGCGCTTCCCGCGTCCGGGTGCGGGCGACCCGCCCGCTGCCGAAGCACCGCAGGAGACGGCAGTACCAGTACGACGGCTACGGCGGCGGCGCCGGAGCTCAGGGAACACCACGAGCGCGTCGGAGCCGCCCTGCGGCTCGGGCCGGGAGGTAGTCGTTGTTCGGTCGCGGCGGAAGCCGAGGAAAACGTGATCGAGACCTGCAGCAGGGGGCCTGGAACCCGCCCCAGCAGGTCCGCTCCGCGCAGCCCAAGAAGGCCGGCAAGGGGAGGCGGCTGCCCGGCGAGGCGGCCATACCCACCTATACCCCGTCCATCGCGGCGCGAAGCATCGACGGGCACCTGTTACGCACCGGTTATGAGGTCTACGCCTGGTACCGGCTCGCGCCGCAGCGCTGGTCGTTCCGGTCGGACTCGCAGCGCCGCGACCTGATCGCGGCCATCGCGGGGCAGTACGCGGAGCTCCAGGGCCGCTGGCTGCACCTGCGCGTGACCAACCGGCCGTACCCGATCCGCATGTGGGCCGAGGCCCACGTGCACAACGCCGTCGGCCGTCCCCAGGATGTCCCGGGCGCGCTGTCTTTCGACGACTACCTCATCGGCGAGCAGCAGCAGCTGATGGGCCGCTCGATGGCCGAAAAAGAGGTCTACCTCGGCGTCCAGGTGCAGACCAGGCGGATGATCGACCGCGCGGTCGAGAGCGCCGCCCCGGTGCTGCGCAAGATCCTGCCGGAGGCCGTCGACGCCGAACTGGCCGCGCTCGACTCCGAGGTCGAGCACCTCGACCAGGTGATCGGCTCGGCCGGGCTCGAAGGCCGCCCGGTGCACGCCGAAGAGATGTCCTGGCTGATGCACCGCTCGTGCTCGCTGGGCCTGCCCGCGCCGCGCAACATGCCCGCGGTCCCGGGCGCGGCCTGGGAGCCCGAGGACCTCGCCAGCTTCACCGACGCGGCGGACTTCCACGCCGAGCCGTACGCGCCGACGGTCACCGTGCGCGGCCGCACCGGCTCGAACGCCGGGGTCTCGCGGCATCTCGCCGTGCTCACCGTCGGCCAGATGCACGGCCTGCAGATCCCCGAGGTCGACGACCCGTGGATCCAGCACGCCGACCGGCTGCCCGCCGCGGTCGAGGTGTCCGCGCGGATCTACGTCCGGCGGCCGGAAGAGGTCGCCGGTGAGCTGCAGCGCCAGATGAACAAGGTGCGTTCGCAGGTCAAGCACTACACCGACGAGCACGAACTGGAACCGCCGCAGTCGCTGGCGCGCCAGGCGGGCCGGGTGCTGGAGATCGACGACGAGATGACGTCGGGCTTCACCGCGCTGGCCACCCGCGTCCGCTCCTGGTGGCGGCTGGCCGTGTCCGGGCCGACCGAGCGTGACGCGTTGCGCCTGGCCCAGCAGCTTCTCGACCTCTACAAGCCGAAGATCGCCGTCGAGCATCCCGAAGCCCAGTACGCGCTGGCCCGGGAGTTCATCCCCGGTGAGCCGCTGGCCTCGGCGGCATACATGCGCCGCGGTTCGGTCGTGTGGGCGTCCTCGTCGGTGCCGACGGCGACGGCCGAGGTGGGCGACCGCCGCGGCATCCTGCTCGGCGAGACCGTGACGGCGACCCGGCGCCCGGTGGCGTGGGACCCGTGGATGGCGCAGGAGATCCGCGACGGTTCGGGTCTGACGGCGATGGTCGCCGGGCTCGGTGGCGGTAAGTCGTTCCTCGGCGGCGGCATTGTCTACAAGACGCTCCGCGCGGGCGCGCACTGGACGATCCTCGACCCGTCCGGCCCGCTTTCGCGGCTGTGCGATCTGCCCGAGATGCGGCCGTACGCGCGGAACATCAACCTGCTCAACGCGCAGCCCGGCATCCTCAACCCGTACCGGGTGGTCGCCGAGCCGCAGATCGAGCACTTCATGGACGAGGAAGACCCCGAGCGCTCGTGGCGGCGGGAGAAGGCCCTCGCGGGCGCCACGCGCCGTCGTCTCGTGCTCGACGTCCTCACCGGCGTCCTGCCGTACGAGGTCTCGCGGATGGCGCAGACCCGGATCGTGCTACTGCGCGCCGTCCGCGCGGTCGGTGGCCGGTTCGAAGCCGACCCCGGCCAGGTGATCGACGCGCTGCGCCGCGACTCCAGCGAGCACCACGAGCACGCCGTCGTCGTCGCGGACTTCCTCGACGAGATGCGCGAGCGGATGGCGCTGCTCATCCCGGAGACCGACGCGGACCCGTACGCCGAGACCCGTGACGACCGGATGACCGTGCTGACCATGGCGGGGCTGACCCTGCCCAAGGACGGCGTCCCGCGCGAGTACTGGACGGACGCGGAATCCCTCGGCGTCGAGATGCTGAACCTCGCCGCGTGGCTGACGCAGCGGTCGGTGTACGAGAAGCCGAAGGAACTGCGCAAGGGCGTCTGGATCGACGAGGCGTTCTTCCTCTCCGAGGTCCCGACCGGTCGCGTGCTGATGAACCGCTTCGCCCGTGACTCGCGAAAGTGGAACGTCCGCGTGCTGCTGTCCTCGCAGATCCCCGCGGACTTCCTGAAGATCCAGGGTTTCGTGGCGCTGCTGGACTCGGTGTTCGTCGGCCGTCTCGACGACGACGACGCCCAGGCCGACGCGCTGCGCCTGCTCAAGGTCCCGGTCGGCGTCGGCTACGAGCAGGTGGTGGCCGCGCTCGGCCGCCGTCCCGGCTCGTCACGCGATCTGCAACGGGACGTCGAGCCCCGCCAGTTCATCTTCGGCGACGGTGCCGGCGGCGTGGAGCGGATCCGTGTCGACTTCTCCGGGCCGCATCTGGAGCATCTGCGCCGGGTCATGGACACCACGCCGGGCTCGCCCGACGCCAAGCCGTCCAGGCCGGGCAACGAACTCGCGGTCCCGCAGGAGAAGCAGTTCGTGGCGTCGCCTCCGGAGGAAGACGACTTCGAGCTCGAAGAGGATCTCGAGCTCGCGGCCGAACTCGAGGTCGGCCTCACCGACGAGCAGATGCTCGGCGCCCCGGACCCACTGGCGGCAGAGACGGGCGAAGTACAAGGCGCCGTCCAAAATGGACACATCACGAACGGGGAAAAGGGCGAGCACGCGCGCGCCGGCAAGGGTGGCACCGGCAGGGATGCCGCATGAACACGGTGATCACGCTGGCGTGCGTCCTCGCGCTCGCCGCCGGCTGGCACGCGCTGCGCCGCCGCCTCAAAGAGGGGCCGCGGCCGGGCAAGAGCAGGCCCAGCCGCCGCGCGACGATGTTCGTCGTCATGCTGATCCTGGGGCTGCAGGCCGTGGCGACCGCTCCGGCGGCGTCGGCGGCCGCCTGTGGCGAAGCGCCGAACCCGGAACGGCCCGGCGCGGGCATGGTCGGCGCGCTCGACCCGCCCGCGACCGCTCGCGGTGAAGGCGGCAGCCCGTACAACGTGTACGGCTACGCGGGACACGTCTGGGACACCTACGAAACCGACTGTGGCCCGTTGGCCGGGATCACCTCGCCCAACTCGACGATCGACACCTGGGCTGGCAACCAGCTCTTCAACATCGGCAAGAACCTCGTCGGCGCCACGAACTCGCTGCACTACACCGTGCTGCAGGGAAGCCTGCTCAGCCCGTTGTACAACGCGGTCAAGGCCGGGGCCGAGAAGGTCTACAACAACATCTACGCCCAGTTGTTCGGCCTCGCCGCGCTGATCATGTCCATCATGTTGTTCCGCAACATCTGGCGTGGCGATCTCGCGGCGGTCAGCAAACGGGCGCTGTACGGGCTGGCCGCGGTCTGGCTGGCCGCGTCCTCCTTGGCGCTCTTGAGATTCCTCGATCCGATCGACAACGCGATCGTGCAGACCACGACCAACATCCAGGCCGGGTTCATCGACGAGCCCAAGACGCCACCGCCGACCCAGCCGCCCCCGCCCTCGGCACAACCGTGCCAGGCGACCCCGGAGGCAGTCGCGGCTCGCCAGCCGTGGGACCGGGTCCCGACCGAATTGCATTGCCGGGTCGTCTATGACAACTGGCTGCGCGGGGAGTTCGGCAGCCCGGACTCGCCGCAGGCGCTCCAGTACGGCCCGCTCCTGCTGGACGCGCGTGCCTTCACCTGGGGCCAGATCCAGCAGGGCGGCGACGCCGACACCGCGCTGGTGGACTCCAAGAAGGCGGCGTTCAAGGACATCTCGACCAAACTCGGCCCGGCGACGGGCTATTTCACGGGTGAGGACGGCAGCCGCGTCGGCGCCGGTTTCCTTTCCCTCGGCCAGGGAATCTTCTACTCGCTGTTCCAGTTGCTCGCGAAGGCGACGGTCCTGCTCGCGCAGGTGCTGATCAGGATCTTCGTCCTGACGGCTCCGCTGATCGGGCTGATCGCGCTGCTCCAGCCGCAGATCATGCAGCGCATCCTCAAGGTCGTCGGCGCGGTCGCCTTCAACCTCATGGTGCTTTCCGTGCTGGCCGGGGTGCACACGCTCCTGCTGGAAGCGATCTTCACCGCCGGGAACTCGCTTTCCCTGCTGACGAAGATGGCGCTCGCGGCCATCATCACCGTGTTGCTGTTCATGATCGGCCGTCCCGTACGACGACTGTGGCAGATGGTCGAGATGTCCGTCGGCATGGTCGGCGGCGCGGTGCCCTCGCCACGCGGCGGTCTCTTCTCCCGCTTCCGCAAGAAGAACAACGAGGCGACCCCGCAGGACGCGTTCTGGCAGAACGTCCGCGACACCGACGACGTCGTCGACGGCGACCTTCGCGGTCCTGTCGGCGCGACGGTCGGCGGCGGGCGGTTCCGGCCGGAGGCGACCATCTTCGCCAGCTCCCAGCGGCTCGACAACGGTTCCGGCGCGATCCGGCCCGCGGCGGCCTGGTCCGGGGCGCCGTGGCCGGGCGCGGTCGGCGGAGGTGGCGGCATGCCCGCGCTTCCCGCCGGTGGCGGCGGAGGCGTTCCGGTGTTCGGCCAGTACAACCCGTCCGCGGGCACTCCCGGCGACTCCATGTTCACCTCCGGTGGGCGGAGCCCTGTCCAGATCCCGAGCCGCCGGGTCGACACCTCGCCGGTCGCCGACCGGCGCTGGAGCGACGAGCCGGAGCCGGTCGTGGTGCCGTCGCGGATGAACTCCGCCGGTGGCGGCTACACGACCCCCGACTTCTCGGGCACCGTGCCGGTGCAACCGGGTCCGTCGTCGCCGCGTCCTCGCCGGGTCGATCCCGAGGTCGTCGCGGGCAAGCCGGTCTTCGTGCTGTACCGGCCGTCGCGCGGGCTCGAGGTCCGCGAGGAAGTCCGCGACACCGACCACGCCGTGGGTCGGTGATCCATGCCGATCCGGACCAACCGCGGGCGTACCGCGGTCTATCGCAGACTGTGGGGCTGGCCGTTGCGCTCGCCCCGGCATCTCATCGGCACGCTGGTCTTCCTCGCGGTGGTGCTCACCGCGGTGGGCATCCTGTTGCCCAAGGCCATCGGCAAACCGGGGCAGACGGCCACCGGGACGAGTTCCTCGGCGACCTCCACCTCACGTCCGGGCGTCGCGGCGCCGGTGACCGTGACGTCGACGTTGCCGCCGCGGCTGACCACCCAGCCGCCACCGTCTTCCGCACCACCTGACCAGAGCGGTGTCCGGGTCGCCAAGGAATGGGTGACGGCATGGGCGAACCATCCCGACGGTACGACGACCGAGCAGTGGCTGAACGGCTTACGGCCGTACACCACCGAGGAATACCTGGCCGGGGAAATGACGACGGTGGATCCCGCGAACATCACCGCCACGAAGGTGACCGGGGAGCCGCAGGTCGTGTCCTCCCTCGCCGGATCGATGGAGGTGGATGTCCCGACGGACGGGCCCAAGGTCCGGGTCACCGTCGCCAAGCTGAACTTCGGGTGGCGGGTCACCAAGTTCACGCAAGCGAGCTGACCCGATGAAGATCGGGATCATCGTCGGCGTGCTGATCGCCGCGGTCTTCGCCGCGGTGGTCACCACGAGCACGGTCTCCAAGGTGGTGACCGACCACATGGAGGCGCAGGCGGGCAGCGTCGTCAAGACCTCCTGTGACGCGTCGATCGGGCCGACCCTGCCCGGCCAGACCGATCGCGGTTCTTCGGACATCAACAAACTCGACGAAGAACAGCGGGGGATCGTCGCGCTGATCATCTCGATCGGCAAGCAGCGGACCCTGTCCCCGCGCGCGTGGCAGGTGGCGATCCAGGCCGGGATGACCGAGTCCAAGCTGCGGAACCTGACCCACGGCGACCGCGACTCGCTCGGCATCTTCCAGATGCGGCCGTCGATGGGCTGGGGCACCGTCGCGCAGGTCACCGACCCGCCGTACCAGGTCAACAAGTTCTTCGACGTGCTGCTCGCGGTGCCGGACTGGGAGAACATGCGTCCCGGTGACGCCGCCCAGCGGGTGGAGCGCTCCGGCTTCCCCGACCGGTACCACAACTGGGAGCCGATGGCGGCGCTCCTCGTGCAGAACGAGGGCCAGATCGTCGACGTCGTCGGCTGCGGTTCGAGCGTCGGCAGTGTGGTGCCGCCGAGCCAGGCCGCCGCGCAGGCCATCAAGTTCGCGCTCGCCGAGCAGGGCAAGCCGTACATCTGGGGCGCCACCGGACCGAACAGCTACGACTGTTCCGGGCTGATGCTGCGGTCCTACGAGTCGGCCGGGATCATCCTTCCGCGGGTTTCCCGGGACCAGTACAAGGCGGGCGCGATGCTGCCGGTGCGCCAGGCGCAGCCCGGTGACCTGCTGTTCCTCGCCACCGTCCCGTCGAACCCGGCGACCATCCACCACGTGATGATGTACCTGGGTGAGGGCAAGATCGTCGAGGCTCAGCAGACCGGCGTCCCGGTGCACATCCGCGACTTCTCCTTCGACGAGGCCGAAGTGGTCGCGCAGGCGGTCCGCCCTGGCGTTTAGCATGGTGAACGCGTGGTTTCGCGACCGCGGGACCATCGGATTCACCCGAAGTGGCGGCCTGTCCACCGGCAAGCGGCCGCACACTGGCAGAGGATGAAGAACGTGGCACGGAAATTCGGAAGGCGAGGCAAGCCCGCGGCGGGAGGCGGCCAGGAGGTCGATCCCCGCGATCTTTTCGGTACCCCTCAGCCCGCGCGGCAGGCCGCCAGACCGGCGTCGAGCACGCCGCTGGCCGATCAGCTGAACCAAGGCTGGCCGGGAGTCGACCCCGGTTACGTCGTGTTGCCGAGATCGCTGGCCGAGGGGATGTCGCTGCCCTGGCAGCAGCAGATGGCCGCCCTGCTGGCCCAGTTCCACCACGAGAACGCCCACCTCGCGTGGCCGATCTACCGCGTCGTCCCGTCGCGCTACGAAAAGCTCGTCGACCTCGACGAGGAGCAGTTGGCGGAAGCCGGCTACCTGGTCGAGATGGACACCGAAGGCGAGATGATCTACCGCGAGCGCAGCGGACGGAAGATCGAGGACCCGGCGAGCACCACGGTGCTCGTGTCCTGCCTCGATCCGATCCCGAAGCCCGTGCAGCGTCAGGCGCCCCCGCCGCCTTCGCAGGCCGCGCCGCCCGTGACCGGGCAGCCGCCGCGCGCCCCGGCGCCGATGAACATCGGACCCGCGCCGGTGTGGCGCACGGTCGCCCCGCCCGCCGGGCCGCCCGCGCCGCCGCTGCCGGGAGGCCACGCGGCACCGCAGGCACCACCGCCCGCCGCGCCGCAGGCGCAGCCCCCGCTCTCTCCGCCGCCCATCCGTCCTCAGCCCGCGCAGATGCCGCCCCCGTCGGTGAGCGCGCCTCCGGCCACGCCGGAAACTCAGTCCGCCGCGCCACCCCAGGCCGAGCCACAGCCGGAGTTGCCGCAGCCCTCGAGCCCGCAGCCCGTGAACCCGCCGCCTGCCGCCACGCCGCCTGCCACACCGCCACCGGTCACGACTCCGCCACCTGCCGCGATGCCGCCCAACGCGGCTCCCTTGCCGCAGCCGACGTCGCCTTCTTCGCCGCCGCAGGGCATCCCCGTCGCGCCGGAGCCCGCCACGCCGCCGCGCGGTCTTCCGCTGCACCGGGGCTGGTTCGACGAACTCGGCGAGAACGTGCCGGAAAGCTCGAAGGTGGACCAGCCCGAGGGCGGCGAGTTCGGCCCGACCGGTGATCCCACGGAGATCCCGTACCGCTACCGCAAGTGATGACAGGACGTCCGGGTGATGTCACGCTAGACGTATGTCGAGCGACCCGAACCCGGATCAGGGCTGGTACTACAACACCAAGACGAACCAGGTCGAGCACCTGGAACGAGGCCGGAGCGTGGACCTCCTAGGCCCGTACCCGGACGAGGCGACGGCCAGGCGTGCCCTGGACATCGCCAAGGAACGCACGCGGCAGGCCGACGCCGAAGACTCCAAGTGGAACGGTGACTGAGCCTCCTCGTGAGTGGTTAGGACGGTTAGAGCGGACCGGTGTTTGCCTACCTATGCGTGACCAGGGCGAAGGTGCGGCGCTCACGCGTGTGCCGGGCGTTGACGATGAAGGAATGGGGACGTTGAGTGTCCCGATTCCTTCATCGTCGACGGGGGGCGAGTGGGGAGGATTTGGGACGTTGAACGTCTCAAATCCTCCCCACTCGCCCACATCGGCATCCAGAACAAGGTTTACAAGCTCACCGAGATGACATCGGTATCCAGTGGGCAGGCAAATACAGGTCCACCAGAACCGCCCTTACCACTCACGAGTAGGTCAGGCGTCCTGCCGTGCCAGCACCGGGCCCAGCACGAACTCCGGATCCACCTGCGCCGTGAGGTCCTCCCCGGCCCGCCCGCTGCCCCAAGCCCGCGCGTTGCGCAGGTGGAACTCGACGCCCTGACGCTGGTAGCGCGCCCAGTCCCGCTGTTCGGCGTCGACGGTCGCGAGCATCGAGCCCAGCGTCCCGAGGTTGTGCGCCTCGAGTTCGCCGATCGGGCGCGCGCGGCCGCGTTCGGCGGCGCGGACGTGCCGCGAGTTCTCCATCCAGCCCAGCAGCGCTTCGCCGACCTCGTCGCGCAGGAAGTCGATGTCCTCGTCCTCGGTCACCTTGTTGCCCACGACGACCAGCCGCACGCCGAAGTCCCGCGCGTAGTCGGCGTACTGCCGGTACACGCCGACACTGCGCACGGTCGGCTCGCACACCAGGAACGTCACGTCGAACCGCGTGAACAGCCCGGACGCGAACGCGTCGGCGCCGGCGGTCATGTCCATGACCACGTATTCGCCCGCGTCGTCGACCATGTGGTTCAGCAGCAGCTCCGCCGCGCCGACCTTCGAGTGGTAGCAGGCGACACCGAGGTCGTCCTCGTCGAACTGCCCGGTGACGCCGAGCCGCACGCCGCCGAACTCGCGGAAGCAGGCCTGGAAGATCGGGTTGTCCTCGAACGGCCGGACCAGCCGTGACCCGCGTCCCGGCGGGGTCGTCTTGATCATCGAGGCCGCGTCGGCGATCCGCGGGTTGTCGCCGCGCAGGTATTCCTTGATCAGGCCCATGTTGTCGCCCAGCGTCGGCCACGCGATGGCCTCTTCCTCGCTCGCGCCGAGCGCGACGGCGAGGTGCTGGTTGATGTCCGCGTCGATCGCCAGTACCGGTTTCCCGCCGCCGGCCAGGTACGCGGTGAACAGCGACGCCAGCGTGGTCTTGCCACTGCCGCCCTTCCCGACGAACGCGATCTTCACGCCACGGCCCTTCCTGTCGTTTTGAAAAGGGTATCGGTTTTCATTTCGGCCGTAACGTACACCCGACCGGCCCGCGCCCGAACGGGCGATCACCGGGGCCGACTCGGGATAGGGTTGGGTGGTGCCTCCACTCGTGATCAGGACACACACGGCCGGAGGGGACTTCGGTCGCCTGCGAGCCGAGTTTTCGCTGCCGGAGTCGTTCGGGCCCGACGTGCTCGCCGAGGCGGAGGCGGCGGTCGTCGACCCGCTCGAGTCGGCCGGGGAACGCGAGGACGCCACCGGCCTGCCCTTCGTCACCATCGATCCGCCCGGGTCCAAGGACCTCGACCAGGCGGTGCTCATCGAGCGCGTCGAGGGCGGCGGGTTCCGGGTCCACTACGCGATCGCCGATCTGGCCGCGTTCATCCCGCCGGGTGGCGCGCTCGACAAGGAGGCGCGGCGCCGCGGGCAGACGCTCTACCTGCCCGACGGGAACGTCCCGCTGCATCCGCCGGTGCTGTCCGAAGGCGCGGCGAGCCTGCTGCCGGGGGAGACCCGGCCCGCCGTGCTGTGGACCATCGACGTCGACGCTCAGGGTGAACCGACCGCCACCAACGTCCGCCGGGCGCTGGTCCGGTCCACCGAACAGTTCGACTACGAAACCGTCCAGGCCTCGATCGACGCGGGGAACCCGCATCCGTCGGTCGCGGCGCTGCCGGAGCTGGGCCGCCTGCGCCGCGAGCTCGCGATCCGGCGCGGCGCGGTCGAACTGCAGCTGCCGGAGCAGGAGATCAGCGGGGATCCCGACGGCGGCTGGGCGCTGATCCAGCGGCCGCGCAACGACGTCGACGCGTGGAACGCCGAGATCTCGCTGCTCACCGGGATGGCGGCGGCGAAGATCATGATCGACGCCGGGATCGGTGTCCTGCGCACGCTGCCGCAGCCCGACGCCGAGGCGGTCGAATGGCTGCGCCGGTCCGCGCACGCGTTGAACATCGAGTGGCCCGAGGGCAAGAGCGCGTCGGAGTTCCTGGCCGCGCTGGATCCCGGCCAGCCCGCGTCCATGGCGCTTTTCGCCGACACCACAAGGCTTTTGCGCGGCGCCGGGTACACCGCGTTCGACGGCGAGCTGCCCGCGCTGACCACGCACGCCGGGATCGGCGGCGCGTACGCCCACGTCACCGCGCCGATCCGGCGGCTGGTCGACCGGTTCGCCACCGAGATCTGCCTCGCCGTGAGCGTCGGCCGCGAAGTACCCGCGTGGGTGCGCGCGGCGCTCAAGGAGGTGCCGGAGCAGATGACCGCGTCCGACACGCTGGCGGCCAAGGTGGAACGGGCCTGCATCGACCAGGTCGAGGTCTGGGTGATGGCGGAGCACATCGGCGGCGAGTTCGGCGCGATCGTGCTGCGCGCGGAGGAGACCAAGGCCGAGATCCTGGTCGAGGATCCGCCGGTGATGTCCAAGTGCACCGGCGAAAAGCTGCCGGAAGGCGAGCGGATCCGCGTCCGGCTCACCGCGGTGGACGTCGACAAGCGGAAACTGTCCTTCGAGCGCGCATGATCGACGACCTCGGGGAAGTGGTCCCGCTGCAAGGGCCCGCGGCGCGGGTGGTTTCGCTCGTGCCGTCGCTGACCGAGGCCGTCGAGGTCAGCGCGCCGGGGCGGCTCGCGGGCGCCACGGACTACTGCACCCATCCGGTCGATCTGGACGTCCCGAGGGTAGGGGGCTCGAAGTACCCGAACGTGGACAAGGTGCTCGAACTCGCCCCGGATCTGGTGCTGGCCAACTCCGAGGAGAACCGGCCGGAGGACGTGGAACGCCTGCGCGCCAACGGGATTCCGGTCTGGGTGATGGAGGCGTCGGCGACCGTGCCGAGTGCGCTCGCCTCGATCCGGCGGATCCTGACGCAGGCCTACGACCTCACCGAGCCGGAATGGCTGGTCGAGGCCGAAGAGGTGTGGCGGGAGACCCTGCCGGAGCGCTTCCGCGCGGTGGTGCCGGTGTGGCGGAAGCCGTGGATCGTGCTCGGCCGCGACACCTTCGGCGGCGACGTCCTGCATCGCGTCGGAATCGGCAACGTCTACAAGGACGACGAGGAGCGTTACCCGCGTCCGAAGCTCGAAGAGCTCCAAGCGCGCTTCGCGGGCGAAGAGGCGAACCTGCTCGTACTGCCCGACGAGCCCTACGAGTTCACCGCGGACGACGGGCCCGAAGCGTTCCCCGGCGCGAAGTACGTCCTGGTCTCCGGACGCCATCTCACCTGGTACGGCCCTTCGCTCGTCGAGGCCCACGCCGCCCTGCTCCGAGCCCTCGGCCTCGGCTGAAGCAAGGGACCTTTGCGCTCGCTTCTCTCAATGTCGAGACAAGCGAGAGCAAAGGTCCCTTGCTCCCCTGGAGGGGATTTCAGCTGGTCAGAGGGTCAGGCCGGTGAGGACGGTGACGCGTTCCTCGGTGAAGTCGGCCATCGCGGAAGCCGGGCCTTCGCGGCCGACGCCGGAGTCCTTCACGCCGCCGTAAGGCATCTGGTCGGCGCGGAAGCTCGGCACGTCGCCGACGAGCACGCCGCCGACGCGCAGCTTCGCGGACACGTCGAACGCCGTCGGCAGGTCGCGGGTGAACACGCCCGCCTGGAGCCCGAAGCGCGAGTCGTTGATCCGGCGCACGCCGTCGTCCACCGATTCCACGCGCGTGATCGACACGACCGGCCCGAAGACCTCGTCTGCCATCACCGACGCGTCCTCCGGCACGTTCGCGAGGACGGTCGGCTCGACGGTCGCACCGTCACGCTTGCCACCGGTCAGCAGCTCGCCACCGGCGTCGACGGCCGCGGCGACCCACGACTCGACCCGCTCGGCGGCGGCAGTGTTGATCAGCGGCCCGACGTCCACGCCGTCCGTCCGCGGGTTGCCGGTCCCGAGCGCGCGCACCTGCTCCAGCACCTTCGCCCGGAGCTCGTCGTAGACATCGGCGTGTGCGTACACGCGCTGCACCGAGATGCACGACTGCCCGGCCTGATACATCGCGAAGGTCGCGATCCGCTGCGCCGCGAAGTCCAGATCCGTCCAATCAGGACAGACCAGTACCGCCGCGTTACCACCGAGTTCGAGCGCGACGTGCTTGCGCGGCACGCTGTCGCGGATGCCCCAGCCCACCGGCACGGAGCCGGTGAACGACACGACCGGCAACCGCGGATCCGAGACCAGCTTCGCCGATTCCTCGTTGCTCACCGGCAGGATCGACCAGCTTCCGGCGGGCAGATCGGTCTCGGCGAGGATCTCGCCGAGCAGCAGCGCGGTCAGCGGCGTCGCGGGCGCCGGCTTGAGCACGATCGGCGCGCCGACCGCGATCGCCGGGGCGACCTTGTGCGCCACCAGGTTCAGCGGGAAGTTGAACGGCGTGATGCCCAGCACCGGGCCCTTCGGCACGCGGCGCACCAGCGCGAGCCGCCCGGTGCCGCCCGGGTCGGTGTCGAGTCGCTGCAGGTCACCGGAGAACCGGCGGGCCTCCTCGGCGGCCCAGCGGAACGTCGACGCCGCGCGCCCGATCTCGCCGCGCGACCACTTCAGCGGCTTGCCCGACTCGGCCGTGATCAGCTGCGCGATCTCTTCGGACCGCTCACCCAGAACTCGGGACACGTGGTCCAACGCGCCTGCCCGCACGTGGGCGGGCAGCGTCGCGTACTCGTCCTGGACGTCGTGCGCGGCCTGGACCGCGGTCTCGATGTCCGAAGTGGACGGAACGTGGTGCGAGCCCGCCTCACTGCCGTCGAAGGAGTGGCGGACGACGACGGTCTCGTCGCTGGTGACCGGTTTTCCGGCCACCCAGTAAGGAAAGGTGGTCACAGCGAAGCCTCCGTACGGACAGCGTGCTCCAGGACCGACAGGCCCTCTTCGAGCAGTTCGGTGGACAGGGACAGCGGCGGCAGCAGCCGGACGACGTTGCCGTAGGTGCCGCAGGTGAGGACGACGACCCCGGCCTGGTGACAGGCCTGCGCGACCCGTTTGGTGAGGTCGGCGTCGGGTTCGGTGGTGCCCGGCTTGACGAACTCGGCGGCCAGCATCGCGCCGCGGCCGCGGACGTCGCCGATCACGCCGGTTTCCTCGGCCAGCGCCCGCAGACGCGGCAGCACCGTGTTCTCGATGCGCTTCGCAGACGCCGCGAGGTTCTCCTGCCGCATGACCTCGATCGAGCCGAGCGCCGCGGCACACGCGATCGGGTTACCGCCGTAGGTGCCGCCGAGCCCGCCCGGCGGGACGGCGTCGAGCAGTTCCGCGCGGCCGGTGACGGCGGCCAGGGGCAGTCCGCCCGCGATGCCCTTGGCGGTGGCGATCAGATCGGGCACGACCTCCTCGTGCGTGGACGCGAACCACTCGCCGGTGCGGCAGAACCCGGTCTGCACCTCGTCGGCGACGAAGACGACGCCGTTCTCGGTGCACCAGCGGGAAAGCGCGGGCAGGAAACCGGGAGCGGGTTCGATGAACCCGCCCTCACCCTGCACCGGTTCGAGGACGACGGCCGCGACCTGGTCGCCGCCGATCTGCTTCTCGATGCGGTCGATGGCGATGCGCGCCGCTTCGGGACCGGACAGGTCGTCGCGGTACGGGTACGACCCCGGCACCCGGTAGACCTCGGGCGCGAACGGGCCGAAACCGTGCTTGTAGGGGATGGACTTCGCGGTCAGCGCCATCGTCAGATTGGTGCGGCCGTGGTAGGCGTGGTCGAAGACGACGACCGCCTGGCGGCCGGTCGCGGCGCGGGCGATCTTCACCGCGTTCTCGACGGCCTCGGCACCGGAGTTGAACAGCACCGAACGCTTCTCGTGGGTGCCCGGCGTCAGCTTGTCGAGTGCTTCGCAGACCTCGACGTACCCCTCGTACGGCGTGACCATGAAACAGGTGTGCGTGAACAGGCTCACCTGCTCGCGGACGCGGTCCACGACGGCGGGGGCGGCGTGGCCGACGTTGGTCACCGCGATGCCGGAACCGAAGTCGATCAGGACGTTGCCGTCGGCGTCGGTGAGCAGGCCGCCTTCGGCCGAGGTGATGTAGACGGGCAGCACCGAACTCACGCCCGCGGCGACGACGCCGGCGCGGCGTTCCTGCAGGGCGCGCGAGGCGGGGCCGGGGATCTCGGTGCGCAGCCTGCGCTGGGTTTCGGTGGTGGCGGTCACGGCCAAACTCCTGCGGGCGCGAGGGACGGGGTCGCCCTCCAGGATGAGAGCCGGAGCGGGCCACGTCAGCTCGACATCTTGTCCATATCGAGGCGTAGAATTGGACAACATGGCACTGACGCTCCGAGCCCTCGCGGCCGAACGACCGCTCGGCCTGCGCGTGCGTGCGGCCGAAAGCGGGCTCGACCGGCCGATCGGCTGGGTCCACCCCACCGAACTGACCGATCCGCAGGCCTTCCTCGAAGGCGGCGAGCTGCTCCTGACCACCGGCCTCTCGCTCGATGAGACCACGGCGCCGGAGTACATCCGGAGACTTGTCGACGCGGGCGTGGCGGGGCTCGGTTTCGGTGTCGGCCTCAGTCACGAGACCATCCCTCAGTCCCTTGTGGACACCGCCGAGGAGGTCGGGCTCCCGGTTCTCGAAGTGCCGAGGAAGACTCCGTTCATCGCGATCACGCGCGCGGTCTCCCGTGCGGTCGCCGCCGACGAGTACGCCTCGCTCGTCCGCACCGGCAAGGGACAGCAGGAACTGACTAGGACCGCCGTCGGCAAGGGCGGTCCCGGCGGGGTCGTCCGCAAACTGGCGAAGCTGGTCGACGGCTGGGTGCTCCTGCTCGATTCGGCGGGCCGGGTCGCCGAAGCGGCACCTGCCTCCGCTCGCGACTCCGTCGACGACGTGCGAGAAGACCTCGCGCGCCTGCGTGCGGGCACGCTCGTGACGGCGGTGGGGGAGTATGAGGTCGTCCTGCAGACGCTCGACACCCGCGCGCGCGGCGTGCTCGTCGTCGGGACCCGCGGGCCGCTCGACGCCGCGGGGCAGCACATCGTTAACACCGCTGTTTCCCTACTTTCCCTTGCGCTGGAACAGAATCGTGAACACGTGGCCGCTTTGCGGTACTTGCGCACCGGGTTGTTCGACCTCCTGGTGAGCGGGCAGGACGAGATCGTGACGAGTGCCCTTTCCACGGTTTGGGGAGATGCTCCGGACGCGCCCTGGCGGGTTCACGCCTTCGTGGGGCCGCCGGGGGCGAGGCAGGCGTTGCACGCTCTGCTCGAAGCGGAAACCGAGGCGCACGAGGTGTTCTTCGCGCACTCGGGCACCGCGGTGATCGCCGCGACGGTCGCGGATCCTCGCGTCTCGGAGCGGGTGGTGCGGCTCGCGGCCCGCGCCAGCGGTCTGCACGGTGGCTCCTCCGAAATCATCGGCATCGCGGAATTCGCGTTCGGGGTCCGCCAAGCCGAGCAGGCGGCAGGGGTGGCGAAAGCCAGGGGAGTGGAGTTCGTCCCCTATGCCGACCATGCCGGGCGCGGCTTCCTGGAACTGGTCGATTCCCAAGCGGCACAAGCGTTTTCGGACAGCCTGCTGGCGCCGTTGCGGCAGCACGACGAAACCGGCCGGGGCGAACTGGTCGCCTCACTGACCTGCTGGCTCGAACACCACGGTCACTGGGATCTGGCGTCCGCGCGGCTCGGCGTGCACCGGCACACCCTGCGCAACCGCGTGCGCAAGGTCGCCGACCTGACCGGTCGTGACCTCGATTCCCCCGGTGTGCGCGCCGAATTCTGGCTCGCGCTGCAGGTCAGCGCTCGGACCTGACCAGCGCGATCGGGGATTCCCCGCACCGCCGCAGCGTCGCGCCGCTCTCGGTGGTGGCCGGTTCCGCGCCGGACGACCACCACGCCGGGACGTCGACATCGCGCACCAGCGAACCGGTGGCCTGGCGCGCGTTGTTCGACACGATCACCCGGCCTTGGGCGTTGACCAGCGCCGCGCGGCCGCCGAGCGCGCGCAGCTTCGGCTGCAGCAGGCGCTCGACCTCGCGTACGTGGATGTCCGCGCCGACGACGCCCGCGAACGAGCCGTTCCGCTGGACGGGGACGGTGAACGTCAGCGTGTACTCGTCGGTGCAGAGGTAGTCGACGTACGGGCCGTTGATGTGACGGCGGCCGGTGTCACGCGGGACGGTGAACCACGACTGCCGGGTGTAGTCGAGGAAGTTGTCGCTGGCCGGATCGAGGCTGATGACCAGCTGGGCGGGTTCGGCGTCCCCGGTCTCGGTCCACCAGTCGAAGCCGAACTCCTGATCGGCCAGCGCGTTCGGCGCGCTGATGAACCCCGCGCCGACGACCAGGCCGCCGAGAACGTCGAAGACCTGCGGCCGGAGCCGGGTCAGGTCGTCGGCGGTGGCATCGGCGGACGCGGCCAGCAGCCCCTCGGCACCGGACAAAACCGGCTTCAGTCTGCCGAAGACGTCCTCGACCAGGGCGGATACCTGCTCGACGACCTCGGAACCGGCGGACGGTGTGTCGTTCACGATGCTCACCTCGGATGCGCGGATGCCGCAGCTTAAGGGGCCAGAAGGTCTAAATGCACGTCCGCCAGCCGGTCTATCGCCTCGAGGATGTGCTCCTCGGTGAGTTTCCTGGCCAGCTCGCCGTCGCCCAGCGCGATGGCGGCGGTGATCGCGCGGTGTTCGGCGTAGGCGTTCTCCCGGGTGCCGTGCGGCTCGAGCGGCAGCCACAGCAGTCCGCCTCGCTCACTCTGCAACTGCACTTCCTCCCTGGTCAGTCGCGGCGACTGCGCGGCCGCGGCGACTTCGAGGTGGAACTGGCGTTCGGCGCGCGACGCTTCCGCACCGGTGGCGATGCGGATGTCCTCGGTCGCCAGCTCGAGCCGCTCGATGTCCTCGGGCGAACTCCGCTCGGCGGCGAGTTTGGCGGCGGCGCCGGCGATGGCGAGGTAGTGGTCGCCGACGTCACGAAGATCCGACAGCGAAACCGTGCGGAGGCGTTCTCTCCACGAAGCAGCCGAAGGGTCCACGGGCGTCTTCACGAAGCTTCCGCCACCTCGGCCACGTCGCGTCTCGACAAGGCCCTGCTGCCGCAAGGCCACGAGCGCCTCGCGAACGGTCACGGTGGATACGCCGAACTGGGCGGCCAGTTCGGCTTCGCTCGGCAGCTGTTCCGAGTCGGCCAGTAGTCCGAGCGTGATGGCGTCGACCAGCCGCGCGGTGACCGCTTCCGCCCGGCCGATCTGGTCGAGTGGCGCGAACATCGCTGACCGCGCGCTGTGCGACATCCCCTTACGCATGGTGGCCCTTCGCCCGTACCGCTACCCGATGGAACCAATCTTGCCCCATCGTCTTGTCATTTAACATCTGGACTTATATGTTTTAGCTCCCTCGCCGCCCCACAAGGGAGCAAGGGACCTTTGCTATCGCCTCACGCCCCCAGGCCCAGTAGCCAGGAGCTCTCGTGCAGCAGTTGAAGCACTTCATCGGCGGTGAGTACATCGGATCCGCGTCGGGCGAGGTCGCCGACATCATCGATCCCGTCACCGGCCGCCCGTATTGCACCGCCGCCGTCGCCGGCCCCGAGGACGTCGATCGCGCGCTGAAGGTCGCGGCCGCCGCTTTCGAACAGTGGCGTGAGACCACGCCCGCGCGGCGCCAGCTCGCGTTGCTGAAGATCGCCGACGCCGTCGAAGCGCGCGCGGACGGCCTCGTGCTCGTCGAATCGGCGAACACCGGCAAGCCGATCGCGCTCACCGCGGCGGAAGAACTGCCGATGATCGTCGACCAGTTGCGGTTCTTCGCGGGGGCCGCGCGTGTCCTGGAAGGACGGTCGGCGGGCGAATACATGGAAGGGCATACCTCTTTCGTCCGCCGAGAACCGATCGGCGTGTGCGCGCAGGTTACGCCGTGGAACTACCCGCTGCTCATGGCGGTCTGGAAGATCGCTCCCGCGCTCGCCGCGGGGAACACGGTGGTGCTCAAACCGGCCGACACGACCCCCGCGTCGACCCTGCTCTTCGCCGAGATCTGCGCCGAATTCCTGCCTCCCGGCGTGCTCAACGTGATCTGCGGCGACCGCGAAACCGGCCGCGCGCTCGTCGAGCACGAGATCCCCGCGATGGTGTCCATCACCGGCTCCGTGCGCGCCGGGATCGAAGTCGCCGCTTCGGCGGCGAAGGACGTGAAGCGCGTACATCTCGAGCTAGGCGGTAAGGCGCCCGTAGTGGTCTTCGCCGACGCTGACATCGAGGCGGCCGCGGAAGGCATCGCCGCCGCCGGGTACTTCAACGCAGGCCAGGACTGCACCGCGGCGACCCGGGTCCTGGTCGACGGCGAGGTCCACGACGCGTTCGTCGAGGCGCTCATCCGGCAGGCGCGGGCGACCACCACCGGGAAACCCGACGACACGTCGGTCGGTTACGGGCCGCTCAACAACGCCGCGCAACTCGAAAGGGTGGCCGGATTCGTCGATCGGCTTCCCTCTCACGCGACAGTCCACTGTGGAGGAAAACGGTATGGGGACGAGGGTTACTTCTACGCGCCGACGGTGATCTCCGGCGTCCGCCAGGACGACGAGATCAGCCAGACGGAGGTCTTCGGCCCGGTCATCACCGTCCAGCGGTTCGGCTCCGAAGCCGAAGCGCTCGCCGCGGCCAACGGCGTCGACTACGCGCTCGCGTCATCGGTGTGGACCGCCGACCACCAGCGGGCGATGCGGCTGGCCGGAAAGCTCGACTTCGGCTGCGTGTGGATCAACACGCACATCCCGCTGGTCGCCGAAATGCCGCACGGCGGCTTCAAGAAGTCCGGCTACGGCAAGGACCTCTCGCTCTACGGCCTCGAGGACTACACCCGCGTCAAGCACGTGATGAGCGCGCTGTGACGACCACCGAAAGGCACGCCATGCCTCAGCGAACGCACCCCGCCTCCGCGGCGGGGGAGCAGGGGACCTTTGCTATCGCCTCCGGCGCCGGTGGGGACCCGGCCATCCGGCTGCGCGGCCTGCGCAAGGAGTTCGGCCAGGTCCACGCGGTCGACGGCGTCGACCTCGACATCCCTCCCGGCGAGTTCTTCTCGATGCTGGGTCCGTCCGGTTCCGGCAAGACGACCGTGCTCCGCATGATCGCCGGTTTCGAACTGCCGACGGCGGGCACGATCGAACTCCACGGCCGCGACGTCAGCCGTCTCGCGCCCTTCGACCGCGACGTCAACACGGTCTTCCAGGACTACGCGCTCTTCCCGCACATGACCGTGCGCCAGAACGTCGAGTACGGCCTTCGGGTGAAACGCGTGCCCCGCGCGGAGCGGCGTCAGCGTGCGAAGGAAGCCCTCGACACGGTGAGACTCGGCGAGTTCGGCGAGCGCAAACCCGATCAGCTCTCCGGCGGTCAGCGGCAGCGCGTCGCCCTCGCCAGAGCCCTGGTCAACCGCCCGAAGGTGCTCCTGCTCGACGAACCGCTCGGCGCGCTCGACCTGAAACTGCGTCACACCATGCAGACCGAGCTCAAACAGATCCAGCGCGACGTCGGCATCACCTTCATCTTCGTCACCCACGACCAGGACGAGGCGCTGACGATGAGCGACCGCATCGCGGTGTTCAACGCCGGCCGCATCGAACAGGTCGGCTCACCGGTCGAGGTCTACGAACGGCCGGCGTCGGCGTTCGTCGCCGGGTTCGTCGGCACCTCGAACCTGCTCAGCGGCGGCGGTGCCGAAAACATCATCGGCAAACCCGGGGTCTTCAGCATCCGCCCCGAAAAGATCCGCATCGACGCGGATCTCTCGCAGGCGGCGGACGTCGGTGAAACCAGCGCCACCGGCACCGTCACGAACACCGTCTACGCCGGCGCCACCGTGCGCTACGAGGTCACGCTCGACGCCGGTGGCCAGCTCTCCGTGGTCCGGCAGAACACCGCCGAACCCGCGGACTTCGAGGGCGGCCGTGTCCGCCTGAGCTGGCGGCACGAGCACAGCTTCCGCGTCCCCGAAGCCGGTTAGTTCTCCCCAGCACCGAAAGGTTGTTCAATGAAGAACAGGAAACTCGCGCTCGCCGGGCTGCTCGGCGCCGGCCTGCTCGTGGCCGCCTGCGGAACCTCCGGATCCAATTCGACCGCCGCCGCGCCCGGCGGACAGGGCTTCACCCCGCCGAAACTCGACGCGCTCGCTCAGCTCGGTCAGCCCGAAGGCCAGGTCAACGTGCTGGCCTGGCCGGGTTATGCGGAGAACGGTTCCAACGACCCGGCCGTCGACTGGGTCACCGGCTTCGAGAAGGAGACCGGCTGCAAGGTCAACGTCAAGGCGTTCGGCACCTCCGACGAAGCCGTGAGCCTGATGAAGACCGGGCAGTACGACGTCATCTCCGCCTCCGGTGACGCTTCGCTGCGGCTCATCGCGTCCGGAGACGTCGAACCGGTGAACACCGCGCTCGTGCCGAACTACGCCGACGTCTTCGACTTCCTCAAGAACCGCCCGTGGAACAGCGTGAACAACGTGTCCTACGGCGTGCCGCACGGCTGGGGCGCGAACCTGCTCACCTGGCGGACCGACAAGGTGAGCCCGGCGCCGACGTCGTGGTCGGTGATGTTCGACGCGAACAGCCCGTACAAGGGCAAGATCTCCGCCTACGACTCGCCGATCTACATCGCCGACGCCGCGCTGTACCTGCAGACCCACAAACCCGAACTCGGCATCAAGAACCCGTACGCGCTGGACGACAAGCAGTTCCAGGCCGCCGTCGACCTGCTCAAGCAGCAGCGTCCGATGGTGGGGGAGTACTGGTCGGACTACCTGAAGGAGAGCCAGGCGCTCAAGAGCGGCGACGCCGTGGTCGGCACCGCCTGGCAGGTGACGGTGAACCTGACCAAGAGCGAGGGCGCGCCGGTCGAATCCGTGCTGCCGTCCGAAGGCGCGACGGGCTGGTCGGACACCTGGATGGTGTCGGCGAAGTCGCCGCACAAGACGTGCTCCTACAAGTGGCTGAACCACATCGTCAGCCCGAAGGCCAACGCCCAGGTCGCCGAATACTTCGGTGAATCGCCCTCGAACCCCAAGGCGTGCGCCGAAACCAAGAACAAGGCGCACTGCGACACCTACCACGCCGGTGACGCCGCGTACGCCGCGAAGATCCACTACTGGACGACGCCGATCACGCAGTGCCTCGACGGCCGCACCGACGTCAAGTGCAAGGACTACGGCGAGTGGACACGCGCCTGGACCGAGATCAAGGGCTGACCTCCCGAACTCCGGGAGCGGCTGGTGGTGCCCCCCGTTACCTTTTTCGTGGCTCCTGGTTGAGGGGCTCGTGGTCGCCAGGCCCGGCATGACTTAGTCCCCCAGTCGTACCCATGATCCGGGGGGTGGTGTCACCGGGTTTGGTGGCATCGAGGGACCGCTGATAGGGACACGGCCGCCTTCGGGTAGGTCTCGTCGTAACGTGGCTGCCGGCCTTTGGTGCTCGACTGGTGACCGTGCACGACGGACGGAAGATACCTTCGATGACCAGCGACTACGCGGTTTTCCTCGGCTTGGACGTCGGCAAGGGCGAGCATCACGCGGTCGGCCTGGACCGGCCGGGAAACGGCTGCACGACGCGCCGCTGCCCAACACCGAGCCCAAACTGCGGGCGATGTTCGACAAACTCGCCGTTCACGGGCAGATCTTGGTGGTCGTGGATCAGCCCGCGACCATCGGGG